>CAZLEQ010000022.1:0-45965 GCA_964558575.1 uncultured Acidimicrobiaceae bacterium | reverse complement strand
GTCGCACGCACTGGTGTCCCGCATCGCACATTGTTCGCAATCGATCAGCATGTCGACCTCCTGAGCGCACAACCTAGGAGGAGGCAGGGACAGTTTTTGCCGTGCCCGGGATCAGGAGACTTCGTCGAGGAAGCTGAGGACCGCCGTCAGGTAACCCTCGTTGTCGGTCTCGAGGGACTGGACACGACCAGCCCCGGGCACCTCCACCAGCCGTACCCGTTCGGTGTTGGCCTCATCGAGGGCGATACTCTGCCCGGTGGGAACCGAGTCGTCCTCGGCTCCGTAGATGGCGAGCACCGGGACCCGGAGGGATCGCTCCGCCTTGGTGATGTAGTCGATCGACTTCCAGTTGACGTCGATACTCAGCGAGGTGAAGAACTTGGCCACCCAAGACATCGACGGTGGCATGTTAATCGGCAGCACGGGCAGTGGCTCCCGACTGGCTCTGAAGTCGATCGTCGAGCCGAGGTCGATGTTCGCCGAGTCGGTGATCACTCCTGCCAGATAGTCGAAGTTGTGGCGGTAGACGTAAGACAGGGCGTGAGATGCGCCCGTGCTGTAGCCGGCGAGGATCACTGCGGAAGCGCCGTTGTCCCTGGCGTATTCGACCGCTGCGGCTATGTCCTCCCACTCGGTCACGCCGTACTGGTGATAGCCGGAGGGGTCGGCCGGCTGGTTCTGGTCATTGCGATAGGCGATGGCGAGTTGCTGGTAGCCCGCTCCCTGGAGCGGGCCGAAGAGGACCTCTGGCTCCGCCGGTGAGGCGTTGAGACCGTGGATGTGGATCACCCACGTGGTCCCGGGTGCGGGCAGGTACCAGGCATCCATCTCGCCGAGGGGGGTGTCGTAGGTGACTTCGACCAACTCGTAGTCTCCGTTCGGGACCACGATCGGGCCCGGGGTGGGGGTGAAGCTCTCATCGATGATCCGGTTCGAGAACGTCCAGCCACCGGCGACATGGGCGACGAATACCACCGCCACCAGGACCCAGAAGACTCCACGAAACACGCTGCGCGCCGACATGAGGCTTGAATTCTCGTCGAAATCAGCCCGAAGGCAACGACAAACCTCCCACGAGGTGCTCGTCGTGATCTGTGACTGGTATCGGGTCGGGGCCGAAGGTGGGCTCGAGTTTGCGGGCTTGGACGATGGTTTCGTCGTGTCTGACCGACACCGCCTCTTCCATGACGGAAGCCACCGGGCTGGTTCCCGCCTTGATCAACCCCTCGCGCCTGACCAGCCCCACCAGCCGGCCCGCGTCGGCCACTGCCAGGGTGTTCTCGGTGTGGATGCGCAGGGTGTCGTCGGCGTGCCTCAGCGGTGAGACGTAGACCGGCTCGCCCATGAACCGGAAGACGCGTTCGGGTGCCCTGCGGACGATCACATAGCCCGCCTGTGCGGTACGCCGCAGGCGGGCGCCGGGGCCGGTGCGCAGCCGATTGAGCCAGGAGCCGCCGGAGGCGCCCAGGACCACCAGGGCCCCCTCGTCGAGGTCTTCCACCAGTTCGGAGATCCCGTCCACCACCACGACCCGTCTTTCGACGGCGGGGAGGTGGGCTCCGACCTTGGCCAGGATCTCCCGGGCGGACTCGATCTCGCCTTCGTCGTTGGCGGCGGAGAGCACTTCGACATCGACCCCGAGCCTGGCGGCGAGGGCCACCGCGGTGTCGGCGGCGAGAAGGGAGTGCGGCCCACCGGCGACCGTCGCCACGACTTTGGTCACTCGATCGGGCTCGAAGTCGACCGGGACCGCCACGTTGACCAGGTCGAACCCCGTGGGAAGCTTCTTGGTCACCAGGAAGTCGGCGCGCTCGTCGATGCAGCTCTCGGCGATGTCTCCGGTGACCCGGTCTGCCCGTTTGCCGCCGAGCACGTCGGCCAACTCGTGACAGCCCTTCCCTCGAGTCCAAACGACCTTGGGCAGGTCAGCATCCGCGGGGCGGGTATTCACGATATCTCCTCGTGGTGTCGTCCTGGGGTCACAACCACGGCTGCCACCATATACGTCAACTCCTGGTTTCGGGACCTGGTTCCCGATGGGACAGTCCCCTCTCCGTGGTGGCAGAATCGAGGCATGGAGTTCTCTGATGTCCTGGCGCGCCGCCGCATGGTACGCAGCTACACCGAGGAGCCCGTTGCCAAGGAGTCTCTGGATCGGATCGCGGCGGCTGCTCTGCGGGCGCCATCGGCGGGCAACAGCCAGGCCGTGGCGGTGGTGGTGGTCACCGACGAGGCGGTCCGAGAGGACATCGCCCGGCTCGGCGACGAGTCCGCCTACGTGAGCGCTGGATTCGACCCATGGATCTCCACGGCCCCCGCCCACCTCATCATCTCCGTCAGTGAGAAGGTCTACCGCGACCGCTATTCGGAGCCCGACAAGCTGGGACCGGACGGCCAGGTCATCGAGTGGCCGGTCCCCTACTGGTGGGTCGATGCCGGAGCTTCCATGATGGCCGTGCTCCTCGCTGCCGTGGACGAGGGTCTCGGGGCCGGGTTCCTCGGCGTGCATTCGCTACCCGAGCTCTCAACGCTTCTGGGGATACCGGAGCACTTTCACCCCATCGGGGTGGTCACGGTGGGCCATCCCGCCCCCGACCGGCCCTCCGGGAGCCTTAACCGGCCCAAGAAAACCCCCGACGACGTGGTGTTTCACGACACCTGGGGTTAGCCGCTCCCGGGAAGCATTCGCTCGAGGACTTCGAGTGCATCGATCCGGTCGGCCTCACGCACCAATATGAGCACGCCCCGGAAGCCTCCCAACATGGGGGTGGTGGAGCCGAGGTCGTCGGATTGGACGATGGCCTCGATTCCCGCGCTGGCCAGCCGGGCCCTGATCAGGTTCGCCTCCGTCTTCGAGTTGTAGCTGCCCAGTTCGACCAGATCCATGGGCGGAGGATACGGAACCCGGTGCGATACTCCCCCGGTGCCTGTCGACATCACCTCAGGGGCGAACGAGCGCATCAAGTGGCTGGTCCGCCTGCGCCAGCGGCGTCATCGCGATGCCGAAGGTGTGTTCGTCGTCGAAGGCGAGCGTCTCTACGCCCGGGCACTCCGCTCCGGGCTCACGCCGGAGATCACCTTCGTCGAGCCCGACCGACCCATCGAGACCACGGGGCCGACGGTCACCGTCGACCCGGCGGCTCTCGACCGGGCCTCATATCGACAGCACTCACAGGGGGTCATCGGAGTCTTCCCCAAGCTCGACACCAGCCTGTCTGCCCTGACCCTGCCGGGACCACGTTCCCTGCTCCTCGTGGTCGAGGGCATCGAGAAGCCGGGCAACCTCGGGGCCATGCTCCGCACTGCCGCCGCGGCTGGAGCGGACGCCCTGATGGCCGTGGGCGACACGGTCGACTTGCACAACCCGAACGTCTTGCGGGCATCGACTGGAGCGGTCTTCTCGATGCCCTCGGTCGTCACCACCTGGGACTACCTCGAGCCATGGCTGGGCTCGGGCGGAATCCGGTTGCTCGGAGCAACTCCGACAGCCACCCGGACCATGTGGGAGGCCGACCTGAGTGGTGGGGTCGCTCTGGCCCTCGGGGCCGAGGACACCGGGCTCTCCCCCCGTGCCCTCGAAGCCACCGAGGAGACCATCCTCATCCCACAGGCTGCCGGTGCAGTCGACTCCCTCAACGTGTCGGTGGCCGCTGCTCTACTCCTCTTCGAGGCCCGCCGTCAGCGGGACTGAGCCTCGCCGACCCGGGTCCCATTGACTCGAACATTTGTTCGAGTTAGCCTCGGAGTGCGGTGCCCGACGTCCTTGCCTTCCAGCCCTCTTTCGACGATCTCTCCACCCCACTGTTCGACGTCGACTTCTGCGTGCTCGACCTGGAGACCACCGGCGTGTCACCTGCGTCGTGCGAGATAACCGAGATCGGCGCGGTCAGATATCGGGGCGGTGAGCTGATGGGAACGTTCCAGACACTGGTCGACCCCGGTCTCCCCATCCCGCCCTCGATCACCATCCTGACCGGAATCACTGAGACGATGGTGATCGATGCTCCTCCGATATCGACCGTGTTGCCTTCCCTCCTCGAGTTCATCGGCGATGCGGTGATCGTCGGCCACAACCTCCGCTTCGACATTTCTTTTCTCAACGCGGCGGCGATACGCCTCGGTTACGGCCGTCTGCCCAACCAGTCGGCCGACACCGCCGCCCTGGCCCGACGCCTGGTCAGGGAGGAGGTTCGCAACTTGCGGCTCCACAGCCTGGCAGCACATTTCCGCAGCCCGGTGACTCCCAATCATCGCGCCCTCGAGGATGCCCGAGCCACCGCACACGTATTCCACGCCCTCTTGGAACGGGCCGGCTCGTTGGGAGTCACCAACCTCGACGACCTCCTCCAGCTACCCACGGCGAAGGGCAGCCCGCACTACTCCAAGATCGGGCTGACCGATCATCTCCCCCGCCGACCCGGCGTCTACCTCTTCAAAGACCGCTACGGGCGGGTCATCTACGTGGGAAAAGCCTCCAATCTCAGGATACGGGTCCGTCAGTACTTCTACGGCGACACGCGCAAGTCGGTGGCGAACCTGATGAGAGAGCTCGACGCCATCGACCACCGGGTGTGCGCCTCGACCCTCGAGGCCGAGGTCGCCGAGATCAGGCTGATCCACGCCCACCGCCCCCGGCACAACCGGAGGTCGCGCCCCCCGAAAACGTCTCACTTCCTCGAACTGACCGACGAGCGCTATCCCCGCCTCTCGGTGGTGCGAACCCTCAAGGACCGAGCCCTCGCCTATCTCGGTCCCTTCCGGTCGAAACGGGCAGCCGACGAGGTGATGCACGCCATCTGGGACGCCATACCGATCAGGCGGTGTCACACCCGCTCTGGCTCCCGGTCCGGGAAATGCGCATCGGCACAGATGGGGCTGGCGAGGTGCCCCTGCGATGGGCGGCTCGACCCCGACAGCTACCGGACCGTCGTCGACAGGCTCGTCACCGCCATGGACGGGGCACCCCACCTGCTCCTGGAGCCGCTGGCGGAGAGAATGACCCGGCTCGCCGAGGAGCAGCGCTACGAGGAGGCGGCTTGGGCGCGCGACCGTCATGACGCCCTGGTCCGTTCTCTGCAGCGGAGTTGGCAGTGGCGGGCACTCGCCGGGGCCGGTTGGCTCGAACTGGAGCATGCCGATGGGACCGTGGCTGTCATCGACCACGGCACACTTGTGGAGACCCGGCCGGCGCACCGACCACCGCGGCTCGACCACTCCCCGACCGTCATGACTTCGATGCCCTCGGTGCCCCCGAGTGTGGAGCTGGCCGAGGAGGTCGCGTTGGTGTGGCGCTGGTTGGAGGCCAATCCGGTCAAACTGGTGGAGTGCACCGGGACACTCTCCTACCCACTGGAGCGGGCACGTCGGCTCGAACGCCGACCGCGCGCCGCCGCCTGATCCCCTCAACGGCGATGTTCGCCGCGCTGGTCCTGTCGGCTTGTGGAGGAACCAGCATCGACGTAACCGACAGAGCCGATCTTCCCGCCACCAACGCCGAGGGATTCGTCGCCCATCTCGCCGAACTCGACCGGCCCGCGGTGGTCAACGTCTGGGCGTCGTGGTGTCTCCCCTGCCGCTCCGAGGCACCACTGCTCAATCAGGCCCATGCCGAGCATGGTGACGTCATCGAGTTCATCGGGGTCGACGTCCAGGACAGCCAGCAAGGAGCCAAGGAGTTCCTCGCCGAGTTCGGGCTCGGGTTCGACCATTTCTTCGACCGAAATCGGGAGGTGCCCAACTCCTATGGTGGGATCGGGACTCCGATAACCATGTTCTTCGCCCCACACGGCGAGCTGGTGACCATCCACAACGGCGTCATCGACGAGCGCACTCTCGCCATCAACATCGACGAGTTGACCGGGACCGACGGCTAGTGGAATTCACTCTGCTCTGGGCCGCCCTCACCGCCGTCGCCCTCGGCTGGATCGGGCTTCGCCTCTGGCCCGAGCGCCTGCCCGATCACGCCTTCGATCGTCTCCTCGGGGCCGGTGTCGCCGGGCTCGTGGTCGGGCGGCTCGTCGCCATGCTCTCCCAAGGGATCAGCCCGCTGGCCAATCCCAGCGACATCATCGTCATCAGAGGCGGTGTCCTCACCGCCGCGGCGGCGCTCGCCTTCGTCGCCACGTTCCATTGGTCGACGCGGTCAGATCCCTCGTCGATGGACGCGGCGGCACCGGCGGTGCTGTTGGGTCTCGCAGGCTGGCACGGCGGGTGTCTCTGGAGGGACGCCTGTCTCGGCACTCAGTCTGATCTCCCCTGGGCCTGGGCCCTCGGGACCAGCGAGATCACTCGTCATCCGGTGGAGCTCTACGCGGCATTGGGTCTGGCCCTCGCCGCCTGGTTGGTGTCACGACTCGGCTGGCGCCCGTGGCTGCGCTCTGGTGTCGCTCTCGGCGTCGCCGCCGCGGTGCGGCTCGCCACCGAGCCCCTGCGGCCCAGCATCACGGGCGGTCCCATCTGGTGGTATGTCGCCGGAATCATGGTCGGGTTGCTGGCGGCCGGCCTGACCCCGAGGCTCCTGCCCCTGAGGGCCGGCATCCCGACTTGAGACGGCCAACCCACCCGGTGAGACTCACCTCCGTGGAACCCATCATCTCGTTCCAAGGCGCCGGCGTGTCGCTTGGGGGCCGCCCCATCCTGAGAGGGGTCGATCTCGTGGTCGACCCGGGCGAGTCGGTGGGGATCGCCGGGCCAAACGGGTCGGGCAAGACCACTCTGGTCCGGGCTGCGGCGACCCTGGTCTCCATCGATCAGGGCAGTGTCAGCGTCCTCGGCTCAGACTCCACAGCCCGGGACCTCACCGCGGTCCGGCGCTCGATCGGTCTCATCGGCCACCACCCCGCCTCGATCCCCGACCTGACTCTGTTCGAAAACCTGGATCACATCGCCCGGCTCGGCGGGTTCGAGCGATCGCGGGTCTCGAGAGCCCTCGAGGTGGTCGGTCTCGGTGACGCCGCCGAGCGCAGAGTCGAGGCGTGCTCGTTCGGCATGAAGCGGAGACTGGAGATCGCCCATCTCCTCCTCGCTCGCCCCAAGTTGCTCCTCCTCGACGAGGCCGCGTCGGGTCTCGACGAGGCGGCGCGAGATCTGATCGGTGCCCTGGTCGACTCGGTCCGAGCCCGAGGTGGGGGCTGCCTGGTGGTCTCCCACGACCGCGGACAACTGGACACACTCACCGACCGGGTGCTGACCATCGCCTTCGGCACCCTGGAGGTGGCCCAGTGACCTTCTGGAGACAGGCCTTGGAGATCGCCCGAGTCGACCTCACGGTGGAGAGCAGGGTCGGTAACACGATCCGGATCACCCTGCCTTTCGCCGTGGTGGCCCTGATGGTGTTTCCGTTGGCACTCGGGCTCCAGCTCAGGGTGGTGTCGGCGACGGGGCTGGGCGTGTTCTGGGCGCTCGGGATCCTGTTCGGGATGCAGGTGGCGTTGCGCCAGTCGGCCAGTGACACCCGCGAGCGCAGAGACCTCCAGGCTCTCCTCGGCGTCGATCCGGCGGCAAGGTTCGTCGGCCGGCTCTTCTCCGGGGGCCTCCTCATGGTGGGATTTCTGCTCACGATGCTGGTGGCGATGGCGGTGCTATTCGACCCCGACATCCCCCGGGGGGGTTGGCCGGTGTTGGTGTTGTCGACCTTCCTCGTGGCCATCGGCCTCACCGAATTGGGGACTCTCGCCGGGGAGATCACCACCGGCCTCTCCCACCGCACCGTCCTCGCCTCTCTGATCGTCGCCCCACTGGCTCTGCCCCTGGTGATTGGGGCCTCGCAGTCGGTTGAGGCACTACAACGGGACACCGGTATCCTGGCCTGGATACTTCTCTTGATAGCCAGTGACCTGGCTCTGGCGGTGGCCGGGGTGGCGCTGGCAAGACCCCTCGAGGAAGCGACACGATGACGCGAGTGAGAGTGCTGTTGAGCCTCGCCGCAGTGGCGGTGGGAGTCGGCCTGTGGTTCGCACTCACCGCACCCCCGGACGCGCTCCAGGGCGAGTACGCCCGACTGCTCGGCATCCACCCACCTTCGATGTGGGTCGCTTTCATCGCCTTCGGAGTGACCGCCTTCGGGTCGATCATGTGGCTGGTGAAGAAGACCGAGCGCTGGGACCGGCTGGCGGCGGCCTCGGTGGAGGTGGGAGTCATCTTCACCGCCGTGGGATTGTTCACCGGGATGGTCTGGGGCCAGGCAGTCTGGGGAACTGCCTGGGACTGGCAGGACCCCCGTCTCATGAGCACGGCGGTGATGTTCTTCGTCTATCTCGGTTACATCGCCCTGCGCAACGCCATCGACGACCCTGCGATCAGGGCACGGCGCTCGGCGATCCTCGGTGCCATCGCCGTGGTCCAGGTCCCCCTGGTCTACTTCTCGGTCAACCTGTTCCGCACCCTCCATCAGACCCAGTCGATCCGGCCGGACGGCTCCACGATGCCGAGGGAGATGCTGCTGGCGATGCTGGTCAACATGGGGGCGTTCATGATCCTCTACGTCGCCCTGATGGCGGCGCGCATCGAGGTGGCCAAGGACGAGGCGGCGGCGCCCCCGGAGAGCACGCTTGCCGGGGAAGCGGTCCGACCCCCCCGACTCAACGAGGTGGAGGATGTCTGAGACCGTCGTCGTGGCCGGAACCTATCTCATCTCCTACGGCCTGATCGCCGGGTACGCCGTCTACCTCCACTTGCGTCGACGACGCGCCCGCAACTGATCCGATGGGACAGCGTCAGTTCGTCCTCTTCGGTATCGCCGGGGTGATCGCCCTCGTGGTGGCGATCACCGTTGCTGGCATCAGCGACAACCTGACCTACTACCTGTACCCCAACGAGGCGGTGACCCAGAGAGCCGACTTCCCCGACGGGGAGAGGTTTCGTCTCGCCGGACGGGTGGTGGAGGGTTCCCTCACCGAGGACGGCGATGATCTCGTCTTCGATGTCACCGACGGCTCGGCCACCGTGCCTGTCGTCCTGGTGAAAACGCCCCCACCACTTTTCAACGAAGAGGTACCGGTCCTGCTCGAGGGTTACTGGAGTGGTGAGTTCTTCACCGCCGAGAACGCGCTGATCCGGCACGATGAGAACTACGAGATCCCCTCCGAGGGGAACTACGAGGATTGATGCTCTCCTTCCTGGGCTCCGCCGGCATGCTGGTGGCCCTGCTAGGAGCCGGACTCCTCGTAGGCCGCGGGGTGATGACGGCCCGGACCGAGCGGCAGACCAACCTCGAAGGAGCGGCACGGGTGCTGCTCGCCGGTGCGGTCGTGGCGATGGCGGCGCTGGTGCTGGCACTCATGGCCGACGACTTCTCTCTGGTATACACCGCCAACCATCACTCCTCGCTGACCCCCTTCCCCTACGACATCGCCACCGCTTGGGCGGCGTTGGAAGGCTCCATCGTGCTCTGGGGTCTAGTCCTCGCCGGCTTCACCTGGTTCGTCTTCAGGCGCTATCGGCGCTCCCCTGATCGTCTCGGTGCCGCCGCCCTCGCCGTCATGGGGGCGGTGTCCATCTTCTTCTTCGGTCTGATGGTGACGGTCGCCAACCCTTTCGAGGTGTGCGTCCAGGCGATGGAGGTGGGATGCGCCCAATCGAGCCCCTGGCCGTTCGCCGCGGCGGATGCGCCCGCCAACGGGCCCGGTCCCAACCCTCTCCTCCAGAACCACTTCATGATGACCATCCACCCGCCGGTCCTGTATCTCGGTTATGTCGGGATGACAGTGCCTTTCGCCTATGCGATCGGCGCCCTCGCTCTGGGTGTCCCTGGGCCGGAGTGGCTTCGTCGTAGCCACCGTTCCACCCTGCTGGCGTGGTCGTTCCTGACCGCGGGCATCCTGCTCGGAGGCTGGTGGGCCTACGAGGTCCTGTCTTGGGGAGGGTATTGGGCGTGGGACCCGGTCGAGAACGCTTCGCTCATGCCCTGGCTGGTGGCCACGGCCTTTCTCCACTCCGGGATCGTCCAGCAGCGCAGGGGCATGCTCCAGGCGTGGAACTTCATCCTGGTGATCAGCACCTTCGCCCTCACCATCCTGGGAACCTTCCTGACCCGCTCCGGGACGATCAACTCGGTCCACTCCTTCACCCAGTCGGCGATCGGCCCGGCCCTGCTCGGTTTCCTCGTCCTGGTCCTGGTGGGGTCGTTCGTGCTGTTCTCCACCCGGTCCGACCTGGTCGCCTCCTCCCCCCGTCTGGACTCGTTCGCCTCCCGCGAGGGCACACTTCTCGCCAACAACCTGCTGCTGAGCGTGTATGCCTTCATCGTCCTCATCGGCACCACCTACCCGCTGATCCTCGAGGCGTTCACCGGCACCCAGGTCGGAGTCGGAGAGCCATTCTTCAACCGGCTCGCGGTGCCATTGTCTTTCCTTCTCCTCCTGGTCATGGGATTCGGGCCGATCACCCCCTGGCGGACGACGGAGCCGGGCACGATATGGCGGCGGATCCGAAATCCGGCGGTCCTGGCCCTCGCCTCTGGCCTGCTCACCGCCCTGCTCGTGACCCGCATCGGCTGGGTGGTGCTGGCCATCACCCTCGGCGTCTTCGTCGTCGGCACCATGACCGGCCTGCTGTTCGAACAGGCAGAGCGTCGCGTGGCCAAGACCGGACAAACCACATGGGAGGCGCTGAAGACCGTGACCACTGGCGACGGCGCCTTCTGGGCCGGACAGCTCAGCCATGCCGGCGTGGTGCTCATCGCCATCGGCATCGCCTTCGCCGCCAACCTCGGCACCCACTCCGAGACCCGACTCGCTCCCGGAGAGTCGGCGACTTTCGAGGGCTACACCATCTCATACGAATCTCCCTTCCAACGGACCTCTCCGGCCCGGACCATGGTCGGTGCTCGATTCACCGTGACCAGGGACACCAGGTTCCTCGCCACCCTCGAGCCATCTTGGAACTTCTTCGGTGGTGGCCAGACCGGAGTCGGCACGCCCGATGTCCTCCATCAACCCGGAGGAGACCTCTACTTCACCCTCGTCGACCTGCCCGATGACACCGGGGCGGTGACCGTCACATTCGACACCTCCCCTCTGATCTGGATTCTCTGGCTCGGTGGCCTGGTCACCGTGGCGGGCGGTTTCCTGGCAATCGCAGCCCGGCGCCGGGAGAAGGTCAGCGCAGATGAGCATGCCTCGGTCGATGCCTGAGCGGACCCGCAACATCGTCACCGCCGTTGCCCTGGTCGCCATGGCGGCGGTACTCGTCGTCCTGGTGGCTTCCAACCCCTCCAGTGCCGACCGGATCGAGACGATCGGAGGGCGGATCAAATGCCCGGTCTGTCAGGGCGAGTCCATCGCCGCCTCGCCTTCTCCAATGGCCCGTGACATGATGGCTCTCGTCGCCGAGAGGGTGGAGCAGGGTCACAGCGACGAGGCCATCGTCCACGAGTTGCTCTCCTCGTACAGCGGCGCGGTGCTCCTCGACCCCCCGCGCAGCGGCCTGACGCTGATCCTCTGGATCGCCCCACCGGCGGCCCTGCTCATCGGCGCGGGCGTGATCCTGTGGTGGCGCAAGCATCCCTCCGACACCTCCTCCGTTTCTCCGGCTCCAGGACTTTCCAAGGCACGGCGATTGGCCCCCCTGCTGATCCTCGCCGCTGCATTCGCGGTCATCGTCGTCGTGGCGGGGTTCTTCCTCCAGGACCGAGCCGGACCGGCCTCGGGTGTGGCCGACCTCTCCGGCCAGGACCTCGACGAGGTGTCGAACGAGACGATGGAGGCCGTGATCGCCGTC
This sequence comes from uncultured Acidimicrobiaceae bacterium, assembly GCA_964558575.1. Classification (GTDB taxonomy): domain Bacteria; phylum Actinomycetota; class Acidimicrobiia; order Spongiisociales; family ZC4RG35; genus JANQRA01. The sequence continues at coordinate 34,247 of CAZLEQ010000022.1, read as the reverse complement.
AATTTCGACAATCCACAGGTCGACGGGATGAGACTGGCACTCGCCGAGCGCTATTTCCAGGTTGGTGACTTTCGCTCCGCCTTCCCCCACTACTTGGCCGTCGCCGGGTCGGAGGACGCCTCCGAGCCCCAGGCGGTCACCGCGTTGATCCGATTGGGTTGGATGACGTGGGAAGGAAACGGGGAAGCCAACACGGCCGTCGACCTCTTCGACCAGGCCCTGGCGATCGACCCCGACTCCGATACCGCCCGCTACCTGAAGGCGCAGGTGCTCTGGTGTGGTCCGGGAGATCTGGAGCAGGCCGCGGAATTGCTCGACGAAGTCCTCGCCGGCTCGGAGCTGGGCAGCGAATCGCGTCAACTCGTCGAGTCCGATCGGGCCGCGATACGAGCCGGAGTGCCTTGCCCATGAACCGGGGGCTTCGCTGGGTCGGCTACGGGATGGCTCTCGCCGCGGTGGCATTCGCCGTGGTGCTGGCCTCTCGCTTCGGGACAGACCCCGGGCTGGTCGACTCCCCGCTTCTCGACGAGCCGGCACCGACCTTCGACCTCGCCCCCTTAGAGGGAGGCGAGACAGTCTCCTTGGAGGACCTGCGCGGGGACATCGTGGTGGTCAACTTCTTCGCCTCCTGGTGCCTCGAGTGTCGCAACGAGCACCCCGACCTGACCTCGACGGCCAACGCCTTCTCCGATCAGGGGGTCACGTTCGTCCACATCGCCTACCAGGAGAGCCCGCCCGCCTCTCTCGACTTCCTGGAAGCGGCCGGTCGCTCCGATGCGGCTCATTACCTGGCCGACCCCGGCAGCCGCACCGCCATCGCCTACGGGGTCTTCGGCATCCCGGAGACCTTCTTCATCGATCCGGAAGGGGTCGTCGTCGGCAAGATCATCGGTGAGTCGGATGCCCTCGTACTCGGTGGGACCATCGACGCCATCAAGAGAGGCGAGACTCCCGGACAGAGCGTCACCGGCGATACCCAACAGCGACCGGATGACTAGATGAGGGTGCGTTGGCTCTGGCTCGTCCTGGCCGTGGCCGCGTGTTCGTCGGTCGCAGAGACGCCGACGACGCCACCCGTGCTGTCCGGCTGTGCCGAACCACCTGCCGAGGAGATCGACAGACCCTCGGAACTGGAGATCGAGGTCGACCCGAATCCGGCGACCCCGCGCCAGCAGGTCGATTTGGTGGTCACTTCGGCCGGTCTGCCCGATGATGCCCTGGCCGGAGTCGACGCCGCCTGGCAGTGCTGGGACGGGGCGCGTTGGGTGACCACGCACATTGTCTACCGCGGTTTCGGCGACAACGCCGGCCAGACCATCCCGGTGAATGCCGACTTCCAGATCAGGGTGCCTTCGATCGGGCTCGAACTCGATCGGGGATATCCCATCGTCGTGCCGCTGGTACCGGGAGGCCCCTATCGCATCGAAGACGAGATCATTACCGATGACGGCGCGATACCGGGGCACGTGATAGTCCACGTGCACAACGACTGAATCTCGAGTACCTGGCTGGTTTCGGAAGTGGCGGTGGGGACAGGCTTCAGCCGGGACCCGGTCGCGGTGGTGGTTTGCGGAAGCGGATGCGTCCGTGGTGGGGGTGGTGGTAGACCTCGTAGCCTCGCTCGTGAACCACGACGTGATGGTGGAACCAGCAGAGCACCACCACGTCGTCCTGGTCGGTGCGTCCCCCCGACTCCACGGCACCAGATGATGAACCTGAAGCCGATGGCGTGAATCACAGCCGTCGGCCTGACAGCGAAATCCTGCTCGAGCGAGTAGTGCCCGTTCCAACGCCGGTGGTGCCGTGCGCATCCGGCGGCCGTAGTCCATGAACCGACCCTCTTCCGTTCGGGGCGGTGACTTCGGTGTCGCCGTCACAGAGAATCGCCTGCAGGCCCGTTGACCCATCCGGGCTCCCGAATCGAGGATGACTCCCGCCTCACCGGTGGTGCCAACAGCCTCCCGGGCGTCGACGATCACCGTCACCTGGCCCGGAGGCGGATCATCAGAGGTCAAACACTCCACCAAGGCAGTGGCCCGCCGCCACCCCTGGTTGCCCTTGGAACCGTCGGGAAGGTCGGCAAGCCGATCCGAAACCTCGGACAACACCTTGTCAACCATCGACTCCGAATACCCGTCGAGTTCACCCCAGAGTTTCCATCGGGTCTCGTCCAGAATGGGCTGTATGGCCAGATACCGGTCATAGGCCGCCCGCTGTTCCTCATCGGCGGTGATCCGGGCTCGTTTCTCCGCCTCCCGCCCCCAAGCCATATCGGCCCACTGCATCAAACCCATCACATCCTGGATCCGAGACACCACCTCGACCCGTTCGAAAGACACCCGACCCGCAGCCAGATCATCCTGTAGGTCAGGACGATCCAGAAGCCGACGCCTCGTCCGCACCAGAGTCTTCGCCGTCTCCGGGCCGACATCCAACCTGCCAGCCACCCACTCAGACAGCGAACGACACCCATCCACCGCAGCATTCTGGGCGACGTCGAGTTCGGCCAGATCTTGCAGCTGGAGTTCTCTGAGACGCCCGATCTCCCGCTCCGCAGCAATCAACCGCTGCTCCCGCTCATCGATCGAAAGTTCCTTCAATTCCATACCCCGAACATACGTTCGACACCCGACAGAAACGACACCCTTGAACCCCAAACCGAAACTCTCTTTCCGGGTCGCCCTACTCCCGGGCGTCGAAGACGGAGACGCTCACCTCTTCGAACGACACCGAGTCGAGTTGTGCCGCTCCGGTGCCCAACAGGAATACGTCGAAGAAGCCCAGCAGATAGTTCTCCACGATCGGGATGACCCGCCCCGCCGGGATCGGGCCCTTCAACCCGAACTGTGGGGCCAGAGGAGTGAGCAGGGGGATCATCATGAAGTCGGTGGTGGCGGCGCCCTGGATGCCAACGGTATAGGTGATGGAGTCTCCTCGGGCGGCGATGCCGGCGAGAAGGGCGTCGTCGCTGGTGCCGATCCAGTCGTCCGACCTCATGTAGAGGGCAGGCCGGGCCAGGTTGTTCTGCAGGTCGCGCGGCGTCAGGGCACGCACCCAGGGGTCCATCGCAAGGACCGCATGGCATCTCTCGTCTTCGATACAGATCTTGATCGCTGCCCCTCCCCCCGCTCCGTGGCCGAAGATCCCGAGCCGGTTGAGGTCTGCCGCGGTGGTCACCGCGCCGAAGGGACCGTCCTCGCCCTCTTCGAGTGCCCCCAGGATCGTGGCCAGGTCGGCGGCCAGTGTGGCGACCACTTCGGCGGCAGCCTCCACGAAGTCGTCCGCCGCGACGGACTCGGGATCCGGGAGCGCCTCGGGATCCTGATAGACGATGTCCCCGTCCTCGAAGACGGTGGCGGAGGCCACATAGGCATGGTCGGGTGCGATCACGATGTAGCCGTTGCTCACCAGATGTTCTATCTGATTCAGCGAGTTGGCGCGGACCCCACCCCAGCTGTGGCTGTACAGGATCACCGGATACGTTCCCTCGGCGATCGGCGGAGATGCCGACGCATGCGAGAGGGTGAACCTGGTGTGCTGCCAGAACCAGGAGGGAAAGCCCATCTGCTGGGAGATTGCCGGGACCACCACCTCCCAGTCTTCGGTCCAGGGCGAGCGGACGGCAGCGTCGGGGAGCCGCGCCGGATACCAGACCTGTGCCATGAACTCGCGCGGCCCACCCGGGCGCTCGCCGAACAGCTCATCACGCTCCCGATCACGCAGTTCGACGGTGATCGTGCCGATGTCCTCGGGTCCGCCGGGCACGGGGATCTCCGGCACGGGGAGGAGCACTGGCACCGCGGTGACGGCGGCGAGGCCGATCGCCCCCAGCAGAAGTCGGACCAGCCGCCCCTGCCATTCGAACCTACGCTCGAGGAAGAGCACATCCCCCACCGTGAGGCCGGCAACGGCCAGGTAGAGGGGAATCAGCTGCCAGCGGAATCCCTCGAACTGGACCTGGACGAACAGCGCCGCCGCCAGGCCAAGGGCCACGATCCCACGTCTCGGCCGCACTCCGAAAACCGCGGGCCAGAACACGGCGAACGCCGCGGCAAAGACGAGGACGAACTCGAGAGGTCTCAAGGACTGGCGACAATAAGCGGGGAGGTGAGTATATGAACGGGGAGAAGGCTCAATACCGGTGCGATATCCGCGTCCCTTGATGGAAGATCATCTTCCAGGCACCCTCGTGGATCACCCACACCGAACTACGTCTCGCCTCCTGGCCTCCCTGTCCCACCGTCCGATAGGTGACCAGGGCGGTGTCGTTGGAGAGCTGGCGCACCGCGAAGTCCCGTATCACCACTGGAGAAGGCTGTTCTTCCTCGAGCATGTCGAGGAGCACCTTCCGGTTGTAGACCCGCCCGGTGCTGCCGAACTCGAGAAAGTCATCGTGGAGGAATCGGTCGGCCCGGCCCCGGTCGGCCCGCACTTCAGGATCGAGCAACGCCATCTCCCGCTCCTTCAGTGCCTGGAACCAGGGATGGTCGTCGCCTCGGTGGCGCTTGATGCCGGTCACGGCACCCAGGCTAGGGAGCGATCAGCCCGAGAGAGCGATCAGTCCGTCGAGGGCGGCGCGAATCTCCTCCTCGGCCCTCAGCCCGTCCCACGCCTCGACGACGGTCCTGTCGGCGGCGATGAGCACGGTGACCGGCTGATACGGCACACCGTAGAGCTGGAAGATCTCCTCGTCCTCGTCGAGACCCCACATGATCTCTCCCGACTGAAAGAGCTCGTCGGCGCGGGCTTGCGTTGCCTCGAAGCTGGATCTCCATGCCGGAGCGACGAAGTCGACCTCGTCTCCGTACTCAGCCGCCAGGCTGTCGACGACGGGCAACTCCCGCCTGCATGTCGGTCACCACTCGGCCCAGAAAACCAGGTAGACCGGTTTCGCACCTTGTGAGAGCGTGTACTCACCCCCGTCGGCGAGCCCGAGGGTGAAGTCGGGGGCGAGAGGACGATCGGAAAGGGTGGTGGTGGGTCCCGGAGCGGTCGTGGTCGTGGGCTCGGGGTCGGGAGTGGCATCGGCTGTTGCCGTGGTGGTCGTCATCGGGTCGTCTCCGGGAGTGGTGACGGGCTCTTCGACGATGCCGGAGCAAGCAGCGACGGCGACCAAGAGAGGTATCAGGAGCAATGGGACACGGGGCACGTGGCGAACGCTAGAACGCCGGGGATACAACCGATGTAAATCTGGCCAAGTGACGGGATGAGCCAGATTCTTTGTACAATCGCTGTCCCGTGCCAGACACGAAGCTGTACTTCGCCTACGGATCGTTACTCGACCCGGACAGGATCGAGCAGGCCGCCCCCGGCGCCGAGTTCCTCTTCATCGCCCACTACCCCGAGACCAAGCTCGACTTCGTCGCCTCCGATGAGAACGGGGCCGTCCCCACACTCACCAAAGAGAGCGGCCACACCGTCTGGGGCGGGGTGTTCGAGATTCCCGAGGAGTCGGTGCCGTCTCTCACCCGCGCCGAGAAAGAAGAGGGCCGCCAACCCGGATTCGACCTCAAGGCGGTGGACCGCGAAGGGAACAAGCACGACTGCCTCACCTTCGTCGCGGTGGCGAGCGCCAACGGCGACCATCGCCCCAACGCCAGATACCTGGAGTCGATGATCAAAGGCGCCCGCCATTGGAATCTCCCCGCCGGTTGGGTGATGGGTCTCGAGGATCTCTCCGACGACCCGCTCTTCCCATAGAGGCACGGGCTATTCCGCTTCCCCGGGGAACAACCGATAGAGAGCCCAGGCGATCACGGCACCGATTAGCGGAGCGTAGATGTAGACCCAGAGCGTCGAGCCGACCTGTCCACCGACCAGGGCGGGACCGAACGACCGGGCAGGGTTGACCGAGGACCCCGAGAAGGGGACACCGGCGACGTGCACCCCGATGAGCACCAACGCGATCGCCAATGGTGCCTGAGCAGGTCCAGTCTTCGTCACCGCCAGGATCGTCCAGACGAACACCGCGGTGAGCACGATCTCGAACACGATGGCCGTGGACAGTTGGGAGTAGGTGGTGCTCGTGGCGGCCACGTCGGCCTGACTGCCCATGGCGAGAAGCACGATCAGGGAGGCGACGGTGGCACCGGCGAACTGGGCGACCCAGTAGCCGATGGCGTCACTCAGGCTGATCCGCTTGTCGAGCAGGGCAGCAAGCGTCACCGCAGGGTTGAAGTGGGCACCCGTGACATGGCCAACCGCCCAGATTCCGGCCAGGAGCGCCAGCCCGAATGCGAGGCCGATCCCGATCACCTCGGCGGGACCGCCGGCACCGCCCATGGCCAGGATGCCCATGCTCCCAAGACCCACGAGGATCAACGTCCCCAGTAGCTCACCTAGATACTTGTTGACAACCACAGCGGTCTCCTCCTCTGGAACGAGTCGGGCATATGACCCGGCTTCAGCATCGAAGGTTTCTCGATCAGGCTATCCCCGAGGCGCCTGACCGCCCCGGATTTTGCAGGTTCCGAATCGGGCGCCACCCTGCGAAGATCCGCACCGATGCTGGCGACCCTCAATTCTCTCGCGGTGATCCTCGGGGTCGCCGCGGGTGGGTTGACCGCTTCCCTGGTAGCAGTGGTCCTCGGCGGTGTCCTGGCGTTCACTGGAGCGCAAACCGGCCCGGATATCGGCCTGGTGCTCGGGATCGTCACCGGGCTGTTCACGGGCGGCTGGATAGCCGGATCACGAGCCAACCACTCCCAGCGATTTCACGGGATGGTCACCGGACTGGCTCTCGCCTTCGTCGTGATCGTGATCGCCCGTCTCGGCGGCAGCCCGGCATCGACCCCCGTGGTCCTCTGGCTGGCGGTCCTGAGTGTTGCAATATCCGGGCTCTCGGGGTGGTTGGCAGGTAGAAGGAAGGCCAATCGGAGCTAGAATTCGACTGGCGAGCCCGTCGGACGGTCGCGGTCGAGAGACCGAGGAAAGTCCGGACTCCACAGGGCAAGGTGCTGGATAACGTCCAGGCGGGGCAACCCGACGGATCAGTGCAACAGAGAGCAGACCGCCGATGGCCCCTCACCGGGCACAGGCAAGGGTGAAACGGTGGTGTAAGAGACCACCAGCGTCGCCGGCAACGGCGGCGGCTATGCAAACCCCACCCGGAGCAAGGCCAAGCAGGGACCCGGTCGCCCGCCGAATGGTCCCGGGTAGGCCGCATGAGCGTGTCGGTGACGACACCGCCCAGATGGATGACCGTCCTCGACAGAATCCGGCTTACAGACGGGCTCGTAGACGTGGAGGGGCCCCAAGAGGGGCCCCTCCTCATTGGCAACCGGATTCTCTCCCGGCAGTCCCGTCATTGGACCCAAGGAGGGTGTCGTCACCCTCGGGAAGGAGACCTGAGTTCCGACTTCGGTCGGCGGACTGCCGACGCTTCCAACCGGGAGATGTCGAACGTGGAGAGCACGAGGCTCGCCGAACTAGCGAACGCAAACACTCCCAGCATAAGGATCGCCGCGGTGAGATGCTCCCGGGATGGATTGGTGCCACCAATGACCCATGGAGCAATGACGATTGCGATTGCAGACAGCCACATCGGGATCTGAGGCATCACTCGTATCTCGAGCGCCCGGTGCAGACGGCCGATCGCCACGCTGGTTCCGATCACCGACCACAACAAGACGATCGAAACACAGAGGTAGAGCAGCGCCGCCCATTGCGGCTCGAACACCACCAGACCCAACGAAACGCTGAGTGCCATGCCGTAGAGCACTATCACCGTCCTAGTCGTCGCCTGCAGGTAGCGCTGCGCCGCCGTGGCCGCGCTCGGAAACAATCCACGCTGCACATAGAAGAACACCCCAACCACGAAAAAGCCCAGCAGTGAGGCAGTGATAGCGGCCAACTGCAACAGGAACGGGTCCGAAACCGGATTCATCCTCCAATCATTCTGCATACTCAGGTCACATCACCAGGGGCTTTCGTCCCGCTCACCCAGGGACGATCGGAGCATCCGAAACACACGGGTCACCGTCCATCGATCCCGAATCGGTGTACCAAATCGCACAACGAGAGGCCAGAGGAGCCACGTGCCACACGTCGCGGCCATGCGAAGCGAGTCGTCGTCTGAGGACATCGGGGGCCAAAACTGACCACGGAGAGTGGCTACTGCGCAGCGAACGCGATCCTGGCCTGCTCTCTGGTGAGAGGATCCGGAGACGACGAAAGTGGTTCGAGAAACTGGTTGACGGCCCCGGCCCCAGCAGTACGCTCATCCCGACCAAGACATTACCGGCGTTGGTCGTCGACGCCGGCAGCACACGGAGAGTGGCGATGGTTCGGTTCCTGCGTACGGTCCTCATAGTTGTTCTGGCTGCCTTTTTCCCCTTGCTCGCTGCGGCGAGCGTCACGGGGGCCTCGCGCGCCGATGCGGCACGCACCGAGCATCAGCAGATCGTCGAGTTCTGGACAGTCGAGCGCGTGGCCAAGGCGATCCCCCGCGAATTCGTCTTCAACCCGGCGACCGGTCGCTTCCAACCAGCGCATCACAGGCCGGATCATGCTGGTGGCCCGGGGGGAGGTGGAGGTGGCGGCGACAACGGCGGCACCGAGACCGTCACCGGAGCTTCCTGGGAAGGTGGTGGAACCGTGACCGAGACCACCGGAAAGGTCCTCTTCTCCCTGGGTGGCAATTACTACGTCTGCTCGGCCAGCGTCGTCGACGACTCGGCAGATGACTACTCCGTGGTCCTCACCGCGGCCCACTGTGTCTATGACAACGAGGGCAACGGTGAGTTCGCGGCCAACTGGATGTTCATCCCCAACTACGACGCCAGCCCGGCGTCACTGACCACCACCGGATCGTTCTGCGAACACACTGAGCACGGATGCTGGACCGCGGACGGACTCGTCCTCCACGACGGATTCGCATCGGCCGGTGGCTTCAACAGCGCCGCGATCGTCCACGACTTCGCCTTCGCCGTTCTCGGTGACGGCGGGCACGACAACGCCTTGGTCGAGGATGTCGTCGGGGTTCAGGGCATCGCCTTCACAGACGTGTCCAAGGGAACCCAGGTGCATGCCTTCGGTTACCCGCACGCCAGCCCATACGACGGCACCGATTTGGTCTACTGCGCGGGAGGAGCCGACTTCGACAACCGGCTGGCGCGGCTGACCTACAAGCTCCGGTGCAATATGACCGGCGGCTCGTCGGGTGGCCCCTGGTATCGGGAATTCGACAATTCCACAGGAGCGGGCACCGCGATCTCGCTCAACTCATATCGGTACATCGGCGGGGGGGATATGTACGGACCCAAGTTCAACTCCAACACCAAAGCCGTCTACGACGCTGCGAACCAAACCGATGAGAACCTCATCGTCGGCGGGTAAGCCGAACCGGTGACCGTGGGCTGACACTCCCCGCCCCATCTAGAGTCATGACCAGATGGTCGCGGAGAAGAAGGCTCCAGACCGGCGACCCGCCACGCGGTCGGACTTGCTGGTCAACCGTATCACCGGCCTGGGCATCATCCTGATCGGGGCCGCCCTGGCCTACTCACTGATATTCACCACCTTCGAGCACAGGGTCACTTTCCAGTGGGAGTTCGTGAACGGCGAGCGCACGCCGATAACCCACATAACCTGCCCAGCGCCGTGGTCGGTGCTCAGTGAAGATGCCCGACCTGAGGGAGTCGTCTCGGGTGACCTGTGTGTCAAGCCGGCCCGCGGTCAGGTGGTACAAGGCATCGGGGTCGCCATCGCCGCTCTGGCGATCGGGGGCTGGCTGTTCACGAGAGACTTGCGGCGCAAACCACTCCCCCCGCTGCCTCCGTCGGTGAGAGCCCGTGGAAGAGGTCACCGGCTCGATTACCTTGAGAGGCGTATGGCTGACATCGAGATACGTGCCCTGAGCGATGACACCTTCGAGGTGATCATCGACGAGACCAGCACCCACCTGGTGACCGCCACCGAGAAGCACGCCGACTTGCTGTGCAACGGCTGTGACCGGACACACCTCGTCGAAGCGTCGATCCGCTTCCTTCTCGATCGGGAGCCCAAGGAGTCGATCGCAAATCAGTTCGACCTCGATGTGATCGCCCGGTACTTCCCCGACTATCCATCGTCCATCGACGGCTACCTGTGATCGACGAGCCCAGGGAGAGCGCCGAAGCTGCCTTCCGTGCCGAAGGGCTGACACCGGAGTCCTGGTCGAATCGGCCCGGCTTCATCTACGGCGAGCACCAACACCCCTACCACAAGGTCCTCTTCTGCGTCGCCGGCTCCATAATCTTCCACACTCCGACAGGTGACATCGAGCTCGACCCAGGCGATCGTCTCGACCTGCCCCCGGGAACACCTCACTCGGCGACCGTGGGCCCCGGTGGCGTGACCTGCTTGGAAGCGGCCCGGAACTGAAACCGCCCTACCCTCCTGCGACGATGATGCCTTCCCGTCCTTCCCAGACCATCCATCCGTGGGGTGACGCCGAGACTCCCTACGAGGAGATCGGAGGCGACGCTGCGGTGCGCGAGCTCTCCGACGCCTTCTACGACGTGATCGACGAGGACTCGCCCATGCTGCGGGCGATGCTCCCGGCGAGCACGACCAACACCCGCAAGAAGCTCGCCATGTATCTCAGCGGCTGGCTGGGCGGACCGCCGCTCTACGAGGAGAAGTGGGGTCATCCCAGATTGAGGATGCGCCACCTGCCGTTTTCGATAGGCGGTGCCGAGGCTGACGAGTGGATGCGTTGCATGAGAATCGCCATGGAACGGGTCGGAGTCGAAGAGCCGCTGCGGACCTTTCTCGACGAGCGGTTCGGCCCGCTGGCGCAACACATGAGGAACCGCAACGACTCCTGATGTGCGGTCGCTTCTCCTTGACCGGTGACCTCGACTTCTACGCCGAGTACCTCGGTGTCGACGACGTGCTCACCGGGCCCCTCGAGAAGAGCTGGAACGTCGCCCCTACCGACGATGTCTACGTCGTCGCCGAGCGCGACGGGAGACGACAGCTCGGATCGATGACCTGGGGGCTCGTCCCTCACTGGGCCGAGGACACCAAGACGACCCACATCAACGCTCGCTCGGAGACCGTGGCCACCACTCCCGCCTTCCGTGACTCGTTCGCCCGTAGGCGCTGTCTCATACCCGCCGACGGCTTCTACGAGTGGGAGCCGCCCGCGAGGGGGCGCACGCCCCACTGGGTCTATCGGGCCGACGGGCATCCGATGGTGTTCGCCGGCATCTGGGCCTCGCGCCGCGATCCCGACACCGGGCAGCGGCATCGGACCTGTTCGATCCTCACGAAAGGCGCCGAGGGAGCCATTGCCTCGATCCACGACCGGATGCCCATCTCCCTGGCCCACGACGTGTGGGAGACGTGGATGGACCGCGATCTCCATGATCCCCACGTTGCTCTGGGGCTCCTGCCCGCGATCGACCCGGATTCGATCATGGAGCACGTAGTGTCCCGCAAGGTGAATTCGGTGAGGAACAACACACCCGACCTGCATGACCGTATCGAGCCCGAGACCCTCTTCTGAGCTGAAGCGCGAATTGGGGTTGGGCGGTGCCGTGGTCACCGGTCTCGGCTCGATCGTGGGAACGGGTGCCTTCGTCGCCATCGGTGTCGCCTCGGGCAGGTGGGGGGACGCTCTCCTGTTGGCGATACCCCTCGCCGCACTGGTCGCCGTGTTCAACGGCATGTCGTCGGCCTTTCTCGCCGGCCGGTTCCCCGTGGCAGGAGGTACCTACGAGTACGGCTACCAGGCTCTCAACCCGTGGCTCGGGTTCTCGGCGGGTTGGCTGTTCCTCCTGGCGAAAACCGCCTCGGCCGCTACAGCGGCGCTCGGGGTCGCCCTCTATCTGGGCGCGGAGGGTTGGTGGCTACCGATCGGAGCAGTTGCCGCAGTGACGGCGATGGTGCTGGCCGGCCTGCGGCGCAGCGCCTGGCTCAATGCGGTCCTGGTTATGGTGTCCGCCGGCGCCATCGTTTGGTTCGCCACCTCGTCGCTGGTCGCCGACGGCGGCCTGGAGGTCCCCGATCCGGGTTGGACCGGCAGCGACCTCCTCGCCGCGATCGCCTTTCTGTTCGTGGCCTACACCGGTTACGGACGTATCGCCACCCTCGGCGAGGAGGTGAAAGAGCCGGAGGTGGTCATCCCGAGAGCCGTGGTCATCACACTCGCCATCGCCGCGACCCTGTACATGCTGGTCGAGGTGGGAGGAAGGGCCTTCGATGGTCCGTTCTGGGGCGCCGGCGCCGGCATCGTCGAAGCCGGAGGACGGTTGGTGGCAGCCGGCGCCATCGCCGCCATGTTGGGGGTACTGCTCAACCTGATCCTCGGCCTCTCCCGAGTGTGGCTGGCCATGGGTCGACGGAGGGACATGCCCGCCGCTCTCGCCAGGCTCGACCAAAGGTCGGAGCCGACACGTGCGATCGTGCTCGCCGCGGTTCTCGTGGCGACGTTGACCCTGATCGGTGACATCGGGCTCGCCTGGAGCTTCTCGGCGATGACCGTTCTCCTCTACTACGGAATCACCAACCTCGCCGCCCTCGCCCTCGACCGCCGCCGCACCACCGCCTGGCTCGGATTGGGCAGTTGTGTCTTCCTCAGCTTCTTCGTCTCATTCGGGGTCTGGATCACCGGGATCGCCCTGATCGTGGTCGGACTGGGTTGGAAGGCCATCTATGCGAGGACGGTCTAGTTACCATCCGACCGTCCTTGAGGCGGTCTACTGCACTCACCCTGGTCCCGATAGCCGTGCTGGTCACGGCTTGTTCCACCTTCGTCGGTGAGACCCCGGACGACACGACATCAGGCCCCGAGGGGCCCTCGTCGACGTCTGAGGACCCCGGCTCTACCACCGAGCCGGCGTCGACCGGTTGCGTCCGCTTCACCGGCGACCACAGCAGCCCAATCGACACCGGTGCCCTGGCCACTGATGCCCTTCATCTATCGGGAGAGGCCTTCATCTGCGCCGACGACGTCGTGATCGTGGCCGAGGGTGACCTGAACGAGGTGGCCGCCGCCTCCCAACTCGCCGCCGCCGTCGCCGGCCCCCTCCTCTTCCCCGATCCTCGGCTGCCCGCCGAGTTGGGGAGGCTGGACGCTCAGAGAGTCCATCTGGTAGGCAATCCCGACGTCAGCGTCCCCTCCAGAGCGGAGGCAGTGGAGCACGACGTGAGCAGCGCCGTCGAGTGGGCCCGGAACATCCTGGGCACGGTGGACGAGGTACGAGTTCCGGCTATACCGAACGCGTCGACGATCGTGGAGACGGTTCTCGCCATCGACTCCCGCGACCGGGTGATCCTCCCCCAGACCACCCCAGACACCACAACAGCCTCCTCCGGAACCGACCTCGACGCACTCGAGATCGTCAGCGGTCTCGCCATCCCCACCGAGTCGACCTCCGTGTGGATGGTCGATGTCTCCAAACCAGAGACCATCCTTCTCGCAGCAGCCGTGGGCAGGACGCTAGGGGCTTCGGTGGTGGCCATCGACGGTGAGGATGTGCTCGGCTATCCCGAGGTCGGAGTGGCCCTCGACGGTCGCTCGGCGGAGATGACCAGGTTCATCGGAGGCGCACCCGAGGCGAGTGAGTGGGAGTTGGCTGCGCTGACCAACGGACAGCAGGTACCCGGCGGTGGCTTCTACATCCTTCCCCGCGATCAGAAACGCCGCTATCTCGCCTACTACGGGCACCCGGAGTCCGACGCGCTGGGTGCGCTCGGGCAACAGGTGGGGCCGGCCCAGACCCTGGAGGCGATGCAGGACTTCGTCCTGGCCTACACCGGGGATGGAGCCCAGGTGATCCCGACGTTCGAGATGATCGCCTCGGTGGCCAGCGCCGGACCGACCGACGACGGCAATTACAGCTATGAGTGGCCGGTGGACACCTTCCGTCCTTGGGTCGACTTCGCCAGGGAGAACGAGATGTACGTGATCCTCGACCTCCAGTCGGGCCGCTCCGACTTCCTCAGCCAGGCGGTCCGATATGAGGAGCTACTCCTCGAACCTCACGTCGGGCTCGCTCTCGACCCCGAATGGCGTCTTCTCCCAAACCAGGTCCACCTCGAGCAGATCGGCTCGGTCGAGGCAGCCGAGGTCAACGAGGTCATCGACTGGCTCGCCGATCTGGTGCGTGACAACGGCCTGCCCCAGAAGATGTTGATCGTGCATCAGTTCCAGAACCGCATGATTCAGAACCGTCAGAACATCATCCACCGGCCCGAGATCCAGGTGGTCATCCAGATGGACGGTGAGGGGAGCGAACCGCAGAAGGACGCCACCTGGCAGAGCCTGCTCCAGGGTGCAGAAGACGCCCACTGGGCGTGGGGCTGGAAGAACTTCTTCGTCCGTGACGAGGGGGGACCCCCCTCACCGGAGAGCACCATGGGCAAGGAGCCTTCCCCGGTCTACGTGAGTTACCAGTAGACCATCGTGGGCATCTCTGCGAACTGAGGGCGCTTGGCCTTCGATGAGCGGGGCCCGCAACCCAGGGTTCGCGGTGTCTGGCCGGGAGGGCCGACCCGTATGATCGGGTCATGACCAAGTTCGCCTACTTCTGCGGTCACGAGCAGTGGCAGCCGGAGGAACTCGTCCAGCACACCGTCCTCGCCGAGCGAGCTGGATTCGACATGGTGGTCGTCTCCGAGCACTTCCACCCGTGGGTCGACGACGACTCCGCCTCTGGCTTCGCTTTCTCCACGATCGGTGCCATGGCCGCCAAGACCGAGACCATCGAGTTCACCACGGGTGTGACCACTCCACTGTTCCGCTACCACCCGGGAGTGGTTGCACAGGCAGCGGCCACTCTCGACCGTCTCTCCGCAGGCCGCTTCAATCTCGGCGTGGGTACCGGGGAGAACATCAACGAGGGCCCACTCGGCTACGAATTCCCCAACTACGCCGAGCGCAACGCCCGCATGACCGAGGCGCTCGAGATCATGCGTCGTCTGCTCGATGGGGAGAAGCTCACCTACGAGGGCGAGTACTACCAGACCGACCGGGCGAAGCTCTACTCCCCCCCTCTCGGAGACGTCCCCATCTACATGGCGGCCGGAGGGCCCAAGTCGGCGACCCTCGCCGGTGAGAGGGCCCAGGGAGTGATCACTTCGGTGAAAGACCCTGCCGAGACCATCGAGAGGGTGACCGACCCATTGCGCGCTGCCGCCGCCGCGGTGGGGAACCCTGACCCGACGGTCCTCGCCACGCGATGGTCTCTGTTCGCCAAGGACGAGGACGAGGCGTGGGAGGCGCTCTACCCGTGGAGGGGGCTGCGGGCCCCGGGTCGCCTCGAGGCCGTGGACCCCCAGGAGCTGCGGGAGAAGGCCGACCGGTTACCGCGCGAGGAAGTGTTGGGCCGCTACAGCATGGTCCACACCGTCGAGGAGATCGTGGATACATATCGTCCCCTCGTCGACGACCTCGGTGCGGATGTGGTCACCTTCCAGATGGCCTCCCTCGACCAGCCGGCGTTGATCGAGCTCCTCGGCAGAGAGGTGCTCCCCCTGCTGCGCCGGACCACCTGACTAGCCGACCCGGGTTATCACCTCGACAAGTGCCAGCAGCTGCTGAGAAGCCTCTGGCGTGGTCCCCGGGAGCGATGCCGCCACCAACAGCGATGGGACCACACCCTGGAGTTCGGCGAGGATCAGTCGGGAGTCCTCGGTCCGGGTGGTGAGAAGACGCTCCACGGGGCCGATCATCTTGTCGGCGAGGCCCGAGCCGAACGAAGCGAAGATATCGACCCGATAGCCGTCGGCATTTCTGACCATGAGAGTCCGCGTTTCCCCGTCCGCAGGCTGCACGGTCACGATGTGGAACTCGACACCTCCTCGTTCGATCACATCGCCCTCGGTGGGACCGACGTCGCCGGCGAGGAAGTTTCCCGCACCCTGGGCGAAGCCCGACCAGAAGTTGACGGCTACCTGGTCGTCGTCGGACTCGAGTGCATCGGCGACATCCCCGAAGGTCGCTCCTTCCGCCAACGCGGCGAGAGCAGCCTGGCCGGGCATTGCCATCCGCCCGGCGGTGGCGAAGTCGGGAGCATTGATGGCGTCGACCAACTGCTCCACCGCACCAGCCGGAGTCTCCGCTCCGGATCCGGCGCCCTCCGGAAACGTGTCCTCCGTTTCACCCCCGCCACATGACGCCACTGCGAGGGCGAGAGCGACTCCTACCGCGCTACTTAGAGGAGACATGCTCAGGAAGCCTCCCCGTCTCCATCATCACGCGACATCGGTCCGAATCTCTCAGCCCCAGCGCGACCCAGAGCCAGACCAGGTAGCCGCCGCCGATGACTTCGGTGATCCATCGCCAGGGGTCGTGGAGAGCCCGCTGCCAAGCGAGCTCCCAATACGGTGCCTCCCCCGGAGGGATCTCCAGCCCGAAGAAGGGCCACAAGAACACCTCCTCGTGGGCCCACATTCCGTCGAGGAGGAGGTGAAACAGCCAGCCCACGCCCAAGGCCATCCAGGCGCGTCGCCGACGCCCACGTCTCGTGACGAGGAGCACCCCGGTCATGTACACGGTGGCGCCGAGCAACGAGTGGGACCACAGTTCTCCAGTCGAATAACGGTCGGCGAGTAGGAGTGTGCCGAGCGGTAGGTCTATCAGGTCTGGGAGTATCGCGCCAAGCAGCAGGAACCTGACGTCGACCTTGGGGTCACGGAATATCCAGCGGAACAGCCACAGTGTCGCCCCGAGATGCCACAACAGCATCGGGCAGGGACCTCAGGCGACCAGAATGCGGCGACAATGCACGCAGCGGGGAAGGTCGGTAGCGAACGCCTCCTCTTGTTCGGCCGGGGACAGCGTCATGTGACACCCACCGCAGACCCCGTGGTCGTAGGCGGCCACCGCCACTCCCTCCTTGATCCCTCGCAGCTTCTCATACAGCTCGAGCAGATCTCCGTCGATGGGCTCGATGGCCTTGGCCTTCGCATCTTCTCGACGGGCGAGCTCGGCGTCGATCGACTTCCACTGCTCCTTGATCGAGGCCTCGAGCTCGGCCTTCCTCTCGTTGATCTCCTCGATCGCTGCCTCGACCTTCTCGAGGGCACCGCGGGCCGGGTCGATGTCGTCGAGCATTCCGAGCACCCGCTCCTCCATGGCCCCGCGCTGGCCTTTGAGGCTCTGCACTTCCAGACGCATGTGCTCGGTCTCCCGTGCGCTCATACCTCCGGCGAAGAGACGAGTCTCGTGCTCCTGCAGCTTGTTCTCCAATATCTCCAATTCGCCTTCGGCCTTGTCGAGGTCGAGCTCGCGCTGCTTGAGCTCGACAGCGAGAGCCTGGCGCTCCTCCCCCCTGGCCTCGGCTTCCTCATAGGCCGCCTTGTAACGCTCGAGCTCGGGTAGCGATTGCCTGCGCTGCAAGAGTCGGTCGATCTGCAAATCGATCTCCTGGAGGTCGAGGAGATCGGCGAGGCTGGTCAACTGCATTTAGACCAGAGAGGGTAGCCCGGTGTCACTCCCAAGTCTGCGGGTCGATACCGGTCAGATCGACCACTTCGGCCTCGGCCAGGTCAGTCACCATCTCGACGAGAGCGCTCATGCCGGGCCGCTCCGTGGCGATGTGGCCGGGGTCGACCACGGCGAGCCCGAGGTCGGCTGCCACCACCGCCCGATGGTGACCGACGTCACCGGTGACCAGCACCTCGGCGAGGTCCGCTGCTGCTTCGATGAGCCCGGAGCCGGCGCCGGGGACCACCGCCAGGCTCTCGATCCGACGGGTCCGGTCGCCACTGACCCGGAGGCCGCCCGGGCCGAACTCGTCGGCCAGCATCGCGTCGACCGTGCCGATCGTTCCCTGGAACCCTCCGAAACGGCCGATGGCAGGAAGCCCGCTCTCGGGGTCTTCGCCGAACTCTTCGACGTCGTGGAGGTCGAAGAATCCGGCCAGGGCGTCGGCGGTCCCTCCCGGTGCAGCATCGAAATCGGTGTGGGTGACGAGGAGATTGATCCCCGCCCTGATCAGTCGGTAGGAACGGGCTCCCGCCGACCTCCCGGCCAGGATCCGGTTGGTGGGTGTGAAGAGGAGCGGGTGGTACGAGACCAGTAGGTCCACCGGGTCGTTCTCGAGCGTGGCTACGACCGTCTCGGTGACCTCATGGCACACGGCGACCCGACCGACCTCCGCCAAGCCCTCCCCGAGCTGGATCCCGACCGGGTCCCAATCGGGTGTGTTCTCGGGAATGGTTCGGGAGGCGATCGCGGTGGCTATGTCTTTGACCGTGGGCACGGATCGACATCGTAGGCTCGACACACATGGATCTGACACCCGCCCTGACCTGGACACCCCCCGAAGATTGGCAACGCTTGACGGTGATCGAGTCGCACGCTGGCGGCGAACCGTTCCGGGTGGTCGTCGATGGGCTGCCGGACATCCCTGGGGACACCGTCCTGGAGCGTCGCCGTTACGCCCAGTCGAATCTCGATCATCTCCGCAAGGCGTTGATCTGGGAGCCTCGGGGCCACGCCGACATGTACGGCGGGTTCATCGGCCCGCCTGCTTCACCCGATGGCGACATCGCCGTGCTGTTCGTCCACAACGAAGGCTTCTCGACGATGTGTGGCCACGGGATCATCGCCCTCTCCAAAGTGGTGCTCGAGACTGGGATCCTGTCCGCTTATGAGCCCGAGACCACCCTCCGCATCGACACCCCCGCCGGACAGGTCGTGGCAACCTCGACCGTGAGCCGCGGCCGGGTGACCGCGACGAGATTCCGCAACGTCCCGTCGTTCGTCGTTGCCATGGATGCCACCCTCGAAGTCCCCGGTATCGGGGCGATCGGCTACGACCTGGCATTCGGTGGAGCCTTCTATGCCCTCGTCGAAGTCTCCGCCACCGGATTCGATCTCGACGACACCGCCTCGTTGATCGCCGCCGGCCGCATCATCAAGGAGGCGATTTCCGCCGAGCGGCGGTTGGAGCATCCGGACCACCCCGACCTGGGGTTTCTCTACGGAGTCATCTTCACCGGCCCCGCTCACGACCCGGCGCACCACAGCCGAAACGTCTGCGTGTTCGCCGATGGGGAGGTCGACCGATCCCCCACCGGGACCGGGGTCAGCGCCCGGCTCGCCGTGATGACGGCGCGGGGCGAGGTCGCTCCGGGCGAGCCGGTCGTCATCGAGAGTCTCGTGGGAAGCACCTTCACCGGTCGGGTAGCCGAGACCATCGACCTCGGAGGCAAAGAGGCGGTCATCGCGGAGATAGAGGGTTTGGCTCACATCGCCGGACGCGCCGAGCTGTGGCTGGACCCCGACGACCGGCTCGGAGAGGGATTCCTGGTCCGCTGGGTCAGGCCCCGGCCCGGACCTCGGTGGGGCTCGGCTCCACCGCCACCACCCGACCCGGGATGACCAGGGAGAAGCAGGCGCCGCCGAGCCGCTCGGAGAGCCGGTACTCGGCACGTCCGCCATGGGACTCGGCCACGGCCTTGACTATCGAGAGCCCGATTCCGAGCCCCGGTGTGGTGGCGTCGAGACGATGTGCTCCCCGCTCGAAGTGATGCCAGATCACCGACTCGAATCGGGTGGGCACCCCTGAGCCGTTGTCGTGGACTTCGAATATGAGGTCGCGTCCCACCACCTTGGCCACCACCAGGCATTGATCTCCCCCGTAGCGCACCGCGTTCGTGAGTAAGTTCCCGAGCGCCTGTTTCATGCGGTCGGGGTCGAGATGGGCCACCACCTCGCCGTCGAGCTCCTGTTCGATCTTGGTGCCGGCGGTGTCGGTGCTACGCAGGACCGACGTGACGATGCTCATCGCCCTGACTTCTTGGATTTCGAGGCTGAGCGAGCTGGTGTCTCCCTTGGCCAGCATGAGCAGGTCGGAGACCAGCCGCGACATGTGACGCGCCTGACCAGCTGCTTCGGAGATCATCTCCTGACGGGCGTCCATGGGGAACTCGTCGGGATGATCGTCGAGAAGGGTGAGGAAACCGACCATCGCGGTGAGCGGCGTGCGCAGCTCGTGAGAAACCGAGGCGACCAACTCGGCACGCTTCTGCTCGACCCGGTTGCGGTCCCGATAGATGACGTAGACCTGTCGGAACAGGATGACGACGGCGATGGCGATGACCGCGTCGAGGAGAAGGACCTCGTCGGTACCCGAGTTGAGTTGGCGGTAGTTGGTGGAGTGAACGCCGAGAAGAAGAGCTGCGAGGAGGTATGGCCACATGAGAGCCCAGATCGGCGTGGGGGCCTCAGGGACCTCCCGCTTCTCCGGCATCCTGTGGACGATGGCGGCGGAGAGGACCAGGAAGAGGCTCGCCAGGATGTTCAGGACCCACAACGGCTCGGCGACGACGAAGTCCTGACCCAGACCCCTTCTCAGGAAGCCGAAATCGGCGATGGCTTGAGCCACCCCACCGGCGGCGAAGAACATCAGCCTCATGTCGAGCCGGTAGGAGGATCTCCTCAGAACCAGGATGAGGATGGCGATGATCACGCCCATGTCGAAGAACGGGTAGATCGAGGCGATCACCGTCTGCCACCAGGTCGCCTGGACCACGGAGTCGATCAAATCGTGGAGGACGAAGTTCCACACCAGAGCGGCGAGGGCGATCGCACCGACGAGGGCGTCGACGATGGTGAGCACCCACTCCTGCCCGTCGCTGTCGAAGCGGATCAGCTGATAGATGCCGACGATGATGGCCGTGTAGCCACCGAGGAAGAAGACGTCGAGAACGCCGAACGAGGGCAAGTCCACACCGACTCCGGAGAGCCCGCCGAGGGCGAAGACACCGAGGAACATGAGGGCGAGACCGAGCCCAATCGACCGCCACGCCCGGCGCTCTCTCTCCGGCAGGACGGCTGACCTGGTTCGATACAACACCGCACCGGTGCCGAGGCCGAGCAAGAGCGCGAGAAAGCCCGCATGAGAAGCTTGGTCCGGAGCGGTGGTGACGACTCCGATACTCAGAGCGAGGATGAAAATGACTATGCCGGGGAAGAGCCAGCCACGGCGTCCCCCCGAAAGTGGGGTACCCACCTGGAGGTTATCGGCCCAGGTGACGCCGTTGTTTAGCGTTCTGCTGGTTCGATCGCGGGCTGGTTCTCGAGAGCCGTCAGGTCGATCACCCTCTCGCCGTCCTCGTGAGCGAGCCGCACCTCGTTGAGAGTCGACAGCATCTCCTCGATCTGGTCGGGGCTGTTGTATCGGGTGACCGTGAAGCGCACTCCGCCCTCGTTGCGAGGGACGGCCGGAAAGAGGGCGACGTTGAGAAAGAATCCCTTTTCGAGCATCGAGGCCCCGACGGAGATGGTGCTCAAAGCGGGACCGATCTCGCAAAACCAGAGCGGGGTCTCCTCCCTCAGGGCGATGGGAAGCTCGAGCTCCTCTGACAGCCGGTTGACCAGTCGGATCCGTTCCATCAATTCCCCCTGAAGCCCCGGTAGCTCATCGGAGAGATGGATGTCCGCCGAGGCGATGCTGGCTCCGAGCGTTCCCGGTGGGAGCGGCCCTCCGAAGATCATCGGGCCGCCGGTGGTCTCGACGAGCTCCATCAGTTCGGGGTCGGGGTTGGCCACGATGCCGCCCATGGTGCCGAACGACTTGGCCAGTCCGTAGGTCATGACGATGCGCCCGTGCCAGCCGGCCCTCTCGATGAACTGGCCACGCCCGTGTCGGCCCGACCAACCGAAGCTGTGGGCGTCGTCGCAGTAGAGCCAGAGATCTTCGTGACGGTCGAGCATCGCTCTGAGATCTTCGGCGGGAGCGGTGACGCCCTGCATCGAGTAGAGGCCATCGAACAGGTACCAGGTGCGGCCCGCGGTGCGGCCCGCCAGCTGGTCGAGGGTCTCCAGATCACCGTGGGGCAGCTGATGGATCGTGGCCCCGTTGGCTTGGAGCGATGGGATGACCCCGAGCAGTGAGGCGTGAGCGTGGGCGTCGATGACCACCGTGTCACCTCGGCGCACCAGCACGGGAAGGGCGCTCATATGAGCGAGGGTCGTCGATGCGGTGATCACCACCGGGGCACCCAGCATCGCCTCGAATCGCTCCCGCAGGTCGCCGTACAGGGGGAGAGCGGTATAGGCGGTGGAGGACGAATAGGAGTTGCCGTAGCGGTTCACGGCATCGACGGCAGCGTCGATGAGTCGAGGGTCGTCTCCCAGCCCGAGGTAGGAGCAGAGGCTGAAGTTTCCGACTTCATGTCCGCGCAGGACGATGGTGTCACCGTGGAACTCGTGGTCCTCGATCAACACCCGACCGAGGCCAAGTTGTCGACCCAGCCGGGTATAGCGGAGGAGCTGCTCCACTGCGCGACTGGAGCGGGTGTGGACGGGTGAATTGCTCATATCGTTTCGGGGGACTTGGAGACACGTTAAGGGGACCGTCCACCGATTCCCGGTCAATGTTCACGCTTTGCCTCCTATCGTCATCCGAGGTGAACGACGGGGATTCGATATACCCTGTCGGCCGTTGAACCAGATCCTCGCCCGCGCTCTCGTATTCTTCACCTCGGCCGCGGTCCTGGTCATCGAGATCCTGGCGGTACGTCTCCTCGCCCCCTACCTGGGAGTGAGCCTGGAAGTGTTCACCGGGGTCATCGGGGTGATCCTGGCGGGGATCTCCTTCGGAGCTTGGGCCGGTGGAGCCGCCGCCGACCGGGGTGAGCCGAGCCGGTTGATCGGGCCGCTCCTCGTCGCAGGTGGCCTGTCCGCCCTGGTGGCCCCGCTGATCATCGACGGGATCGGGCCGACGCTGACTACCGGTGCGACATCGATCGTCCTCGCCTCGGCGTTCGGGTTCTTCGTCCCGGCGGCCCTGCTCTCGGCGGTGCCACCAGTGGTGGTGAAGATCCGGCTGGCCTCACTCGACGAGACCGGACGCGTTGTCGGGTCGTACTCGGCGATCGGCACCGCTGGAGCCATCCTCGGCACCTTCGCCACCGGCTTCGTGCTCATCGCCGCCTTCCCCACCCGACCGATAGTGGCCGTGGTTGGCATCGCCCTGACCGTGGCCGGCCTGGTGCTGTGGACGTCGCGGTCGCGATGGGCTTTCTCGTCACTGCTGGCCATGGTCCTGGCCTCCGCGGCTCTCTTCGGATTCGGAGGGCCATGCGAATACGAGACCACCTACTCGTGTGCCATCGTCGCAGAGGACGAGGATCGACCCAGCGGGCGAACTCTCATCCTGGACCGGATTCGCAACAGCTATGTCGACCTCGATGACCCAACGTACCTGGAGTTTCGGTACATCCGCCTGATCGTGGACGTCATCGAGGCAATGGCACCCGACGGGCCCGTGGACATGGTCTCCATCGGGGGTGGCGGGTTCACGCTCCCCGGGTACATCGAGCACACCCGACCGAACAGCGGGAACATCGTCTTGGAGATCGACCCCAAGCTGATCGAGATCGGGCGCGCGGAACTGGCGCTCAGCGAGGAGACCGAGGTGATGGTGGCCGACGCCCGGATCTCGATCCGGGACATCCCCGACGATCACGCCGACATCGTCGTCGGCGACGCCTACAGCGGAGCCTCGGTCCCCTGGCATCTCACCACGGTCGAGTTCACCGAGGAGGTTCGCCGCATCCTCGATCCGCGCGGGGTGTATGCGATGAACGTGATCGACTATGGCCGCCTCGACTTCATCAGGGCGGCAGCGGCCACGCTCAGGGAAGTGTTCCCCCACGTGGCCTTGTTCGCCCCGCCCCCCTATCTGGCGGGTGCAGGTGGAGGCAACTTCGTGCTCGTGGGGGCCCATCACGAGATCGACACGGCCGGGATCGTGTCGGCCATCCGGGCCCGCGGTGGCGTCGAGAACGCCATCGAAGACGACACTCTCGACCGGTTCATCGGTGAGGCACCGATCCTGACCGACGACTACGCGCCGGTGGACCAGATGCTCGGCCGGTTCTGAAGGCTCGACTCAGCGCTTCAGGACCCAGAACTCGTGGAAGGAGGCACATCTGCCCCTCTCCCCGAACTCGAGCAGGAAGACGTTGTGATAGGTGCGCTCGGTGTGGTCGCCGACAGCCTGATAGTGGGTCGATCCCGCCGAGACGGCTCTGTCGCCCTCCACCGCATACGGCTCGTAGTGCGCCTCCCAGGTCGACGGGTCGTCGGGATTCTCAATCCAACTTGCGACGATGGCGTCCCGGCCCCGAGCCGTGACCTCCTCGTTCTCCCAAGGCCGGTAGCTGTACACCGCGTCAACGGTGAACAGGTCGCCGATGGTCTCGGCGTCGTTCGACGCCCACGCCTCGATATAGCGGTTCAGCCAGTCTTGAACCTCATCGTGAGTCATGGGCGCAACCTACCTCTCCCTGGCATGGACCGATGCGAATATCCTGAATCCATGTCCGATTGCTGCAACGGCTCCGGGTATGGCGAGCTGTTCGACGCCAAAGAGGCTCGCAAGAATCTCCGTAGGTACGAGAGGCGCGGCCTCCACAAGTTGACCCGCGCCATGGTCGACTATCTGATCTCGCGCGGGCTGGAGGGACGCACGGTGCTCGAGGCCGGAGGCGGGATCGGCGCCGTCCAGGTGGAGTTGATCGAGGCCGGGGCGGCATCGTCAGTCAACGTCGAGCTGTCGGGCGAATACGAGGAGGTTGCCTCCGACCTCCTCACCCGACGGGGAATCGCCGACCGGGTCGAGCGGAAGATCGGTGACTTCACCGTGCTCGCCGCAATGCTTGAGGCCGACGACGTGGTCATGAACGGGGTCATCTGCTGTTATCCGTTCATGGAGCGGCTCATGGAAGCGGCGATGTCGTCGAGCAGGCGCTTCGTCGCCGCCACCTTTCCCCGCGACAGGCTGGGCGTGAAGGCCGCCATCGCATTGGGCAACATCTGGTACCGGATTCGCGGCATCGACTTCCGCGGCTACGTCCACGACCCGGGGGAGATAGTGGCGACTGCTCGGGCGGGCGGCTTCGAGCCGGTGTACGGCGACCAGACTATCTCGTGGCAGGCGACGGTGTTCGAGCGGGTGTGAGGGCTCCGGACAAACGAAAGTGCCGACAGACCCGAGGGCCCATCGGCACTTCCGAAACGGAATATACACACCCCGACCCAGGGTGGCAACAGAACGCGAAAAATTCCGCTACAACCCTTGTGACCTGGATTTCCCGGGTCTTGGTCAAATGACATCTGGGTTCTCAGATAAGGGCGATCGGCCCTGTCGAAAAGGGCCGCCACAGCGGACAATCGACGGTGATGAGACGGATTTTCTCGACCTGGCTGATCTCCCTGGCCATGATCGCCGCCGCGTGCGGAGGCTCACCGTCGTCGGACTCCACCACATCGACACTCTCCCCGTCGACATCGACGACAACCACCGCCCCGACCACTACGGAGCCTTCGACCACCACCACGGCACCGTCCACCACCACGGCGCAGGCGCCCACCACCACGACCACGGCCCCCGCGACCACCACCACTACCGTGAGACCCGTCACCACTACGAGCAGCGCCACAACCGGGCCGGCGCGAACCGTATGGCAGGGGAACACCGATCGGCCGGTGGTGTCACTGACCTTCGATGCCGGTTCGGACCGCGGCTACGCCGAGGAGATCCTCGATCTGGTAGCCGCCTCGGGGATCAGGGTGACCTTCGGCATGACGGGAAAGTGGGCCGAAGCCCATCCCGACCTGCTCCGACGCATGATCGACGAGGGCCACACCTTGATGAACCACACCTATGACCACCCCCACATGGAGACACTCACCACCCAGCAGCGCCTGGAACAGCTCCGTCTCACAGAGTCGATCGTCGTCGAACTGACCGGCACCAGCACCAAACCGTACTTCCGACCCCCCTACGGGGCGTACAACGATCAGGTCCTGATCGACGTCGGAGCCGACGGGTACCGATACTCGGTGATGTGGACGGTGGATACCCTGGGATGGAAGGGGATACCCCCCTCCGAGGTGCTTGATCGTTGCCTGAACGGTGCCAAGCCGGGTGCGATCATCCTGCTCCATGTGGGCGCCGCCTCCACCGACTATGCCGCCCTGCCCTCCGTCATCGCCGGCCTCACCGACGCCGGCTATCAATTCGTCACCATCCCGCAGCTGATCCCATGAGAGCCCTGACCGCTGGCATCGCCCTCCTCATGGCTCTGGGTGCCTGTGTCGGGGAAACGACCGAGACCACCACCACTCCCCCGGCCACCACGTCACTCCCCGCGCCGACGACCACCACCACGGTCGTAGACACCACCTCTACGACTACGCAGGTTCCCGCCGAGGTCCAGGTCTACTACTTCTTCGACGGATACCCCACCGAGCCGGGCCCATGGATGGTCGCGGTGCTTTCGGCAGGCGAAGACAGCATCGAGGTCGCACTGAGCACGCTCCTCGAGGGCGTCGAGGCCACCGATGCCGAGAAAGGGCTGTCATCTGCCATCCCGGAAGGCACTCGTCTCCTGGGAGTGACTGTCGCCGATGGGGTCGCCGCCATCGACTTCAGCCGCGAATTCGAATCCGGCGGCGGTTCGCTGAGCGTTCTGGGTCGGGTGGCGCAAGTGGTCTATACCGCCACTCGATTCGACGGAGTGGAAGCCGTCGTGTTCCTGATCGAAGGGACCCCAATCGACGTCCTCAGCGGCGAAGGGCTGATCGTGGAAGAGCCCCAGACACGGGCCGGCTACCGAGACCTGATCCCGGCGATTCTCATCGAAGAGCCGTCGTGGGGGTCGAAGGTGGGTGAGCGGCTCACGATCTCGGGTCTGGCGCGGACCGAGTCCGGAACGATCTCCTACACGATCGTCGACGCAGACGGTCTCCTCGTCGCCGAGGGCGAGATCCCCACCACGCCTGAGGAGTGGAGTGACTTTCAGACCGAGGTCGAGATCTCGCCGACGGCGACCTCCGGGATGGGGTCGATAATCGTCTTCGAGGTGGCAGACGACGGGAGTCAGCGCCATGTCCTCCAGTATCCACTGGAGATCGGCGGCTGAACGGCCTGCCCGGCTGTGACGCCGACTGGATGATCACGGGGGATACGGCTCGAAGCCTTCAGCGCCCTGACGATCACGCACGAACGCCACGATCGCATCCACCTCTTCGCTGGTGAGACCTTCGACCGGCGGCATCGGCCCGAAGTTCCAGTGATGAGGCTGGACCCCCCGCATCACTGCGAGATGGAAAGACTCGTCAGGATGATGACCGGGCTCGTAGACCACCGAGAGAAAGGAGGGGCCCTGGTCGGTACCCCTGAGATCCTCACCATGACATTGCGCACAATGGGCCATGTGTAGATCCTCCCCTGCGGCGACCTGGCGCTGATCATCCGGGGTGGAACCTTCACCATCGCCACCCGCACACCCTGCGAGCAACACGAGCAGAAGCACCGGGGCCGCGAGACGACTCATTGCCCCGCTCGCAGATCGAGACGCCGGAGGAATTGAGCGTTTATGGCCACGATGACGGTGGACGCGCTCATCAGCACCGCCGCGGCGGCCGGGGCCAAGACGAACCCCGCCCAGGCCAAAGCGCCGGCGGCGAGGGGGATCGCCACCACGTTGTACCCGGCTGCCCACACCAGATTCTGGACCATCTTGCGATAACCGGCAGCCGATAGACGTCTGATTCCGACGACACCACGCGGGTCGTCGGAGGCGAGCACGATCCCGGCGGACTCGATCGCCACGTCGGTTCCCGCCCCAATCGCGATCCCGACGTCGGATTGGGCGAGGGCGGGGGCATCGTTGACGCCGTCCCCGACCATCGCCACGCGTCGCCCGTCCTCTTGGAGTTCCGCCACCCGCGAGTGCTTCTCCTCGGGAAGGACCTCGGCGTGGATCTCGTCTATGTCGAGTTCGGCGCCGACTGATTCGGCCACCTGGCGGGCATCGCCCGTGATCATGGCGACACGCACGCCGAGCCGATGCAACTCGTCTACAGCTTCCCGCGATTCGGGCCTGATCTCGTCCTCCAGCGAGAGCGCCCCGGTGACCCGTCCGTCTTCGATGACGTAGAGGACCGCCGCTCCCCTCTCTCTCCATCCCCCGGTCGTCTCCTCGAGGTCGTCGGGAAGGTCGAGGTTGCGCTCACGCAGGAGCGCAGGACCTCCCACGGCGACCTCGGAGCCACCGACCCGCGCCTGAACTCCCCGGCCGCTCATCGACTCGAACTCCTCGGCCGTTGGGATCTCCCCGCGTTCGGATGCCTCCGAGACGATGGCCCGGGCGAGAGGGTGCTCGGAATCTGACTCAACAGCGGCGGCGAGCGACAGCAGCCGATCCTCCTCTCCGTCCACCGAGGTCACGGCGGTCACCCGATGGCTCCCCTTGGTCAAGGTTCCGGTCTTGTCGAACAGGACCGTGTCGACGTCGCGCATCCGCTCCAGGGCGAGTCGGTCTTTGATCAGGATTCCGTTGCGGGCCGCCATGCCCGTGGAGATGGAGACGACGAGGGGGATGGCCAGGCCCAGTGCGTGGGGGCAGGCGATGACCAGCACGGCAACGGTTCGGACCACGGCCTGATCGGGCCGGTCTGCCACCAGCCAGCTGACGACTGTCACCACAGCGGCTCCCACTGCGACGTAGAAGAGCAATGCGGCAGCCCGGTCGGCCAGGACCTGAGCGCGGGACCTCGACTTCTGAGCCTCGGCTACGAGGCGCTGGATCCCGGCGAGCGCGGTGTCGTCTCCAACCGCTGTGATCCGAACCCGGATCGAGTTGTCGGTGGCGACGGTTCCGGCCACCACCTCGTCGCCCCGGCGCTTGGCCACCGGCTTCGACTCCCCGGTGACCATCGACTCGTCGACCTCGACCTCTCCGCTGGCGACCTCCCCGTCGGCGGGAATCCGACCCCCGGGGCGAACCAGAACGGTGTCGCCGACGCTGAGGTCGGCGATCGACACGGTCTCGACCCCGTCGTCGGTGATCCGTTCGGCCTCGTCGGGCAGCAGTTCGGCCAAGGCGGCGAGAGCACCCTGGGCTTGGCCGATGGCGCGCATCTCCATCCAGTGCCCCAGCAGCATGATGGTTATCAGGGCTGCCAGTTCCCACCAGAACTCGAGATCGAACCACCCGAGCGTGGTGGCGGCGGAGGCGACGAATGCCACCGTGATCGCCATGCCGATGAGAAGCATCATGCCGGGCTGTCGGTCGCGCGCCTCTTGTACCGCCCCCTTCAGGAACGGAGAGCCGCCGTAGACGAAGATGACGACACCGAGGACGGGAGCGACCCAGTCGGAGCCGGGAAACGTTGGGGCTGTGTAACCGAACCAATCCTGGATCATCTCCGAGTAGAAGACGACGGGCAAGGTGAGCGCCAGAGAGAGCCAGAACCGATCACGGAACATGGCGACGCTGTGCCCGGCGTGCTTGTCGTGTTCGCCGTTGCTCCCGTGACCCTCGTGGTGGGCGTGGCCCTCGCGATGAGCTTGCTGGTCGGCGTGGCCCTCGTGATGGACGTGCTGGTCAGTCATGTGATTCGCGATCCAGTAATCAGGCGCGAACGAGTCGTTCGATCGCCCTGGTCGCCTCGGTGACCATGCGGTCGGTGTCGGCAGGATCTCCCGATTCGGTGGCTTCCTTCACGCAGTGTCGAACATGCTCGTCGAGTAGTCCCACTGCCACGCCTTTGAGCGCGGCCGACACCGCGTTGACCTGAGTGAGGACATCGATGCAGTATTTGTCCTCGTTGATCATTCGTTGCAGCCCCCTCACCTGGCCCTCGATACGGGCAAGCCGCCTCAGATAGTCGTCCTTGTTGATCGCATAACCTCTCATGACCCTCCTATACCTTAGAGGGGTATAGTATTGATTTGAGTTTGATTGTCAACCCCGCCTGGACGCCGGCGACCTCGTGCCCGATGAATCTGGCACGATGTGCATGTGCGAATCGGTCTGCTCTACCCGGGGAACATGGGGGCTGCGTTGGCGAAGTGTCGCGCCGGCGGGGTCTGCTGGTCGAGTGAGGGGCGATCGTCGGAGACAGTATCTCGGGCGAGAGACGCGGGGATCTCCGACCTTGGCGGTCTGAAGTCGTTGGTGGCGGCAGCGGACGCCCTGGTCTGGGTGTGTCCGCCAGGCGCCGCCGTGGAGGGTAGCCGAGACAGTGAGCGCGCTGGGTTTCGATGGCCTGTACGTGGATGTCAATGCGGTGTCTCCGGATACGGCTCGCCAGGTCGGTCGGCGCTTTTCCCGTTTTGTGGATGGTGGAATCGTTGGACCCCACCCCGATCACCCGATGTGGTGAACTCACCGGCAACCACACGCGTCCACCTATCGGGTGAGGAGGCTTCCGAAGTTGCCAGGTGGTTCGTCGGATGAGCCATCGATGCGCGTGTGGTCGGCGCGGAGCCGGGCCGGGCGTCCGCGGTGAAGATGGCGTACGCCGCCTGGACCAAGGGGTCGTCGGCTCTCCTCTCTCGGTGGCGGCTTTTGCCGAGTCAGAGGGAGTGACCGGGAAGCTCTTCGACGAGTGGGACCTGTCGTTGCCTCAACTCCGCGAGCGGCTCGAGCGGGTATCGGCGCAAATCGGAAGAAAGGCCTGGCGGTTCGCGGCAGAGATGGAGGAGATCGCCCACTCCTACGGTGACGCAGGGCTTCCCGATGGCTTTCATCTCGCAGCCGCCGACCTCTTCGCCGTCTCGCAGACCTCAAGGTCCATCCTGGTGATGAGCGTCGACGAGATCTCGAAGATGCTGCTGGGCAGGGATCGCCCCGAAGAGTCATCTGCCTGAAGCCCCCCACCCTCCTGACCATTGCGCTAGTGCCTCACACCCCGCGATGGCTCAGGTATCCGGCACCATCAGTCGAGACTTGCCGTTGTGGTGGTCGAAACGTCCGTCTACGGCCTACGTTGGGTCGCCTTCACCGAGCCGATGCAGGGCGATCGGGTCACAGCCCGGGTTGTCGAACAGGCGAATGCCCTCGCCGAGCATGTCCGTGCCGCCCGCCGCCTCCAGCTCGATCCGCACCGCCTCGGCCGGGTCACAGTTGACAGCCCCTTCCCGTCCGAAGGCCGTGTTCGGTGTCGCTCATCGCGGCCCCTGTACAGAAGGTCAAACAGGCGCTAGCCGATGAGTAAACAGGCGCATGCAATCTCGCTCCTCCTCTTCAGGGTCCAGGACATCGGCTACTGGCTCTGGATCAGAGACTCCAGGGGGTTCCGCATAGCGAAGGGGGAATGCCCCAGGGCATCGGCTCCCACGCCCAAGACACCCGGACTACCAAACGCCGGGGGGAAGGTCTTCAACCGCCCAACCCCACATCGCCCAGCCCGCTGACACATAAGCCCACAGGACGACAAGCGCCACCGGGGCCGCTGCGACCACCCAGTACGACCGTCTCAGCATGAGCCGGTAAGCAACCCACAAGCCTACGAGCCAACCTCCCCACAGAGGCACCAACCAAGGCCCTGGCACGAAAAAGAGCCCGCCACCCAGGTAGACCAATCCCGTGGCCACGTAGACCCCGAACCCGACGTACGACAACACCCGCTTCGAGGGCTCGGTTGAATCCCCCCAGAGCCGTAACGTTCGCCATGCGCCAACTACTCGGGACTCTCACCGGACGGCCGGAGGTTGACATCGAAGACCTATGTCTTGGCTGTTGGAAAGCGCCGTGCCCATTGAGATCCGGGTTTTGCCTCAATCGCGGCCCTGAACACTGGGACGAGTAGACCTGCAAGTAGAAACGGCACCAAAACTATCCCGGCGTCACCCACGTCACGAGTAAGAAATGCGAGAACGACAACCGAGACCCCGATCCCACCAGCGATCCAGCGGCCCTTCAGGAAGCAAACCACAACCGACCCCACGAACCAGAGCAAGCCACCAACGAAAAGAAGCCCCCCAGCGCCGCCGCCGAAGAACGCCTCCACCGCTAAGGCTATGGCAACCCACAAAAACCCAAGCAATATCAGTCGAAACAGCATTGCACCCGGAAACTATCTGACTCTAAGCCGAGAGAAAAGCGCCTCTCGAAGTAGGGGCGGGAATCGGTCCTAGAGCGGTCGTCGCAGAGCCGGCCCGCATGGCGGGGACGAGGGGGCGTCTTGAACAACGCCCCCTCTCTTTCAATTTCTCCCTCGTCGGTTACCCGCCGAAGTCGACTGTGCGGTCCAGGACAAAGATCTCGTACTGTGATCCAGGCGGAGCCCCCGGCTCACATTCAGAGTTTGGCGCCCTGCACGACTGATACCAGTGACCCTCGAAAGTGACTTCGCCGGTCATCCCTTCTGGGAAGTTGTATACGCGCCCATAGCCAACCCACCCGTCTTCGCGTTGCTCTACTCTCACCCCGCTGTCTTTGGCCTCGACACCGTCGACGTACAAGACGAAGTCCCAGGGCGCGAGATCGAAGCCATCGCTGCGAACGATGTTGATGAATGAACCGCTCCGGGTTTGATGGAGACCCTGATGTTCCCCACGGAACCCGGGGCGCTTCAAGGTGCCTGTATCGAGCGGTGTCCGATATGTGCGGTTTCGACCGAGATCGGCCGCAGCTGATCTCGGGCGGTCCGAGTTTTGAGCTATTCACAATCGGCATGTGCTGATCTGTGAGGGGTCCTGTCTGTGACCGTGAGACGAATTGGTGTGTGCTACATCGGGCCAACAGCCAGCCTCATCCGCTGGTCCGGGGCGCGATCGAGCAGGATTCGAGAAGCGCCCGGCCCGCAAGGCCCGTAGTGTTGGTTGCGACTCGCAGAGGAGATGAAACAGATGGCGACCACGAAGAAGACCCGTTCGGACGGTTTCTCAGAGTCGGAGCGCGCCGCTATCAAGGAGCGTTCCCAGGAGCTGAAGGCGCAGGGCCGCAGCGGCCAAAAGAAGGCCGACAACGAACAAGCCGTGCTCGACGCCATCGCCGAGATGCCCGATGCCGACCGCGCGCTCGCCGAACGCATACACGCACTCGTCATCGCGAACGCGCCGGACCTTCTGCCCAAGACCTGGTACGGGATGCCCGCGTACGCAAACACTGACGGGAAGGTCGTGTGCTTCTTTAAGGCCGCGGCCAAATTCGAGGGCCGCTACGCCGTCTTGGGATTCGAAGATGCAGCAACGCTAGACGATGGCCCTATGTGGCCGGTCGTGTTCGCGATCGTCGATTGGAACCCCGCTGTCGAGAAGGAGATTGGTGCCCTCGTCAAGGCCGCGGTTGCGTGACCGTAACTGATCGCGCGTCCAACCGACGACGGTTCCCGGGGAGGGAGCCACCAGAAGATGACGCACTCACGCGTGCCGAAGTCGGGCGGGTCGAGTGAGATACACGCGGAACGATCAGACCGGCCGCGCCTGTTCCGAGGAGATCCTGGTCGACAACCTGTTCCCAGCCACTCGATAACGATCGCACTTGAAAGCCAAATCAGCCGAATCACTCTGGCGCTTTCCACCATTCTGACTCGCACAAGACGTGCCCGATACCGGACATCTCTCGAATGTTCATTATTCGCCCAGAATTGTTGCTCTGCGCTACCTGTTGGGCGGGAGTTCTTTGACCATGGTGTCCGAGTCGGGACCTCGCTCCACGACTTGGTATCCCTCGCTGGTGTAGAGATGGTGGGCGAGGTTGGCTCGTTCGACGCTGAGACTGATCGCCTGGTGTCCGGCTGTTTGAGCTCGTCGGGTTATCTCTTGGAGGAGAGCTCGTCCGATTCCACGTCTTCTCCACCCGACGGCGACCGCCATGCTTAATTCGGGTATGTCGTCGGCTAGATAGCCGTAGCCGGGATCATCGGCGGTGAACAACCGCAGCCAGGCAGCTCCTATCGGCTTGCTGTCGGCCTCGGCGACCACACCGAGGTCATCTGGGTGTGGCCAGTCGTCGATGTAACGCGTAAGGGCCGGATCCGCAGCCACGGTTGCACGGGAGAGCCGTCGCTCCGGAGACCAGTTCACAGCCTCCACCAGCATGTCGAGCAGGAAGCCGGCATCGGCTGCGGAAGCGGAACGGAGGTGGTATTCGCCGGACATCAAACCCCAGGATGGCTACCGCCAACGTTGCAGTCACATCGAGTGGCTCTTGGAGATCCAGCCGGCTCGCTCCACAGGTTTGGGCAGTGTCTCTTCAGTTGACGAGTCTCTCCAGATAGGAAAGTCTGTCGTCCAGGCCTGCGACGTAGCCGATTGCTGCCTGGTAGGTGGGAGGCAGCGCCACTGAGCCGTCGAGGAATTGGTGGGCCATCCACAGGTTGATCTGCAGTTCACCGACAGAATCTCGACGACCGGTGTCGGATCTGTGTCAGATCGGTTTGGAATCGGCCGGCGGAGGAACCCGGCGGGTGCCACACGAGCCCCGTCTACAGGGGCTTTGTCTTGTGGGCGTTGACGGACTCGAACCGCCGACCCCTGCCTTGTAAGGGCAGAACTGGG
>CAZLEQ010000021.1:2969-46943 GCA_964558575.1 uncultured Acidimicrobiaceae bacterium | reverse complement strand
TCGGGGATGATCGGGTTGAACCAGAAGGTGTCCCCGGTGGTGCTGTTCTCGTCAGCAGGTGGGTTGACCAACTCGAGCCCGTCTCCGAGTCCCTGGATCGTGCAACGCTGCCATCCCAGCGACAGGGCGTTGCCCGGGGTCCCGCCGAGCAGAGCCACCTCGCCACTGCCGACACCAGCGTTCAGGGTCTCGGCGAAGCTGTCGCCCAGCGCACACAGGTCCTCACCGACCACGGTGGTGTAGTCGTCGCCGGGGATGAGAGCGCCTTCCTGACCGGGAAGCCCGACATAACCCGCAGAGAACGGGACATACGGGATACCGGCCGCTTCGGCTTCGAGGATCACTGGCGCCAGGAGTGCACCCATGTCGGGGTAGCCGACGATGAAGTCGACGCCCGCCTGGATGAGGAACCTGATGTCGTTCTCGTGTACGGCGGGGTCCTCGTTGAAGTTGGCCGCTGTGGAGATGATGGTCCCGATCTCGGGGTAGGTGAGCGCCTGGAGGACGGCCTCCATGTGGCTCACGGCCCGCCAGACGTTGACGTCGTTGCCGCCACCATCTGCATAACCCATCACCAGGTCGCCACCGCTACCGGTCTCACAGCGCTGGTTCGCCCAACAGTCCATGGCGACAGCGATCGTGTCATCGTCCAGGTCCTGATCCGCACGTGCCACGGCAGCCAGGATGATGTTCCAGCTCGCCTCATCCGAGGGGGTGACCGGTCCCAGGGCCTTGTCCACCAGCGCCATGTCCGCCGCCGAGGGGTCCTCGCCGAACTCGGCGAGCGGGTTGTCCATCGGCTCGTCCTCGTCGGGCGGCTCTTCTTCAGCAGCCGTGGTGGTGGTGTCGGCCGGGGCCTGGGTGGTTTCGGGGGCCTCACCGGCGGTGGTCGTCGTTTCACCGGTGTCCCCGTCGCCACAGGCGGCGACCAGCAACGCCAGCACGGCCAACAGGCCGATGATCTTGGTTGGTCTCATTTCCTCCTCCATTCGGGCCTTCCAGCCCTCGCTTCATTTCTCATCCCGTGGTCGATTCGTTGGTCGAATCTCCTTTCTCATCCAGTCGACTCCAGTTGGTTTCCTGTGTCTTGTCTCTTCGGGCGGACCGGTTTTCGCCGCTCGCGGAGCATCCGCTCCACGGCCTTGATGATCCGATCTCCCGAAACCAGCATTCCCCCGATGATGACCACGCCGAAGACGACGAACTGAAGCGAGGTGGGCAGCCGTAGCGTCAGCATCATGTGGTTGAGCCCGGTGAGAAAGAAGGCGGCGGTGAAAGTCGCCAGAGAGCTGGCCAGACCTCCGGTGAGTGCGGCGCCGCCGATCACCACCGCGGCGATCGGTCCCAGCAGGTACTGGGTGTGGGGGGCGACACCGGGATTTCGGATGATCCCCGCCAGTGCCAGCCCCACGACCGCATAGAGCATCGCAGCCACCACGTAGACCATGATCTGGCTCACGTTCACCCTCATCCCGACTACATGCGACGCCACCGCATTGGCGCCCACAGCCTGGAACCGGCGGCCGATGGCCGTGTAACGAAATCCCAGGATGAGAACCATGGTCAGGACGACACCTATCCAGAAGACCGGGCTGAAACCGAGGATGCGGCTGCTGGTCCAAGACGACCAGCCGGACGGAACCGGGCTCTGCACCGCAAATGTACGGCCATACCTGTTGACGGCTCCGATCACCACCTGACCCACCGCCAGGGTGACGATCAGAGGGTTCAGTTTGATGCCCCCGATGAGGATGCCATTGACCAGACCGATCAGCGCACCCGCTCCCAGAGCGGTGAGGATGGCGAGACCGATCCGATCGTCTGACTGGGCCCCGACCCCCACCATGATGGCCGCAGCCAGGGTCACAGTGCCGGGGGTGCTCAGGTCGATCCCTCCGGTCATCACCACCAGCATCTGACCGAGGGCGGCGATGCCCAGCAGGGCGGCGAGTGGAGCGATCCCGCGCAGCGAGGGTCCCCCCAGCGCATGCGGCGCCCAGATGGCCGCCACCGCCAGGAGCAGCAGTATGGCCAGGTAGACGGGGACGTACCGCGAGGCCACAACGAACGAGGTGAGGAACGAAGACGGCGCCCGGCCCGTGGTCATCCCGAACCCCCCGCACCCGTACCGGCGGTTGCGGCGACCCGCTGCTGGGCATCGATGGCGGTCTTGCGAGCGGAGATCACGTCGGCGGTCAGCTCCCCTTCACGCATCAGCGCTCGACCATCGACGAATACCCAGTGGAGGTTCGAAGAGTCCATGCCCCACACCACGGCCCCGATGGGGTCATTGACGGGAAAGATGTTGGGGCGGTCGGTGCGGAGAACGATGATGTCGGCTCGCTTCCCCACCTCGATGGATCCGGTCAGGTCGCCGAGGCCGACGGCTCGGGCACCGTCGATGGTGGCGAAGCGGATCACATCGCGGGTGCCGAGCAGGTTGGGCAGACCACCCTTGCCGGCGAGCTTCTTGTCGAAGTGGATCGCGTGCTGGATCGAGTTGGCCGCCCGCATCTGAGCGAAGATGTCGGGAGCGATGTGCTCGCTGCCGACGCCGAGGCCGGGACGGATTCCGCGGTCGATGAGCTCCTGGATGGGAGGCATACCGAGACCGTCGGCCATCTCGCTCGCCGGTGCCAGGGATACCGCCGTTCCGTGAGAGGCAACGGCATCGAGATCGGCGGCGTCGAGACGGGAGCAATGGATGAGGGTGATGTCCCCACCGAGCACTCCCCGCCGGGCGAGCTCGGCCACCAGGCCCCGGTGGGTTGGGTCCGACCCGATATGGGTGTGCACCCTCATGCCCAGCTCACGGCCCAGACCCCAATCCCCCACCACCCGATCGAGATCGGAGGGGTCGGGGTCACGTGATCCGAAGGCGAGGGTGGTCGCGCCGCTCTCGGCCTGTGCCTGCCGGGCGGCGAGACGACGGATACCCGCCCCGACGCCCTCGTGGCTTGCCTCCCAGCCGGGCCTGGAATGGATGAGCACGCTGCGCAGCCGGGCGTCATGATGAGCCTGGAGGGCGGCATCGACGTGCTCCGCTCCCGGGTCGATGTCGGCCCAGTCGACCACGGTGGTGATGCCGGCCTCGACCGCACCGAGCAGGCCCACCAGGGTGGCGGCATAGACGTCGCCGGGGCGATAGTGGGGCCCATAGCGGTTGGAGGACACCCGCGCGGCGGGATCCGAGCCCACCTCGCCTAGATTCCGGAAGAGCGACTTCCACGCGTGGCGATGGGTGTCGACGAAACCGGGCATGACGATGGCGTTGGAGGCGTCGACCTGCTCTGCGTCACGAGCGCGCAGACTCTGTCCCACCTCGGTGACGACACCGTCCTCCACCAGGACATCGGCCTCGGAGTGATTGGGCGTCCGCGCCCCGAGGGTGAGGACACAACCTCCGCGGATCAGCGTCTTAGAGCTCAACTCCCCCCTCCCCTAGTCCACCGACTTGCGGATCGTCTCGTAGATTCGGTCGACAGACGGTAGGGCCAGGTCCTCCAGCGACGCGGCCGCGGGCAGCGGTATGTGAGGGGTGGTGATGCGGATGCTGGGGCCGTCGAGATCCCAGAAGGCCTCCTCGTCGACGATCGAGACCAGCTCCGCCCCCCAGCCGCACAGACGCGGGTTCTCCTCGACGGTGAAGAAACGACCCGTCTTCGACACCGACTGCAGCAAGGCCCGGGTGTCGAGGGGGACCAAGGACCGCACGTCGATCACCTCGGCAGAGATGCCGTCGTCGGCGAGACGGTTGGCCGCCTCGAGAGCACGGGGGACCATCAGGGCCAGAGCGGCGATGGTCAGGTCGCTCCCCTCCCGGACCACCCGCGCCTCTCCCAACTGGTCGACGATCTCGCCGTCGGGAATCTCGCCCTTGTGGGCCATCAACGACTTGTGCTCGAAAAAGACGACCGGATCCGGGTCGCGGACTGCGGCCGCCATCAGCCCGACCACGTCTCGCGGTGTGGACGGGGCAACCACCTTGAGCCCCGGGATCATCATGCACCAGTTCTCCACCGACTGGGAGTGCTGGGCGCCGAACCGGGCCCCCCCGCCGTTGGCGGTGCGCACCACCAGCGGGAAGGCCACCTGGCCGTCGGTCATGTAGCGGCTCTTGGCGATCTCGTTGGCGAGCATGTCGAAACACACCGCGATGAAATCGGAGAACATGATCTCGGCGATCACCGGCACCCCGGTCATCGAGGCTCCCATCGCGGCGCCGAGGATCGCCTGCTCCGAGATCGGGGTGTCTCGCACCCGGTCGGGGCCGAACTCGTCGAGGAGGCCGACGGTGGTCTTGAACACGCCACCGGCGGCGGCGATGTCCTCCCCGAGCATGACCAGAGCGGGATCACGCCGCATCTCCTGGGCGATGCCATAGGCGACGGCCTCGCGATAGGTCAGTTCCGCCATCGTGAGCCTCCATCGGCGTACACCTCGGTGAGCAACGACTCCTCACCGGGCTCGCCCCCGGACTTGGCGAACTCGGTGGCGGCGTCGATCGCCTCGGCCACCTCGCGCTCGATGGTGCTGAGCTTCGCCTCCGGTGTCCCCAAAGAGAGGAGACGATCGTGATAGACGGGGATCGGATCCCGCTCCTTCCACGCCTCCACCTCGGCCGGGGGGCGGTACTTGCCGGGGTCGGCCCGGGAATGACCGCCCGAGCGGTAGGTGACGGCTTCGATCAACGAAGGACCACCTCCGCTGCGGGCCCTCTCGATTGCGGCGCGGGCATGGACCAGGACGTCGTCGGGATCGTTGCCGTCGATCACCACCGGTTCCATACCGTATGCGGGGGCCCGGTCGGCGGCCGGGTGCTCCACCGCGGTGACCAGGTCGATCGGGGTGTACTCCATGTAGAGGTTGTTCTCACAGACGAACACCACCGGTAGATTCCAGACCTTGGCCATGTTGAGGGCCTCGTGGAAGGCCCCGATGTTGGTGGTGCCGTCGCCGAAGAAGGCCACCGCCACCTGATCGGTCCCCCTCATCTGGGCCGACCATGCCGCCCCGTTGGCGACACAGAGGTGGGCGCCGATGATGGCGTAGGAGCCCATCATCCCCTTGGAGACGTCGGTTAGGTGCATCGAGCCGCCCTTGCCCCCGAGAATGCCATTGTCGCGACCGAGGAGCTCGGCCATGGCGGCCCCCAAGTCCATGCCCCGGGACAGGGAGTGAGCGTGCCCGCGGTAGGTGGCGAAGGTGTAGTCGTCGGGACGCATCGCCGCACCGAAGCCGGTCGCCACCGCCTCCATGCCCAGGGAGAGGTGAGTGGTCCCCTTCACCAGGTTCTGCAGGAACAAGTCGTGGGCGCGCTTGCCGAACTGACGCAGCTCGTGGAGTTTGCGGTACATCCCCAGCCTGGTGTCGATATCGATGTCGGCGTCGGCCAACGACTCGTCGACCGGCTCCGGAAGCCGGGGCTCTCTGAGCGCGTAGTCGTAGAGGGCGTCAGTAGGCATTGGCCACCATCAGCTCCTCACACGGGAACAGGGTGATGACCTCGCAGCCGTCTGCTGTGACCACCACCTCCTCCTCGATGCGTGCGGCTGATCGACCGTCGGCGGCGGGGGCGTAGGTCTCGAGGGCGAACAGCATGCCCTCCTCGATCTCGACCGGAGTCTCCAGCGAGTTGAGGCGGCTGATGATGGGACGCTCATGGAGCCCGACCCCGACACCGTGACCGAACTGGAGCCCGAAGGCGTCCATCTCGTCCTCGAAACCGAATTCATGGGCCTCGGGCCAGACCTTGGCGATCTGGTCGGTGGTCGCCCCCGGCTTCACCAGGTCGATGGCGGCGTCCATCCACTCCCGGCACTGCTTGAAGGCGTCGTG
This sequence comes from uncultured Acidimicrobiaceae bacterium, assembly GCA_964558575.1. GTDB lineage: Bacteria > Actinomycetota > Acidimicrobiia > Spongiisociales > ZC4RG35 > JANQRA01. The sequence continues at coordinate 41,105 of CAZLEQ010000021.1, read as the reverse complement.
GTGCGCCTGACTGGCCCGACCAACCGCAAACGTCCGGTAGTAACAGGTGCGGTAGCCGTTGAAGACGTGGATGATGTCGAAATAGGCCTGATCTCCGGGGCGAAGGAGCCGATCGCTGAAGACGTGAGGGTGGGGGCTGCACCGCTCGCCGGCGATGGAGTTGATCGCCTCGACGAACTCGGAGCCCATCTCGAAGAGACGGGCGTGGGCCAGGCCCACCACGTCCGACTCGCGCACCCCCGGCTTGAGCATCTCGAAGATGTCCTGATAGACCCCGTCGACCATGGCGCAGGCCTGGGTGAGCAGGGTGATCTCGTCGGCGCTCTTGATCTCTCGAGCGCGCATCATCGCCTGCTGACCGTCGACGACGGAGAGCCCGGCCCCTTGCAGCGCCAGGAACACCCCGGTCTCGGCCAGATCCACACCGAGTTTCTCTCCGGCGACGCCTTCGTCCTCGAGGACCGCCTTGATCTCCTGCACGGCACGGTCGTGGAGTCCGGTCTCGGGACCGATCGCACCCTGGAGCCCGGTGTTGCCGCCTTTCGAGTTCTCGGCGTCGTACATGTGGGGAAGTTGGAGGCGATGGGCTTTCGCCGCCGACCCGAAGTCCCAGACCCGGGGACGGCCCGAACGGGTGACCAGGGCCCAGCGTTCCCCCTTGTTGAAAGCCCAGTAACCGATCTGAGTGGAGGTGGCGTAGCGGATGTTCGAGGTCTCGAAGAGGAGGACGGCGCCGAGGTCGAATTGCTCGAGCATCTTCTGGACACGATCGATCCGGTATCGACGGAGACGCTCGAAGTCGACGCGGTTCTCCCAGTCGACCCCCATCACCCCTGGGGAGAAAGTCGTTACGGGAAAGTCGGGCATGAGTTGCTCCTTGTCCTTATTGCGTGCTCTGCCCCGCCTCGCCGGCGAGGGTGTTCTCGAGATATGACCAATCACGGGCGAAACGGTACGAGTGGCGGGGCGGCGGCTGGGGGGCCTGGGTCTCCAGCCAGCGAACCACGCCATCTCCCACGTTGCGAAACTCGTGGACGCACCCCACTCCCGCCCATGCCACGTCTCCCGGCCCCAGTTCGTAGCTGACCCCGTCGAAACGCGCCTCTACCCTCCCGGCGAGGATCTGATAGGCCTCCTCCAGGGGATGGTCGTGGGCGCCGGCGAACCCACCCTGCTCGTACTGGACCATGAACATCGTCGACAGGTCTGCCCCGAGGTCGGAGTCGATCATCATCTTGACGCTGATCCCGCTGTAGACCAGCAGAGCGGTGCGCATGCTGGCGCTGAGGGCGAGCCGATCCTGGGTCTGGAGTGCAGGGTCCATGTTCTCGGGATCGATGTGACCGAAATGACGGTTGCGAGGATCGCGCACATCTATGTCGACCGGCTCGCCACCCGGGATCGGCCCGGGGAACTGGGTGTCGTGACCGAGACGGGCGCGCGGCAAGGGCGCCTTCATCTCCGAGAACGACACCGATGCGTGCGACAGGTTGCGGAAGGCATGGGTCATGCCGACCGGAAGCAGCCCGTAGTCACCGGCGCCCAGGCGATAGCTCCCCTCGGGGGTGTCGACGGTGAGTTCGCCTTCGACTACATACAGGGTCTCCTCGAAGGAGTGGACATGGGTGTCCACGTGCCCCCCAGGCTCGAGACGGGCCACTTCGAAGCCCATCTGGACCGCTCCGCCTGCCTCGTCGACCACCGGGTCGCGGGTGTAGCCCGCGGAGCGGTCGGCGAACTCGGGAGGCACCCGGTACTCGAGGTCGTCCAACGTCTTGACGATGTGCTCTGCCATCAGGTGCTCATCTCCCTCAGGTATACCGCGATCGCGCTCAGGTCGCGGTCGGCCATCCCGGACTCGATGGCCCGCCGCACGATCTCGAGCCCGGTGTTGGCCTGGTCCATGGGAGCCCCCACCTTCGATCCCAGGGCGGTGATCAGCTCGAGGTCTTTGGCCACCAGGTCGAGGCTGAACGCGACCGGGGTCTCTTCGGGGTGTTCGTAGGCGGCGCGCTTGTACTCTACGAAAGGGGCGCCGGCGGCCCCGCGGGCGAAGACGTCATAGGCGATCTCCCGGTCGACACCGGCCCGCTCCGCCAGGACCAGGGCCTCGGAGAGCGCCACGTTGAGCCCGTGGAGCAAGCTGTTGACCGCCAGCTTGCAGGCTGCCCCGGCCCCACGATCGCCGACCCGGATCACCTGGCTGGAGAACGCCCCCAGCACCGGTCGCACCCGGTCGATGAGCTCAGGGTCACCCCCTGCCATGACGGTCAGCGCCCCGGCCTCCACGGTGGAGACGCTCCCGGAGACGGGGCAGTCGAGGAATCCCGCCCCGGCGGCATCCACGGCCGCGCCCACCTCTGCGATCGTGCCCGGGTCCACCGTGCTGGTGTCGACGGCCACCGCCCCGGCAGACATGCCTTCTGCCACCCCATCCCCACCCAGATACACGGCGCGCAATGCCTCGTCGTTCGCCAGGCTGGACAACACCACCTCGGCCCGGGCGGCGGCATCCGCGGCGTTGTCGACGATGTCCGATCCGGTGTCGGTCGCCACCGCTTCGGCCTTGTCGCGGTCCCGGTTCCACAGCACCAGGTCGTGCCCGGCGGCGTGGAGACGGCGGGCCATGGCCGACCCCATACGGCCCAGACCGACGAAAGCCACCGCTGGTTTCACGTCACTCCTCACTGATAAGTGACACTACACACAATTTCGGGACCTCACGTTGCCAGGAGGGGACCTACCCGTTCGGCGACATAACGCCCGATGGCGATGCTGGCGGTCGCCCCAGGGGAGGGAGCATTGAGGACATGCACGGTGTTACCGGCCCGCTCGATGACGAAGTCGTCGACCAGTTCGCCGTCGAGACCGACGGCCTGGGCCCTCACCCCGGCACCTCCCGGCAGCAGGTCGACCCGACGCAGCGCAGGCACCAGGCGCCGGGCGAGACGGGCATAGAGACGGGTGGAGCGGGAGTTGAGCATCTCGGCGGTGCCCGCCCGCCAATGTCGCCTCGCCAACCTGCGAAAACCCCGGTGGGCGAGTATCGAGCGGAGCTCGGCCCAGTCGGCCGGAGCGCCGCGGTAGTGCTCACGTCCCAAGGCGAGGACGGCATTGGGACCCACCTCGACGGCACCGTCGATACGCCTCGTGAAGTGGACTCCGAGAAACGGGAAGCGCGGGTCGGGCACCGGATAGATCAGGGTCTTCACCAGAGCCGATGCCTCCTCTGTGAGCCGGTAGTATTCGCCCCGGAACGGCACGATTCGCACCGAGGGCGTGATCCCCGCCATCACCGCCACCCGGTCGGAGTGCAGCCCGGCACAATTGACCAGTACCCGGGTGGAGAACCGTCGTCCGTCGGCGACCACCCCCACCGCTCCCGCCTCGTGGAAGATCCCGGTCACCTCGGCTCCGGTGACGATCCGTGCCCCATATCGGGAGAGGGCGGCTGCATGCAACTCGGCGATGGCGGGAAAGTCGGCAACTCCGGCCTCGGGGACGTGCAGCGCCGCCACGCCGGTCGCCTCCGGCTCGTGATCCCGTATCTCCCCGGGGCCGATCCGTCTCAGACCGGCCAGTCCGTTGGCCCGGCCTCTCCTCTCCAGCTCATCGAGGGCGGGGATCTCCGAGGGGTGGGATGCCACCACCAGCTTGCCGGATCTCTCGTAGGGGAGGCCGTGCTCTTGGCACAGGTCGTACACCGCCTCCCGGCCCTCGACACACAGCCGTGCCTTCAGCGATCCCGGCTTGTAGTAGAGCCCGGAGTGGACCACCCCGGAGTTGTGACTGCTCTGATGACGGGCCACCCCGTCTTCCTTGTCGAGAACGGCGAGCGAGATGCCGTCGTAGTGCTCGGCGAGGGCCGTGGCAGTGGCCAGCCCGACGAGACCGGCACCCACCACGCACACATCGACCTGCTCCGGGTTGCTCACACTTCTCTCTCCTCGACCGCCATTGTGATCAGCCTCACTGCACACCGCGTACCAAAGAGGTATATCCTCGCCGTTGTTCGACCAAGGAGCGAGTTGGAATGGGCGATGGATCGGTATTGATAGTTGGCGGCACCTCCGGTTTGGGCCGGGCGGTGGCCAGCCACTACCAAGAGGCGGGCAGGGCCGTGATCGTGACCGGCAGGGACCAGGGTCGAGCCGAAGCGGCCGCCGCAGACATCGGTGACGGGGTGGTGGGCCTCGGCTTCGACCTTGCCCGGCCCGAGACCATCGGCGGGGCGCTCTCCAGCGTGGGGCCGATCCAGCATCTGGTCTTGACCGCGATCCTCCGGGACCAGAACCCGATCCATGAATACGACATCGCCACGGCACGCGAGCTGATCACCATGAAGATGATCGGCTACACCGAGACCGTCCACGCCCTCATCCCCAAGTTCACCGACGACGCCTCGGTGCTGATGTACGGCGGGCTGGCCAAGGAGAGGCCGTATCCGGGTGCAATAACGGTGGCCACGGTGAACGGTGGCATCTCCACGATGATCAACGACCTGGTGATCGAGTTGGCTCCGATCAGGTTCAATGCCATCCACCCCGGCATCGTCGGTGACACCCCGTTCTGGGAGGGCAAGGATCTCAGCGCGTTCATCGAACGGACTCCGACCGGGAAGCTGGCCACCACAGCCGACGTCGTCGACGCTACCGTGTTCTTGTTGGAGAACCCCGCTGTCAATGGGGTGAACCTCTACATCGACGGCGGCTGGATGCGAATGTGAGCGAAGCCCAGAGAGCGACAGACCTGGATCAGACCCTCGACGGAATCGGGGATCGCCTCCGGGAAGAAAGGCAGCGAGCCGGGATCAGCCAAAGAGAGCTGGCACGGCGTCTCGGCCTCTCGGCGAGCATGATCTCCCAGCTCGAGAGTGGGATGTCGAAACCGTCGGTGGGGACGTTGTACGCCATCGTCACCGAGCTCAACCTCTCATTGGATCGGGTGATCCGGGGCGAAGACTTCGAAGAGGCTCCCGGGCCTGCCGCCGACCTGAACGTCAGTCCGCTGGTCCACCCCGAGGACCGGCAAACCATCGAATTGGCTTCAGGTGTGAGGTGGGAGGAGCTCACCGCCACCTCGGAAGAGGGCGTCGACTTCCTCCACGCCACCTACGAGGTGGGAGGCGCCTCGACACCCGACGAGTCGCTGATGCGACACCACGGCAGGGAGTATGGATACGTCATGTCGGGCACCCTCGGGATCCAGATCGGCTTCCAGGAGTACCAGCTGAAAGCCGGTGATTCGATCGCCTTCGACTCCACCACCCCGCACCGGCTGTGGAACCGGGGCGACGTGCCGGTCCACGCCGTCTGGTTCGTGGTGGGCCGAGACGCCGACGACCGGATCCACCCCGACTGATCCTCACCGGTCGGAGCGAGGTGGCGGGGAAACCGGGTGACGGGTGGTCGATCGCATATATATTGACCCCCATGGGTTTCGTCATAAAGACACTCGGTGCCGCGGCATCGCTTTGGGTCGCGGTATTGATCGTCGACGGCTTCGAGTTCAGCGGTGAGTGGTGGCAGTTCCTGATCGTGGCGGTCATCATGGGTGTCGTCAATGCCGTGGTGAAGCCGGTGCTGAAGTTGTTCAGCCTGCCGCTGATCCTGTTGACTCTGGGTCTCTTCCTCCTGGTGGTGAATGCCTTGGCCCTCGCCGTCGTGGTCGGGCTATCCGGGGTCTTCGAGCTCGGGTTGACCTCCGAGGGCTTCTTCTGGGAGACGTTCCTGGCCTCGATCGTGGTGACGATCGTCAGTTGGGTCCTGGGGGCCGTCCTCCGCGACGACTGACCCCCTGCCCGGTCGGCCGGCTGCGGGGCGTTCCCAGGGAAGACGCGCCACCCCGCCCAAGAACACGCCGATCACCGGCAAACTCAGGACCAGCCCGTTGAGGCCCTCCTTGTCGGCGATCCCGATGGCGGCGAGAAACCCCAGACCGGCGCAGATCAGGGCCACGGCCAGCACCGGGCGCCACCAGCGCGGAGCCGGCCTGAGGTCGTACTCGGGTCGCTCGTACCTCCCGAAGACCCCGATCAGCACCACGGTGGGCACTACCAGCACCGCGAACCAAACCGGCCTTGTGGACCACCAGGCACCGGAGAGCGGTCGCACGCCGAAACCCAAACCGCCCAAGAGGAGACCGAGACCGATGACGATGATCATCGCGGTGAGGTGCCAGAGGTAGAGGGTCATGATCCGGGCACTGATCACCACCACCGTGGTCCACGACCGGAGTCGGCTCATCCATCGCTCCAGCACCGGTTCGAGGAGCAATACCAGACCTGCCTGGAACACACCGAGGAAGGTGAGGGTCACCCGTGGCGGGTAGGAGTTGGTGATCTGGGCGGTGTCGAGACCCACCATCGCCACCGGGTACGGCCCCGCCCAGACCAGGGCCAGCGTGGCCAGAAACCCGCCGGCCGCCATCAGAGCCCGCCACGACACGGTGGCCAGCCGTCCGTCGACCCAGGCGTATCCGAGCTGATGCACCGTGGCCCAGACGAAGACATAGTTGAGAAACCCGGCGGGCACGATCCCGGCCCCGATCGAGAGCAGGTCGGCGAGACCACCGAGCAGCACTCCCCCGGTCACCGACCACCAGCCGAAGCGCTCCCAGAGTGCCAGGGCCGGCGGGGTCAGGGTGACGATCACCACGTAGGCGGCGAGGAACCAGGTGGGCACCAGGGCCACCCGCGAGGCCAGTTGGAGGACCTCCCAGTCGAGACCGATACGCAGACCGATCCAGCCGCCGATCGTCCAGACGAGGAGCAGTGGCACCACCGGGAGGGCCAAGCGTCGCAACCGGGCCCGCAGCCAGGCGCCGTACCGTTCCCCCCTCCGCCGGCCCGAACGCCAGGACAGGGCATTCGAATAGCCACCGACGAAGAAGAACAGGGGCATCACCTGGAAGACCCAGGTGAGCGGGTGAGTCCAGTCGGTCATTTCGAGGAGATGACCGGGGACGATCGTGCCGTCCTCGAAGGTGACCGCGGCCATGAGCCAGTGGCCGAACACCACCACCAGGATCGAGAAGACCCGGATCAGGTCGACGACGCGATTTCGTGTGGCGGGAGTCGCCTCTGCCATCTCCCGGGCGCGGGCCATGAAGCTGATCCGGAGATTGTGCCACCAAATCCCACCCCCAAGGGCCCCCTCGACGCATGGCACTCTCTATCTACGCGACCGCCTCCCCGTGTCCGGCTTCGGCAGGGAGGCGGTTCATGGGAGCTGGGAGACCAACCTCCCCCCGTACCGGCGCGCCATGCCTCGCCGGCGTATGGTGCGGGCGGTCCGATGATCCTCACACTTCGCATACTCCACGTCGCCATCGCCGCCGCCTGGTTCGGCCACAAGCTGCTGGTTCCCGCAGACATCCGCGAGTCGGTGCACACCGGTCAAGCCAATTCCGAGGCGCTGCTGAGAAGGCTGAGGAGAGCCGAGCGCTTCGGCATCCTGTCCGGTCTCGGGACGCTCATCTCCGGTGGCGCCCTCATGTGGGCGGTTGGCATCGACACGGTGAGCCTCTGGATTTGGGTCGGCCTGGCGCTGGTGGTCGTCGCCATCGGAACCGGCGCCATCGTCGCCCGTCCCGCCTCGAAGCAACTACGTGCCGCGGTGAGTCGTGGTGACCGGGTGGAGGCCACGGTGGCGGGACGTCAGATAAACCGGGTACTCGGAATCGAGATGCTCCTCTGGCTGGGAGCCCTGGTCACGATGCTGGTCTGACGACGGCACGATCTCTGTGCTCCACCCTCCCGTCGGCGTGCAACGCGAACCGTCCCTCCTCCCGCTCGTGGACCGGGTCGGGGCCTGACCAGGGCCAGCCCCCGAATTGGGTGCGCCGGTAGTCCTCCACTGCCTGGCGCAGTTCCTCTGCCGAGTTCATCACGAAGGGGCCCATCTGGAAGACAGGGGCGCCGATGGGGCGACCCTGGAGCATGAGGAGCTCGGCCGGCGCTCCCCGGTTCTCGAGAGTCACGTCGGCGGTGGCGTCGAGTCGGGCGGCGGTGTCCACGGACACCTCCGATCTCTCGACGGTCAGGGCGTCTCCCTGGAAGCAGTAGAGGGTGCGGTTGGTGCCGGGATTGGCCGCCGGCAGGTCGTATCTCGCCCCCGAAGCCAGACGGACCAGCCAGATGGCGAAGTCGGTATCGGGTCGAGACGCCCATGAGTCCGGCGGCGGGGACGGAGGCTTCAGGTCGCCGACACCGCCGGCGATGGCATCGATCGAGACCCCCGGAGCAGGAGTGAACGTGGGGATGTCCTCACTCCAGAGCATGCCGAAGTAGGCGTCGACCATTTTCGACTCGGGCGGCAGGTTCAACCAGATCTGGAACAGCTCGAGGGGGTTGTCGTGGTCCGGGCTCAACAGCGGGAACATCTCCGAATGCATGATGCCGCTTCCGGTGGTGAGCCACTGGACGTCGCCTTCGCCATAGCGGGCCGTGGCCCCGAGGGAGTCGGAGTGATCCACGTGTCCGCGACGCACGACGGTCACCGTCTCGAAGCCGCGGTGGGGGTGCCGGGGGAACCCGGGGACGGTGGCGCCGTGATACATGCTCCAGCCGTTCTGGTAGGAGAAGTCCGACCCGAGGTTGCGCCCGTCGAGGGGAGCGGACGGCCCCAGCCTCTCGTCGCCGGGGGGATAGTGGTCCACGTGGTGCACCGTGAACAGGAAGGGGTCATAGCCCTCCCACGGGAATCCGAGTCGCACCAGATCCTGGATCGCAATCATCTAGGGGGTTCAACCCGTTGGGCTTCACCGAATTCCCGCTCTGTCAGAGCGAGCGGCCCATCACCTCGGCGACACCCTCGAGACGGGCCATCAAAGAGGTGAAGCCGGGGAAGGTGAGACTCTGGGGGCCGTCGCTGAGGGCGGAGTCGGGGTCGTTGTGCACCTCGACCAGCACCCCGTCGGCTCCGGCCGCCACACCCGCCGCGGCGAGGGGCAGCACGAGAGAGCGATCGCCGGCGGCGTGGCTCGGGTCCACGATCACCGGGAGATGGGTCTTCTGCTTCAAGACCGGTACCGCGCTGACATCGAAAGTGTTCCGGGTCGCGGTTTCGAAGGTGCGGATCCCGCGCTCACACAGGATCACCCTGGGGTTCCCCGCCGACACCACGTATTCGGCGGCGAGCAGCAGTTCCTCGATAGACGACGAGATGCCCCGCTTCAACAGCACCGGCAACGGCTGCGCTCCCACCTCGGAGAGCAGCCGGAAGTTCTGCATGTTCCTGGCACCGATCTGGAGCATGTCGGCGTGGGTGGCCACCAGTACCACGTCCTCGGGCGCCACCACCTCGGTGACGACGGGTAGTCCGGTCTGATCCCGGGCGGCAGCGAGCAGGAGAAGACCTTCCTCTCCGAGCCCCTGGAAGCTGTACGGAGAAGTCCTCGGCTTGAAGGCGCCTCCGCGCAGGATCCTCGCCCCCGCCTCGGCCACACCCTTGGCGACCATCGAGATCTGCTCCGCCGACTCGACAGAGCATGGCCCAGCCATGACCACCACCTCGGAGCCTCCCACGGCGACCTGACCGACCTCGACTACCGAGTCGGTGCCCTGATGCTCCCGGGACACCTGAGGGTACGGAGGCGCCTCCGAGCGGATCGAATCGACCCCGGGCATCCGGCGGATCTCCTCGGCGAGCGATCGAGCGGTGGAATCGACGAGGCCGATGTGCGTAGCGTCGCCCAACTCGCTGACCAGGAGCCGGCCACCGTGCTGTTCGATGAAACGAACGATCGAGGCCTTGTCCTTCAGTGAGACGTCTCCGGCGAGCACGACGATCACTCGGCTGCTCCCACCGGTCGCAGACCCTCGAGGAAGCGTGCCGGATCATCGCCCCTTTCGATGGCGTCGATGAGGGCGGAGCCCACGACCACGCCGTCGACGTGCCCGCCGAGCGCCTCCACTTGAGATCGCTCCCTGACGCCGAATCCGGCGAGGACGGGAAGGGTCGACGCCGACTTCACCCTATCCAGGTAGGCGAGCACCGTCTCATCGAAAACGGTAGTGAACCCGGTGGTGCCCTTGGTGGTCACCGCATAGACGAAACCCCGGCTCGCCGTGGCCAGCACCTCGAGCCTCTCGTCGGGAGTGGTCGGTGCCACCAACTGGATCAGGCCCTGGCCCCGGCTCTCGAGTGACCGGGCGAGGTCGGCAGACTCCTCCAGCGGGAGATCGGGGACGATCAGCGCCGCGGTGCCGACTTCGCTCATCCGATCGACGAGCCGGTTGAGCCCGAAGGCGAGGTAGGGGTTGTAATAACCCATGAGGACGTGGGGAGCGGCCAGGTCGCTCCCCCCGAGCACGTCGAACACATAGTCGAGGTTCACGCCCTGGGTCAGCGCCTGATGACTGGCCTTCTGGATGGTCTGCCCGTCGGCCATCGGGTCGGTGAACGGGATACCGACCTCCACGACGTCGGCGAACTCTGCGATCCGGGTCAGGATGGCGGGAAAGGCATCGAGGGTCGGGTATCCGGCGATGACATAGGCGCAGATGGCATGTCCTCCGGCCGCCTCGAGTGCCCGGGTCACCGACTCCACGTGGTCACTCATCGCCGGCTCCCTCGATGATTGCGAGGTCCTTGTCGCCGCGTCCCGACACGCATACGACGATGGACGAACCGGGATGCTCCTCAGCCCAGCGCCGAGCCCCGGCGAGGGCGTGGGCCGACTCCAGGGCGGGAATGACTCCCTCGGTGACCGAGCACTCCCGCACCGCCAACAGCGCCTCTTGATCACTGGCCGAGACGTAGGTGGCTCGACCGGAGTCCCGCAGCATGGCGTGCTCGGGGCCGACTCCTGGGTAGTCGAGCCCGGGCGCGATGGAGTGGGTCTCGTGCACCTGGCCGTACTCGTCCTGGAGCAGCGGTGTCATCGCACCGTGGAGCACACCGACAGTCCCGGAGCCGAGCGTGGCACTGTGTGATGCGCCGTGGCCCCCCGCCTCGACGCCTACCAGGACCACCGCCTCGTCGTCGACGAACCCGCGAAACAGGCCGATGGCGTTGGAGCCGCCTCCCACGCAGGCTACGACGACGTCGGGCAGGGCTCCTGTCGTCTCCAGAATCTGGGCCCGCGCTTCGTGGCCGATCACCGACTGGAGGCCGGCGACCAGCGTGGGATAGGGGTGGGGGCCCACGGCCGACCCGAGCAGGTAGTAGGTCCCGTCGGGATCGGCCACCCAGTCGCGCATCGCCTCGTCGATGGCGCTCTGGAGGGTCTGCCCACCCTTGTCCACCGGGATCACCGTTGCCCCGAGGAGATTCATCCGCTGGACGTTGGTGGCCTGACGGACCACGTCGACCGCGCCCATGTAGACGGTGCAGGGAAGCCCCACCCGGGCGGCGGCCGCCGCGGCAGCAACTCCGTGCTGGCCGGCGCCGGTCTCAGCGACGATCCGGCGCGCCCCGAGACGACGTGCGAGCAGCGCCTGGCCGATGGCATTGTTGATCTTGTGGGCCCCGGTGTGACAGAGGTCCTCTCGCTTCAGGTGGACCCGAGCTCCCCACACCGCACCTAGCCGCTCGGCAGGGGTGAGTGGCGTGGGACGTCCCACGAAGGTCTCCTGCTCTCGAGCGAGCCCGGCCAGGAACTCGGCGTCGTCGAACAGCCCCAGTACCGCCTCCTCGAGCCGGCGCAACGCCGCCATCAGTGTCTCGGGCACGTAGCGCCCGCCGTACGCTCCGTAACGGCCGTCTGCCGACACCTCTGCTGTCGGTCGGGTTCCGGTGGTCATGTCCTCACCAGCCTTTCTTGGGCCGCTCGTGCCGCGCCCACGAACGATCGGATCAATGACGGGTCCTTCTCCCCGGGAGCGGACTCCACACCGCTGCTGACGTCGACCCCGTACGGTCTCACCCGCTCGATGGCCATCCCTATGTTGTCGGGGCGGAGACCACCGGCGAGCACCATGTCGCCGAGCCGGGCGACGGCCGCGGCCCCATCGAGGTCTACCAGCTGGCCCGCTCCACTCACCGGCCCTTCATAGAGGAATCGGCCACCCTCAGGTAACGCACTGTTCCCGAACCGAAATACCGGGAGAGTGTCGATGGCGTTGAACTCGACAAGGCTCTCGCGGTCGGCCTGGACCAGGTCGGGCGTGAAGTGGCAGAGCACCTCATCGATCTCGCCTCGATCGGGTCGGCTGAACACCGCCACTCTGAGCACGCGTGGTGCGATCTTCGCAGATATGGCAACGGCCTCCTGAGGTGAGATCTGACGCGGAGAGGTGGCGAACACGAAGCCGATCGCATCGGCGCCGGCCTCAGTGGCAACGGCCGCGGTCGGAACGTCGGTGACGCCACATATCTTGACGAAGAGGCTCACGACGCCGCCCCCCTGAGGGCGGCGTGTCCTGCCCCGATGAGGTCGCGGAGCCTGGCGGACGGCCTCGGGTCCGTCACCAGCGACGACCCCACCAGGGCGAGCCGGTATCCCAGCGACGCCACCGCGGCGACCTCGTCGATCGTCGAGATCCCGCTCTCCGCCACCGCCGGAAGATGGTCGGGGAGATAGGGGGCGAGACTCGCGAAGCGAGTGGGGTCGACTTCCAGCGTGACCAGGTCGCGGGAATTGACTCCGACCAATACCTCGCGGTCGAAGACGGGAGCCGCTGCCTCGAGGTCCGCCCGGTCGAACACCTCCACGAGCACGAACATGCCGTGGGCGATGGCCAGGTCGGTCATCTCCTCGAGGAGATGACGGGACAGCATCCGGGCGATCAGCAGGACCCCCGATGCGCCCCGCGCCCGAGCCTCGAGCACCTGGACGGGGTCGGTGAGAAAGTCCTTTCGCATCACCGGGACCGGACTCGAGCCCGCCACGGCCTCGAGGTGGTCGACGGTGCCGGCGAACCGGGTCTCCTCGGTCAGGACCGATATCGCCACCGCACCCGATTCGGCATAGGAGCGGGCCAGGGCCACCACCCGATCGCGGTCCGCCCCCCCGGTGAGCAGGCTCCCCCCGGAGGGGCTGGCCAACTTGATCTCGGCGATGACGTCGAAGCCGTCGACGGCGAGAGCGAGAGGCATCGGGATCGGAGCCGCGCTCAGGCGTTGCTCGAGATCAGCTCCTCCCACGCGTAACGCGGCGGCTCGACGGAGACTGGCCCGGGACATCTCGGCGAGGAAATCAGACACTCGTCTTCTCCTGCCTGACCGAACCTGAGAGCCGATCCAACAAACCGTGCGCACCTCCGTTGTCGAGCACCTCACCGACCCGGTCCAGCGCCTCGTCCGGAGCCGTGCCGGCTACCCGCAGGGCGAGGGAGGCCCCGAGCAGGAGGGCGTCGCGATGGGGCCCGGGCTCGCCGGCGAACACCCGTCTGATAGCGGCGGCGTTCTCCTCCGGATCGCCGCCGACGAGATCGCCGGGCTCGCAGCGGGCGATGCCGAAGCGGGCCGGGTCTTCCGACGTCTCGGTCACCGTCCCGGGAGCGACGTCATAGAGCACATAGGGGCCGACCGGGGTGGGCTCGTCCCATCCTGGCTCGCCGTGGATGACGAAGGCCCGCTCGATGTCCATGCCCGAGAGGGTGTCGGCCATCATCCGGGCTGCCTCCCGGCTGAAGGCACCGACCACGAGGAACGGCGTGCGGGCCGGGTTGGCCAGCGGGCCCACCAGATTGAAGATGGTGCGCGCTCCCATCGCCTGTCGCACCGGAGCAACCGACTTCATCGCCGGGTGGAAGCTCGGAGCGAAGAGATAGGTGAACCCGGTTTCGGCAAAGACCCGACCGGCCCGGGTTGCGTCCCAGGGCAGGTCGAGGCCCAATGCCAGCAACACGTCGTAGCTCCCGCTGCGACTGGACACGGAGCGATTCCCGTGCTTGATCACCTCCGCCCCGGCGGCAGCGGCGAGGAGGGCGGCGCCGGTGGACAGGTTGAGACTCCCCGAGGAGTCACCCCCGGTTCCGACCACGTCGACGGTCCGCGAGGTGTCGGCGATCTCAGGTCGCACGGCGAGATCCTGGAGACCGGTGGCGAACACCCGCACCTCGAGGGCGGTCTCACCCCTGGTGCGGAGCCCGGCCAGGGCGGCGGCGGCCAGCGCGTGGTCGAGGTCGGGGGTGGTGAGGTAGGAGACGAGCTCCCCCGCCTCGGCCTCGGTCAGAAGGTCGCCATCCAACAACTTTCCGACTATCTCCCTCATCACGCCCACACCAGTTCGTCATCGCTGGAGCGAACCCTCATGGCGAGGAAGTTGGTGATCAGCCGTCCACCGAGAGGCGTGAGGATACTCTCGGGATGGAACTGGACCCCCTCCACCGGAAATGTCTCGTGGCGAATCCCCATGATCTCTCCGTCCGACGTGTAGGCGGAGATCGCCAGATCGCAGGGCAGCTCCACCTCCGACACCGCCAACGAGTGGTAGCGGCCCCCTACGAACGGGTTGGGCAGGCCGGAGAACAGTGTTCGACGATCGTGATACACCTCCGAGGACTTGCCGTGCATCAGGGTGAGGGCCGGATCGACCCGGCCGCCGAAAGCCACCCCAATTGCCTGATGACCGAGACACACGCCCAAGACGGGCACCCGCCCCGAGAAATGGCGGATCATCTCCACCGAGCCGCCGGCATCCTCGGGACGGCCCGGCCCCGGCGAGATCACCAGGTGGGTGGGAGCGATCTCGTCGGCGTGCCCCGTCGTGATGTCGTCGTTGTACTCCACGGTGACCCGGGCTCCGGCCGCCTGGAATGCCTGCACCAGGTTGTAGGTGAACGAGTCGTAGTTGTCGACGACGAGGACATGGCTCATAGGCCCTCCTTGGCCAGCTCCAGCGCCGCCTCGAGGGCGGCTCCCTTGGACAGGACCTCACGGTGCTCGGTCTCCGGATCGCTGTCGGCGACGATCCCCGCCCCTGCCTGGTAGTCGTAGCGGCCCTCCTCGAAGACCAGGGTGCGGATGGTGATCGCCTGGTCCATGGCCCCGCGATGGCCGAAGTACCCGATCGAGCCGGAGTAGAGGCCGCGTGAGACCGGCTCCAGCCGGTCGATGATCTCGATGGCACGCAACTTCGGCGCCCCGGTGACGGTGCCGGCGGGAAACGCCGCGGCGAAGAGGTCGAAGGCGTCCAGGCCGGTGCGCAGCTGGGCGGTGACCCCGCTCACCATGTGCATGACGTGGCTGTAGCGCTCGATGGTCTTGTAGGGGTCGACCACTACCGACCCGGGCGCGGCGGTGCGTCCCACGTCGTTACGGGCCAGATCGACCAGCATCACGTGCTCGGCGGCTTCCTTGGGGTCGCCGAGCAACTCCCGCTCGAGGCGGTGGTCTTCCTCCTCGTCGATCCCTCTCGGCCGTGTCCCCGCGATCGGCCTCAGCTCGGCCTTGCGCCCGTTGAGCCTGGCCAAGGCCTCCGGCGATGAGCCGACGATCTGGCGATCGCCGGTGTCGACGAAGTACATGTAGGGCGAAGGGTTGAGCAGACGGAGGGCCCGATAGGCGGCGAACGGATCGACCTCGGTCTCCCCGCGGAAGCGAATCGAGAGGACCAGTTGGTAGACATCTCCGGCCTCGATGTGGCGCTTCACCGCCTCGACACCGCTGAGGAACTGTGTCCTGGTCATGCTCGGTATGGCGGGGTGGTGACGGACCGGGCGGGAACCGTTCGCCAGGGGCCCGCGCAACGCTCCCTGGACCTCTCTCCTCAGCTCCCGACGCTCCGACTCCGATCCGGAGTGGAGCAGGGCCATGCGCCGGGTGAGGTGGTCGAAGACCAGGATGGAGCTGGTGGTTATGTAGCAGCCCTCGGGACCGGTCCGTTCGTGTGGTGCCGGGGGAAGCCGATAGAGACGGCGCACCAGATCGAAGGCAGCCACGCCGACCAGGCCGCCGTCGAATGGAGAGGTGTCGTCGTCGGGAGCACAGACCGGTGCCGTCTCCAGGGCTCGACGCAGGCCCGTGAGGAGATCGGTTTCGAGCAAGCGCCCATCGGAGTAGACACCGTCTTCTTCCGCCGTGACCGTGGTCGTGTCGCCGAACCCGATGAACGAGTAGCGGCCGGTGTGCCCGCCCTCGACACTCTCGAGCAGGTACCGGGGCCGGAGGGCGGCGAGACGCAGATACGCCGAGACCGGGGTGTCCAGGTCTGCTGGTATGTCGAATATCGATTTCAAATTTGGGCTCCTCCCTCGCTGGACCATGAGGGAGGGGACGATCCGGGAATCGAAAAACCCACCTCATGGTGGTGAGGTGGGTCGATGTCTCGGGCTATGGAATGAGCCGTATGGTCGCCACCTCTATGGGGTCGACCACCACCACTGTCGTACGGATGCGGACGTCTTGCTCATTGGTGGGAGAGGTTTACCAGTCGCCATCCCTGGCGTCAACCCCCGCAAGGCCCTACGGACTCTCCGGCCATGCATTCCCATCTCGATCGTCTCGATGCCGAGGACCGCTAGGCCCCCGATTCGTTGACGATCGGTGCCACCTTGGTGCCGAGCAGCTCGATGCCGCGCAGCACCTTGTCGTGGGGCATGGTGCCCACACTGACGTGGAGCTCGAAGCGGTCGATGCCGAGGATCTGGCGCCATCGCAGGATCTTGGCCGCCACGGTCTCGACGTCCCCGAGCACGAGGGAGCCCTCCTCGGAGCGCATCCAGTCGAACTGCTCCCTGGTCATCGGCCCCCACCCCCGCTCCCGCCCGATGCGGCTCATGGCTGCGGCGTATGAGGCGTAGTACTCCTCGGCGGCCTGCTCGTTGCTGTCCGAGATGTAGCCGTGACCGTGGACCGAGAGCGGCACCTCCTCGGGGTCGTAACCCGACTCGATCAGAGTCATACGATACAAGTCGGCGAGAGCAGCGAACCGGTCGGGACTACCTCCGATGATGGCGAGGGCGACGGGGAGACCACGTGTCGCTGCCCTGACGATCGACTGAGGTGTACCGCCCACGGCCACCCTGATGGGCAGTTCCCGTTCGGGACGGGGGTAGACCCCTTGACCCCGGATGGGATTGCGGAACCGCCCCGACCATTCGATCTCGTCTCCGGTGTCCCTGATCGCGAGGAGAAGGTCGAGCTTCTCGGCGAACAGCTCGTTGTAGTCGTCGAGCGAATAGCCGAACAGGGGGAAGGACTCGATGAAAGACCCCCTCCCCACCAGGAGCTCGGCGCGACCGGATGAGATCAGGTCGAGAGTGGCGTATTGCTGGAAGACTCGCACCGGGTCGTCGGTGCTGAGTATCGAGACCGCGGGAAAGAGCCGGATCTTCGTGGTGCGCCCGGCCGCCGCGCCGAGCACCACCGCGGGAGCCGAAGAGGCGAAGTCAGGCCGGTGGTGCTCTCCGAGCCCGTAGACGTCGAGTCCCACCGACTCGGCCACGTCTATCTCTTCGATTACCTGACGGAGCCTCTCGCCGTGACCTACGGCCCGGGCACCACCGGGGGAGGCGATGGTCTCGGCGAAGCTCGTGATGCCCAATTCCATATACAACGAACAACGCGTATCAGGCGCCCTCCCTTCCCCTCTATCTCACCACAACGGGTTCTCACCGAACACCACCGGGCGCACGAAGACTCCGATCCCAGGATCGGGCAGGTTTCCGGCAGGGGGGAATCAGGACCCCGGGCCCAACGGGCCCGGGGTTCTCCTATTGCTGCGCGGCTCGGAAAAGGCGGGCCAAAAGGCGGGCCAATTGGAGAAGGGAGACCGCACCGGCCCCGAGACGTGGCAGTCCCCTAGAGGACGACCCACGGGGTCTTGACGACCGAACCGTCGGGGAAACGGAGAAGCATGGCAAGTGGTCCGCGCCCTACTTCGTCCGCGGTGAAACGCCCGGACTCGTCGGACTCGGTGGCGAAACGAGCCCCGGCGGTGTGAAGCTCGATCGTGTAGCCGGCCGGGGGCGAGGTCGCACCCATGAGCCGACCGGCAGTCTCGTCGTACTCGATGTCGATCATCCACCGACCCGCCTGGAACGACATCATCCGCACCACGGTCGAGGACCGGACCCCTGCTGGGAGCTCTTCTTCCGCCGAGTCGTAGTCCACCTCGGCCAGCTCAGCTTCGAGGTCACGCCAGGTGAAGGCGGCCCGAGCGAATTCCGTCACATCGGGCGGAACCGGGTCACTCGCAGTGAGACCGTCGCGTAGCGCGGCGATGAGCTCTGATTCGTGGTTTTCGTCGTTTCTACCCATCAGTGCTCACCTCCTGACTCGGAAGAGCCTCCACTCCTCCCCGTGATACGAGCCATCGCCGATTTCAACTTCCCCAAACAGCGCGCCCTGGTCGGTCCCAGGCTCCCGATCGGTCGGCCGGTCAGCTCCGACAGCTCTTCATAACTCAGGGGTGGCTCGATGGTCATCATCCGGAGCATCTCGCGGCAGGCTCCGTCCAGTGTCTCGAAGGCGCGCACCACGAGACGGTTCTCCTCGTCGTCGATGAGCAGCTCGTCGAGAGAGGGTCCCCGATCCTCCACGTCGAACTGGAATTCGGAGGGCACATCTCGTTCCCGCGCCTTCGCCACCCTTAACGCCTCGCGCCGCGCAGTCGTGGCCAGCCAACCCGGGAGCCGCTCGGGGTCGTTGATCGAATCGATGTTCTCGACCAGTTTCAGCCATACCGTCTGGGTGACGTCCTTGGCGGTGGCCTCGTCGAGGTGGAACCCGCGCGCCACCGACCACACCATCTGACCGAAGCGGCCGACGAGCGCGTCCCACGCCGACCGCTCCCCCTTGGCTGCCAGGACCAGCAGGTCTCCGTGTGATAGGGCCTCGATGAGGGTGATCGTAGAGGGCCTGAGCCAGGTCGTGCCCGGTTTCAAGCCCCGACGCAGATGAACGAGGCAGCGGCAACGAACCCTTCCGGATCGTCGGCCTTCGACCCCTGAGCACGGGCCAGGGCCGCCGCCGGCTCGAGGCCATCGATGAGACCTCTGTGTAACTCGACCATCAGTTCCGACGTGGCCGGAGCGTCGGGGACCAGTCCCACACTGGCCACGATGGAGCGGCTTCCCATGCTGAGCAGCGCGGAGGTCAATCCCGCCAGCTCATCACCCGCCCTCGCCTCGGTGTAACCGGAATCACAAGCGGAGAGAACAACGAGTGATGGCGGGCCATCGAGTCTCTCGATGTCATAGACATTGAGGTCACCGTCCCCGAGACGCAGTGACGAGAACATGGGGTTCTCGGCCTGGAAGGAGGCGTGACAGGCGATGTGGGCCAGGCTCGCCTGAGCTATCGCCTCTCTCACCTCCTCCACCGTCGACCCGGGCGGCAACACCCGGGGGTCTTCGTAGAGGCGAGCGATCTCACAGACTTCGGAGTCTGCGGTGACGAGATCGGGACCACCGGCGACCACGACACCACCCCCGGCCGACTTCGCCCGCTTCGCATGCCACCACATCTCCGCGGAGGGGACGACAGACAGGGTCCTCCCTTGGAGTCTGGGCAGGGCGGACCACGGCGTCATCATGAGTGCAGGCGGTGGTACCAAGATGACCTCGCTCTGGCCTAGTGAGACTCCTCGCAGCAGCATGCGGTCGAGAGTGTCGAGCGACGCGACATCGATGCCCCCACCCCTGCGAGCGGCGCGACGCATGCCGAACCGAACCTGCGCCAGCTCCCGGAGGATCGGATCAGCAGCTCCGAGGCCAATCCGACGGGCCCTGCCTCCGGACACCGCCACCCCGATCAACTGCCCGTGATGAATCGCCAGCTCGAGGAGAGACCGGTCTTCCAGACCCGAGATCAACGTGTCCATCCCCACGCCCTGATCTGACTGGGCATTCGCTCGCTTGAGCCGATCTGCGGTCCGGATCTGTTCCTGCAGACGTCGTCTCTCTCGCTCCAGCCGAGGGTCACCGCGATTGTCCGGCATCCGCAGCTCGGCTTCGACCTGACGGAGTCGACCCAGCGATCCCCGGATCTCTTCGTCGTCTTCAGCGACAACGGGGCGATGGCGGAGTGCTCGGGCCCTGGTGCGGTCCATCCAACGCAGGATCCGGCGCGGATCACCGGACTCGAGAGCCAGATCGATCCCGATCGACCCCAGTTCGGCACCGTGCTTCTCGAGGCCCATTCGTAGATCCGTCGCCCCGAGGGCGCCCTGATAGGCATCGATCAAACTGAGACCAGACCGCGCGGCGGCATCTGCCCCCCGCTTGTCCTGCCGAAGACGCCGCAGACTGGCCTTGGCGAGCCGGCCCTGGATCCTCGACTCCACCGGGCCCGACTCCACCTGTGAGACTGCTTCGAGCGCCTCGACAGCTCGATCGACCTCACCGAGATCGGTGGCGATCTTGCCAACCAGGAGACGCGCCTGGGCCGCCGCCACCACGTGCTGTCCCGACTCGAGGACCGCTGCGACTTGGTTCGCCTGATTCAGGAGGTCTTCGGAGGCTCCTTCGATCCCGTACCTGGCCTCGATCATCATCCGTCGTGCCTCGACTGCACCCCCCGGACGCTGCCGTTCTTCGAAGGCGGTGACCGCCTCCTCCGCGGTGGCCATGGCGTCATCGAGGTCTCCGGCGAGCAGGGCTGCACGGGAGACGACCAACAGGGCGTTCGCCAGGTGCTCCGGATCGCCGGAAGCCCGGTGATGGGCCGCTATCTGGCTGGCGAGCCGATACGCCTCACGGAATAGGCCCGCACTCAACAGCACCTCACATCGGGCCACGTGCTGGGGTGCCGCGGACCCGGTGAGGCGCATGTAGATCTCGTCGCTCTCCAGCAGTAGACGGAGCGCGGTGGTGATGTCCCCTCGATAGGAGGCCAGGAGTCCCAGATTGTGCTTGATGCCGCTGACGAGAGGCTCCTCGTTGCGGTCGATGGCCAGGGACAGGGCTTCCTCGAGAGATTGCTCTGCCCGGGCCAGATCTCCGATCGCCAGCCTCTGATATCCCAGCCCATGGAGAGACCCGCGCATCATCTCGGCGTCGCCCTCGCTTCGGAACACCGGGAGTGCCTTCTCGAAGGCCTCGATCGCCCGAATCGGCTCGCCTCTCATACCCCAAACGACCCCCCTCTGGTGGGAGAGCCGGGCTCTGAGATAAGGCGTCGACGCCAAGCTCGTGGCGCCGTCGATCAGCTCCAGCGCCTCGGAGGACCGACCGAGGACCACCATGGGCCCCACCATGGTGACGATCGCCAGAAGCTGTTGTGTGTCGTCGCCGGTCTCCTCCGCCAGCTCCCTCGCCCGCTCCGCCAATTCGATGGCCTCCCGGAATCCTCCGAGCACCCGACTGGCCACGCTCATGGCCCGGATGGCGATCGCTCGCTCGCGAGCGCTCGCCCCCGCTGAGGCGAGCAAGGACTCAGCAGACGCCAAGGCTCGCTTCGGGTCGGCGCTGGCGAGGTCGAGAATCTGCTCCGCGGTCTCTGTCATCTCGCGTCACCCATGTGCGCTAGTCCGTATAGTCGCACTCGTGGGGGCACCGACCCACGCACAGCTTCCAAGGAGGGGAACATGAGCCCGGAGAAGCCCGGGGAGAACGCTCACAAATTCGTGCCTGGCCTCATGGCGATCAGTGTCGACGACCGAGACCGGGATGAGAGGCGACGAGGGCTGGAGCGTGCTGCCGATGTCGGTCGCGGCAGGCCGGCCAACCGAGCGGACCTTCGGGAACGTTTTCCCAGGGACGCGGACCAGGACCTGATCGACCGTGTCGGTCGGTTCGTCGAATTCGCCGTCGTCGACGACCCCGTCCGGGCCGCCAGAGAGGTGATGGAAGCCGACGACCGGGTCACTGCCTCACCCATACACACCCTTGGCTTTCATTGGCACCAACCGTATTCGGCGACGACACCTGAGAAGGCGGAGGGCATCGTCTTCCCGGCCCTGCCCCCCGCTGACCGCCATCGGGTCATCGCCGTCGTGGACACGGGCATCGTGGCAAGAGAGACGCTACCGGCTTGGATGAGCTCGAGCATCATCCACGGGGCCGACGATGTCGAAGTGCTCCACGATGGAGCAGTCAGCCACGGCACCTTCGTCGCCAGCCTCCTTCGCCAGATCGCCCCCACACACGCCGTTTCCATGGCCATGGCGAGAGAGTACGAGGGGGGAGACGGCTCAGATCCCGATCACCCCGAGCCCGGGCCCACCACCGAGTTACACGTCGCAGGAGCGATCGACCGGCTCCTGGAGCGCCACAAAGGAGTCTGTGTCGTCGACGCCCTCAATCTCTCCATAGGAGGGCCCACCGAGGACGACCTGGTGATGGTCACGCTTCAGCAGGCGGTGGCGAGATGGCGTGCTGTCTTCCCCAAGACGCCGATCTTCGCCGCGGCCGGAAACACGCCGGAGCCGGAGACGATCTATCCGGCGGCCTTCAGGTACATTCGAGGTGTGGCCGCCGCCGATGGCGACGGCAGCCAGATCGTGTGGGCCCCGGACGACTCGACCGTCGACCCGCCGGCGCGTGCCTGGGTCGACGACGTCGGACCCGGTTCCGGTCTCATCGGTCTCGGCGGCCGAGCTCCCGACGACACGATCAAGTGGAGCGGCTCGTCGTTCGCGGCCGCAGTCGCCAGCGCGTCATATGTCAACGGGGGTCCCGTGGAGGTAGCTGGCGGTCTTGCCTATTGGCCGAATCGGGCGATGCGCTACGGAGACGTGCCCGGTCTTCAATTCGGCTAGACGCGCAGAACGATTCCCCGATCTCGGTCTCCGCGAGAACCGCGTAACCGGGGCTGTCTGTCAGCCGGACTCTCTTACGGTCGGTCATGTCATCTCCCAT
Organism: uncultured Acidimicrobiaceae bacterium; assembly: GCA_964558575.1. Lineage (GTDB taxonomy): Bacteria > Actinomycetota > Acidimicrobiia > Spongiisociales > ZC4RG35 > JANQRA01. The sequence goes on along the minus strand of CAZLEQ010000021.1, from coordinate 18,415 downwards.
CTCGTGGTGTCCCCCATACCCGCAAAAGCGAGGATGTGTCGAGCTCTGATACGGGGGATCGGTGCACCCGATATCCGGGAGACAATCGCTAATCTCTGCCGACACCGCCGAACCTGGTCCGACGCCAGGTGGGGGGACCCAACATCACCGGGGCGAATTCCGGATCACCGGATAGGGCGACCTTCCAGCCCGAGCCCGTCAGCTAACCCCCAAGGCGACAGAGGAAGGAGATGGAGTTGGACGTGTTCGGCGCGGCTTCGCACGACGACGTGTTGCAGTTGGTCGTGCAGATCGCCCTGCTCCTCGCGGCTGCGCGTCTGCTCGGCGGACTGGCGCAGAAGCTGAATCAGCCGTCGGTGGTGGGAGAGATCCTCGCCGGCGTGGTCCTCGGCCCCTCATTGCTCTCAGGACTGGTTCCCGCGGTGGGCGAGTGGATCCTCCCCCGCACTCAGGTCCAGGGTTTCCTCCTCGAGGCGGTGGCACTGATCGGGGTCATGTTCCTGCTCGTGGTCACGGGTCTGGAGACCGACCTCGACCTGATCCGGCGTAAGGCGCGCACTGCCGTCGGAGTGGCCATCGGGGGCCTCGTCCTGCCCTTCGCCGCGGGTCTCGCTCTCGGATACGCCATCCCCGACGACCTCCTCGCCGACCCGTCGCAGCGAACGGTGTTCATGCTGTTCATCGCCACCGCGCTGGCGATCTCGGCCATCCCGGTGCTCGCCAAGGTGCTGATCGACCTCGACCTGATGCGACGCGACATCGGCCAGACCCTGCTCGCCGCAGGAATGATCGACGACATCACCGGATGGACCCTGCTCGGGATCGTGACCGCTCTGGCCAGCGCCGCCGCGGTCACCTCGGCGACGATCCTGCAGACGGTGGGCATGGTGGTCCTGTTCCTGGTGGCCACGGCGACTGTGGGGACATGGTTGGTGAACCGGGGCCTCGCCTTCGTGCAAGATAGCTTCCGCGGCCAGGACCGGATGCTGACTCTCGTGGTAGTGCTCGCTTTTGCCTGGGGCGCGTTCAGCCAAGCACTCCATCTCGAGCCCGTCCTCGGCGCATTCGCCATCGGCATCCTGTTCGGTCGCTCTCCCCGGCTCCCGGTGGAGACGATCCGCCGGGTCGAATCGATCGCCATGGCGGTCTTCGCCCCGATCTTCTTCGCGGTCGCCGGCTTGAAGGTCGACATCTCCGCCATCATCGAGCCCCGGCTTCTCCTGATCACACTTCTCGTGATCGCGGTGGCCACCTTCGGAAAAGTGGTTGGGGCTTACGCCGGGGCGCGCTGGATCTCCGGTCAGGACCACTGGTCGGGTCTGGCCTACGGATCGGGGTTGAATGCGCGCGGCGCCCTGGAGATCATCATCGCCACCATCGGTCTCTCCCTGGGGATTCTCAGCCAGACGATGTTCTCGATCATCGTGGTGATGGCGGTGGTCACCTCGCTGATGGCGCCAATAGCCCTGCGGTACACGGTCTCGAGAGTGGAGCTCGACGCCGACGAGCAGTACAGGCTGCGTCTGGAAGCCGCTCTCCAGCGCTCCTTCCTCGGTGGGGTGCGTCGGGTCCTGGTCCCGGTTCGCCCCCGACCCGAGGGCATAGGACACACCCGCGCCCTGCAGGTCTCGATCCTGAATCGACTAGCCACCCTGCAAGACATGTCGATCACGCTCGTCGCCGTGGTGCCGGCCGGAGAGAAGGCAGCCGCTGCATCACACCTCGCCGAGCTCGAAGACCTGTTCGACACCCCTCGCACCGCGAGCCGCATCGTGGTGGGTGACGATCCGGTGACGGTGATCCTCGAGGAGGCGGAGAGAGACTACGACTTGATGGTCTTGGGCACCCCGGTCGCCGGCACCGAGGAGGACGACAACCTCTTTGGCCCCCTGATCGACGATCTCGTGAAGCTGTCACCATGTCCGACACTCCTGGTACCGGGCGTCGCAACGGAGGAGGGCTTCCGTCGGATCCTGGTCCCCACCAACGGCACTACTGCCGCTCGCCGCGCCGCGGAGCTGGCGTTTGCCATCGCCACCGACGAGACCGAGATCGAGGGGCTCCACGTGGTGACACCCTCCCTGGTCGGAGCCCGCCGCGACCACAGTGACGAGGTCACCGCCGAATTGAAGGGGGTCGGTGATGCGTTGGGAAAGACACCGCATACCACCGTACGTCACGACGACTCCGCCGAGGGCGGGATCCTGTCATATGTGGCGGAGACTCAGCCCGACCTGATGATCCTGGGCACCCAGGTGAGAGCGGGGACGACGAGGCTCCATCTCGGCCCGCGTGTGGAGTCGTTGGTCAGGTCGGCTCGGTGCCCGGTGGTGGTACTCAACAGCTGATGCTCCCTTGGCAGCACAGAGTGGCCGAGAGTCGCGTAGAGTGTGGGTGGAGGCCAGCGCAGGGAGGCGACAACAGTGCCTGAGTGGATCGGAACGTTGTTGTTCTTCGCCGCCGTCGGCTTGACCGCGGCGAAGGTCAACGAGGACTTCGGCGAGAACGGAATGCTCGGCTACGCCATGCTGGTGGTGATGATCGTCATATACGCCGCGGCGGTCGGCGCCGCCTTCGTCTGAATCGTCATATACGCCGCGGCGGTCGGCGCCGCCTTCGTCTGAGTCCCGCCTAACCCAGCGCGGCCGACAGAGTCCCGTCGACCACGTCGAATACCCGGCCGCCCACCCAGACCGACTCGGCGTCACCGGAGATGTGAACCCGGCCGGAGCGACCGAGGGCACGCCCCTGGCTGGCGACATAAGGGGTCTTCGCCAACCCCTCGGAGATCAGCCACTGTGCGACCGAGGCGTTGAGGCTGCCGGTCACCGGGTCCTCCACCATCTCCCCGTGACCACCCGAGAAGAAGGCGCGAACCTCGTAGAGGTGCTCCCACCCTTCGCGGTACATCCCGACCACTCCGATGTCGTACTTCCTGTCCGCCACGCCGCGGGAGAAGTCGGGCTCCAGCGCCAACACCGCATCCGAGTCTCCGAGGAGGATCCCGACCCAGCCCGGCCCGTTGTCCACCCATCGGGCGGCCCGAATCTCTGAGATGTCGAGGCCCAGGACCGCGGCGAACTCCTCCAGATCGTCGCGATCCACGGGATCGTCGCGGATCAGCCTCGGGGCCCGGAACGAGATCCGCTGACCGGTTCGCCGGAGCCGAATCAATCCGGCACCGCACTCCTGGACGATCTCGTCGCGGGACTCGTCGGCGAGGCTCTGCCACACGTGACAGCTCCCCAGGGTGGGATGACCTGCGAAAGGCAGCTCATTGGCGAGAGTGAAGATCCTCACCGCGTAATCGGCTCCGGCATCCATCGGCGGGCCCAGGAAAGTGGTCTCGGAGAAGTCGAGCCACCGGGTGATCTCCTGCATCTCCTCGGTGGTGAGCCCCTCGGAGTCGATCACCACGGCGAGGGGGTTCCCGGTGAGGGGTCGCTCGCCGAAGACGTCGACGAGCCGGAACCGCCGGTTCATGGCGCTCAGCCGTTGACCGCCGGGATGATCTTGTCCCCGTAGGCGCGCAACGTGCCCTCTCGATCGTCGTGCATCAGGTAGATCCCGAACTGATCGACTCCCATGTCCTTGAGGAGCGTGAGCTTCTCGATGTGTTGATCCACCGTGCCCAGCACGCAGAACCGGTCGACGATCTCGTCGGGGACGAAATCGGTCGACGGGTTGTCGGCCCTTCCGTGGTGGTCGTAGTCGTAGCCCTCCCGCGCCTTGATGTAGTCGGAGAGAACCTGGGGGACTTTCGAGGTGTCCTCGCCATAACGCTTGACCATGTCGGCCACGTGATTTCCCACCATCCCGCCGAACCAGCGGAGCTGCTCGCGCTGATAGTCGATGTCGTCGCCCACATAGGCGGGGGCTACCACACAGATGGCGATCTCGTCGGGGTCACGACCTGAATCCTCGGCTGACTCTCGGACGGCTGCCATGGTCCATTCGAGCACCTGGGGATCGGCGAGCTGGAGGATGTAGCCATCGGCATGCCGGCCGATCGTGGCCAGGGCCTTGGGCCCGTAGCCGGCGACCCACATCGGCAGATCCCACCCCTCCTCGATCCAGGGGATCTCCAGCCTCTGGTCGTTGTAGTCCACCTCCTCCCCGGCGACCAGGCCCTTTATCACCTGCATCGCCTCGACCATCGTTGCCAGGGTCTTCGGCTTCTTGCCGATGTAGCGGAGAGCGGAGTCACCCCGCCCGATGCCGCAGATGGTCCGGGGCCCGTGCATCTCGTTGAGAGTGGCGAAGAGCGAGGCGAGCACCGTCCAGTCTCGGGTTCCGGGGTTGGTGACCATCGGCCCGACCACCATCCTCTCGGTGGCGGCCAGCATCTGGGAGTAGATGACGAACGGCTCCTGCCAGAGAACGTGACTGTCGAACGTCCACCCGTGGGTGAACCCGAGATCCTCGGCCATCTTGGTCAACTCGATGACCTTGTTCGACGGTGGATCGGTCTGCAGGACGACTCCGAAGTCCATGTCTGTCACGTGATCAACCTAGCCCTACGGCGACCGTCGGCTATATCGTGTACTGGCTGGTTCCCCGGGCTATGTACTCGCCGTCCCCGGGGGTACCGTGGTACTGGTCGTCGGCGATGATGACCTTGCCCTTCGACATCACCGTATCGACCTTGCCCTGCATCTCCCATCCCTCATACGCCGAGTAGTCGACGTCCATGTGATGGGTATCCACCGAGATGGTGTGTCTGCCGTTGGGGTCGAACACCAGGATGTCGGCGTCGGAGCCCACCGCGATCGTCCCCTTCTTCGGATACATGCCGAACATCTTCGCCGGGGTGGTGGCGGTGATCTCCACGAAGCGGTTGAGGCTGATCCTGCCTTCGGCCACTCCCCCGTTGTACATCAACCCCATCCGCGGCTCGACCCCGGGCACCCCGTTGGGGATCTTGGAGAAGTCGCCGCGCCCCAGTTCTTTCTGAGTCCCGAAGGTGTGGTGGTCGCCCATGCAGAACGGGCAGTGGTCGGTGGAGACCACCTGGAGGTCGTTGGTCCGCAACCCCTGCCACAGCCGCTCTTGGTGACCGGCGTCGGCGTCACGCAGTGGTGGCGAGCAGACGTACTTGGCCCCGTCGAACCCGTTGCCCAGGTTCTCGAGGGAGAGGAACAGGTACTGGGGGCAGGTCTCGGCGTTGACGTTGAGACCCTGGTCCCGGGCCCGGATCACTTCGTCGAGGGCCTCGAGGGCCGACAGGTGGACGATATAGAGCTGGACCCCGGTGAGCTCGGCCAGCTTGATCGCCCGGTGGGTGGCCTCGCCTTCGAGGATCGACTTGCGCACGATGCCGTGATAGATGGGGTCGGTCTCACCGCGGTCGAGGGCCTGTCCCACCAGCACGTCGATGGCGATTCCGTTCTCGGCGTGCATGGCGATGGTCGCCCCGTCCTCGGCCGCCTTCTGCATCGCCCGCAGGATCTGGCCGTCGTCGGAGTAGAAGACGCCTGGGTAGGCCATGAACATCTTGAAGCTGGTCACTCCCTCACGCACCAACAGCTCCATCTCTTTGAGCGTCTGGTCGTTGATGTCGCCGGTGATCATGTGGAAGCCGTAGTCGATGGCACAGTTGCCCCGGGCCTTGTCCATCCAGTTCTCCCATCCCTCCATCGCCGACTCGCCGACGGTCTGCACCGCGAAGTCGATGATGGTGGTGGTGCCTCCCCATGCCGCGGCACGGGTGCCGGTCTCGAAGGTGTCGGCGGCGAAGGTGCCCCCGAACGGGAGCTCCATGTGGGTGTGGACGTCGATGCCCCCGGGCATCACCAGCTTGTCGGTGGCGTCGACCACCTCGTCGGCCTCGATGCCATGGTCACGGCCGAGAAGGGCCACCACCTTGGTGTCTTCGACGAGGACGTCGGCCTCCATCTGGTCGATGGCGGTCACCACGATGCCACCCTCGATGAGTGTCTTACCCATGTCTTCCTCCGTTTCCTAATGCTGTGGAGCCGGTATACCGGCTCTGGGGCGCGCGGAAGGCGCCAGCAAATGCATCACGTCCCTCGTGCCCGGTTGACTGCCTTGGTCAGCTTCTCGAGCCCCTCGGTGGCCTCCTCCTCGGTGACCGATAGCGGAGGGGCGATGCGGAGGGTGTTCCCGTAGAGCCCGCCCTTGCCGATGAGCAACCCCTCCTCCCTGGCGGCTTCCATGACTCCGGCGGTCAAGCCGCTATCGGGTGACCCGTCCTCCCTGGCGAGCTCGACGCCGATCATCAGCCCCTTGCCGCGCACTTCGACGATCTCGGGCACGTCGTTGGCGAGGTGGTGGATCCCGTTCTTGAGCTGGGTGCCCACCTTGTGGGCGTTGGTCTGCAGGTCGTGGTCGAGTACGTAGTTCAGGTTGGCGAGGGCACCGGCGGTAGCGAGCGGGTTGCCTCCGAAAGTGGAGATCGAGTTGGCACCGAGACAGTCCATGATCTCGGCCCGGGCAACCACCCCGGCCATGGCGAGCCCGTTGCCCAGGCCCTTGGCGAAAGTGAGCAGGTCAGGAGTGAGGTCGTGCGCCTGGTATCCCCAGAAGTGTTCACCGGTCCGGCCCCATCCCGTCTGCACCTCGTCGGTGATGAACAGGATGCCGTTCTCGTCGAGAACCTCCTTCATCGCCCCGAAGAAACCATCGGGCGGGGTGGCGAACCCGCCCACTCCCTGGATGGGCTCGGCGATCATGGCGGCGACGTCACCGGCCGTGGCGATGTCGAGCAGGTCGCGCAAGTCGTTGGCGCATGCTGCGGTGAACTCGTCGTCGGGCAGATGGCCGAAGGGGCTGCGCAGCTTGTATCCGCTGTGGATGTAGGTCACCGAGAACGGGGAGAAGCTGGTCGCCGACCAGGATTTCTGGCCGGTGATGGCCACCGCCGAGTGCGACTTGCCGTGATAACTGCCGCGCAGGGCGAGCACCTGATTCGACTTCCGGAATTGGGTGGCGAGCATCAGCGCGGTGTCGTTCGCCTCGGTGCCGGAGTTGGTGAAGAACACCTTCGCATCCGGGATGCCGCTCAAGTCGGCGATTCTCTCCGCCAACTCGATCTGGGACTCGATGAGATACAGCGTCGAGGTGTGGAGCATCCGGTCGGCCTGGTCTTTGATCGCCTGGACCACCTCGGGGACCCGGTAGCCCGACATCGTGGTGAGGATGCCGCCGAAGAAGTCGAGGTACTCGTTGCCCTCGGCGTCGACCACCCGTCGGCCCTCGCCTTCGACGAGGGCGATGGGCTCCTGGTAGTACAGCGCCATCCACGAAGGAAGGACCTCCCGGTGTCTGGCTGCCAGGTCGGAGTGCTTGCCCATCCCCAACTACGGAGCGACCAGGCTGTCGTAGGCGTCGGGCCGACGGTCCCGGTAGAACGCCCACACCTTGCGTACCTCGTCGATCATGTCCATGTCGAGATCGCGGACGATGACCTCTTCGTCGCTGTCCGATGCGGATTCGCCGACGAGCTGGCCGCGGGGGTCGACGAAGTACGAGGAGCCATAGAAGTCGTTGTCCCCGTACTCCTCCTTGCCGACGCGGTTGATGGCGCCCACGAAGTACTCGTTGGCCACCGCGGCAGCAGGCTGCTCCAGGTTCCACAGATACATCGAGAGGCCGCGACTGGTGGCCGAGGGGTTGAACACGATCTTGGCCCCGGCCAGGCCGAGGGCACGCCACCCCTCGGGGAAGTGGCGGTCGTAGCAGATGTAGACGCCGATCCGGCCGACGGCGGTGTCGAAGATCGGATAGCCCATGTTGCCGGGCCGGAAGTAGAACTTCTCCCAGAAACCGTTGACGTGGGGGATGTGGGTCTTGCGGTACTTGCCGAGGTAGGTGCCGTCGGCGTCGATCACCGCGGCGCTGTTGTAGAGGAACCCGTCGTCCTCCTTCTCATAGATGGGGACCACGAGCACCATCCCGGTCTCCTTGGCCAGCTCGATCATCTTCTGGGTGGTGGGCCCGTCGGGGATCAGCTCGGCGGTGTCCTTGTGCTCGTCGTCCTGCACCTGGCAGAAGTAGGGAGCGTTGAACAGCTCCTGGAAACACAAGACCTTCGCCCCCTGCTCGGCGGCATCCCGAGCCAGCTTGATGTTCTTGTCGACCATCGAATCCTTGTCCCCGGTCCATGTGGTCTGGACCAGAGCGGCGCGAACCGTGTTGGCCATCGAAACCTCCTGACGTCTGAGTCCCCCAAACCTAATCGTCTCGCCGACCTCCTGCTCCGGCGGTCGGTCACCGTGGCGTGGAGAAAGACCCCGGTTTCGGCGACATCGCCCCCGGTCGGAGGGCTAGCTTACAGCGGCGTCACTGACCCGACCCGAGGGAGGAAGGATGAGCGCTGTCAGCCCCAGACAAGTGGAGCTCAACTACGGACTGGAGGACGTACCCAAGCCGTTCCCCAGAGCGCTGGGGTTGGGGCTCCAGCACGTGCTCACCATGTTCGGGGCCACCATCCTGGTGCCGCTCCTGCTCGGCCCGGCAATGGGCATGGATCGTGTCGAGATCGCCATCCTGATCAGCTCGGTGTTCATCTGCTCGGGGATCGCCACCTTCTTGCAGCTGACCGTGGGATCCCGGCTCCCGATCATCCAGGGGGTGTCCTTCGCCTTCCTGGCCCCGTTCTTCGCCATCATCGCCATGCATCCGGGACCCGACGCGATGCGTTACATCGCCGGCATGGTGCTGGTTGGTGCGTTGATCGAGGTCACCATCGGGTTCGGAGGGCTCTTCGGCCTACTCCGCAAGTATGTGAGCCCGATCACCATCGCCCCGGTGATCGCCTTGATCGGTCTATCGCTCTTCGCTCCGGCGGCACAGACTTCATCGTTGCACTGGCCGTTGGCGCTGCTGATGCTGGCCCTGGTCTTCGTCTACTCGCTGATCATGGCCCCCAAGTACCGGTTCTTCTCCCTGTTCCCGGTGTTGCTGGCGATCATCACCTCCTACGTGGTAGCGCTGATCCTCACCTGGACCGGTGTGTTCGAGGCAGGTACGGCGGCCGCGGTGAGCTTTGCCGGGGTCGGTGACGCCAGCTGGATCAGGGGTGTCGTCGTCGGAGAGGGCGGGATCCTCTTCCCGTGGGGCACTCCCCTCTTCGACTGGACCTTCCTGATCGCGATCCTCGCCGCCTATCTGGCCTCGATGATCGAGTCCTTCGGCGACTACCACGCCATCAGCCGAATCGCCACCGGACGCGACCCTGACTCGAGGACCATCAACCGGGGCATCGGGTCCGAGGGGCTGGGGTGTTTCGCCACCGGTCTCTTCGGCGGCTTCGCCTCCACCTCCTACTCGGAGAACATCGGTCTGGTCGGGTTGACCCGGGTGGCCAGCCGCTATGTGGTGATCCTCGGTGCTGGGGCGTTGGTTGTCCTGGGTCTCATAGCCAAGTTCGGGGCAGTGGTGGCCACGATCCCCGCCCCCATCGTCGGTGGCGCCTACCTGGCCCTGTTCGGTCTCATCGCCGCCATCGGGCTCTCGCTGCTGCGGCGGGCCGACATGGACTCGCAGCGCAACCTGATGATCGTCGGTTTCGTCCTCTTCGCCGGCTTCGTATTCCCGAGCTACTTCGGCTCAGAGGCTGCCGCGGACTTCAACCTCTTCGGCGTCGGCTGGCTGACGGACATCGTCCGCTCGATCGGGTCTTCGGGTATCGCCACCGCGGCGGTGCTCGGTCTCCTGCTCGACAACCTCATCCCGGGCACCCCTGAGGAGCGTGGCCTGGCCGCTGATTACGAGGAGATCACCACCACCGCCGACACGGACGTCCCGAGGACCACGGGCTAGACCGCCAGACGTCTGATAAAACCAACCGTTCCGTGAGGATAAAGGGCGCTGAGAGCGCCCTTTATCTTCACAGAAGCGTGGGAGCGTGGGCCGACGCCCGCAATCTTGATGGAGAGCCCTTTTCGTCCTGGGAGCCTGATCCAGACGCTTGTCCGGTTCGGAAACTAGCCGTGGGTGGGGAAACCGAGGTCGACACCGCGGTGGATGGGGTCGGCCCAGCGGGAGATGACCACCTTCTGCCTGGTGTAGAAGTGGACCCCTTCTGGCCCGTAGATGGCGTGTGAGCCGAATATGGAGTCCTTCCAGCCCCCGAAGCTGTAGAACGAGAGCGGCACGGGGATGGGGACGTTGATGCCCACCATGCCCACCTGGATCTCCTGTTGGAACTTGCGGGCCGCCCCACCGTCGTTGGTGAACACCGCGGTGCCGTTTCCGTAGCGGTTGGCATTGATCAGCTCGATGGCGTCCTCGAAGTGATCCATGCGGACCGTGGACAGCACCGGCCCGAAGATCTCGTCGGTGTAGATCGACATCTCCGGGGTGACCTGGTCGAACAAGGTGGGACCGATGAAGAAGCCGTCTTCGTGCCCGTCGACGACGAAGTCGCGCCCGTCGGCGATCAACAAGGCACCTTCAGACTCGCCGGCATCGACATACCCACGCACCCGGTCCAGATGATCCTTGGTCACCAGAGGGCCCATCTCCACGCCGGGTTGGTCGCCCGGGCCCACGGTCAGCTTCTCGATGCGGCCCTGGACCCCTTCGATGAGCCGGTCCCCGGCCTCACCCACGGCGACCACCGCCGAGATGGCCATGCACCGCTCCCCCGCCGACCCATAGCCGGCGCTGACCGCGGCATCGGCGGCGAGATCGATGTCGGCGTCGGGAAGCACGATCATGTGGTTCTTGGCTCCGCCCAGGGCCTGCACCCGCTTGCCGTGCCGTGTGCCGGTCTCATAGATGTGGCGGGCGATCGGAGTCGACCCCACGAACGAGATCGCGGCCACGTCGGGGTGGGTGATCAGCGAGTCGACTGCCTCTCTGTCCCCGTGCACCACATTGAACACCCCGTCGGGCAGTCCGGCTTCGGCGAGCATCTCCGCGGCGAGTTGCGACGTGGACGGATCCTTCTCCGAGGGTTTGAGGACGAAAGTGTTGCCACAGGCGATGGCGATCGGGTACATCCACATCGGGACCATCGCAGGGAAGTTGAACGGGGTGATCCCCACCACCACCCCGAGGGGTTGGCGGATGGTGTAGGTGTCGACACCCGACGACACCTGCTCCGAGAAGCCTCCCTTGAGGAGATGGGCGATGTTGCAGGCGAACTCGATCACCTCGAGACCGCGCTGCACCTCCCCGACGGCGTCATCCACGGTCTTGCCATGCTCAGAGGTGAGCACCTCGGCGATCTCGCGGCGACGAGCCGCCACCATCTCCCGAAAGGCAAACATGATGTTCTGACGTTGCGTCAGCGACGAGTATCGCCACGACTCGAACGCCTCACGCGCCACCCCGACCGCGACATCGACATCGTCCGACGAGGCGAAGGCCACCTCACCGGTCTGCTCGCCTGTCGCCGGGTTGAACACCGGGCCGGACCGACCGGACGACCCCGAGGTGGGCGAGCCTGCCACCCAGTGCTGAATCTGTCTCATGGCCCGAAACCTAGTGGAGGCCGCTGAGACCGGTACATCCTCAACAGACACGAGACCGGGGGAAGTGTTCAGGTCCTCGAGTTGTCTATTCGGATCGGGACCCAGGGGTCGGTGGACTCCCAGTCGAGACCGGCAGCCGCCTGCCAGGCGTGCTCTTCGCAGGTGAGGCCCTCCGGAATCATGAACACCGCCGGTTGCGAGCACAGTCTGCACAAGAGCCGACGGGTCGAGGTCTCGAACGAGACCATCGCCTCGAAGATATGGTTCTCGTCGAGATCGTCGATGCTCGGCCCCGCCGGGGGTGAAGGCTCCTCGCCGCGCGGGTCGGGCCGGGGATGATGGTGGACGGCCGACGCCACGAATCTGACGCTGACATGGGCGCAGCTCTCGCACAGCTCGCGTGCCAGTCCCGCAGTGATCGTGGTGATCGTGGACCTGTGCATGCAGATCCCAAAACTCCGCCTGTGCCTCAACCTGCCTCCCAACAGGATCGATCCTGTGGAGACAAGATAGTCACCTCGGGCGGCCACCACCAGGCTTCTCTGAGGTCATGTTGCGGGCCTATCGGTCATCGAGCCTGAGCACACGAAGAGTGAGTCCCGCGACTCATGTTCGAGAACCGCAAGGCATGCCACCATGGCACCGGACAAATCGCCAGGGAGGCTTCCATATGTACACCAGGACCAAGAGATCAGCCCGCGCCCGATGCGAGCACCGCGACACCGTCACGGTGCGCAACGGCGGCATCGAGCGAACCGTCTGCGAGACATGCGGTCGAGTCAGCCTGAAGGCTCACGACACCCTCAGCGGCAGTGTCGAGCGGAGCCAGTTCGAGCGGGACATCGAGAGACCCAACCAGCCCGTCGGCTAGGTTGGTTGGCGGGTGACGGGGCGCATGGCCCCGATCTCGATGACCAGCATCTCAGTCACACGAGACGACATCACAACCATTCCGGTCGACGCCATCGTCAACGCGGCCAACAGTCGTCTGGCCGGTGGAGGCGGTGTCGATGGAGCTATCCATCGTGCCGGGGGCCCGACGATCCTCGAAGAGTGCCGTCGGTGGGTTGCCGTCAACGGCACGCTCGACACCGGCGACGCCATGGTGACCGGTGCCGGCGATCTCCCGGCGCGCATCGTCATCCACACGGTGGGGCCCATCTGGGCGGACCACGATGAAGAAGAGGCTCATCGCCTCCTCGCCTCCTGCTACTCCCGGAGTCTCGATCTCGCAGTGGAGAACGACTGCGAGCGCGTCGCCTTCCCCAATATCTCCACCGGCGCGTACGGATTCCCCAAGAGACCGGCGGCAGAGGGCGCCGTCGAGACCGTGCGCCGCTGGGTAGGTGACGGGTCGAAGTTGAGTGCGATCGTCTTCGTTTGTTTCGATCAGGAGAACCTGACCCTCTACGAGGGCTTGCTCTCGTCCTGATCTTCGCCTTGCTCCGATTGGCGGTTGCGCTCGATCCAGGAGCGGACCCACCACAACTCGTCGTCTACGGTGCCGGCTCCGGGTATCGGCTTGCCCTGCCCGGCCAGGTTGGAAAACTCACCGGACTCCATGGCCTCACGGATGATGCGATCGGCATAGGTCTCGACGTCCGAGGGACTCAGGTCGTAGAAATCGGGTTGGCCGGTAGGCATGGAGGAAGGATCCTACCGGCCGTCCCCGAATGGTTCAGGCCGCCGGCATGGCCACCCCGGCCCGCTTGGACACGGTGACGCGGTAGCGGCCCACCGACACCGAGCGCTCCATGGGCAGGTTTGAAACCACTCGATTGATGTCGGACTTCTGCCGGCGGTCTTCTTGAATGGCTTTAGCAAGGTCGTACATGACGTCCCCTCTTCGAATACTCCGTTGCGGTAAGAAGCATTACCACATACACTCATTACATTACGCGCTGAGCCGTAACAAGTCAAATGGATTTCTCTCATTACACGACCAAGCCGGTCGAGATGGCCGTCGCTCTGGTCAACACCAAGGGCATCACCGAGGATGAGTTGTCCGATGCCGGCGGACTCGCTTCCTTTCTCGACGAATACCGACCCCTGTGGGACGGTGTGGCGAAGCCTCCGAAGAAGGGAGACCTGGAGGCGGTCCGGGAGCTCAGAGGCTCCCTACGCGAGATCTTCGAAGCCGGCGACGAGGACGACGCGGCGAAGCGGGTGAACCGTCTACTCGAGTCTTACGGCGCCACTCCCCGACTCTCCACCCACTCCGGGGCGCCACACCTCCACTTCGAGCCCATCGAGTCGTCGATCGTCTGCTGGTTGGGAGCGATCACCGCAATGGCGCTGGCCAGTGTCATCGTCGAGCACGGCGTCGACCGGTTCGGCGTATGTGACTCCGGGACGTGCATGGACGTGTACATCGACACCTCCCGTAACCGCTCGCGCCGACACTGCTCCAACACCTGCTCGACACGGGAGGCGGTGGCGGCCTACCGGAAGCGGCAGACCGACTGAGGAGCGGCAGACCGACTGAGTAGGGGGCTAGGCGAGCCGAGCGACGATCGAGATATCGACGTTGCCGGCGAGGGCCTGAGACACCGGGCAACCATCTTTGGCGGCGGCCGCCAACTCCTGGAACTCCTCCTCGCTGATCCCTTCGACGTCTCCCACCACCTCGAGCTGCATGGTGGTGATGCCCTCACCGGGGACGAATGTGGCGGTGGCGGTGACCTCCAGGCTGGTGGGTGGGGTGTCGTTCTTCGCCAGCCCGTTGGAGAACGCCATCGAGAAACACGACGAATGAGCGGCCGCGATCAGCTCCTCGGGACTGGTCAGCCCACCGTGCTCCTCGGTCCTGGCTTTCCAGGTGACCTTCATCGGGTCGGCCGCCCCGCTGTCGAGGCTCGCCATCCCGGAACCGTCGAACAGGTCCCCTTCCCAGCGTGTGCGTCCGATGCTCTCCAGTGCCATGTCTATGGACCTTTCCTTCGATCTCTGGAAGCCGACACTACTCGCCGGCCGCCAACCGGGACTCGCCTCGACACGGGCCCGACCGCTCTATTGCCGACCGCATGAGCAAATCCAGCATGCTTGGTGCGTCGCTGTCAGCCCTCCCGGCCAGGCTCGAGGAGCACGACAGGGATCTCCCGGTCGGTTCGTGACTGATATTGGTCGTAGCCGTCGTAGGCGGCGAGAGCCCTCGGCCACCAGACCTCTCGCTCCTCCGGATCGGCGGCTCTCGCCACCATCGGATACCGGTTCTTCCCGGTCTGGACCATGACCCGGGGCTGGGAGATCAGGTTGTGATACCAGGCGGGGTGGTCGGATCTCCCCCCGTAGGAGGCGATGACCACCAGCGTCCGGCCATCTCGCAGATAGAGAAGCGGGACCGTGTGATCCTTCCCGGTGACCCGCCCCTTGGTCGTCAACAGCAGCGTGTCGTTCCTCACGAGACGACCCCCGAGCAGACCTCCTGTCAGCCGATAGAGGATGGTGTGAAACCTCGACCAGCGACGTACCGAGGAGTCCCTCACCTGGAGAGCCACTCGGCGGACCGGGAGACGGTGGTCCACATCTCCAGACGGTAGCCGCAGGTGAGGCCATGGCCGAAAAACCCGAACATGTACTGTGCGGCCATGAGCCACAAACAGACGGCCGAAGAGGCCTTTGCCGCGGTCGAGCCCGAACTACGCGAAATCTCGAGGTGGATGTACGAGAACCCGGAGGTCGGCTATCAAGAATACCAGTCGTCGGCGCGTTTGGCGTCCTTCCTCAGTGAGCATGGCTTCGAGGTGGAATACCCCACTCGAGGGCTCGAGACCGCGTTCGAGGCCAATGCGGGCACGGCCGGGCCCCGAGTAGTCATCTGCTGCGAGTACGACGCCCTCCCCGAAGTCGGCCACGCCTGCGGTCACAACATCATCGCCACCGCCGCAGTCGGCGCCGGCATCGCAGTTGCCGGCCTCGCCGACCAGCTCGGGATCCGGGTGACCGTCCTGGGGACTCCGGCCGAGGAGGGCGCTGGAGGCAAGGTCGACCTTATCGATGCGGGCG
>CAZLEQ010000021.1:0-2869 GCA_964558575.1 uncultured Acidimicrobiaceae bacterium | reverse complement strand
ATCGATGCGGGCGCGTTCGAGGACGCCGCAGCCTCGATGATGATCCACCCCAGTCCGCGCGACCAGCTCGACCCCTCCTTCCAGGCGAGGAGCAGCTTCACCGTCGAGTACTTCGGCAAGGAGTCCCACGCCGCCTTTGCTCCCCAGGCAGGAACCAACGCGCTGGACGCTTTCGTCCAGGCCTATGTGAACGTGGCCACCCTCCGTCAACAGCTCCTCCCCACCGACCGGGTGCACTGCATCATCGACCATGGAGGCGATGCCAACAACATCATCCCCTCGTACACCAAGTCGACGTGGGGGATCAGATCGGCCGACGGAGAGCGTCTCGAGGAGCTGATCCCACGGGTACACGGCTGCTTCGAGGCAGCAGCCCAATCCAGCGGATGCCGCATCGAGATAACCCCGATCGGGCACCCCTACGTCAACATGATCAACGACCCCACGATGACCGAGCTGTTCCAGGCGAACTCGACCGCTTTGGGACGCCCCCTGCCGTTGGAGTCCGAGCTCGGCGCCTCCGGAGGCTCCTCGGACATGGGCAACGTCAGCCAGGTGGTCCCCTCCATCCATCCGATGCTGGCCATCGACTGCGGCGATGCGGTCAACCACCAACGTGAGTTCGCCGCCTCCACCGTCACGGCCAGCGGTGACCAGGCGATCCGGGACGGAGCCCTGGCCATGGCCTACACCATCATCGACATGGCGGGGCGCTCGGTCTGGGACCACCTCGGTCGTCCAGGCACCTAGTCCCAGAGCATCGAGCGAACCGGGGTCACAGGGGTTACTCTGCCGTCTCCACACGATGATGGGCAGGGTGTGACGCAGACCAAGATCCAGACGGTCCTGGAGGTGAGAGACCTCCAGACCCAGTTCGACACTCAGGACGGAGTCGTCCACGCGGTCAACGGGGTCAGCTTCGACCTCAGGCGGGGGGAGTTCCTCGGCATCGTCGGAGAGTCCGGATCCGGCAAGAGCGTCACGATGATGTCCTTGCTCCGGCTGATCCCCATGCCCCCAGGTGAGATCGTCTCCGGGGAGGCCATGTTCGGAGATGTCGATCTCCTATCGGTGAGCTCAGAAAAGCTGCGCAAGATCCGCGGGGGCAAGATCGGATTCATCTTCCAGGATCCGATGACCTCCTTGAACCCGGTACTGACCATCGGGTACCAGATCACCGAGTCGCTGCGCCTCCACACCAAACTCCCGGAGAAGGAGCACCGCCCCAAGGCCAAGCAGTTGCTCGATCTCGTGGGCATACCCGATGCCGAGGCCCGGCTGAGTAACTATCCCCACGAGCTCTCGGGAGGGATGCGGCAGCGGGTGATGATCGCCATGGCCGTGGCCTGCGATCCCGAGATCCTGGTCGCCGACGAGCCCACAACCGCGTTGGACGTGACTATCCAGGCACAGATCATCGAGATCATCCGCGACCTGCGCGAGAAGCTCGGCACCGCCGTGATCTGGATCACCCACGACCTCGGAGTCGTGGCCGGTCTCGCCGACCGGGTCCTCGTCATGTACGGCGGGGAGATCATGGAGGAGGCCGCGGTCGGAGATCTCTACTCGAAACCACTCCACCCTTACACCGAGGGTCTGCTCGGGTCGCTTCCCCGACTCGACCAGAAAGGCAAGGAACTGGTCAACATCAAGGGCACTCCCCCCAACCTGTACGAGCCGCCCGCCAGTTGTCCCTTCGCCCCGCGGTGTCCATATGTCATGGACAAGTGCCGTGAGGAGAACCCCCCATTGCTGACTGTGGGTGAAGGGCGGAAATCCTCCTGCTGGTGGGATCTGGAGAACGGAAGGCCCCGCTATGGCGATTGAGACACCCGAGGCACCGCTCCGGCACGAGCCAAACGCCAACGACGTCATCGTCCGGGTGGAGGGCCTGAAGAAGCACTTCCCCATCATGAAGGGTGTCTTTCGTCGTCAGGTCGGCGCGGTCCGGGCCGTGGATGGGGTGAGCTTCGATGTCAGAAGAGGGGAGACACTCGGTCTGGTGGGAGAGTCGGGATCGGGGAAGTCGACCGTCGGTCGGGTCATCCTTCAGCTCGACCCTCCCACCGAGGGAGTGGTGCTGTTCGAGGGGACCGACCTCACCCAGATCGACGGAAACGAGCTCCGATCCCTTCGCCCCAAGATGCAGATGATCTTCCAGGACCCTCACGCCTCGCTGAACCCGCGCATGACAGTGGCCTCGATCATCGGGGAGCCGCTCACTGAGCACAACCGGGCCCGGGGCGAGGACAGGAAGAAGCGCATCCAGGAGTTGCTCAGCCTGGTCGGGCTGGAGCCGAAACACGCCAACCGCTATCCGCACGAGTTCTCCGGCGGCCAGCGCCAGCGCATCGGGATCGCCCGCGCCATCGCCCTCAACCCCGACTTCATCGTGGCCGACGAGCCGATCGCCGCACTCGACGTCTCGATCCAGGCCCAGGTGGTCAATCTCCTCGAGGACCTCCAGGACGTGCTCGGGCTCACTTATCTGTTCATCAGTCACGACCTGTCCATGGTTCGTCACATCGCCGACCGGGTGGCCGTGATGTATCTCGGCAAGCTCATGGAACTGGGGAACGTCGACCGCATCTACAACAACCCCAAACACCCCTACACCAAGTCGCTGCTCTCCGCGGTGCCGGTCCCCGATCCCGAGGTGGAAGCCACGCGCCGACGGGTGATCCTGGAGGGGGACATCCCCAGCCCGGCCAACCCGCCGCCTGGCTGTCCGTTCAACACCCGGTGCCCGGTCGCCGAGGAGCGCTGTGTCACCGAGGTCCCGGAATGGCGCCAGCTCGAGCCGGGACGATGGGTCGCCTGCCACTTCGCCGAGAGGGACTCCGACCTCGAGCTTCCCGCCAACGCCTGA
>CAZLEQ010000020.1:32927-49895 GCA_964558575.1 uncultured Acidimicrobiaceae bacterium | reverse complement strand
GAAGATCCGCACCTACAACTACAAGGACAACCGGGTGACCGACCACCGCATCGGGTTGACCATCAAACGGCTCGACTCGGTGCTGGAAGGAGATCTCGACGGGATCGTCGATGCCCTCGCCGCGGCCGAACAGGCGGAGAAGCTGGCGGAGGCGGAGTGAGGCCGGTGTGGACCAGATCCCCCCGCACGAGCTGAGTCGGCTCGAGGCCATCGCCGGTCCCAGCCGGCCTCTCGAGGAGCTGGTGGCGCGTCGAATCGGTGGCGAGCCCCTCCAGTACATCGAGGGGTCGGCGCCATTCGGCCCGCTCGATCTCGTCGTCGACGACCGGGTCCTCGTACCGAGACCCGAGACCGAGGGGCTCTTCGAGATCGCCACCAAGATGGTCCGTAATCCCGAGGTCATCGTCGATCTGTGTACCGGGTCGGGAGCGCTGGCATTAGCCCTGAAACAGGCTTTTCCATCGGCGGCCGTGTTCGCAACGGATGTCTCGAGGGATGCCATCGAAGTGGCGACCGAGAACAAGCACCGCAACCGCCTCGACATCTACCTGGCGGTGGGGGACTTGTTCGATCCGCTCCCGGTCTCGATTCTCGGCGAGGTCGACCTCCTCGTAGCCAATCCTCCCTATGTGACGGAGGCGGAGTTCGCCGAACTCCCCGAGGACGTGAAGCGGGAGCCAAAGCTGGCGCTGGTGGCCGGGCCCACCGGGCTCGAGGTGATCCGGGACATCGGTGCCTCCGCGTCGCGCTGGCTCCGCCCCGGGGGAGTCCTGGTCTGTGAGATCGGGGAGACCCAAGGCGTGCCCGCGGCCAGTTCCTTCTTCGGCTTGCCCACCGTGATCCGCCAGGACCTCTCCGGGCGCGACCGTTACCTGGTGGCGGTGAAGCCGTGATCGAGGAGGCTCTCGCTGCCATCTGCGCCGGGCAGGTGGTGGGGATCCCCACCGACACCGTGTACGGGATCGGGGTCGACCCGTTCGATCTCGATGCAGTCGAGTTGCTCTTCGAACTCAAGGGTCGCCCCGACCACAAGCCGGTGGGGGTTCTGGTGGCCACCGTCGAGCAGGCTGCGGAGATCGGCCATCTCACCTCGGAAGCCGAGACCCTGGCCCATGCCCACTGGCCGGGAGCGCTCACGCTCATCGTGAGACCGAAGGTGGTCATGGCCGATTGGGTCGGCGACCAGCAGCGCGAGACCATCGGCATCCGGGTGCCTGATCACCCGGTGGCGCGTGAGTTGCTCGTGCTGAGCGGACCCCTGGCGGTGACATCGGCCAACCAGTCGGGTAGCCGTGAGGCTGTGAACGATCGTGAGGCCCGGCAGGTGTTAGGAGATCGGGTCGCCGTCTACCTGGAAGGCACAGCACCGGGGGGTGAGGCGTCCACGGTGGTCGATGCCACAGGAGCGAATCTCACCGTGATCCGACCGGGGCCGATCCCGATCCATTGACCCGTTACGCTCGCCCCATGATCGCCATGGACTCCATCGAGCAGGTCGATCCTGCCATCGCCGGGTTGATACGAAAAGACCTGGAACGTCAGAACTCCCACATCCATCTCATCGCTTCGGAGAACTTCGCCTCACCGGCGGTGATGGCCGCCTCGGGGTCGGTGTTCACCAACAAGTACGCCGAGGGTTATCCCGGCAAGCGCTACTACGAGGGCTGCCAGGTGGTCGACGAGATGGAGCAGCTCGCCATCGACCGGGCCAAGGAACTGTTCGGGGCCGAATTCGCCAACGTCCAGGCACACTCCGGGGCGCAGGCGAACATGGGCGCATACTTCTCGTTGATCGACCCCGGTGACACCGTCCTCGGAATGCGTCTCGACCACGGCGGACATCTCACCCACGGCTCGCCGGTCAATTTCAGCGGGCTCTATTACGACTTCGTTGCCTATGGGGTCGACCCTGAGACCGAGTTGATCGACATGGACGAGGTCCTGCGGCTCGCCAAGGAGCACCGGCCGAAGATCGTTCTCGCCGGCTATTCGGCCTACTCACGCACGCTCGACTACCAGTCCTTTCGTGAGATCGCCGACGAGGTCGGCGCCATCTTCATGGTCGACGCGGCTCACTTCATTGGTCTGGTGGCGGGCAGGTCTCATCCCTCTCCCGTCCCTTACGCCGACATAGTGACCGGGACCACACACAAGGCACTCCGGGGGCCGCGCGGGGGAATCGTCCTCGCCAAAGAGGAGCTGGGCCAGGCGATCAACAAGGGGGTCTTTCCCAACGTACAGGGCGGTCCGATCGAGTCACAGGTGGCGGCGAAGGCGGTCTGCTTCCTCGAGGCGATGCAGCCCGAGTTCGGCCAGTACACCGATCAGATCGTGGCCAACGCCGAGGTCATGGCGTCGAGAACCCAGGATGAGGGAGTGCGAGTGGTGTCAGGTGGCACCGACAACCATCTCTACCTGATCGATCTCCGCTCGGTGGACGACGACCTCACCGGCAAGGAGGCGGCGAGGATGCTCGACGCCATCGGGATAACCCTCAACTTCAACACCATCCCCAATGACCCCCGCCCCCCATATCGGGCGTCGGGTCTGCGTATCGGCACTCCGGCGATGTCCACCCAGGGCATGAGAGAGGACCAGGCCTCCGAGGTGGCCTCACTGATCTGCCGGGCGCTGCGGGACCGGAAGGACGAGAACGCCCTGGATGACATCGCCGGACGGGTCTCGGAGCTGGCCGCGGAGTTTCCCCCGTACCCGCACGACTTCCCGGGGCACGTCTAGTCCTTTCTGTGTTCCCCAGAGCCGGATATCCGGCCCCACAGCATTAGGAAGCGTTCAGGCGGTGATCATCGAGGCGACCTCGCTCAAAGAGGTCACGCAGGGGACTCCATATTCGCCGTTGATGTCGAAGGGGTCCATCAGGATCGGCCGCAGGCCGGCACGCCGCGCCCCGACCACGTCGAATGCCGGCGTGTCACCCACATACCAGATGTCGTCCGGGGGGAGGCCCAACTGCTCGAGGGCGTAGTCGAAGATCCTGGGATCGGGCTTCTCCACACCGACCGAACCGGAATCGACGACGAAGTCGACTTCCACACCGGGCCCGTCCCCCACCTGGAGCACCTCGAGGTCGGCGAGCCGCTGCTCGATGCTGCCATCGGCATTGGACACCACTCCCACCGGGACCCCTGTCTCCACCAGGGCGGCGAGCCCTGCCACGGAGCCTTCGACGAGGTGGGTCCACAACCATCCGGTGACGTACGCGTTGCGTAGGTGCTCGACGGCTTCGGGCACCATGTCGCCGGCCACCCCCAGGAAGCGGGCGTACTCACGGAGATACTCGTTCCACAGCGGGCTCATGTACTCGTCTCCCTCCAGATCCATCGGGAAGGTACGAACGGCCACGTAGTGGGCCTGGTCGATGGCCCAGTCGTCATCGACGGTGTGACCGACTTGGCCCAGGGCCGACCTGATGTGATCGCGGGAGGGGAGGAGGAAGACCCCTCCGACGTCGAGGAGCACGGCCGTAGGGCGATTCATTCGGGTCAACCTAACCCACCGGTCGAACAACCCTGTATGTCCAGTCACGGTGAACGTCCACCGGTTAGTGTGCAGTCCTGGTTGTCGCCCTGGACGGGGAGCAGGCGACTCCAGCGTCTACGACGAGGAGGAGAACGTGAGGAGACGAGTGAGAATAATACCGGTGCTGGCGGCACTGCTGATGGTCATCGCCGCCTGTGGTGTCGGCGGGGCGGAAGAAACCACGACCACTGCCGCCCCGGGGCAGACGACGACCGAGGCGGACGTCACCACTACCGCCGCAGAAGCCCCGTCCGGAGATCCGATCGTGGTGGGGAGCACCCTCGCATTGACCGGTGGCCTCAGTGCCACAGGGGTGATCCATCAGATCGCGGGTCGGCTCTTCGTGGATCGGCTCAACGATGCCGGCGGTCTGCTGGGCAGGCCGGTGGAGTGGAATCTCATCGACGACACCTCCGACGGTGCTCGTATCGCCGAGCTGTACGAGCAGTTGATCACCCAGGACGGTGTCGACTTGATCATTGGGCCCTATGCCACCCCCAACATCCTGGCCGCGATGCCGGTGGCGGAACGTCATGGCTTCGTCCTTCCCCAGCACACCGCGGTGCTCGCCCCGGCGCTGACCTACGAGTGCCAGTTCCCCGGCTGGTCGATCGGTCCCGCCCCAAATGAGTTCATCCCCAACCAGCTGGCGGACCTGTTCGACACTATGGACGGTGCGGTGAGCACGGTCGCCCTGGTGACCAACGAGGGCGGATCCACCAGCTTCGTGAGCTACGGGCGGCCCGACGTCGAGGAGCCTTCTTCGAGCACGATCTTGCCCGAGCGCGGGTACGACATCGTGGCCGACGTCCCCTATCCCATTGGGAATACCGAGTGGGGTCCGATCGCGGTCACGCTCCAGGACGCCGATCCCGACGCGGTGCTGGTCATGGGTCTCGGTGTCGAGGCCAATGGCCTGATCGACGCGATGGAGCAACTCGGCTACTCGCCGCCGATGCTGTTCGCCCTCTTCCCCGCTCCGGGCCCTCTCCTGGGCATGGGCGAGGCCGCGGAGGGTCTGCTCTCGGTGTCGATGTTCGAGCCGAACGAGCCGATCCTGGCCGGATTGGATCCCGACCTTCGCGGCATCACCGAGGAGTTCTCGGCACGGGTGCAAGATGCCGACTTGCCCTACACGGCATTCGAGACCCAGGCGGCCGCATCGTGGAACGCCTGGTCGATCCTCGTCCAGGGTGTCGAGGGAGCAGGTTCGCTCGACCACCAGGAGATCTGTGACTACCTGCACGAGAACGGCGCCGACCTGCCGTTCGCCGGACAGGTCACGTTCGATCCGGAGCAGAACAACTTCTGGCCCTCCAACCAGGTGATCAAGCAGATCCAGGACGGTGACTGGGTCGTGGTGTTCCCCGCAGACCGGGCGGCAGCGGAACTGCGCGGCCCCAACGGCTGAGCCAGATCCGAGATTGATATGGTCGGGCCGCTCGTGAGATCGGGCGGCCCGATCATCCACACTGAACAGACGACAACTCTGGAGAAGGTCGGTTGAGCCAGCTTCAGGCCATGATATTTGGCGCTCTCTCCGGCAGCCTCTTCGCGGTGATGGCGCTGGGACTCTCACTGGTCTGGGGCTTCCTCAAGATCATCAACCTGGCCCACTTCGGGATGATCCTGCTCGGGGCCTACCTCACCTTCGAGTTGGCGACGAGCACGGGGATCGACCCGATCCTCACCGTGGTCGTCGGAGCCGTCGCCATGTTCCTCTTCGGCGCCATCGTCCAGGCCGGCTTCGAGTATTGGCAGGTGTCCGAGTTCAACTCCCTGCTCATCAGTTACGGGCTGCTGATCATCACCGTCCAGGTGGTGAGCAACATCTGGACCGCCGACTTCCAGCGGATGGGTGCGTCCATCAATCCCTATGCGGTCCAATCGGTGGCGGTGGGGCCCTTGCGATTTCCTCTGCCGACTCTGCTCGCCGCCGCGTTCGCGGTGGTCCTGGTGGTCACGGCCAAACTGGTCCTGGAACGCACCTACACGGGACGCGCCCTGCAGGCATTCGGGCAAGACCGACACATCGCCGCAGCCTTCGGGATCGACCACACCAAGCTGGGCATCCTCCTCGCCGGTGCGGCCGGAGCGATGGCGGCGATGGCCGGGATGCTTCACTCTCTCGGCGAGTCGCTCCACCCCGATGCCCCGTTCGAGTGGGTGGGGAGGGTCTTCGCCATCGTGATCCTGGGAGGCATCGGCAACGTGACCGGCACCCTCTACGCGGGGCTCCTGGTGGGAGCCATCTCCGGGCTCACCGCCATGGTGTGGAGCCCGTCGGCGTCACCTTTCGTGGTTTTCTCGATGGTGGTGCTCGCCCTGGTGTTCCGTCCCACCGGTCTGTTCCCCTCGAAGGCGGGCCACTGACATGAGAGATCGAGGCTGGATCGGCCTGTTGTTGGTGGCCCTCGGTCTCGCCGCGGTGCCCCCCCTGGCCGCCGTCTTCGACTTCACGCCGTTCTACCTGGTGTTTCTCAGCGGCATCCTGTTCTGGACCGCACAGTCGACGAGCTGGAACATCCTCTCCGGCTACAGCGGGTACTTCAGCTTCGGCCAGGGCGCCTTCTACGGGGTGGGGGTGTACTCCATGGCGCTCTTCTTCGGTCGTCACGGCGTCGACTGGCTCACCGCCACCGTCATCGGAGGAGTCCTCTCCATGCTCCTGGCCCTGGGGATCGGGACCATCGCCTTCCGTCTCCGCTCGCTGCGGGGGGAGATCTTTGCCCTGCTCACCCTGGCTGTGCCGTTCATCCTCGCCGCAGTGGTCCGGCTCAGCGACACCATCGACGGCGGCCAGGGGATCATCGTTCCTGTTCCCCAGTACCCCGAGTTCCTGGGTTCGTTCCAGACCTTCTTCTTCGTGTCCAGCGCCATCATCGGAGTCCTCGCTCTCGCGGTGGCCTTCTTCATGCAGCGCACCCGCTACGGGTGGGCCCTGTTCGCCATCAGAGACGACGAGGCGGTCGCCGAGGGACTCGGTGTCCCCACCTTCCGTCACAAGATGATCGCGATCGCCGCCAACGGCCTCATCGGGGGGGTGTCCGGGGCGGTGTTCGCGATCAACCTCGGATTCGTGAGCGTGGAGGGCACTTTCAACCTCCGGGTGCCGTTGTTCGTGATCGTCATGAGCGTCCTCGGTGGCCGCAACCACTGGGCCGGGCCCATGGTGGGCGCCATCTACATCCACACGCTGCAGAATCGCCTCGCCCACAGTGGGTTCGACGGTTGGAGCCTCATCGTTCTCGGAGTGATACTGGTCCTGCTGGTCCTGCTCGCTCCGGAGGGATTGACGGCTCGATTCGCTCGCCGGCCCTGGATCGTGGCCGGTGTCTTCGTGGTGACACTGCTCGGGCTGGGTCTGTGGGGAGGGCGGGGACAGCCCATCGATTGGCTCGCCGTCGGTCTCCTGGTGGCCGCTCTGGTGGCATTCCTTCCCGGCCGGCGTCGTCTCCGGGTGTCGGAGGGGGCTCCGGTGCCCGAGCCCGAGGAGATCCTCGGTGAGGCGGCAGATGCGGACGACGTGGGTCGGCCACTGGTGATCGTCGAGGACGTGGCGAAGGACTTCGGCGGGGTTCGGGCCCTGCGTGGTGTCTCGATCACCGTCTCCGAGGGTGAACTGGTGGGGCTGGTGGGACCGAACGGATCGGGCAAGACCACCTTGGTGAACCTGATCTCCGGAGCCCTACGCCCCACCTCCGGAGCCCTCTCGTTGAACGGGAACGACATCGTTGGGATGCCACCGCATCGGATCGCCCATCTCGGCATCGCCCGCACGTATCAGATTCCCCGCCCATTCCACTCCCTGACGGTCCGTGACAACGTGGCGATCGCCATCATGTTCGGGCGCGACCCCCATGCTTTGTCCGATGCGCGGGAGGCTGCCGATGAGTTCCTGTCCTTGGTCGAGCTCGATCATCTCGCCGATCAACTCCCCGGCCAGGTCAACCTGCATGAGCGCCAGCTCCTCGAGATGGCCCGGGCGATGGCCACCCGCCCCTCTGTCCTGCTCCTCGACGAGGCGTTGGCCGGCCTCAACCCGGTCGAGGTTGACAACGCGGTCAGCGTGGTGCGGCGGATACACGACTCCGGAGTCGCCATAGTGTTCGTCGAGCACGTCCTGCGGGTGGTCAATCAGCTCGCCACCAGGATCGTGGTGCTCGACCAGGGCCAGGTCCTCGCCGAGGGCCAGCCCAAGAAGGTGATGAGCGACGCCGCCGTGATCCATGCCTACCTGGGGAAGGAGGGCCATGCTCGAAGTCGATGATCTCGACGTCTACTACGGGGATGCCCAGGCCCTCTGGGAGGTCTCGGTTCGCGTCGGGGAGGGAGAGGTGGTCTCCATCGTCGGATCCAACGGAGCAGGGAAGTCCACGCTGGTCGGAGCGATCATGGGGATCCTCCCGGCGCGCCGGGGGAGCATCGTGCTCGACGGGTCAGACATCACCGACGTCCCCGGTCATCGAGTGTGCCGCTCCGGTGTGGCCATAGTGCCGGAGGGCCGGAGACTGTTCCCCAGGTTGTCGGTGGCGGACAACCTCGACCTCGGGGCTTTCAACGTGGAAGCCCGCCCCCATCACCGCGAGACCCTCGAGCAGGTCCAGGCGCTGTTCCCCAGGCTCGCCGAGCGCCCGGACCAGTTGGCAGGGAGCCTCAGCGGGGGAGAGCAGCAGATGCTGGCCATCGGGAGGGCTTTGATGGCACGGCCGCGACTGCTGCTCATGGATGAACCTTCTCTCGGCCTGGCCCCGGTGATCGTCGACGAGGTGTTCGGGGTGATCGAGACGGTGCGCGCCGCGGGAGTGAGCGTCCTCCTCGTCGAGCAGAACGTGGCGCGAGCCCTCGAGATCTCCTCCCGGGCCTATCTCCTCTCCGAAGGACGCATCGTGATGGAGGGTGAGGCCGCCACGCTGGCGGGGAGTCCCGAGGTCCGCCAAGCCGTTCTCGGTGTGTGAGTAGGACTCGGCTTTGCTAGGTTGCGATTTGTCCTAGGCAATTCCCGCAAATAGGCTTTGTGAAACTCTTCACAAGCTGGCTCCAGTGAAGCAAGACAGCACAACCAAACAGGTCCACTCCGCACTCAACGATGGCTGGATGCACGGCGGGTCCTTTCTCAGCTCTGTTCTGGCCGGAACCCTCCTCGGGTACTTCCTGGACCGGTGGCTGGGAACCGATCCATGGCTCGTGGTGATAGGCATCGTGGTGGGCTCCTACGCCGGCTTCGTGAGGATGTGGGAATACCTGAGGAGAATGGACGAGGAGCCTCCGAGATGACCGCCGAGAACGGCTCGGTCGCGGTCGAGGCTGTCCTGGCGCGACATACCGTCGCCAGGGCGGTCTACGTCGGCCCCATCCTGATCGCGGTGTTTTGGCTCACCGGAGGTTGGGATGGAGCCTGGAGCGCCGCCCTCGGTCTCGGGCTGGTGGTGGTCAACTTCCTCCTCGCCGGTGCGATGCTCTCGATTTCGGCCAAGATCAGCCTCGCTGTTTATCATGCCGCCGCCCTGTTCGGCTTCTTCCTGCGGCTGGGGTTGATGGTTCTCACGGCTGTGCTGATAGCGCAGCTCGTGCCCATCGACCGCATCGCCTTTGGGATTTCAGCGGTGGCGGCCTACCTGGTCTTGCTGTCGTTGGAGGCCGTCGCTGTCTCCAAGGGACGAGAAAGGAATCTGGATTGGATCCCGTGATCCTCGCGATCGAAGAGTGCGACTTCATCAACGAACCGGTGTGCGCTCCGGAGGATGTGTCCGAGTTGTTCGTCTTTACCGACACCCTCTGGAACACCCCGATAACCCGGACCATCTTTCTCATGTTCCTGGCGACATTCATCGTCGTCGGTGTCCTCTACTTCGCATACCGCAAGCCCGATCTGATCCGCTCCAAATTTCAGACCGCGGTCGACGCCATCACCGGATTCGTCAGGGACGACATCGCCATCGGGACCATCGGTCCGGACGGGATCAAGTATTACCCGTACCTGTTAGCGCTCTTCTTGTTCATCCTGGTCGGGAACCTCTTCGAGATCGCGCCATTGATCAACTTCCCGATCACGGGTCGGATGGCCATCCCGGCCTTCCTCGCTCTCGTCACCTACGTCATTTTCATCGTCGTCGGATTCGCCAAGAACGGCTTCGGCTATCTGGCCGGAGTGGTATGGCCCAAATCGGTTCCGTGGTACATGAGATGGCTCGTCGGGCTCATCGAGTTCATCTCTTACTTCTTCATCCGCCCGGTCTCCCTGGCGGTTCGACTCTTCGCCAACATGGTGGCCGGGCACGTCATGCTCAGTGTCCTGCTGGTCTCCGGTTTCGTCTTCCTCATCAATATCCCCGAGATCCCCGTGAAAGGAGTCACCTTCGGCTTGCTCTGGTTCGCGCTCGGTCTGGCGATCTATGTCTTCGAACTGATGGTCGCGGTATTGCAGGCATACATATTCACTCTTCTCAGCGCGGTGTACATCCAGAGCTCGGTTCACCCTGAGCACTGACAATCGAATTAAGAATCTCGTAATGAACCCACGAGAGGGAAAGGAAAAGAAGCTATGGACGCAGTTCTCCCAGTAGTGAGCGCCGCGATGATCCTGGCCCAGGAGGCGGGCGGCATCACTGGCAACTTGAACGTCGTCGGATACGGTCTCGCCGCCATCGGCCCGGGCATCGGTGTCGGCATCGTCGCCGGGAACGCCGTGCAGGCGATGGCACGCCAACCCGAGGTGGCCGGCATGCTCCGGGTGACCATGTTCCTCGGTATCGCCTTCACCGAGGCGCTCGCCCTGTTCGGGCTGCTGCTGTTCTTCATCGGTTGATGATGGTTTTCGCACAGACCCTCCTGATCGCTGCCGAGGAAACCGAGGAGTCGGGCTCCGGCGGGCTGGAGATCCTCCTCCCGCCACTCAACGAGTTGGTCGCCGGGGTCATCGCCTTCGCCATCGTCTTCTTCTTCGTATGGCGGTTCGCCGCCCCCGCCATCAACCGGATGCTGGAACAGCGTCAGGCCGCGATCTCAGGCCAGATCCAACAGGCGGAGAAAGCGAAGGCGGAGGCCGAGAGCCTGCTGGCCGACTACAAGGGCCAACTGGCCGAGGCGCGTGCCGATGCCAACGAGATCATCGACGAGGCCCGTCAGTCCGCCGAGCAGATGAAGGCCGACATCATCGCCAAGGCGGAGGCTGAAGCCGAGCAGATCCGGGCCCGAGCCCGGGAAGAAGCCGCAGGTGAGAAATCCCGCGCCCTGGCCGAGGCCAAAGGCCAGGTGGGCGACATCTCCGTGGATCTAGCCGCGAAGATCGTTGGGGAGTCTCTCGACCAGCAGGCCCACCAGGCCCTTATCGATCGTTATCTCGCCGACCTGGAGAAGCTGTAGCCAATGGCTGACGACCGGATCGACGGCTACACCCGGGGCATCTTCGAAATGGCCCGCGCCGAGGGTCAGCTGGAGCGGATCGAGGACGAGCTTCTCGCCGTATCGAGGACATTCGAGACCTCGGCCGACCTCAGGTCGAGCCTGACCGATCCTCAGCTGCCCCTCGACAAGAAGCAGGGCATTGTCGACGAGCTCATCGGCGGGCGGGCATCCTCCCTCACCGTGGGTCTGGTTCAGCTCCTGGTGGGCCAGAACCGTGCTTCCGACCTGCCTGCCATCGCCAAGGCCGTCGCCAGTGCCGCCGCTTCCTCCCGTGATCGGGAACTGGCCGAGGTCCGGTCTGCCGTGCCGCTCGACGACGAAACGGTGCAGCGTCTCATCACGTCTTTGGGCCGTGCCACCGGCAAGAACGTCGAAGTCAAGGTCGTCGTCGACCCCTCGGTGATCGGAGGGATCATCGCCACGGTCGGCGACACGGTGATCGACGGCTCGATCGCCAAGCGCTTCGACTCCGTACGCCAAGCCGTCAGGAGCAACTGAACCCATGTCTGACTTGACCATCACTGCCGATCAGATCACCGACTCTCTCCGATCCCAGCTCTCTGGCTGGGAGCCGGACACGACGAAGGAGACGGTCGGATACGTCACCTCCATTGCCGACGGTGTGGCTCGCGTCGAGGGTCTCCCCAGTGTCATGGCCTCCGAGTTACTCGAGTTTCCCGGCGGATTACTCGGGGTAGCCCTCAATATCGACGAGGACGACATCGGAGTGGTTTTCCTCGGCGACTATCACCACATCGAAGAAGGCAACCCGGTGAAGCAGACCGGCACGGTCCTCTCGGTCCCAGTCGGCGACGCCCTTCTCGGCCGGGTCGTCGACCCCCTCGGCAACCCGATAGACGGCAAGGGTCCTATCGACACCACGGAACGCCGTCTCCTCGAGACCCAGGCACCATCGGTGGTTCAGCGCCAGCCCGTCCATCAGCCGCTCCAGACCGGGATCAAGACCATCGACTCGATGACCCCGATTGGACGCGGCCAGCGCCAGCTCATCATCGGCGACCGTCAGACCGGCAAGACCGCCCTCCTCGTCGACACGATCATCAACCAGAAGCAGTTCTGGGGCACCGATCAGGCGGTCAAGTGCATCTACGTGGCGATCGGCCAGAAGGCCTCCACCGTCGCCGAAGTGGTCTCCGCCCTCGAAGAGCACGGAGCCATGGAGTACACGGTGGTGGTCAACGCCGCCGCCTCGGACGCCCCGGCGCTCCAGATGTACGCCCCATACGCCGGTTCGGCCATCGGTCAGCATTGGATGTACAACGGCGAGCATGCCTTGATCATGTTCGACGATCTCTCGAAGCAGGCCGTCGCCTATCGGGAGATCTCGCTGTTGCTGCGGCGTCCTCCCGGTCGTGAGGCCTACCCCGGCGACGTCTTCTACCTGCACAGCCGGCTCCTCGAGCGGTGCGCCAAGCTCTCCGACGAGCTCGGCGCCGGGTCGCTCACCGGTCTCCCCGTGATCGAGACCAAGGCGGACGACATCTCCGCCTACATCCCGACCAACGTGATCTCGATCACTGACGGACAGGTGTTCTTGAAGACCGACCTGTTCTTCCAAGGAGTCCGTCCCGCGGTGGATGCCGGTCAGTCGGTGTCCCGTGTCGGTGGTAACGCCCAGATCAACGCCATGCGGAAGATCTCCGGCCCGCTGCGCCTCAATCTGGCCCAGTTCCGCGAGCTCGCCGCCTTCGCCGAGTTCGGATCCGAGCTCGACGCTTCCTCGCTGGCACAACTGGAGCGGGGCCGCCGGGTCGTCGAGGTGCTGAAGCAGCCGCAGTTCGCCCCGGTCCCGGTCGAAGAGCAGGTGCTGGTTCTGTTCGCAGTTACCGAGGGTCACATGGACGACATCCCCATCGAGGACGTCCGCCGTTTCGAGCGCCAGCTCCGCGAGCAGTTCCGCAATCGGCACTCCGATGTCCTGGCAGGGATTGGCTCCAGCGGGAAGCTGCCGGAGGGGGACGAGATGGTCGCCGGGATCAAGGGTTTCAAAGAGACCTTCGAGAGCTCGGAAGAGGACGAATAGCCCAGCATGCCGAGTGCCGCACTCCGTGACACGCGACGCCGGATCAACAGCATCGAGGCGACGAAGAAGATCACCCGCGCCATGGAGTTGATCGCGGCCAGCCGGATCCCCAAGGCCACCGCCCGGGTCGAGGGCTCCAAGCCCTACACCGCCAAGCTCATCGAGGTCATCGAGAACGTCGGCGGGGCCAACTCCGGAGCATCCCACATGCTGCTGGAGCGTCGCCAGGTGTCGAAGGTGGGAGTCCTGATCGTGGCCTCCGACCGGGGCATGGCCGGGGCCTACGCCTCCAATGTCATCAGGCTGGCCGAGCGTCGCATCGCTGAGATCGAGCGGGCCGGGAACGACGTGCTGATCTACGCCGTGGGCAAGAAGGTCCAGGCCTACTTCCGCTATCGCGGCTACCGGATCGAGCAGGCGTATCTCGGGGTCACCGACACCCCGGGCTACCGCAATGCCCGGGCGATCGCCAACACGATCATGGAGGCTTACGCCTCCAGGCGTATCGACGCCCTCGAGGCCTTCTACACCAGATTCCAATCGGCGATGACCCAGACCCCGATCAGTGCCGAAGTCCTCCCCATCACCCCACCGACCCGGGCCGAGGGCGAGGGCCCCGCGGTGTCGTACGAGTTCGAGCCGTCACCGGGTGAGATACTAAATCGTCTGCTGCCCCGGTACGTCGAGGCCGTGGTCTTCAACATGCTCCTGGAAGCCTCCGCCTCCGAGCACAGTGCCCGGCGCCGGGCGATGAAGGCGGCCACCGACAACGCCGAGGAGCTGATCAAGACCCTGACCGTGCAAGCCAACCGCGCCCGCCAGGCCGAGATCACCACCGCCATCACCGAGATCGTCGGTGGCGCCCAGGCCCTCCAGGACGCCCAGAAATGACCGTTTTCGAGATACCCAAGATGGAGCAACGAGATGAGTGACAACGCAGGAGCCGTAGGCCGGATCGTCAAGGTGGCGGGGCCGGTCGTCGACGTCGCGTTCCCGCCCGACGAGCTGCCCGAGATCCTCAACGCCGTCGAGGTCTTCTTCAGCCTTGGCGGCGAAGACCACAAGGTGATCGCCGAGGTGGCGCAGCATCTCGGTGGCTCCAAGGTGCGCGCCATCGCCATGGCACCAACCGACGGCATGACCCGCGGCGCCGAGGTGCGTGACACCGGCTCCCCGATCACCGTCCCCGTCGGCGACCAGACCCTTGGGCACATCTTCAACGTCTGGGGCGACTCGCTCGACGCCCCCGATCAGGATTTCTCCGAGCCGCGCTGGCCGATCCACCGCACCCCTCCGAAGTTCGAGGACGTCGAACCGCAGAAGAACGTGTTCGAGACCGGGATCAAGGTGCT
This sequence comes from uncultured Acidimicrobiaceae bacterium, assembly GCA_964558575.1. Lineage (GTDB taxonomy): Bacteria > Actinomycetota > Acidimicrobiia > Spongiisociales > ZC4RG35 > JANQRA01. The sequence continues at coordinate 35,552 of CAZLEQ010000020.1, read as the reverse complement.
CGATCTGATCTGCCCCTATCTCGAGGGTGGGAAGATCGGCCTGTTCGGGGGTGCCGGTGTCGGCAAGACGGTGCTCATCCAGGAGATGATCAACCGGGTCGCCACCCAGCACGGTGGTGTGTCGGTGTTCGCCGGTGTCGGCGAGCGCACCCGTGAGGGGAACGACCTCTTCCTCGAGATGCAGGAGTCGGGAGTCATCGACAAGGCCGCCCTGGTTTTCGGCCAGATGGACGAGCCGCCCGGGGTTCGTCTCCGTGTCGCCCTCTCGGCGCTGACGATGGCGGAGTACTTCCGTGACGTCCAGGGCCAGGACGTGCTGTTGTTCATCGACAACATCTTCCGGTTCACCCAGGCCGGATCGGAGGTCTCGACCCTCCTGGGCCGCATGCCGTCTGAAGTCGGCTATCAGCCAAACCTGGCCGACGAGATGGGTTCCCTCCAGGAGCGGATCACCTCACTGAAGGGGCGCTCGATCACGTCGATGCAGGCCATCTACGTGCCGGCCGACGACATCACCGACCCGGCACCGCACACCGCCTTCGCCCATCTCGACGCCACCACAGTGTTGTCGCGCCCGCTAACTGCCCTGGGGATCTACCCGGCGGTGGATCCCCTCGACTCCACCAGCCGGGCCCTCGATCCCCAGATCGTCGGTGACGAGCACTACGACGTCGCAGTCGAGGTGCAGCGGATCTTGCAGCGGTACAAGGACCTCCAGGACATCATCGCCATCCTCGGCATCGACGAGCTGTCCGAGGAGGACAAGCTGCTGGTGGCGCGGGCGCGCAAGATCCAGCGATTCCTCGCTCAGCCGATGTTCGTCGCCGAGCAGTTCACCGGCCAGAAGGGTATCTACACGCCCCTGGAGGAGACGATCGCCTCGTTCAAGGCGGTCATCGACGGTGAGATGGATCAGTACCCCGAGCAGGCCTTCTACATGGTTGGCGGCCGGGAGGACGTCGAGAAGAAGGCAGCCGACTCGGAGGGTCAGGCGGCGTGATGGCGGCCGACGAAGGATCTCGTCTTGCCTAAGTCGTTTCAGGTCGACGTGGTGTCGCCGGAGGCGACCGTGTGGAGTGGGCAGGCGACCATCGTCATCGCCCGCACCCCCGAGGGCGAGCTGGGGATCATGGCCGACCACGAGCCGCTCATGGGAGCACTGGCCACCGGCCCGGTGGAGATCGAGGCCGAGTCCGGAGAGCGCACCACGATCGGCGTCTACGGTGGCTTCATCCAGGTCCTCAACAACCAGGTCACACTGATCACCGACCGCGCCCAGATCACCACGGACACGACTCAGGCCCGAGAGGTGGCTGCGGAACTGGCCGAGGCGGGTGCCGTCGACGAAGCCGCCGATTGACAGGCGACCCTGACCGGATAATGGTCAGGAGATGGCGCCACCTTCCGACCTGCCTTTGATCCTCCTCCTGGTCGTCGCCTTCGGCGCGGCCGTCTTCCTCGCCGCGGCGGAGGCCTCGCTACTGCGCATCACGGAGATCAAGGCACGCTCTCTCGCCGATAGGGCGGGCCGATCAGCCGTCCTTCTGCTCTCGCTGGTCGAGAGACTTCCACAGACGTTGAACATGATCCTCCTATTGGCCCTGCTCTCCCAGATCGGGGCGGCGACGATCACCGGCATGCTGGCGCAACGATGGTTCGGCAGCGCCGGGGTGACCATCGCCACGGTGGTGCTCACGGTGCTGCTGTTCATCTACAGCGAAGCGATCCCGAAGACATTCGCGGTGCGACACAGCGAGAAGACGGCTCTCTTCGTGGCGACGCCGATCGCGATCCTGGAGCGTGTTCTGCGCCCGCTGGTGTCGATGCTGGTGTGGATCGCCGACATCCAGGCGCCGGGCAAGGGCATCACCACCACATCAGCCGTCACCGAGGAGGAGTTGCGGCTCCTCGCCATCGAGGCGGCTGAGGAGGGGGAGATCACCGAGGAAGATCTCGAGCTGATCCACCGTGCCTTTCGGTTCGGCGACCGGCGGGTCGACGACATCATGGTCCCCCGCCCGGACATCGTTGCAGTGGAGGCGGATCTCTCGCCCGACGAAGCAGTGAACCTGGCTCTGCGCAGCGGCCACCGCCGTCTGCCCGTCTATCGGGGGAGCCTGGAGCACATCCTGGGGGTGGTGAAGCTTCGAGAGCTGATCGCCATCCGCCATGAAGGCTCCGCGTCGCTGGTCGACATAGCCCATCCCGTTCTCACGGTTCCCGAGTCGAAAGTCATCTCGAGCCTGCTCGAGGACATGCAGATGCAGAACAACCACCTGGCGGTCGTGGTCGACGAATACGGGGTGACCGTGGGGATCGTGACCATCGAAGATGTGGCCGAGGAGTTGCTCGGGAACATCACCGAAGGCACGGACAGCACGGTTCTCGAACATGTCGGCGACGGCAGATGGCTGGTCTCGGGGAGGGTTCCGATCGAGGACCTCGCCCGGGAGATGGACATCGACCTTCCGGATGGGGAATGGAACACCGTGGCCGGGATGATGCTCGGACTCGCCGGTGAGATCCTCATCCCCGGCTCGATCGTCCATGTGGGTGACCACCGCTTCGAGGTGGAGTCGGTGACCGGTCGGCGAATCACCCGGGTGTCGATTTCGCCGGCGAGAG
>CAZLEQ010000020.1:31080-32827 GCA_964558575.1 uncultured Acidimicrobiaceae bacterium | reverse complement strand
GTGGGCCACGCCGACGTACCTCTTTCCGCCGGCGACGGTTTCGAATGAGAAGCCGCGGAGTCTGCCGTGGTCATCGATCTGCGGGTCGAACACCCGGTCGACACCGCCAATCGCCTCCCAGGTCTCCGGGCGGTCGAGGGCGGCCCACACTCGATCCACCGACGCAGTCGTGGTCGATCGATGGGTGAAGGTCTCCGACGGCACGGCGGGCAACATAGCCGGTAGTGCGAACGAAATCGGGGCGACGTCCCCGTCGCCCCGATTGCCCTGGGAGGAGGGATCTGTTGTCGCGGCAAGGTCCCGGAAGGGACCTGCCGATCCTCTCTGTAACCAACCCAGGCGACCAGTTGGTTAACCGAGGTTGGCGATCGGAGGAACTCCGAGCGACATCTCCCCCGAGGTAGCGTCACCGGCGATGGCCGTGGTCGACCGGACCATCCCCTCCTAGTCGAAGGACTGCTTGAGGCGTTCCAGTCTCTCGTCCCAGTCGTTGCCGACCGTCTCCAGCCATGTAGCCACGTCGAGTAGCGGGGTGACACGGGCCGAGTAGACCACCTGGCGCCCTTCTTCCCGGCGGTCGACCAGACCCACCGAATCGAGCAGGTTGAGGTGTTTGGCGATCGCCTGGCGGGATACCGGCAGCTCCGCGGCCAGCTTCGACGCCGAGGCCGGCCCCTTCGAGTTGAGGCGCTCGAAGACGGCACGCCGGGTCGGGTCGGCCAGCGCGGCCAGCAAGGGCTGAGGGTCGCTCATGCCACCTTGTCGAGGAACACCGGGGGGAGATTGGTGATGGTGTATTCGAGGAGACGCTCGGTGATGGTCACCCGGCTCCCTTGCTCGATCGGGTCGATCTCGATGGTGACCTGGGAGGGCTCGCCGTCGACCTCTCTCCACGACCAAGTGATCGACTCTCCGGGGACGACTTCTTCGACCGTGCCGATGATGTCACGACCCGGCACGGTCACCTCTCCGCCTCTCCTCGGGTCAACCTGTACTCCCATCCACTCCTCCGCCAGGTTGCCGTCGGCGACTCGCTCCCAGACCTCGTCCGGCTCGGCGGCGATGTCGATGCTTCGCTCGATGAAGGGCAACTGCTTCGGCATACCTGCAACTTAGCAGTTGCGAAGCTATGTTAAGGTGACTGCAACCAAATAGTTGCGAAAGGAGATCGCATGTTGGTGCCAACGGTCATCGAGCAGACCTCGCGCGGGGAGAGGGCCTTCGACATCTACTCCCGGCTCCTCGGTCACCGGGTGATCTTCCTGGGGCGCCCCGTCGACGACGAGACGGCGAATCTCATCGTCGCCCAGCTGCTCCATCTCGAGTCCGAAGACCCGGACAAGACGATCTCGCTGTATATCAACTCCCCGGGAGGCTCGATGGATTCGATGTTCGCCATCTACGACACCATGCAGCACATCCGGCCCGAGGTCCACACCACCTGCATCGGCATGGCTGCTTCGGCCGCGTCGCTGATCCTGGCCGGGGGAGAGGAGGGTCGGCGGTCCATCCTTCCCCACGGACGGGTGATGATCCACCAGCCCTGGGTGCAGAACGTCGGTGGGCAGGCCTCGGACATCGAGATCCAGGCCAACGAGATCCTGCGTCAGCGCGAGCAGGCCAACGACATTCTGGGGCGTCACACCGGTCAGGAAATCGAGACGATCCGCCGGGACACCGATCGTGATCGCTGGCTCACCGCCGACCAGGCGGTGGAGTACGGCCTGGTCGACACCATCCTCGCCCC
>CAZLEQ010000020.1:0-30980 GCA_964558575.1 uncultured Acidimicrobiaceae bacterium | reverse complement strand
GGCTCACCGCCGACCAGGCGGTGGAGTACGGCCTGGTCGACACCATCCTCGCCCCCTCGGCGATACCCGCCGGCCTCGCTGGGTGATGTCCCCCGTTCTGTGAGGATCTTCTTCCGGATACCGGTAGAAAATCCTCACAGAACGGTGGTGGTGACCGTTTAATCACCTCGCTCATGGGCGCGGCGGTTCGTAGACTGACCGTGTCCCTTCACCACTCTCATGCTGATAGCGCGCGACGTCCGAATCGATGCCGGCATCCGGACCCTCATCCGGGATGTCTCCTTCAGCGTGCAGTCGGGAGACCGCATCGGCCTGGTCGGCCGCAACGGTGCCGGCAAGACCACCTTGATGCGCACCCTGATGGGGGAGCTCCAGCCCGCCGAGGGAACCATCCTCCGCTCCGGGAACATCGGCTACTTCTCCCAGGAGGCGGCGCTTCCTGACCTGGAGCATCCCGATGCCACCGCCCTGGAGCGGATTCTCATGGCCCGAGAGATCGGGGCCATGCAGCGGCGCATCGAGCACTCCCGGGCACGACTGGAGGGCCTCGCCGGTGAGGAGCGAGACAAGGGGATCGTCCGCTTCTCCCGGCTCCACGACGAGTTCGAGGCCAAGGGGGGGTTCCTCGCCGAGGCGGAAGCGAAGCGGATCGGCTCCAACGTCGGCATCGGCAACAACGAGCTCGACCAGCCGGTGAAGACGATGTCAGGTGGGCAGCGCCGCCGGGTCGAACTGGCGCGGCTGCTCTTCGCCGAGACCGACGTGATGCTCCTCGACGAGCCCACCAACCACCTCGATCTCGACGCCAAGGCCTGGCTCATCGAGTATCTGAGCACCTATAAGGGCGGGATGCTGGTGGTCTCCCACGATCTCCCCCTCCTCGACGAGGCGATCACCTCGGTGCTCGCGGTGGAGAACGGTGAGATAGTGGCCTATCGGGGCAACTACACCCACTACCTCGAAGAGCGCCAGCTGCGCCGGGAGCGCAAGCAGCGGGAGCGTCGTCACCAGGATGAGGCGATCGCCCGTCTCGAGGAGAACATCCGCCGGTTCAAGGGCACCACCGAGAAGATGGCCAAGACCGCCCGCTCGTGGGAGACCAGGGTGGAGCGGATGAAACGTGATCTGGTCGAGGTGCAGAAGAGCGGCAAGAGGGTGAGGCTCGCCTTCCCCCAACCCGAGCTCTCGGGGCGGGTTCCGTTGGCTGTCTCCGGCCTGGCCAAGTCGTTCGGCGACAACATCGTGTTCGTCGACATCGAGTTCGCCGTGGAGCGTGGCGAACGGATGCTGCTCATCGGGCTCAACGGCGCCGGTAAGACCACTCTCCTCCGCATCCTCGCGGGAGTCGAGACCTCCGATCTCGGCGAGGTGTCACTCGGGCATCGGGCGACCCTGGGCTACTACGCCCAGGAGCACGAGCAGATCTTCGACGGGGTGACGGTCTTCGACCATATGCGGAAGGCGGCCCGGCTTCCCGACTCGACCCTGCGCGGCGTGCTCGGCCACTTCCTCCTCGCCGACAAGGTAGACCAGGACGCCGCCACCCTCTCGGGTGGCGAGAAGACCAAGCTGGCACTGGCCATGCTCGTGGCTTCGCGTCCCAACGTGCTGCTGCTCGACGAGCCCACCAACAACCTCGACCCCCAGGCGAAAGAGGCGCTGCTCGAGGCGCTGACCATCTATGAGGGCACCATCATCATGGTGAGTCATGACACCGACTTCGTGGCCGAGCTGATGCCCGATCGCGCCGTGCTCATGCCCGATGGCGAGATGAAGTTCTTCGACGAGGAGTTGCTCGACCTGGTCGCCCTGGCCTAGATGGCCGGCGAGTCGTCAGCACCGGGACACCGGTACAATTCGTCTCCCGTGTCGGGAACCCCTTCGATTCGCAACGTGGCTCTGATCGCGCACGTCGACCATGGCAAGACGACCCTCGTCGATGCCATGCTCAACGCCGCCGGCGTCTTCGCCGCGCACGAGACCCGGGTGGACCGGGTCATGGACTCCGACGACCAGGAACGGGAGCGTGGGATCACGATCCTGGCCAAGGCGGCCTCGATCGAGTGGGACGGGACCCGCATCAACCTCGTGGACACACCGGGCCACTCCGACTTCGGCGGGGAGGTCGAGCGTGCCCTGGCCATGGTCGACGGAGTGCTGCTGTTGGTAGACGCTGCCGAAGGGCCGATGCCACAGACCCGTTACGTGCTGTCCAAAGCCTTGGGCCGCGGGCTGCCTGCAGTAGTGGTCATCAACAAGGTCGACCGTCCCGACGCCCGCATCGAGGAGGTGGCTGACGAGGTCTACCAGCTGTTCTTCGACCTCGAAGCCGAGGACCACCACATCGAGTTCCCCATCATCTCATCGATAGCCCGGCTGGGGAGGGCGGTGAAGGGAATCGCCCGGCCACCCGAGGACAGCGACCTCTCGCCGATACTCGATGCCATCGTCGATACCATCCCGACTCCCTCCGGCGACCCTGGGGCGCCGCTGCAGGCGATTATCACCAACCTCGACGCCTCCGACTATCTGGGTCGACTCGCCATCGGTCGGGTGGAGCAGGGGACACTCCGTGCGGGCAGTCAGGTCGCATTGATGCAGCGCGACGGGACGGTCCTGAAGCGACGTCTCACCTCGTTGCTCGGATTCACCGGCCTGAGCCGGGTCGAGGTAGGCGAACGCACCGCAGGTGACCTGTTCGTCGTGGCCGGGTTCCCGGAGGTGGAGATCGGAGACACGCTCGCCGATCCCGACGATTCACGTGCTCTTTCTCGCCTCGAGGTGGACGAGCCGGTGTTGCGGATGACCTTCGGGGTCAACACCTCGCCGATGGCGGGTGAGTCGGGGAGCCTGCTCACCTCGCGTCAGATCCGGGCGCGGCTCGAGCGCGAAGTCTTGGGCAGTGTTTCGATTCGGATCTCCGACACCTCCAGCCCGGATGCGATCGAAGTTGCGGGAAGGGGCGAATTGCAGTTGGCGGTGCTCATCGAGTCGATGCGTCGCGAGGGCTTCGAGCTCCAGGTGAGCCGGCCCGAGGTCATCACCAGGGATATCGACGGGATCCGACACGAGCCGATGGAGAGGGCGATCGTCGACGTGCCTGACGACTATGTCGGTGCGATCACCCAATCGGTTGCCGCTCGCCGGGGACGGGTCGATGACATACGACCGGGGGAGCGGGGGCGGACCATCGTGTCGGCCATCGGCCCGGCGCGGGGCCTCATCGGATTCCGCTCGGAGCTGATGACCGCCACTCGGGGAACGGCGCTGGTCAACCAGCAGCACGAGGGGTGGATGCCTTGGGCCGGCGAGATCGAGGGGCGCACCGGGGGTGCGATGATCTCGGACCGATCCGGGACGGCCACCGGATTCGCCCTAGACAACCTCCAGACTCGCGGGGAGCTGTTCATCGAGCCCGGAGACCCGATCTACGAGGGGATGATCATCGGGGAGAACTCCCGGCCAGAGGTGTTGCTGGCCAACCCGGCCAAGGCGAAGCAGCTCACCAACATCCGCGCCGCCGGGGCCGACGAGGCGATCAAGCTCAAGCCGGCGCGCCGTCTCACCTTGGAGACCGCCATCGAGTGGATCGACGACGACGAGTTGGTGGAGGTGACGCCCGACGCCATCAGGGTGCGCAAGCAGTATCTCAGAGAGTCGGAGCGGCGCCGTCACCGCAAGTGACGCTCATTCGCCCGATGCCATGGGGCGATGCGCTCTGCCGCGTCGTGACGGGCCCACACGCATGGAATCTTCGATCAGTCGTCGACCCGGACCTCGAAGCCCTCGTCGATCAGTGCCGTGGTCAAGGCATCCTTGCTCTCGCCCTTGACCGAGATGGTGAGGATGCCGCCTCCGCCGTGCTCCCCGTGTCGCAGCTGGAAGTCACGGACGTCGACTCTGCTGGTCTCCAGGGCGTGACCGACCCGGGCGATCTCTCCAGGCTGGTCGAGGAGAACCACCCGTACCTGGGTGTGGTGCTCGCCCAAGCCGGCGCGGGCCGCACGGGCCGACTCCAGTTCCGAATCGAGTGATCCGTCGGAGTCGCTGGTGATGATTCGACGCCAGCCGTCCAGGGCGTCCTGCAACTCGGATATCGAGCCGTCTACCTGGGCAGCGTTGGCGGTGAGGACCTCGGCCCACCAGGTGCTGTCGCCGGCGGCGATCCGGGTGAGATCCCGGAACCCGGCACCGGCGAGGCTGAGCGTGGCCGGGTCGGCGTCGACGAGCCGCACGAGTGCGGCAGCCAGCACGTGGGGGAGGTGGCTGACGCGGGCGACGGCGGCGTCGTGTTCTTGTGCCGTCATCACCAGAGGGTTGGCCCCGAATGAGCGGGTGATGTCTGCCATCCGCTCGATGTCGGCCTCCTCAGCCTCGTCGGAGGTGAGGACCCAGGTAGCGCCGTGGAACATGGTGCGGGTGGCGAGGCTCGATCCGCTGGTCTCGCCGCCGGTCATGGGGTGGCCCCCGACGAAGTGGGGGATGTGGGAGGCGGCGGCGACTATCGGCACCTTCACCCCGGCGATGTCGGTGACCAAGGCGTCCGTCTCGAGGTTCGCCATGGAGTCGATGATGGCGTCGGGCGGAGCCGCCAACACGACGAGGTCGGCATCGGTGTCCGGGCGATCGAGCCCCAATCCGATTGCCCCGCGTCGCAACGCCTCGGCCAATGCCTCGGGCTCGGGGTCCCACCCTGCGACCTCCCAGCCCCGAGCGCGTAGGGCGAGCCCGATCGATCCTCCGAGGAGACCCGTTCCGTGGACGATGGCGCGGCTCAATTTCATGGGCACGGCGAGGTTAGGGGGTTGACGAGGGGCGCGTTCACGGGCACAATCCCCCCGATGAGCCGCGACGCTGCTGCCACTCGGGACACTCTGTCCTTCGGCGCGTCTTACTTCCGCCTCTATTTCGGCGCCTAGCGCCGACCTACCCCCCACCCCCGCTGTTTCCTGTCCGATCCCGAACCCGCTCAACGCGCGTCCTGAATGGAGATCCCGATGGACGGAGTCCTCGATTCCCCTGACAACTCTGAAGTGAATGACGAAATCAACCAGCTCGACGACCTCCGGGGTGAGGTCGATCGCATAGACAACGGCATCCTCGAGCTGCTCGCTGCCCGCCGGCAAGTGGCCAGGCAGATCGCCGCCGAGAAGCAGCGCGCCGAGAAGCCTTTCCGCGACGACCTCCGTGAGGAGGCACTGCTGATAGAGCGACTCGCCGCCGCAGGGAAGTACGAGCTCGACGCCGATCTGGTCTCCCGGGTCTGGGAGCAGATCATGGCCGACTCGCTCCGGGTGCAGTTCGACTTTGTCCAGAACAGCGTCAACGGTCGCAAGGACGCCGTCATAGTGGCCATCCAGGGTGTCGCCGGCTCCAACAGCCACGGGGCCGCCCTGGCGCTGACCCCGAACATGAACGAGCGGGAGTTCGTCTCGTGCACCCGTTTCGGCGACGCCATCGGAGCGGTGAAGGACGGTCGTGCCAACATCGCGGTGCTGCCCATCGAGAACACCACCTCAGGCGCGATCGCCGAAGTGTACGACTTGCTCCTCGATTCCAAGGTGTCCATCGTCGGGGAGGTCAAGCTGCATGTGAAGCACTGTCTGGTCGGGGTACGCGGGGCATCGATCTCGGATCTCAAGACGATCCACGGTCACCCCCAGGCGGTGGCGCAATGCTCGGACTTCCTCGCCGGGCTCCCCGACGTCGAAGTCATCTACGACACCGACACCGCCCTCTCGGCGCGTCGGATCGCGGAGATCGACAACCCGACCGTCGCCGCCATCGCCAACGAGGATGCGGCGAAGCTCTATGGGCTGGAGGTCCTCGAGACCGGGATCAACAATCGGAAGACCAACTACACCAGGTTCGTGGCCGTGGCCGCGGAGCCGGCGACCGTCGACCCGCAAGTCCCCGCCAAGACGTCCTTGGTGCTCTCGGTCAGCAACGAGCCGGGATCGCTCGCCGAGGTGCTCAACGCCTTCCGGGACGAGGGCATCGCCCTGGTCAAGCTGGAGTCGAGGCCGACGGTCAACAACGCGTGGCAGGAGTCGTTCTATATGGACTTCGAGGGCAACGTCGGCGATCAGCGAGTCCGGCGGGTCCTGGAGAACGTGCGCAGGCACACCATGTACCTCCGGGTCCTGGGCACCTATCCCTCGCGTGACCTGCGCCCGCACCGCCGCCCCTCGCCCGTGCCGGAGCGAGTCATCGCGGTGTCGAGCCCCGGACCCAAGCGGGAAGACAAGCCTGTCTCCGACGGCCCCTACCGCCTCGCCGGTCGCAAGGACACCGAGACCGAGACCGTCGTCGACATCAACGGGGTGGTGGTCGGCGGCCCCGATCTGGTCATGATCGCCGGTCCTTGTGCCGTCGAGTCCATCGACCAGGTGATGAAGACCGCCAAGGCGGTGAAGGAGTCGGGTGGGAAGCTGCTGCGCGGAGGCTGTTTCAAGCCCCGAACCTCACCGTACAGCTTCCAGGGCCTGGGCTGGGAAGGGCTGGACATGCTGGCCGAAGCCGGTCGGGTCTACGGGCTTCCCATCGTCACCGAGGTGACGGCTCCCGAGCACGTCGAGAGGATGGCCGAGAAAGCGGACGTACTCCAGATCGGGACCCGAAACATGCAGAACTTCGCCTTGCTCAACGAGGTGGGAAGGTCGCAGCGCCCGGTCCTGCTCAAGCGGGGTATGAGCGCATCGATCGACGAGTTCCTCCAGGCGGCGGAGTACATCCTGGCCGGGGGCAACCAGAGGGTGATTCTCTGCGAGCGTGGTATCCGAACCTTCGAGACCTCGTCGCGCAACACCCTGGACCTCACCGCGGTGCCGGTCCTCCGGCGGCGCAGCCACCTCCCCGTCATCGTCGACCCGTCGCACGCTGCCGGTGACCGCGATCTGGTGATCCCGCTGGCCATGGCGGGTGCCGCGATCGGGGCGCACGGGATCATGGTGGAAATCCACCCCGATCCAGAGTCGGCGTTGAGTGACGGCCCGCAGTCGCTGACCCTGGAGGCGTTCGACGATTTGATGCAGACCCTCTCCGCCGGGGAGCGTTGATCGCCGACGCCGGTCGTCCTCAGACGAAGAGGCTCACATCGGCATCGGCGGCGTAATCGAGGAATGCCGCGGCGCCGGCGATGTCGGCGCCCGGGATCAGGTCCCTCTCCTTCACTCCCATGACGCCCATGGTGGTGGCGCAGGCGAAGAACCTGACCCCGAGCTCCTGGGTCATGTTGATGAACTCCGGGATGGTCGGCATGCGCGCATCCGTCATCCATTTCTTCATCACTTTCGTGGCGGCTGCGGTGGCTCCGGGGATGGCGCCGAGGGCGTTCGGTAGCTGTATCGGCCCGGCCGGGTTGGCGAGTGAGGCCACCTTCAGCTTCTCGAATCGGTCGGCATGGATGATGTCGAGGCCGTAGAAGGTGAAGTAGATACCCGCTTCCCATCCCAGGCTGACGGCGGTCGATGCCAGGATCATCGGAGGGTACGCCTGATCGAGAGTGCCCTTCGACGCCACGATCGCGATCCTCTTGCTCCGAGGCGGTGTCTCTGGGCGCGGATCGGTGGCTGGGCTCGTCTGGGTCATCGCTGGGCGCCTTTCTCGATGATGAATGTCTGGCTTTCCGCGGTCTCCTCGACCGATATGAGGTTGTCTCCTCGTTGGCGGGTCATGGCGGGGATGTCTTCGAGAGCTCCGGGGTCGGTCGTGATCAGGCTCAGGCGCTCTCCGGGCTGGAGCTTTCCCAGCGCCAGACCTGCCCTGTAGACCGGCAAGGGGCAGAGAAGCCCCCGGCAGTCCAGCTCTTCGACCGGTGCATCGTGCTCGATGGCGGGTTCCGGGGTGGTGCTCATATCTGCGGTTTCCCTTCCTCTCCGAGGATCTCCTCGAAGTAGCTCGCGTACTTCGCGCCCGAGTCGGCGGAGATGGCGACGACGACGTCCCCTGGCTTCACGGGCAGCCGGTCAATCGCGGCCACGACGGCTCCCGTGGACGGTCCCACCATCATCGCTTCCCGACGCCAGAGATCCTTGGTGACGGCATAGGCGTCGTGGTCGGAGACGACGATGGAGTGATCGATGACCCTGCGGTCGAGGATTCCTGGCTCGCTGGCCTCACGGAAGCTCCTCATGCCCGGGAGGCGGTGGCCCGGCTCCGGTTCGACACCGACGACTCGGATCGCCGGATCCTGCTCCTTGAGGTAGCGTCCGGCTCCGACCACGGTCCCTGTGGTCCCGTACGCCGCCACGAACCACCGCACTTGGCCCTCGGTCTGTTTCCACACTTCGGGACCGGTCGTCTCATAGTGTGCCGTCACGTTGTCGACGTTCTCGTATTGGCGCGTGGCCACATACCTGTTCCCATCATCGGAGGCGGCGAGAGCCCTGGCGAGGGCGATGGCCCCGTCCCGGGGGTTGTCGACCGGGCACAGATCGTCGGGGGTCTCCCACACTTCCGCACCGAGCATCCGGAGGATGATCTTCTTCTCCTCGGGCACTCCGTTGGGGATGGTGGTGGTGAGGCGAGTCCCAACGAGGGTGGCGAGAGCGGCCAACGCGATCGCGGTGTTGCCAGACGAAGCTTCCACCAGCTCTTTGCTCTCGAGCCGCCCCCGGCGCCGAAGGCCCTCGAGGAGGTAGGCCGCGGTACGGTCTTTGACCGAGCCGAATGGATTCATCCACTCGAGCTTCAGATAGATCTCGAGTCCGCGATCTGCCCAGACCCGGTTGAGCCTCACCAGAGGGGTGGGATTGTCTATGCCGGGTAGGAGGTCGCGGATATCCGCGAACCGCCGGTCGACCTGGTTGGTGTCGAGTCGTCGTCTCTCGTCGATAGTTGTCATATGGGTTTCCTCGGGCATAGAAAAAGCCCGCCTGGGGCGATGCGCCGGTGCGGGCTGGAGGTCTGGTCTAGCTGTCGATCAGTCTGTCACTGCCCGCGCGCGGCCGCACATGCGCAAGCACAAACGCAGACGTTGCGGGTCAGATGACCGGTCATGTAGGGAGATGGTACGGGTTTTCTCATTCCCGTCAACCACGACCTCAGCCCTTTACGACCGCGAGCGGCCGGAGCCGGGCCACCCGGGTGGCCAACCCGGCCCGATGGCACACGTCGACCACGGCGTCGACGTCCTTATAGGCATAGGGAGCCTCTTCGGAGAGAAGGCTCACCGACCCGGGACGCACCGCGATCCCCTGGTCGCGGAGGGCTCGCCGCACCTCCTCGCCGGTGCTCTCCGACTTGGCTTGCTTGCGACTCATCACCCGACCGGCTCCGTGAGCGGCGGAACCGAAGGCGGGGTTCGTCGCCGTGCCTCTGAGCACCCATGATGCTGTGCCCATGCTCCCCGGTATCAGCACCGGTTGGCCGACGTCCCTCAGGTCTTGGGGGAGGTCGGGGTGCCCGGGCCCGAAGGCACGGGTGGCGCCCTTCCGGTGGACACAGAGATCGCGTGCGGCCCCGTCGACCTGATGACGCTCCAACTTGGCCAGGTTGTGGGCGACGTCGAAGACCAGGTCCATGCCCGTGTCCTCCGGCGTCGTCCCGAACGCCTCGGCGAAGGCGACCCGGGTCTCATGGGCGAGAATGTGCCGGTTGGCCCAGGCGAAGTTGGCCGCTGCGGCCATCGCCGCCAGATAGCGTCGACCTTCTGCTGAGTCCACCGGCACACAGGCGAGCTGGCGGTCGGGAACGCTGATCTCATGGCGTGACATGGCAGCTCCCATGTCACGCAGCTGATCGGTGCACACCTGATGTCCGAGTCCGCGCGAGCCGCAATGGATCATCACCACGACCATGTCCATGGCGAGCCCGAAGGCTCCTGCCGCCTCCCGGTCTTCGATGCGATCGACCAGCTGGATCTCGAGGAAGTGGTTCCCCGATCCCAGCGAGCCGATCTGGTCCTTTCCCCGGTTGACGGCCTTGTCACTCACCGCGGACGGGTCTGCTCCATTGGAGCGTCCCCGCTCTTCGCATCTCGCCAGATCTGCGGCGACGCCATAGCCACTCTCCACCGCGGCCACGGCCCCCTGTTGCAATATCGCTCCGACGAGACGGCCCGGGGCGATCCCTCCCTTTCCCGCACCGCGCGGAATCCTCCGATCGAGCTGGTCCAAGACTGCCTCGGCACGCGATGCGAAGGCATCGCCATCGAAACCCGAAGCCATGAGGCGCACACCGCAGCAGATGTCGAATCCGACGCCGCCGGGAGACACCACTCCACCATCGGAGACATCGGTGGCGGCGACACCACCGATCGGGAACCCGTAGCCCCAGTGGATGTCGGGCATGGCGAAGGAGGCCTCGACTATCCCGGGAAGATGGGCCACATTGGCCACCTGATCGATGGAGCGATCCCGCCGCACCGCCTCCATGAGCCGATCGTCGGCAAAGACCCGCCCGGGCACTCGCATCCCGCCGGTGGGTTCGATCTCCCAGACGACATCGGAGATGCGGTGCGGTTCCAGGTTCACTCTTCTTGCTGGCGGCATCGTGGGCTCAAACGTCGAAGTAGACCCGTGCGTACCACCCCTGATCGCGCTCTGAGACCTCGAGTCGGTGATAGGTGACGGCCTTGATCGGCGGTCCGGAGGCGTCGATGCCGGATATCGGCGTCCCCGACGCCCGGATCCGCACGGTGGTCTTCCCGTTTCCGGTCACTTCGAAACGACAGAGGTGGAGGTCCTCGGTCTCGGCGAGGTAGATCAGGTCCGACAGGGCGTCGACCACCAGGTCGTCGATGGTGGATGCCGTGACGGCGGTTTCCACCTCGGTGCTCGCGGGGCAGGGGTCGACGGTTGCCATCAACTCGAACATCCCGGTGGCCAGCTCCTCGATCAGGGCGTGGAGAGTCGGGGCCGTGGCTTCGATGCCGGTGTCGGCGGTGTGTGACAGCGTGGTGTGGGCCATGTCACCTCACCAAGTCGATCGCCTCACGGAGCAGGCGTGCCGAGTGGTCCAGCCGGGTGCGCTCCTCCGGATCGAGATCTGGCTCGAGCACCGAGGCCGCCCCCTCCGCCCCGACGATCGCCGGAAGCGACAGGGCGACGTCGTCGAGATCGAAAGCTCCGCCCTGGACACGGGAGATGGTCAGCACGCGGCGCTCGTCGCGCATCATCCCCCGAAGGAGGTTGGCGGTCACCAGTCCGATGGCGTGGTTGGTCGCACCTTTTCTCTCGATGATCCTGTATGCGGCCTCCCTGACCTCGGCCGCCACCGCCGATTCCCGGTCGGGATCCCATCCCGACCAGTCCCGGAGTCGGGTGCCCCCGACCGACGCCCCCGACCACAGACACACCTCCGAGTCCCCGTGCTCACCGATCACGTGGGCGTGAACCGATCGGGGATCCACGCCAAGCTCGCGCCCCAGGATTTGGCGGAGTCGGCTCGTGTCCAGCATGGTTCCGGTCCCGATGACTCGTTTTGCAGGCATCTCCGACTCCCGTTGGAAAACGTAGGTGAGGACATCCACCGGGTTGGTGACCATCACCACCGTGCCCCGGTAGTGGCGAAAGTGGTGTGCCAACCCGCCGATGATCTCGGCGTTGTCGCGGAGAAGGGCGAGTCTGCTCTCGCCCGTGGAACCTCCTCGGCCCGCGGCTATGACCACCGCACCGGTGTCGAGCATCGCTTCCAACGGCACACTACGCACTCGGGCACTCGGATAGAACGAGGAGCCGTGGGAGAGGTCCATGGCCTCCCCTTCGGCGAGGGCCTCGTTCTGGTCGTGTAGGAGTATCTCCTGGGCCGCGGCGAGGTGCAGGGTGGAGATGGCGACGCTCGACCCGACCCACCCGGTGCCGATGATCCCGATCGATGTGCTTGGCGCCATGCCTCAAGTGTCCTATCTCGCCCCCTCATCAGGAAATCGCCGGGGAGGTTCCCTCATTTTACAAACGAACGTTCGTTTGCTTAGAATGATCCCCATGTCACCAGAGGAGAGATTCCAGGCGATCATCGACGACGAGGCGAAGATCGAGCCCACCGACTGGATGCCGGAGGGCTACCGCAAGACCCTGATCCGCCAGATCGCCCAGCACGCCCACTCAGAGATCATCGGGATGCAGCCGGAGGGCAACTGGATCACAAGGGCGCCGAGCCTGCATCGCAAGGCGATCCTAATGGCCAAGGTCCAGGACGAGGCCGGCCACGGGCTCTACCTGTACTCCGCGGCCGAGACCCTCGGGGTCGAGCGCGACGACCTCCAGGAGTTGCTCCACCAGGGCAAGCACAAGTACTCGTCGATCTTCAACTATCCCACGTTGAGCTGGGCCGACATGGGTGCGATCGGCTGGCTGGTCGACGGTGCCGCAATCACCAACCAGGTGATGCTCACCCGCTGCTCCTACGGTCCCTATGCCCGGGCAATGGTTCGCATCTGCAAGGAGGAGTCCTTCCATCAGCGACAGGGCTACGAGCTCCTCATCAGGCTCTGCAACGGGACACCGGAGCAGAAGGCCATGGCCCAGGACGCTCTCGACCGGTGGTGGTGGCCGTCGCTGATGATGTTTGGCCCCAGCGACTCCGACTCCACCCACTCCGAGCAGTCGATGAGGTGGAAGATCAAGCGGGTGTCCAACGACGACCTTCGTCAGCAGTTCGTCGACATGACCGTCCCCCAGGCCGACTATCTGGGTCTGACCATCCCCGACCCCGAGTTGCGGTGGAACCCCGAGCGGGGCCACTACGACTTCGGCGAGATCGACTGGGACGAGTTCTGGCAGGTGGTGAAGGGGAATGGCCCGATGAGCCGGGATCGCATCGATCACAAGACGAGGGCATGGGCCGAAGGCGCCTGGGTGCGAGAGGCGGCCACCGCCTATGCGGCCAAGCGATCGAGGAGAGCGGCATGACCTACGACGTTCCCGTCGCTCCGGGGGAGAAGGCAGAGATCGAGGAGAGGATCGAAGGGGCCGCCGACGGCTGGCCCATGTGGGAGGTCTTCGTCCGTGCCCGCCGCGGGATCTCCCACGTCCACATCGGCAGCCTACACGCCCCCGATGCCCGCACCGCCCTGCAGAACGCACGCGACGTGTACACCCGCCGCGGCGAGGGAGTGAGTGTCTGGGTGGTGCCCAGCAGCGAGGTCCACGCCTTCGAGCCCGAGGCCGCGGCCGAATACGTCGAGGCCAACGAGAAGGTCTACCGGCTGGCGACGACATATGAGATCCCCGATGAAGTGGGTCAGATGTGAGCGACGCCATCGTGTCCAGCACACCACAGGGGATGCCTGCCATCGACCTCGACCCCGATCTCCGCACCGTCCTCTCCCATGCCGACGACAACATGGTCCTGGCGCAGCGGCTGGGACAGTGGATCTCACGCGCGCCCGACCTCGAGATCGATATCGCCCTGGGCAACATCGCCCTCGACCACCTCGGCGTGGCCCGCGCTCTCTACACCCACGCCGGGGAGATCGAGGGAAAGGGTCGGACCGAAGACGATCTCGCGATGAGACGGAACGAGCGCCAGTTCCTCAACTTGCTCCTCGTGGAGCAACCCAACGGCGACTTCGCCGACACCATCGTCCGCCAGTTCTTCTTCGATGTCTACCAACGCCTCCTCTGGGCAGACCTCGCCGTCTCCGATGCCGAGACCGTCGCCGGAGTGGCGAGCCGGGCGCGTAAGGAGGCGGCATATCACTACGAGTTCTCCAGCAGCTGGATGCTGCGTCTCGGTGACGGAACCGACGAGTCCCACGCCCGCACCCAGCGTGCCGTCGACTCCCTGTGGAGGTTCACCGCCGAGTTGTCCGAGCCCTACCCGGATGCCTGGCGAGGCGAAGTCGACACCGTCTTCGCCGAGGCGGGTCTCGACATACCCGATGACCCCTATCAGCGGTCGGGCGGCCGGGAGGGATACCACACCGAGCACCTCGGCTCACTGCTTGCCGAGATGCAGTGGATGGATCGTGCCTACCCGGGGTTGGAATGGTGACCGTCTCCACCGACTTCCGGTCCGTGGTGGCCACGGTGGTCGACCCGGAGATCCCGGTCCTGACCATCGAAGATCTCGGGATCCTCCGCGCGGTCGAGACCCACGGTGACCATGTCGTGGTGACTATCACCCCGACCTACTCGGGTTGCCCGGCCATGCGCCAGATCGAAGACGACATCTCCGCTGCCCTGGCCCGTGCCGGAGTGGAGTCACACGAGGTCAGGGTGGCCCACAACCCGTCCTGGAGCACTGATTGGATCACCGAGGAGGGCCACCGCAAGTTGGCCGAGTTCGGCATCGCCCCGCCCACGGGGCTGTCCGAGGTCCTGTGCCCCAGGTGTCATGCCGATCACCCCAGGATGGTCGCCAGGTTCGGCTCCACCGCCTGCAAGGCCCTGATGGTGTGTTCGTCGTGTGGCGAGCCCTTCGACTACTTCAAGCAGTTCTGATGAGCGGACTCGAATTCCACGAGCTGAGGGTGACCGAGGTGAGTCCGCTGACCGAGGACTCCGTGGTGGTCACCTTCGACGTTCCCCCCGAGCTTGCCCCGGTCTTCGACTACATCCCGGGCCAGCATGTCACCGTACGCAACATGATCGATGGCAACGACGTCCGCCGCTCGTATTCGATCTGTGCACCGGCGGGCTCGGGCAAGCTCCGGGTGGGGATCAAGAAGCTACCCGGTGGCGTCTTCAGCACCTTCGCCTGCGAGAGTCTGAAAGCTGGTGACGCTCTCGAGGTGATGCCGCCTGTGGGCGAGTTCACCATCGATATCGACCCCGAGCGTCCCCGCCGGGCAGTGGCAATCGCCGCCGGCTCCGGGATCACACCCGTGATCTCGTTGATCACTAGCTCTCTGGAGATGGAGCCCGAGTCCGCCTGGACCCTCCTCTACGGGAACCGCACCGCGAACACGGTGATGTTCCTCGACGAACTGGAGGGTCTCAAAGACCGCTACCACCCCCGTTTCCAGCTGTTCCACATTCTCAGCCGCGAGGGCTCCGACGTGCCCCTGCTCTCGGGTCGGATCGACGACCAGAAGATCCGCACGGTCCACGATCGTCTCCTCGGGTCGAGGGAGGTGGACGGCTGGTACCTGTGCGGGCCCTACGAGATGGTGATGGCCGCCCGAGCCACTCTGGGGGATCTCGGCGTCGACCCGTCGCGGATCCACGACGAGCTCTTCTTCGCCGGCCCTCTCGATGAGTCCGCCCTCCCCCCCGAACCCCCTGTGGGTGAGGGGAGCGTCGACCTCACGGTGATCCTCGACGGACGCGCCGTGCAGACCCGGATGACGCCGGAGACATCGGTGCTGGACGCTGCCCTGCGTGTGCGGAGCGAGTTGCCGTTCTCCTGCAAGGGAGGAATGTGCGCTACTTGCAAAGGCCGCATCGAGGAGGGCGAGGTGCGTATGGACAAGAACTACGCTCTGGTCGACTCCGAGGTCGAAGCCGGGTTCGTGCTCACCTGCCAGTCTCATCCGGTGACCGACAAGGTCGTCGTGCGCTACGACCACCGCTGATGGTCACCACCCGCAACTCCCGGGAGGACGTGGTCAGGGCGGCCGGGCGGCTGTTCGCCGATCGCGGCTATCACGGGACCTCCATGCGCGATCTGGGCAAGGAGCTGGGCCTGCTCGGCTCCTCGCTCTACTCCCACGTCTCCTCGAAGCAGGACCTCCTGGTCGAGGTGGTCGAGGAGGGGGCGCGCCTCTTCGAGGAGTCGGCAGAGAAGGCGTTGACCGGCGAGGGAGTCGCGTCCGACCGCCTCGAAGCACTCATCGCCGGCCACGTCGACGTGGTGATCGACAACATCGACGTCGCCCGAACCTTCCTCAACGAGGCGCGGATGCTCGACTCCAGCTACCGGTCACGCATCGTCGGGGCCCGGGACCACTACGAGGAAGGGTTTCGCGACGTGATCCGGGAGGGGATGGCCGAAGGCTCCTTCCGACCTGATGTCGATCCCAAGACGGTGTCGATCTTCATCCTCTCGATACTCAACGCCATCGAGCGGTGGTACCGGCCCGACGGGGAGCTGGACCGAGACGCCTTGGTGTCGGAGCTGACCGCGTTCGTCAGGGCGGCCCTCACCTGACCGCTCTCACGCCAACCCAGGGTTCACAGCCCCGCTCGGCGAAGTGTGGCGCCCTCAGTTGGCGCCACTGACCGCGTTTCGGCGCTCGGCGGTACGGTCGTCCCCGCCAACTCGGGTCGGGGTGGCGACGCACCGAGCCGGCTGGCCACCACGTTTCCTGAGGCCAAATCCGGGTATATCGCCTCCCGGCTGTAAGGATTGACCAGGACTCGTCGTCTCCCTCGCATGGCCGAATTCGAGCGTCTCACCGATACAGAGTTGATCGAGGCATTCCGCGCCGGCGATAGCGACGCGTTCGCTGCCATCTACGACCGGTACGCGGACCGACTCTTCACCGCCTACCTCCAGGCGGGGGGCGAGCGCGCCGGAGCCGTGAAGGCGACCCACGACACTCTCATGGAGGCCGCCGAGCGGTTCCTCGGCTCCGACACCTCGGATGACCTCGAGGGCTGGCTCGAAGAGATCGGAGAGATCGGTGCTCTGGCCGGCCCCGCCGTCGAGGGCGAGCCGACACCCGCTCCGGTGGCGCTCCGGGCCCGGGTGCTGACCAAGGTCGACGCGCTGGCGGCGGTCGGAACCGCGGATCCACAAACGGCTTCCCCATGGACGTCGCTCACAGCCGCAATCCCACCGGAGTGGACGAAGATGGGCCTGTTCGCCGCAATCACCCTCGTGGTCGGTCTCATCGGGTTCGCCGTGTCCGCTCAGTTCGATCCGCTACAGCCACCCCCCACCGTGGTGGGCCAGGACCCCTCCCCGTCAGTCACCACCGTTCCTCCGACGACGTCGACCACCATCGGGGTGACCACCACGACGGCGCTGACTCAGCCGACTTCGACGACCAACGCCTCCGGTTCCGCCTCGCTCCAGGTGTCGACCGACACCATCGACTTCGGCTCAGACGGGACCAGTTCCGAGCTCGACATTGTCAACGGGGGAGACGCCGTCACCTCCTGGACCATCGCTTCCAGCTCCGGTGCGGTCTCCGTCTCGGCGGGAAGCGGAGAGATCGCCGGGGGCGAAACGATCACCATCGTGCTCGGCCTCGATAGGAACCAGATCGGAGAAGGGAGCTTGGCCGAGACCCTCACGCTGAGCTGGCCCCATGGAGACGTCCAGATCGCCGTCGTCGGCACCCATGAGGACAACCCGATCATCCACAACCCCCAGGCTTCGCCTGCCTCGGTGGAGATCGAAGGCTGCGACGTCACCAGGACCACCGTCTCGGCACGCGTCAGGGACACCTCACCTCTGGAGCGGGTGGTGGCGAGGTGGAGCCCGGATGGCTCCGGACAGCGTGAGACCGCAATGGAGCCGGTGGGCAACGACATGTTCCAAGCAGTCATCGGCCCGTTCACCATCACTGGCACCATCGATGTCCGCATCGTCGCCTTCGATGAGCGGGGGAACGCCGGAGGGGCGACCACGACGGTGTCGGTCACCGACTGCTCCTAGAGGCGACTGCCGTCTTTACATCTCGGCATCGATCGGCCATCGTTCCGGCGATGAGAGTCGTGCTCGCTTACTCGGGAGGACTCGACACCTCGGTGATCCTCGCCTGGCTGGGTGAGGAGCGCGACGCCGAGGTGGTCACCTACACCGCAGATGTGGGACAGGGTGAGGAGGTCGAGGAGGCCCGGCTCAAAGCGCTCGACACGGGCGCGTTCGATGCCGTGGTGGGCGACCTGCGCGCCGACTTCGTCACCGACGCGGTCTTCCCCGCCCTACGCGCCGCCGCGATCTACGAGACCGAGTACCTGCTCGGGACCTCCCTGGCCAGGCCCATCATCACCCGCGGCCTGGTGGAGACCGCCAGAGAGCACGATGCAGATGCCATCGCTCACGGCGCCACCGGGAAGGGCAACGATCAGGTCAGGTTCGAGCTGTCGACCGCGGCCCTCGCCCCCGACCTCACCACCATCGCCCCCTGGCGGGAGTGGAAGCTGAACGGACGCGCCGACCTGGTTGCCTATGCAGAGGCCCGGGGCATCCCCACCCCGGTGACCGAGGAGTCTCCCTATTCGATGGACGCCAATCTGTTCCACATCTCCTACGAGGGTGGGGTCCTCGAAGATCCCTGGACGTCGCCGCCCAAGGGGATGTTTCGCATGACCACCGACCCAGAGGACGCACCCGATGAGCCGCGCGAGGTCGTCATCGGCCTCGAGGCCGGAAACCCGGTCTCCGTCGACGGCGTGGCGATGGGCCCGGTAGAGCTGTTGACACATCTCAACCAGGTGGCGGGCAGCAACGGCGTGGGTCGCATCGACATCGTGGAGAATCGGTTCGTTGGTATCAAGAGCCGCGGTGTGTACGAGACCCCGGGCGGGACCGTCCTCCACGCCGCCCGGCGCGCCGTCGAGTCGATGGTCCTCGACCGCGAGGTCTTGCACATGCGTGACGACCTCGCCAACCGCTACGCCCGGATGGCTTACAACGGCTTCTGGTACTCACCGGAGCGGGTGAACCTCCAGGCGACCATGGACCGGATCCAGGAGAAGGTGACGGGAGAGGCGCGGCTTGTCCTGTACAAGGGCTCGGTGAGGATCAGCGGGAGACGATCGCCCAATTCGACCTACGACGCCGACGTGGCCACTTTCGAGGCCGACGACGTCTACGACCAGGCGGACGCCAGAGGCTTCATCAACCTCAACGCACTCCGAATCCGCGGATTCGGCGACGAGAGATGACCCTCTGGGGAGGCCGTTTCGACGGATCCATGTCGGAGGTCACTCGCCGTTACACCGGCGACGAGACCGATCGTCGCCTTCTCGAGGTCGACGTCAGGGGCTCCATGGCACACGTCGAGATGCTCGGGGCGACCGGGATCATCGAGCCCGGCGAGGCGGATGCTCTCGCCGCCGGTCTGGAGAGGATCCTCGAGGAGGTCGTCGACTTCGAGTTCCAGCGCAGCGACGAGGACGTCCACACCGCGGTGGAGCGCCGGCTGGGGGAGTTGATCGGAGATGTGGCCGGGAAGCTCCACACCGGCCGCTCGCGCAACGATCAAGTCGCCCTCGATCTCAGGCTGTACCTGGTCTCGGCGGCACGGGATCGAATGAGCCAGATCCACGGGCTGGCAGGGTTGCTGGCGGAGCTCGCCGAGTCCCACGCCGAGACCATCATCCCCTCGTACACCCATCTGCAGCAGGCGCAGGCCACGACATTGGGCCATCATCTCCTCTCCTATGCCTGGATGCTGCTCCGGGAGGCCGATCGGTTCGGAGACGCCATCGACAGGATCGACGTCTCGCCGCTGGGCTCGGGGGCCTCGGCCGGCTCCTCTCTACCACTCGACCGTCAACGGACGGCGGAGACTCTCGAGCTCGCCGGGGTCATGGAGAACTCAATGGACGCCGTGGGGTCACGGGACTTCGTCGCCGAGTATGTCTTCTGTTGTGCGCAGACGATGGTCGAGTTGTCGCGTCTCGCCGAGGAGGTGGTCCTATGGGCTTCGCACGAGTTCGGGTGGGTCACCCTGTCCGACGAGGTCAGCACCGGCTCGTCGGCTCTTCCGCAGAAGCGGAACCCGGACATCGCCGAGCTGCTGAGGGGGCGGTCGGCGGGTGTGATCGGTGACCTGACCTCGATCCTGGCACTGCAGAAGGGTCTGCCGATGACCTACAACCGTGATCTCCAGGAGGACAAGCGCATCGTCTTCCATGCCGACGACACCCTGGGCGGATCGCTGGAGGCGGCGATGGCGTTGCTCGAGGGCATCGAGTTCGCCCCGCCCGCGCCCGAGTCGGCTACCACGGCGCTCGACCTGGCCGAGGCGCTGGTGCAGCGGGGGGTCCGGTTCCGTGAGGCACATACCATCGTAGGGCGGTTGGTACGGCATCTCGACGACGATGGGCGCGTTCTCGGCGAGGCCACGGTCGAGGACTTGTCGGCCACCGATCAACGCTTCGAGCCCGATGATCTCTTCCTCCTCGAACCTGCCGTGTCGGTGAGGCGTCGGGTCACCGTCGGCTCGGGCAGTCCGCAGTCGGTGCTCGATCAGGTTGCTGCGCTCAGGGAGCTACTGGCCTCCGCCTGAGCCGTTGGAGGAGCCGCCATTGTGCGCGCCGGCGCCGACGGTCCAGGTGCCATGGGAGCGGATCAGCTTTTCGAGGTCGCCCTCACCGATTTTCTCCTGGGCGGCAGCGATCTGGGCGTTGACCTGGCGGTCGTACGCGGGCCGTTTCACGTTGCGGAAGATCCCCAGTGGGGTGGGCCCATAGGGGCCGTGAGAGAGACGGCTGATGGCGAATGCGATCGAGGGGTCATCCCGGGTCTCGTCGTGGACCAGGATCGCCTTCGGGTCGACCGAGGACGAGTCGACGATCTCGGGCTGCCCGCCACGCATGACTACGGCCTTGGAGCCCTCGTCGAAGACGATCGGCTTCCCTTGTTCGAGGTCGATGCGGTTGTGCACCCTCTCCTGCTTCCCGGTCAATTGGATGAACGCCTTGTCGTTGAACACGTTGCAGTTCTGATAGACCTCGATGAAGGCGGAGCCTTCGTGGTCATATGCCTTCTGCAACATCTCCTGAGTGTGGTTGCGGTCCATGTCGAGGGTCCGGGCCACGAACGTCGCCTCTGCTCCCAGGGCCAGCGACACCGGGTTGAACGGGTGGTCGAGCGACCCGAAGGGTGACGACTTGGTCGACTTGCCCACCTCGGACGTGGGGGAGTACTGGCCTTTGGTGAGCCCGTAGATCTGGTTGTTGAACAGGATGATCTTCAGGTTCACGTTGCGCCGCAGGGCGTGGATCAGGTGGTTGCCTCCGATGGAGAGCCCATCACCGTCACCGGTGATCACCCACACCGAGAGGTCGGGGCGGGTGGTGGCGATGCCAGTGGCGATCGCCGGAGCGCGGCCGTGGATGGAGTGCATCCCGTAGGTGTTCATGTAGTAGGGGAAGCGACTGGCACACCCGATCCCGGACACGAAGACGAACTCCTCCCGGGGCCTCGCCAGCCCGGCGAGGAACATCTGCACCGAGGCGAGGATGGTGTAGTCACCGCATCCGGGGCACCATCGAACCTCCTGATCGGTCTGGAAGTCTGCTCTCGTGTATGTGGGGGAAGTCATTCGACCATCTCCAGGATCTTCTCGGTGATCTCGGTGACCCGGAACGGCTCTCCGGCCACCTTGTTCAGGCCCACCGCGTCGATGAGGTACTCGGCACGGATCAATTTCAGCAACTGGCCGGTGTTCATCTCCGGGATGAGGATCTTCTCGTAGGAGCGGAGCACGTCTCCGAGGTTGTTGGGCATCGGATTGAGGTAGCGGAGGTGTGCGGTGGCGACCTCGTGGGCTTCCAGCCTGACGCGCCGCGCAGCCGCCTTGATCGATCCGTAGGTCGAGCCCCAGCCCAAGACCAGGACGTCGGCGTCTTCGTCACCGTCGACCTCCAACTGCGGGATGTCGTTGGCGATGTTGGCCACTTTCCAGGCGCGGGTGTCCGTCATCAGCTGGTGGTTGGCCGGATCGTAGGAGACGTCGCCGGTGATGGATTCCTTCTCCAGACCACCGACCCGGTGCTCCAGCCCGGGTGTGCCAGGGACCGCCCAGGGCCGGGCGAACGTGTCGATGTTCCTCATGTAGGGGAGGAAAGTCCCGTCGGGGCCGTTTGGCTTGGTGGCGAACCCGATCTCGATCTCGGGGATCGCATCCAGGTCGGGTAGCAGCCAAGGCTCGGAGCCGTTGGCGATCTGGTTGTCGCTGAGGAGTATGACCGGGGTCATGTACTTGATGGCGATCCGGGCCGCCTCGATCGCCATGTCGAAAGCGTCCGAAGGGGAGGCGACGGCCAGGACGGGCACCGGTGCCTCACCGTGTCGCCCATAGAGGGAGAAGAGGAGGTCCGACTGCTCGGGTTTGGTGGGCAGGCCGGTGGAGGGCCCGCCACGTTGCACGTTGATGACGATCATCGGTAGCTCGAGCATGAAGCCGAGCGAGATGGTCTCCGACTTGAGGGCGATGCCGGGGCCGGAGGAGCCCGTCACGGCGAGGCTCCCGGCGAAGGCGGCGCCGACGGCGGCGCCGACACCGGCGATCTCGTCCTCGGCCTGAAACGTCCTCACCCCGAAGTTCTTGTGGCGTGAAAGCTCGTGCAGGATGTCCGAGGCCGGGGTGATCGGGTATGTGCCGTAGAAGAGGGGGAGACCCGCCTTCTGCGACGCGGTGATCAAGCCCCAGGCCAGGGCGGTATTGCCGTTGATGTTGGTATAGGTGCCGTCTGGCAGAGTGGCCGGCTTGACCTCGAACGTGGTCTTCGTCGCCTCGGTGGCGACACCAAAGGTGTATCCGGCCTGAAAGGCGGACTTGTTGGCATCGGCGACCTCGGGCATCTTGGCGAACTTCTTCTCCACCCACTCGATCGTGGGCTCGGTCGGGCGGTGGAATAGCCATGCCATCAGCCCGAGGGCGAAGAAGTTCTTCGAGCGGAGCACGTTGCGCCCGCTCACCCCGGTGTCCTTGACTGCCTCCTTGGTCAACTCGTCCATCGGCACCTTGATGACCCGGTACCCCTCGAGTGTGCCGTCTTCGAGTGGGTTGGACTGGTACCCGGCCTTGTCCAGGTTTCTCTCGTCGAACGTGTCGGTGTTGACGATCAGGGTGCCGCCCTGGCGGAGATCCTTCAAGTTCTTCATCAGGGCAGCGGGGTTCATCGCCACGAGACAGTCGGGCGCGTCTCCCGCGGTGAGGATGTCGAAGTCGGCGATCTGGACCTGGAAGCTCGACACTCCGGGAAGTGTCCCGGCCGGAGCGCGGATCTCGGCGGGGAAGCTGGGGAGGGTGGCCAGGTCGTTTCCGAACAGGGCGGAGGCGTCGGTGAACCGGGTGCCTGCCAACTGCATGCCATCGCCGGAGTCGCCGGCGAAACGAATTACGAGCCTGTCGACTTCTTCGGTCGGCGTGGTCGAGGGGTCTGCGGTGGCGATTTCATCGGCCACTGTGGGTCACTTCCTTGAGTGGTTCGAGCGCGGATCGGAGCCCCGATCGAGGTCGGCGTCTCTGACCGCCCGTAGCTTGTCGTGCACATCCAAGTCTATCCACCACCTGCATTAGGTGAATTACGCGGGGCGGGTGTGAAACCGGCGATTCCGGTCTCCTCCAACCAGCGCCCGATCCCGATCAGAGCGGGCTCGGAGTCGAGGTCCCCGATGACTTGCAGCGAGGCCGGTGGCGCCCCGGAATTGGCGATCGGCACCGCCAGGGCGGGGTGGAGGGCGTGGTTGACGATGGCGGTGAAGTACGAGAGGACGGTGCGGTGGTCCGTCTCGCCGATCATGTCCTGGCCGATGACCTTACGTCGCGCCGCGCTAGTCGGGGTGATGACGAAGTCGACGGTGTGGAAGGCGTCGGCGAATCGGTGGCGCAGCATCTGCTGCCATCTACGCGATTCGGCCACTTCCTCCGGTGCCAGGTTCTCCACGGCGACGATACGAGCCTCGACCGCCTCGCCGTATGGCTTGTTCTCCTGGCGAAACCGACGGTGGATCTGGGCGACCTCTTCGAGGGCTCCGATGATGTGATGGCTGGGATGGGTGTCGGGCATCTCGATCGGATGGACTTCATGTCCCAGCCCGCGCAATGCTGCGACCGATCCTTCGAATGCGCTGCGGATGTCATCGGCCAGGGGGGCGCCCCCGTACCACGGTTCGGGAACCCCGAACCGCAACGATCTCCGGGGCGGTTCGGGCACCACGTCTCCCGACATCGCCCGATAGGCCGAGGCGAGGTTGTCTATCGAGTCTGCCAGCGGCCCCACGGTGTCTAGCGACGGCGCCAGGGGAAACACCCCGTCGATGGGAATCTTCCCGTGGGTCACCTTGAGCCCGAACGTGCCGCAGAGGGCCGCCGGCACCCGCACCGAGCCCCCGGTGTCGGTGCCGATGGCGATAGGGGTGATGCCGGCCGCCACTGCCGCCCCCGACCCGCCCGACGAGCCACCCGCCGAGGTCGACTGGTCCCACGGGTTACGCACCGGGCCCCAGTGCTCGTTCTCGGAGTTGAATCCGAATGCCCACTCGTGGAGGTTGGTCCTCCCGACGATGACCGCACCCGCCTCCTCGAGACGCCGGACACTGCCTGCCGTGGTGTGGGCCACCTCGGCATAGAAGGCCGAGCCACAGGTCGTGGTGCGGCCCTCGTGATCGATCAGGTCCTTGAGGGCGATCGGGACCCCGGCGAGCGGGCCTACGTCGTCGCCGCTCTCCAGCCGGGCGTCGATGCCCGCCGCTCGCTCCAGGGCGCGCTGGTCGTCGATGGAGATGAACGCGTTGAGCGTGTCCTGGGTGCCCTGGGCCTTCTCGAGGGCAGCCTGCACCCGCTCTACGGCTGATTCACCGGACACGTCGTGGAACCTAGCAATTGATGAGCGACCTTCTCACCGGTGGCGAAGCGGGCTGATCAAGAGAGACGCAGGCGAAGTCGTGCGCCGATCGAGCAGTCGCAGACCATCACTCGCTGACGCTGATGCTGCCCACATGGGGCACGATGGAGACCCATAGAAACCCCGGTGGTACCGACATCGGCTCGCCGTCGGCGGTGAGAAGGGTGAACGGCTCGTCGGCGGCCTCTCGGCTCCAGGTGCCCTCGATGGCCTTTCCTTCGGCGAGGATCACCGCCCGACCTTGACCCACGGTGTTGGTGGCGGGCACCGATGACCCGCTCTGTCCCCCAGGTGGCGATGCGGTGTAGAAGTTGCCCACCAGGGCCACCACGGTATCGGCGGTCACCTGACCGGTTTCACCGTCTCGGTCACGCCAAGAGGAAGGAGTGGCGCCAAACGTCCGGGTCCACGCCTCCCCGTCCCAGTCCCAGGTGACCGTGGTCTCTGAGGCGAAGGTGATCTGTGCCGAG
This sequence comes from uncultured Acidimicrobiaceae bacterium, assembly GCA_964558575.1. Lineage (GTDB taxonomy): Bacteria > Actinomycetota > Acidimicrobiia > Spongiisociales > ZC4RG35 > JANQRA01. The sequence goes on along the minus strand of CAZLEQ010000020.1, from coordinate 6,088 downwards.
GTCGCCTCCTCGGCGTCTTCGTGCATCTCACCGAAGGGAAGCCAGGGTCGAGTGGGTCTTTCGTCGGAGAATCCGCGGGAGTCAGCGGTCTCCCTCAGCTCCACCGTAGATCCATAGAGGTTGTGGGGGGCGCGGCGGCTGGAGATGCGGAACATCCCGCTGGCGGTCTCGGTGAGGAAGGGCACACCCAAGGCCGAGATACCAGCCCGAACCCAAGGTTGGCCACCAGACACCACCATGGTTGCGGACAGGGGGAGGATGACCATGGCGTCGGAGGGGCGGGCCGACCGGATGGGCCCGAGGTACTCGGAGTCGGCCCTGTGGAACAGGGCGATGAATCGGGTGAAGCTTCCCTCCACCCGGATCTCGACCACCGCCTCGGCCTCCTGGATTCCGGACTGGGGCCGGGCATTGGGGTGGTTGTCGATCTTTACCGCCATCACCCGTCGTTCCATGGTGTCGGGGTCGTCGACGGGAAGCCCGTTGACCGGCGACCTCTCCCTGTCGTCGACGGTGGTCGAGGTCGAGGTAGAGGTCGAGGTCGACGACGAGGATGAGGTGGTCGATACCGATGTGGTGGTGGAATCGGCGGACTCGTCTGCGGCGGGGCTGCATGCAGCCAAGAGCAGTACGAGCGTGACCAGCCTGGCAACTGTGGTCCGCATCCGGGAGATTGTACGAATCCCTCCCGGATTAGTTGGAATCAATCGGTGAGGGCCCGCCGAGCACGTCGAGGTCGGGGAGGACCGACATCGGCTGGTCGACCGAGATCGCCAGTTCGATTCCATCGGAGTTGGCCCGGAGGACGTAGAGGGCGTCGATGTTCACCCCGGCATCGGCCAGCGATCTGGTGAGCCGGGCCAACTCGCCGGGACGGTGAGGGAGTTGCACGGCTAGGACGGTGTGCTCCTCGAAGTTCAGGGCGGCCTCGTCGAGCACCCGCCTCGTGGTGGGCGAGTCGCTCGTGATGAGACGGACGGTCCCCTCTCCATCGTGACCGTATGCCGTCAGCGCCTCGATGTTGACGTCGAACGCTGCCAAGGCCTCGGTGAGTGCGGCCAACCGGCCGGGCCGGTTCTCCATGTTCACGACGAACTCGGTCATGGCCTTCCGACTCTACGCGCCCTCCGTGGCCTCGTGCGCGACGGTGGGGTCGGATGGCTCCACCCGGCCCCGCATGCACAGGTAGGCGTGCCAGACGAGACGTGCCGCCACGGCGCGAATCGGCCGCCACGCCTCACCGAGCATCTCGAGCTGCTCCTGGTCGGGGACGTCGGTCATCCCCAGCACCTCGGCCACCCCCACCTGGAGCGCCCGGTCTCCCACCGGCCACATGTCGGGACGGCGGGACGCCGACAGCAGATATGCGTCGGCGGTCCATGGCCCGATCCCCTTGATCCCGAGCAGCGTGACCCGCGCCTCGGCCACCGGGGCCGATTCGAGGCCGTTGAGATCGAGCAAGCCATCCACGACGTGAGCGGCCAGCTCGAGCAGGTAGCCGCTCTTCTGTCGGGTGATGCCGATCGAGCGCAGACGGCTCGAGCCGGCCTCCAAGACACTCTCGGGAGTCACCGGCCCCACCAGACCCCCGAGACGTCGGTACATCGCCGCTCCCGACTCCAGTGAGACCTGCTGCTCGAGGATCAACAGGGCCAGTGTCGGGAATCCGGGCCTGCGCTGCCAGAACTCGGGGATCCCCCAGCGCTCCACCGCCCCGGCCAGGCTCTCGTCCTCATCGGCCAGGAGCTCTGCCCCGAGCTGGAACGTGGCCTCGTCGAGACGCTCCACCACGGGCAACAACGATCCCATGGAGATGGCGCCGAGAGTGCGGGAGTCGGTGTCGCTCAGCTCCTCGTTGTCCGAGACGACCCACCCCTGGTCGTCGGCGAGACGCTTTATCAGCCAGAAGTCGGGACGACGAGGATGCTCGAACACCACCAGGTTTCCCGGGACCGCTCGTCGGGTAGTGACCGCCACGACTTCCTGTCCCGGCTGGAGGGTTGGTGTCATCGAGTGTCCGGCCACCCGAAACCTCTTCATTGCCATGACCGGGCGGGAGTATGGTCGGACCGCAAGCAACCAAGAGAAGGAGCCACATGCGACAGGTCACAGTCGCCCATGCCCATTGCGACCTCTACTGCGGCGTCTACGACCCCGCACAGGCCAAGATCGAGGCCTTGTCGGTATTCAAGATCGCCGGGAAGTACCAGGACTCAGACGACGAGGTCTTCCGCGCCCGCGCCCTGCACCTGAAGGAGAATCAGGCCGAACTGGTGAAGCATCATCTGATGGTGCTGTGGGCCGACTTCTTCACTGCGGAGCATCGTAAGGAGTACGAGAACCTCGATGATCTCTTCTGGCGCGCCATCCACCAGGCCGGCGAGGCCAAGAAGTCCGCGGACCCGGCGGAGGGCCAGAAGCTGATCGACCTGATCGACGAGATCGCAGTCATCTTCTGGAAGACCGAGAAGTCCAAGGACATGGGGGTCTACCCGCCCGGCTAGGCGTCGGATCGAGCCTTTTGATCCGGTGACTCGGTGTGGCGGCCGGCACGGCGTCTCAACCAGTCGGCTGCCCTGCCCGCCCACTCAACGTCCTCGGAGAGCAACGCCAGACCCCCCACCAGGGTCAACAGCCCCGGCCCGGGGGTGAAGATCATCACGGTGCCCGCGGTGACCAGGGCGTATCCCGCCCCCTTGCGAACCAGGCGCTTCATCGTGTGAAAGATACTCGCGCCCGAGGGATGTGCTCAGTCGTCGAGGATGTCGTCGTCGAGCTTGATGAAGACCGGAGCGATCTCACCGAGCTCTGTCCCCGGGAGTACCTCGGGTGCCGACCAGGAGTCGATGTCCGGCCCCGTCCCCAGCAGCTCGCCGATGGTGGTGGCCGAATGGGGCAGGTAGGGGTAGAGGGCGACCCGGATGGCGGCAATCCCCTGGATGGCCACCCACAGGATCGTCCCTGCGCGCTCCGGGTCCTCCTTCAGCAGCTTCCACGGCTCGGTGGCGTTCAGGTAGGCGTTCACCTGCCCGGCGGCGTCCATCGCGGCGCGCAGGCCCGCCCTCAGCTCTACCTTCTCGATATGGCCGGCGACGGCCACGAGAGTCTGTGGGCCCAGGTCGAGGATGGCCCGATCCTGGTCGGTGAGCTCCCCGCCCTCCGGAACCCGGCCGTCGAAGTTGTTGGCGCTCATCGACAGCACCCGGTTGATCAGATTGCCCCAGGTGGCGACCAGTTCCTCGTTGACTCGTCGGATGATCTCGTCGTCGGCGAGGTCGGTGTCGTCCTGTTCCGGAAACACCGAGGCGATGGCATAGCGGAGTGCATCGGGCTGCAGCCGCTCGGCATACCAGCCGATGGAGCGCCCCACGCCCTTTGACTTCGATGCTTTGGCTCCTTTGAACGTGATGTACTGGTTGGCGGGGACATCGGTGGGGAGGTTGAGGTCTCCACGTCCCATCAGCATCGCCGGCCAGATCACGGCGTGGAATGGGATGTTGTCCTTCCCGACGAAGTAGTAGGACTCCGCCTCGGGGTCCTTCCACCAGCGTTCCCAGGCGTCGGGATCGTCGGTGTGCGAGGCCCACTCGATCGATGCGGAGAGATAGCCGATGACGGCGTCGAACCAGACATAGATCTTCTTCCCCGGACCGAGATCATCGACGGGGACATCGACGCCCCAGTCGATGTCCCGGGTCATGGCGCGGACCGGCATGTCCTCGATCATCCCGAGGGCCCAGTTCTTCACGTGCTTGCGCCAGGTGGTCTTCCCCTCCAGCCACTCCCGCAAGCGATCCGAGAAAGCGGGGAGGTCCATGAAATAGTGCTCCGTCTCACGTCTCTCGGGGGTGGCTCCGCTGAGACGGGAGCGGGGGTTGATCAGGTCGATGGGATCGAGGGTCCGCCCGCAGTTGTCACACTGGTCTCCCCTGGCGTCGGCATACCCACAGTGCGGGCACTCGCCCTCGACATACCTGTCGGGGAGGAACCTCTCGGCGCGGGGGTCGTAGAACTGATCAGAGGTGCCCTTCTTCATGTATCCGTTCTCGAGGAGCCGCAAGAAGAAGTCCTGTGTGACCCGGTGGTGGTTCTCGGTCATCGTCGTGGTGAACAGGTCGAATGAGATGCCAAGATCATCCCAATAACCGAGAATCTCTGGGTGGTATCGATCGACCACCTCACGGGGGCTGATGCCCAACTCGTCTGCTGTGACCGTGATCGGGGTGCCGTTGGCGTCCGATCCAGAGACCATCAGGACCTCGTTGCCGACCAGACGGTGATAGCGGGCGAAGATGTCGGGCGGCAAATAGGCGCCTCCGAGATGGCCCAGGTGTAGGGGCCCGGATGCGTATGGCCAACCGACGGCGACGAGGACTCTTCGGGTCATAGGTGCGGGAGGGTATTGGATGGTGATCGAGAAGTCCGCATCTTCAGCGGGCGGTGGCCACCCCCGGTTCAGGCACGTGGCTGGTGGCCCGTTCGGCGACCACCACGCCGGTGATGATCAGGGCCGCCCCGCCCACCACGGCCGGCGTGATCCTCTCGCCGAGGAAGATGACGGCGAGGATCACCGACAGGATCGGGATCGTGTAACCGACCGTCGCCAGCCGCGACGCCGGGTTCATTCCCGCCGCGACCAGGAACGATCCGAACGCCAGGGTCGTCCCCAGAGCGCCGATCCCGGCGATCATCAACCAGCTAGCCCCGTCGACGGTGGCGATCTCGAAGTCGGACACCAGGGGGAGAAAGAGGGAGACGACTACCGTGTTCACGCTGAATTGGGGTAGCACCAGGTCGTTGCTCGATACCTCGAGGGCATACCGGCGGCTGAGGGCTCCTCCGAGCCCGGCCATGGTCACCCCGGCCATCATCAGCCCGACCCCGCGCCAGAGATCTCCAACGCCCTCGATCGAGGAGCCCCCGAACCCCACCAGCAGCGCCGACCCGGCCAGGGCGAGGAGCAAGCCCGGAAGCGCCTTGATCTGGAATCGCTCCCCGCCCACCAGGAAATGGGCGGCGGCGATGGTGGCGATCGGGATGAGGGCGATCAGCAGGCTCCCCAGGCTCACCGGGAGGTCCTCGAAGGCCAGGGTCATGAGGACCATGGGCAAGGCCATGGCCACGCTCCCCAGCACCAGGCCGCGTCGCCAGGCGACCGGGTTGGTGGTCCAGAATCGCCGGCTGACGAGGATCACGAAGAGGAGGGTCACCAGGGCGAAGCCCATGCGGAGCGGGACCATCGTCCAAGTGCTGACACCACGGACGAGGACGGCACGGGTCAGCACCGAGCCGGCCGCCCATCCGAGGGTGGCTCCCGCCAGCGGGGTCCATGGGTTCATCGAGCGAGGCTAACCACAGGTTCAATTAACTGCTCCGACTGTCGATAATCCCCCGATGCGACTTCGCCCTCTCACCGTCCTCACCGCCATGGTCCTCGTCTTCGCCGCCTGCAGCGGCGAAGGGGCCGAGGAGACGACCACCACCTCTACCGTCGTCGAGACCACCACGACCACCACCGGGCCCGCGGTGGAGGCAGTCGTCCTCTCCTATGCTCTCGAGCCCGGGGCCACCTACACCTACCAGGTGACCATCGACCAGACGATCGACCTCTTCACGAGCGGAGACACCTCCGCCATGGGCGAAGGCGAGGACCTCCCCGAGGAGATGGCTCTGACCGTCAACGGGACCTCCACGTTCACTCACACCGTGTCCGGGGGCCCCGAGCCCGGCACCTACCGGATCGACATCGTTGGAGACTTCACCGATATCGAATTCGGCGGGACCATCGACGGTGAGCCGGTCGATCCGACGGAGATCCCCGATCTGGCCGAGATGGAGCCGGTCGATGTGACCATCGTCGTCGACGAGCAGGGCAATGTGATCCCCGAGGATGGATTCGGTGCCGACTTTCTCGGCGCCCTCGGTGGTCTCGACATGCACGACAAGTTCGGTGCCGGGGGCGGCGCCGGCCAGTTCGTCGGCCCGCCCTTCCCGGAAGGTGAGGTGACGTTGGGCGACACCTGGTCGGAGACGATCGAGACGCCGACCATGCCCACCGACGACCCTGTTACCACCCGCATCGACAGTG
>CAZLEQ010000019.1:0-52647 GCA_964558575.1 uncultured Acidimicrobiaceae bacterium | reverse complement strand
CATCTCGCCTCCAACGTCGTCGGCGGCGGGATCATGGTCCGACTGTTCACCGGAACAGCCGCAACGGATGGAGCATGGGCACCACGTCTGAGACGTCAATGCCGGTTGCGGTGACGAGTTGAGCGGAGGCCGACTCCGAATCGAGCTCGGGGGACGACTTTCTCGGTCGATGCTCGACGAGATCTCCCGCCGTTTCGGTGCCCCGGAGGTGGAAGTCCTCGACCGGACGACGGTGATCACGACAAGCATGGACCAGAGCGGCCTCCGGGCGCTGCTCGTCCTTCTGTGGGACGGCGCAGCAGACGTACAGTCCGTGACCAGAGTCTCGTCTCCGACCGCCCCTCAATCCGCCGAATAGACCGCGGAGGGCGGTGTCTCTGCTGGAGTTCGCTAGCCAGGTCTCGGTCTGGGAGCCAAGTTGGGAGCCATTCTGTGCGGATCGGCATGGACGGCCCTGGACAGCGGTGGAACCGAGAGCCCGTGGCTACGGGATCTGTGGACCCGCGTGGACGCCCCTGGACACGGCTTGGAGATCTACGGATCAGAAGGTTGGGGGTTCGAGTCCTCCCGGGCGCGCTGTGCGAAATCCCTGCTCAGGCGGGGGTTTCGGCACGTCGGCGAGAGCCGGGCCTGGTTGGCGGCGGTCATGCTGTGGGAGCCATTCTCCGGACCCGTCTAGTCACCTACCGCCAGCGTCGATCGGGTTTGACCCGGCCGGATCGCATGAGTGGCTGGTTGATCCACGGGTCGGACGATGTCGGAACAGGTCGACGGCGAGCCTCGCGGAGGATGCCAGCTTTGACCACGTAGCCGCGAGGTGCGCACGTTCGACTACCGCTGGCTGAAAAGGGGTGCAGAGCCGGGCGGCAAAGACCGTGCTGGCGACCCTCGACGGGCTGGCCCCGTGGCGTGCTCTGGGGCGAGCCGCCACGTCCCTCGATAGTCTGAGGTCATGGCCGTTGCACAGTGGGTGACCAGAGACCCGGCTCCCGGTCTGCGACCCTACGTCGGTCGATACGTCGGGTATCGCCTCCTCGGCCAGCCTCCTGGGCTCCACCGCGGTCTGCCTTCGCGGAACATGACTCTCATCTTCAGCATCGGTCCCGAGATCGACATCGTCTCCCAGACCAACCGGAGCCGGACTCCCCGGAGTTACCGGGCAGTGCTCGCTGGTCTCCACGACACCCCAGCTCTGATAGCCCACGACGGCAACCAGGAGGGGGTGTCGGTCCTGTTCTCCCCGCTGGGAGCGCGGACGCTGCTGGGGCACCCGGCATCCGAGCTGTGGCACCTGTCGCTGGAGGCCGATGAGGTCGTCGGGAGCTACGGGGTCCGGCTCTCGGAACGGCTCCACGAGACCGACGACTGGGACGCGAGGTTCGCCGCCTGCGACCAGGTCCTCACCCGGCTCCTTGTCCAACGGACCGTGGCACCCGAACTGGCTGAGGCCTGGAGGATCCTGGTCCGCTCCGGCGGCCGGGTCCCCGTCGCCGACCTGGCCGCAGAAGTCGGCTACAGCCGGCAGCACCTCCGTCACCGCTTCACCCAGGAGTTCGGACTCGGTCCGAAGCGGGCGGCGCGGCTGATCCGCTTCGACCGGGCCTGCGGGATACTGCTGAAGAGTCCGCCCTTCCTGTCGATCGCGCAGATTGCCGTCGCCACCGGGTACTACGACCAGGCCCACCTCCACCGTGACTTCGCCAAATTCGCCGGATGCACCCCGGTGGAGCTGGCCGCCGGGGATATTCCAATTGTCCAAGACGAACCGGCGACGGCGTAGCCACAATGAAGCCATGAGCAACACCAAACCAACAGTCGTCTGGCCCGTCTTCAGCTTCCGGGACGCCCGCGCCGAGATGGAGTTCCTCAAAACGGCCTTCGGGCTCGAGGAGACGACGGTAATCGCCCGGGAGGCAGATCCCTCGATCATCGAACACGGTGAGATGCGCTGGCCAGGCGGGCCCGGGATCATGTTCGGCTCCGCTGGCAAAGATGACACCCCGTTCGGCACCCGGCTCCCGGGAAGCGAAGCGGTCTATGTGGTATGTGACGACCCCGATACCCTCTACGAGTCGGCAACGGCCGCCGGGGCAGAGGTGGTGAGGAGTCTGCGAGACGAGGACTACGGGTCGCGGGGTTTCACGGTGCGTGACCCAGAAGGCATCCTCTGGTCGTTCGGCACCTACCCGGGCGAGTGAACACCGCTCTCCCATGCCACGGGACGGTTACTTTGGCGCCGTGGGGTCAAGACTCAGCCAACGACCGCGGCTTGAGCCTGCGCTATCCGCAGAGGTGCCGTCATTTGTTATCGGATGGTGTCTCTGGCGGTGGTCCCCGGCCATGGCGGCCGGTGGCACGATGGCCACGGCGGGACCATTCATCTACGCCCTGTATCGGACCCCAACCACCCGACGTGTGTGACGTCGTCGGCGAGACGCCGTCGCCCACCCTCAACGGAGACCTGGGAGCCAAGTTGGGAGCCATCCGCGATGGAATCGTGGGGGACGGCGATGGACGTCGTGGACTGAGAAGCCCCCGCTCCAAGCCAGATTAGACGCCTGCGGACACCCACGGACACCGTTTGGAGATCTACGGATCAGAAGGTTTGGGGTTCAAGTCCTCCCGAGCGCGCTCAGCTATTCGCGAATGACACGACTCTGCTGGAATTCGGTCCGGCTAGCCAAGATTCTCAGTCTGGCGGGATGTTGTAGTTGTTGCTGAACAGGTTCGCCGGATCCCACTTCTGTTTCAGTTCGACCAGACGTCCGTAGTTGTCCCCGTAGGCCGCTGACACCCGGTCGGATTCGTCGTCTGCGATCAGGTTGACGTAGACGCCTCCGGTGGCGTGGGCCGCCATGGCGGTGTGGAACTCCGACGCCCAGGCCATCACGTCCTCATCCTCGGACTCCTCGAACCATCCGGCGATGATGTGAAATCCGTACTTCGTCTCTCTGCCAGCATAGGGGGTCGCCGAGGTGTCGACGTCGCCGATGGCGCCTCCAGCCGGATCGAAGTAGGCGGCGCTCAACCCTCCCACCATTCGGGGGACGTACTCGACCATGGTGTCGATGGCTCCGTCGGTCAGCCCCTTGAGATCATGCGCCTTGGAGTAGTAGCGCTGACCCTTGGGGAGGTTGGCGTCGAAGGATTTCTGCGCGTCGACATATCTGGCTGGGCCGACGAAGTCCAGCACCTTGTCACCGAGTTGACGCAGTGGTTGCACTAAGTCGGCGGCGTCGGGATCCTCGTGATAGAACACGAAGTCGAGCACTGGCTCCCCGTGGTACTCCTCGGGGAACAAATCGATCGGGGGCACTCGGAATGTGAACGGATAGCACTGGAACTCCCGTGGTGCCCTCTCCATCACATCCCTGAATGTGCGGAGGAGATCTCCGGCGCCCTCGAAGGGGTAGATGATCTGGCCCGCCAGCACGTCGGGGCCGACCTCATGCAGACCGAGAAGCACAGAAGTCGCCACAGCGAAGTTCCCCCCTCCACCACGCATCGCCCAGAACAGGTCGGGATTGTCATCCTGAGAGGCCGTCACGGAACGCCCGTCTGCGGTGACCGCCTCGATCGAGATCACGTTGTCGGCAGTGATCCCGTATTTCCTGGAGAGGTAGCCGGTTCCACCACCGAGGGCCGCACCGACCACCGCTACCGACGAGACCGTGGGAATTGGAACGGCGAGCCCGAATCTCTGTGTGGCGGCGTCGAGCTCGGCTCCAGTCACCCCGGGGCCGATCATCGCGGTCATCGATTCGAGGTCGACCTCGATGCTCTTCATCGCCGACAGATCGATCAGCAAGCCGCCCTCGGCAACGGTCTTCGCCGCATAGTTGTGACCACCACCCTTGACCGAGAGGTCAAGGCTCTCCTCTTGCGCATACGTAATGGTCCCCACTACGTCGTCATGGCTGGTGCACCGGGCGATCAGCTCGGGTCTCCTGTCGAATCTCGCGTTCCACACAGAGCGCGCTTCGTCGAAGCCGGAGTCACCGGGTGCCAATACCTCACCATGAATCGAGTCTGCAAGTCGTGTCGAGTCCACCGATAACCTCCCGTCAGTCCCCCGCCGACCCTAACCCGATTCGCCCGGGCCGGGGGGAGTATCACCGGGGGGCGGCTCCATCTTCCAGCTGTGGTAGACCAGATCCACGATCTCGTGGAAACGAGGGTCGGTGCGTAGGTCTTTCCATATGTCCCGGAAGTGGTGATGGAAGGCGAGCGCAGGGCCGTAAGGGGCGTGTTCAGCTCGGGCGAACCAGTCGAACGCCGGCTCCAGCTCTCCCATCGCCGCATGGACCAGAGCAGCTTCGAAGGGATAGCTCTCGGTGTCGATCGTGGCCAGCACCTTCTCTGCCTCGGTCTGATTCCCCTTGCGCACATGTGATATCGCCAGGGCAGCGTCCGGCATCATCGAAGCCCAGGAGACGGCCAGCTCACCTGCCTCTGCGATGGACAGCGGCGTGAGGATGTCCACCGCCTCGTCGAATCGGCCCATGTCGTAGTGTGCCAGAGCCTCGTAGTAGGCGGCTGTTGTGAAGTCCGGTGACAGTTCCCCAGCGCGTCGAGCCTCGACGATGGCCGACTCCGGGTCCCGAAGGGCCAGCTGCGAAAGAGCGAGATTGCTCACCGCCTCCGCCGACAGAGGATTCAGCTCGACGGACCTGGTGACACTTTCCAACGCCCGCCCTGGTCGCCCCACCACCAATGAGACCCAGCCATGCCAGCTGTGGGGATCTGCGTAGCTGGGGCTGAGTTGCATCGCCTTCTCATACTCTCGGAGCGCGGTCGGGGCGTCATGCTCCCCTTCGGCGATGAGACCGAGGGAGGTGTGCGCTTCCGCAGAATCGGGCATCAGCTCGAGGGCTCTCGCTACTGCTGTCTTCGCCGTCTCGAGCAGCGCCTCTCTGTCTCCGTATCCGTAGTCGGCAGTCATGGCCAGCGAGTCGGTGAGTCCCACCCACGCCGGGGCATAGGCGGGATCGAGATCCACGGCCCGCTGGAACAACTCCCTCGCCCTCGCCAAGCCCTCCTCGGTCTTTCGGTCGAACTGCATCCTCCCCTCGGTGGCGAGGCGATAGGCCTCCATGCTGTCGGTGGCGGGGCCGGTGTCCTCGGGCAATTCGCTCGAGGCAAACTCGGCGTTCAGTGACTCGCTGATCTGCTCGGTGAGCTCGGTCTGGATCTCGAAGAGGCTTTCGGTGGTGAGCTCTCGGTCGAAGTAGTCAGCCCAGCGGTGGAGATCGGTGGTCCCATCGATGAGCTGGACGGTTAGACGCACCCGGTTGCCGGCGCTCTGCACCGCCCCTTCGACGATCCATCCGACGTTGAGCTCGTGCGCGATCCGGGGAATCGGCTTCTCAGATTGCCTGTAACCCATCACCGATGTTCGGCTGATCACCGTCAGGCTCGGGTTCTTGGTGAGCTCGGTGAGCAGGTCGTTGTGAATGCCGGCGGCGAGAAACACCGGATCGTCGCCAGAACCAAGCACATCGAAAGGGAGAATCGCCAGTGAATGAGTCGTCTTCTGCCCGGCATCTCCATCGTGGGTCGAAACTGGCTCGGTCGTAGGAGGGGCGAGCTCATAGACCCAAACAGGGTCTTCAACACCCTTGAGGTGGCGCGGCCCCAAAGGGAGGAATTCCAGCTCCGCCCGTTGGCGGCACTGTCGCCACAGGTCCTCGCTCACATAGATGTGCCCGGGCCCGGCCGCGGCTTCGAGCCTGGAGGCGATGTTGACACCGTCGCCGAATACGTCTCCGTCGGGGCCAATGGCGATATCCCCGAGATGCATACCGATCCTGAGATGAGACTCGATCCCGGCTTGTGCGGAACGATCCTCGAATACCTGCCTCAGGGCGAGGACAGAAGCGGTCGCAGAGGCGGTGCTGGGGGCATGCGCGAGTACCCCATCTCCCACGAACTTGACCACGGTCCCGCCGTTGCTCTCTATCTGCTTGCGAGCCACCTCATGGAAGATGCCCACGAGTCGTAGAGCCGCTGACTCGTCCCGATTAGAGAGACTGGTGTATCCCGCAATGTCGGCAAACCACACCGCTGCTAGTTGCCGGGGCGAGGTGTCCATTCGATTGAATCTACGACGACTGGAAAGTGATCGCACCTCGTCGGTCCAGCGAGGGCGGGGCTTCGCAGGAGCGGCCCCATGTTCAGTTGCCTCGCACCCTGGTGGGAATAGAGTCGATCGGTGTCTGATCTCGGACAACAGACCAGCCCTGGTGACGACCAGTTGGTCACCAGGTCCTCGCGCCATGACCAGTCAAACCGCTGGAGGAAACTGCTCGTGGTGGCGCCCCTGGCTCTGCTGATCGGTGTTCTCGTCGCCGTCTTCGCCCCCGACGACTGGGTTGCCGGGGAGGGCGCCACGACGATCCGCTTCCACGGGGTCGAGATCACAGAGCCGGTCGTCGTCGGAGACGAAGACCCCCTCGAACTGGCCATAGCCATGGGTGGCGTCGACCTGGGTCTGATCTATCCCAATGGCATCCCGCTGGACGCACCAGTCGAGGCCGAGATCACGGTCCGGGAGAAGGGGGTGGCCATCGAGCCCGGTCTCGACGAGATCAGTCTCACCGTGACCTTGCCCGACGGGCGGGTCGAGCCGATACCTGTGGCCTCCTGGGACGCCGCCTCCGACTCGCTGAATGCGGTCCGTCGGCCCGCCAACTCGGCGAACCTGGTCTTTGGTCTACTCGCCTTCGTCGTCGTGATGTGGGTGACAGAGGCGGTGCCCCTGTTCGTGACCTCCCTGCTCATCCCCCTCGTGCTCGTGGTCGGGCGGGTGGCGTCGCCCGTCGACGCCACCGCCCCTTTCGCCAACCCGATCATCGTGCTGTTCTTCGCCGGCTTCCTCATGGCCGAGGCGATGAAGCGCAGCGGGCTGGACCATTGGGTTTCGGTAACCATCACCGCACGGGTGGGACGGAGCGCCAGGTTCCTCTTCGGGGGCATGCTCGCCCTGGCCGCGTTCATGTCCATGTGGATGTCGAACACCGCCGCCGCCGCGATGCTCATCCCGATAGCCATGGCGGTCACCGAGCCCCTGCGCCACCCCGGCTTCCGCAGGGCGCTGGTGCTCGGTATCGCCTATGCGTCGACGATCGGCGGGGTGGGAAGCGCCATCGGCACCCCGGCCAACCAACTCGCCATCGAGTTCCTCGGTGAGTTCGGGGGAAGACACATCGCCTTCGTCGAGTGGTTCTGGTTCGGTCTGCCCATGGTCGTGCTCTTCCTCCCGGTGATGGGTGTCTACCTCTGGTGGCGGAGCGAGGTTCACATCGACGCCGCGCATCTCGAGGAAGTCCGACGGGTGGCGGCGGTCGAGAGGAGCGAGCTGGGCCGGCCGCGAGGGGACCAAGTGGTGGTACTCGCGGTCTTCGCCCTGGTGGCGATGGGCTGGCTCACCGAGACCTGGCACGGTGTCCACCCCGGTCTGGTTGCCCTCTCGGGGGCGGTGGCTCTGTTTGCTCTCCGTCGTCTCGAGCCCGAGGATCTGGGGAGGATCTCCTGGCCGGCGCTGCTCACCTTCGGGGGCGGTCTCACCCTGGGTCTCGCCCTGGTCGACTCGGGGGTGTCCGACTTCGTGGCCACCCGGCTCTCCGGTCTGGCCGGATTGCCCGAATTGGCCGCACTCTTCCTGGTCGCTGGTCTCGCCCTCCTCCTCACCACTGTGGCCTCGAACACCGCCTCTGCCGCCATCCTGATACCGATGGCGATACCTCTGGCGGCGGTGGTGGGGGTGAGCCCCACGGTCATGGTCGTGGTCGTGGCCATCGCTTCGTCGGTCGACTTTGCCCTGGTCATCGGGACCCCGCCGACGATGATCGCCTACTCCACCCGGATGTACACCGCCGGCCAGATCCTGCGCCGTGGGGCAATGCTCGACATCGTGGGGATCGTGCTGCTCGCGGTGGTGGTGACCAGGGTGTGGGAGCTCTTCGGCGTCGCCTGACGACGCCACGGTCGACGCCGGCATCGGTGATGTTGCCGTGGCCCAATACACTCGCTCTGATGCGTGTTGCCTTTGCCGCGGACGATTCGAACGAGTGTGTCGAGGCGGTCCGGACGAGACTGAGTGACCGTGGTGAGCTGATAGAGCTGGGCTTGGATGCCTCCTGGCCCGAGATGTCCGAGGCAGTGGCCCGGGCTGTCGCCGACGGGGAGGCCGACTACGGAGTTCTCATGTGCTGGACCGGCACCGGCACCGCCATCGCCGCCAACAAGGTCCGGGGGGTGAGGGCCGCCCAGGCGTCCGAACCGTGGATCGCCGAGAACGCCCGACGCTGGAACGACGCCAACGTCCTCACGATGAGCCTCAAGCGAACTGCGCCGGACGTCGCTGTCGAATGCGTCGACGCCTTTCTCGACGTGGATGCCCCGGACGAAGACGAGATGGACGACATCGCGAAGCTGGCGGGCAAGTAGCAACAAGTCTGTGGACAAGCAGACCCTGAGGGAACGCTGCCGGGGGGAGATCGGGGCGGAGGGCAAGACCGTGTACATGGGCGGGTCCAAACTCGCCGACCCGAGGATTCTGGCGGCTAACCGATGAGCTCACTGTCCCAGCACATGAGGCGGGGCACCAAGGGGGCTCCCAGAGACAGCCGACCCGTGTTCCTGGCCGAGATGGACCGAGTCGATCTCTCAGCCGCGTGCCTCGGTCCCCAGACGTTGCCAAGTATCGACCCCGGCCTCATCGCGGAGGAATCCGTGCAGGTAGTCGGGGATCCCCGGGGCGCTCACCCGGGTCAGCGCCTCCATCTCCTTCTCCTCCAGGTTCCATTCCAGGGCACCCAGGTTGTCTTCGAGCTGATCGACGGTCCGCGCTCCGATGAGCACCGAGGACACCGACGGCCGATTGCGCAGCCAGTTGAGAGCGACCTGGCTCATGGTCACCCCGCGCCCTTCGGCGGTCCGCTCCACCGCGGCGAGAATGTTCCAGGTCCGGTCGGTGTTGCGTCGGTCATACGCCTCTACTCCACGGTTGGGATCTTCGCCGAGCCGCGTCTCGCCTATGGGACGGCTCTCCCGTGAGTACTTGCCGGTCAGCCACCCGCCACCAAGAGGCGACCAGGGGAGCAGGCCGAGCCCGTTCTCGATACTCGCCGGGAGGATCTCCAACTCGATGTCCCGGGCGAGGAGGTTGTACTGCGGCTGGAGGGACACCGGCGACGCCCAGTCGTTATGACTCGCCACCTGCACGGTGCGCTCCACCTGCCAGCCGGTGTAGTTGGAGAGGCCGATGAAGCGGACCTTCCCCGCCTCCACGAACGAGTTCAGGGCACCGAGGGTATCCTCGATCGGCACATCGGGGTCCCAGGCGTGCATCTGGTACAAGTCGATGACGTCGATGCCGAGCCGCTTCAGGCTGGCCTCGACCGCGATCTCCAGGTAGTCCGAACCGGCCCCGCGCATGTCCGGCCCGTCCCCCATGGGAAAACGCGCCTTGGTGGCGATCACGATCTCGTCACGGGTGCCTGTCCTCTCCAGCCAGCGTCCGATGACTTCCTCGGAGATGCCCCGGCTGTAGACGTCGGCGGTGTCGATGGTCCTGCCACCGGCCGCGAAATAGCGGTCGAGGATGGCATGGGATGTCGCCTCGTCCGACTCGGCTCCGAACGTCATGGTCCCGATCCCGAACACACTCACGTTCAGCTCGGAGGTGCCCAGGGATCTCGTCTCCATGACACGAGTCTACGTCGCGTGTGGATGCGGCGATACGGGGGCCGAAGCACCGACAACCTGTGAGCCTTCCTCTCTACTGTTCGCCGCGTACCCCAGAAAGGACGACCATGATTCTCGAACTGTTCGGTGCCT
This sequence comes from uncultured Acidimicrobiaceae bacterium, assembly GCA_964558575.1. GTDB lineage: Bacteria > Actinomycetota > Acidimicrobiia > Spongiisociales > ZC4RG35 > JANQRA01. Next base: position 42,807 of record CAZLEQ010000019.1, on the reverse strand, counting down.
TGAACTGGGTGGCCGTCGTGGTGGCCACGCTCGTCTGGTTCGGGTTCTCTGCGATCTGGTACTCGATCCCACCTCTCAGCCAGGCCTGGGCCAAGGCGGCCGGGGTAGACACGACAGGGGACGGCCCGCCCCTGGCGCTCCTGTTCATCCCCACCCTGATCGGCTACTTCGTCACGACGATCGTGATCGGATTGCTGGTGGCGGCGACCGGGGCGATGAGTGTCGGCGACGGCATCGCCCTGGGGGTGGTGCTTGGGATCGGGTTCGGGATGGTGGGGTCTCTGGTCAACCAGGTATACGAGCGCAAGGGTGGCTCATACTTCCTCATCAACGGGGTCAACGCCATCATCGCCTTCGCCATCGTGGCTTCGATCCTCACCGTCTGGACTTAGAACGGAGATGATCCGGGAGATGGACCGCGCGGACTGGCCGGCCGTCGCCCGCATCTACTCCGAAGGCATCGACAGCGGCCATTCCACCTTCGAGACGACGGTGCCCGACTGGGAAGCCTGGGACTCCGGACACCACCAAGAGTGCCGTCTCGTCTCCGAGGTAGAAGGAGAGATCGTCGCCTGGGCTGCGCTGAGCCCGGTATCGCCCCGGAGCGTCTATCGGGGAGTGGCTGAGGTCAGCGTCTACGTCGGTCCTGCCGCCCGAGGTAGGCGGGTCGGGTCGGAGCTGCTCGCCGCTCTGGTCGAGTGCTCGGAGAGAACGGGGATCTGGACACTGCAGGCGGTCACCTTCCCCGAGAACGAAGCCAGTATCGCCCTCCACGTTCGAAATGGATTCCGCCTCGTCGGGAGGCGAGAGAGGATCGGCTCCCATCGTGGGCGATGGCGTGACACCGTGCTCTTGGAGCGGCGCAGCCCCAGCGTGGGGAGGTGACGGCTCGGGTCAGGCCTCCACCCGCAGCCGGTCATCGACCAGGCTGACTCCGTCGACGTCACGGATCAGCTCGATCAGACGCTCCCGGGAGTCTTCGCTTTCGACCGAGCCGGTGATCCGCACCATCCCGTCGGTGATGTCGATCTCGATGGAGTCGGACCCATCCCAATATCCAAGAGCCTCGCTGCGGACCTTCTGCAGCAACGTCTCGTCGTCGTATTCCTCTTTGGTCCTCAACGCATCCGAGGCCTCGTGAATGATTCCCTTGGCGACACCCTTCTGGTACTCGGCCTGCTTCCGCACCGACTCGGTGAGGTCCCGACCACGCGCCGCGGCCTGATCGGCGAGTCGGGCCCTGCGGGACCGTCCCCGGTCCGGGTCGAAGAGATATGCGAGCATCGCACCGGCGGCGGCGCCGATGCCGATCAACAGCGTTTTGGGCATTTTGTTCCTCCTGAATCCTCAATCGTCTGAGTGGTCTTCGGGCACACCTGGGGAGATTTCTCCCGGCCCCACCACGCCCATGCCTTCGGCATCGGGACCGGCGGGTGGCGAGGTGGGCTCGATGGCGTCGTCGGACCACGGCTTGTTCCCCGTGGCCAGCTTGATCCCGGCATAGAGGGCAAGGAGCCCCAGAACTACCAGGAGGATCGACCAGATGTCACCCATGACGGGTCGATACCCGACCGGAGACCGCGTCAAACGGACCAGCCCTCAGGATTCAGCTGCTCACGATGTTCCCTAGGGGAAGGTGCGGGGAACTCGCTGGATGTTGATCCACCTCAGTTCGGTGAACTCGTCGAGAGCCGCGTCACCCCCGAAGCGGCCGTAGCCGCTGCCTTTGACTCCTCCGAACGGCGCCTGGGGCTCGTCATTGACGGTCTGGTCGTTGATGTGGACCATCCCGGTCTCCAGCTTCAGGGCCATGTCGAGAGCCCGGTTGAAGTCGTTGGTGATGATTCCCGCGGAGAGACCGTACTCCGAGTCGTTGGCTACGGCCAGGGCCTCGTCCCTGTCCTTGACCACAACGATCGGGGCCACCGGGCCGAACGTCTGCTCGCGGAACAATCTCATGTCGGGATCGACGTCGGTGACAACCGTCGGGTGGTACACGAGATTGTCGTACTGACCGCCGGTGACCAGGTTCGCACCTCCGGCTACGGCCTCCTGAACGTGAGAGTGCACCTTGTCGACCGCTGCTTGGTTGATCAATGGGCCAATGGCTATCGCCAGGTTGGTCGGATCTCCTACCGGGAGCTCTTGTGCCCGCTTCTTCAGTTTCTCGGTGAACTGCTTGGCGATGCTCTTCTCCACGATGATCCGCTCCGTCGACATGCAGATCTCTCCCTGGTGGAGGAAAGCACCCCAGACCGCAGCATCGATTGCGTAGTCGAGATCGGCGTCAGCAAGCACTATCAGGGGGTCTTTGCCCCCCAACTCCAGAACCGCTCGCTTCAAGTGACGTCCTGCCTTCTCGGCGATGATTCTCCCCACGTCGGTCGAGCCGGTGAACGAGATCCTTCTCACCGCCGGGTTGGCGATCATCTCGTCCCCGACGTCGGACGCCTCTTCGCGGGTGCTCGTGATCACGTTGAGCACACCGGGCGGGAGGCCGGCCTCCTCAAAGATCTCTGCGAGCAGAAGACCACCGGTGAGCGGTGCTTCCTCTGACGGCTTGAGCACAATTGTGTTCCCATAGGCCATGGGGAAGGTGAAGGACCTGCTCCCGAGGATGTAAGGGACGTTGAACGGTGCGAAGCACGCCACAACTCCGGCAGGCTGGCGTATCGCCATGAAGAACGAGTTTGCATGGTCCGCTGGGATGATCTCACCCTTGACGTCATATCCCGCCCCAGCGGCCATCCGGTAGAGGCCCGGGACGAAGCCCATCTGGAACATGGAGATCCCGATGGTGCCTCCGACCTCTTCCATCATCGCCTTGACGAGCTCGTCCTGACGCCGCTCCATGATGTCGGCCGCCTTCAGGAATATCTCGCGCCGCATGCCCGGCGGCGACTCCGCCCAGTCCGGAAAGGCCGCCTTCGCGGCATCGATGGCCTGTCGGGCATCCTCTCTGGTCCCCGCCGGAACTCTGGCGTAGACCTCGCCGGTGAACGGGTTGAGATCGTCGAAGCTCTCGCCCGAGGTGGAGTCGACCCACTTACCCCCGATGAACATCTTTGTCTTCTTGGCGATCATTATCGCGGTCCTCCTCAGTTCCGAGTCGGTTCTGCTCCCCGGCTAGTGCTGAGCCGCCACCCCCGGCGGGTGAAGCCGTCTGCACGTCCATCCGACGCGTTCGACAACCATAGTGTACGCTGATCGTACGGATGGGCGCTATGCGTACATCGGTCGATTCTGGTTCGGTCGATCGGCGCACCCGTGCTGCCATCCGAAGCGAGGAGGAGACCAGTAGCCATGAGAGTCAAGCTACGTGTGATCTCGGTCATGACGGTGGTGCTCGCGCTCGTGATGTCCGCGTGCGTGGAGGCGGACACATCCGACACCACAGAGCCTGCGACCGAGACGACCCAGGCCGAGAGCCCGGACACGACCGAGGCAGAGAGCCCCGACACCACCGAGGCTGAGCAGATGGAGGGCCCGGACGAGATCGTGTTCGGGAATCCGATCGCCCTCAGCGGGCCCAACAACGCCGGTGCCAGTCTGTCTCAGATCCCGTCCTACGACCTGTGGGCCGCGGACGTGAATGCGGCTGGTGGCATCTATGTCGCCGAGTACGACCGCCAGATCCCGGTTCGCATCGAGAGGGTGGACGACACCAGCGACATCGGTACTGCGGTGCAACAGGTGCAGCAGATGATCGCCAACGAGGACATCCATTTCATCCTCCCACCATGGGGCACAGCGGCGAACTTCGCAATAGCACAGGACATCAGTGATGCCCAGACTCCGGTTCTCGGGTGCACCGTAGGTCATCGCGACCTGGTTGAGAACTCCGAGAACTTCCCCTACTTCTACACCGTGCTGAACCAGGCGTCGGATCAGGGTGCGGCACTGGTCGAGTTGCTGCAGGAGCTCGGGGTGCAAACGGCTGGAATCATCCACCACACGGATCAGTTCGGTCTCGAGTTCAACGAGGTAGTGGAGCCGGCGCTGGAAGCGGCAGGCATCGAGGTGGTCATCAAAGAGACCTATCCGCCCAATCCAGAGGACCTCTCCCAGACACTTCGGGCGGTCCAGGCCGCGGGACCAGATGCGTTCCTCGCCTTCTCCTACCCGGGTGAGACGTTCCTGATGACCGGCCAGGCGATGGAGATAGGGTTCAATCCCAATCTCTTCATGGCGGCAGTCGGTGTCGCCTTCCCGCCATATCGGGATGCGTTTGGCCCGGCCGCCGAGGGAGTAATCGGCACCGGCGCCTGGAACCCGACCGTCGACGCTGACGACGCCCAGGGCTATTTCGACCGCCATGTCGAGATGCACGGTGTCGAGCCCGACAGGTGGGCTTCAGCAGCTTGCTATGCCTCGGGACAGATCCTGCAGCAGGCCATCGAGGCGGCGGGCACACTCGATCCGGTCGCGGTCAAGGAGGCTCTGGACACGACGGAGTTCGACACGATTCTCGGGACCTTCAACTTTGAGAATCAGGTGAACCCGACCTACCCCGGTCAGATCGGGCAGTGGCAGGGCGGCGAGTTCGAGATCGTCGGCTACACCGACCAACGCACCGCAGACCCCATCTATCCCAAACCTCCGTGGCCCGAGGGATAGGCTTCCGCGACCACTGAGACCAGGAACTCGAGTTGCGGATCAGAGAGGGTCGTGCCGGGCCCGGGTCCGGCACGACCCTCTCTGTGCGCCCCAGAGTGATTACCTGAAATGATCGAGACCGCGATCGATGTCGTCATCACCGGCCTCATCCTCGGAGGGCTGTACGCCCTGATCGCCGCGGGCCTCAGTCTCCAATACGGAGTAGGCCGTGTCCTGAACGTGTCCCACGGTGAGTTCATCATCCTCGCCGCGCTCGCCACCTACAGCCTCTACACCATCACCGGCATCCATCCCCTGGTGGCGATCACATTCGTCGCGCCGGTTCTGTTCATGATCGGATTCGCCCTCGACAGGACCCTGTTCAACGATCTGCGCCGGACCTCCTTCGACGATGACCACTTCGAGGGAAGGTCTCTGCTGGTCTCATTTGGATTGCTCTTCGTCATCCAGAACCTGATGCTCGTGTTCTGGGGAGCAGGTTTGCGTGGTTATAGCGTGTTGAACACTCCCGTCGAGATCCTCGGCAGGCGGTATGGGCTCAACCGCCTGATCACCCTCCTCGTGGCGGTCACGGTGAGCCTCGCCTTCTACCTGTTCATCCGCCACACCCGAATCGGCAAGGCGATCCGTGCCGCTGCCGAACGGCCGGACATGGCCGAGGCGCTGGGCGTCAATCGCAAGCGAGTGCTGGCCATCTGCTTCGGTCTCGGTGCGGGGCTTGCCGGGCTCGCCGGAGTCCTCTACAGCATGATGTTCGAGATACAGGCCGGTCGGGGCATCGAACTGACCGTCGTGGCGATAGTCGTCGTGGTCGTCGGTGGCCTCGGAAGCATCACCGGCAGCCTGATCGGAGGGTTTCTCCTCGGCTTGGTGATATCCCTCGTCAACTTCATCGACCCCAGCCTGTCGCTGGTGGCCTTCTATCTCATCTTCATCCTGGTTCTGCTGGTCAAGCCTTCCGGGCTCCTGGGAAGACAGATCCATGCTGATTAGCACGATCCTCAGCGAGGAGAAGCCCGCACTGGTCGCGATCCCTCTCACGATCGTCGCACTCGCCATCGCCCCGATGATCCTGCCCGCCTCGCTCGCCATCAGCCTCATCACCGTTCTGATGTACGCCATCCTGACCCTGAGCTGGACGATGTTCTCCGGTCCCTCCGGCTACATCTCGCTGGCAACGGCCGGGCTCTTTGGAGTCGGGGTCTACCTGTCGGCCATTCTCAGAGGCCATCTCCCCATCGAGGTGATCGTCCTGATAGGTGGGCTTGCTGCCTTCCTGATCGCCCTCGCCATCGGGCTGCTCACCCTCAAGCTGAAGGGGGTCTACTTCATCCTCTTCACCTTCGGTGTCGCCGCCCTGATTCGGAGTTCGGTCCAATGGGTCGAGACCAGGATCAGCGGGACCGTCGGCCGACATGTGGCCGGCGCCACCAACGAGACGGTCTACCTGCTGCTGTTGATCCTCTTCTCCATCACCTTGATCGCCGGCTTTCTCCTGAGGCACTCCAGCCCCGGTCTGGCTCTGCAAGGAATCGGCCAGAACCAGGAGGCAGCCGAGCACATCGGCATCAACGTGACTCGTGTCAAGGTGCTCACCTTCGCGCTGAGCAGCGTGTTGATGGGCATGACAGGTGCGGTGATGGCCACCAGGTTTCGATACATCGACCCCAATGTCGCCTTCAACCCGCTCATATCGTTCCTACCGGTGGTGATGGCGATCCTGGGAGGCATCTCGAAGTTGTACGGGCCGTTGCTCGGTGCCGTGATCCTGGTCGCGCTTCAGGAGTGGCTCATCACCGAATACCCGTACGTCTACCTGCTTATCTTCGGCCTCACGCTAGTCGTCGTGGTCGTCTGGCTTCCCGGAGGTCTGGTCGAGTTCGCTCAGAAGGGATACTTCAGGCTCAAGATCCGCTGGATAAAGCTGAGAATGTGGATCACTCGGTTCCGACGGGAGAGACAGGCGAAGAGACGATGAGCATGCTCGAGGTGCGAGGTGTTTCCCACCGTTTCGGCGGGCTGAGAGCCGTGAACGGAGCCGACTTCGAGGTCGATCAGGGAGAGATCGTGGGGTTGATCGGGCCCAACGGCGCCGGCAAGACGACCATGTTCAATCTGATCTCGGGAGCCCTCGAAGTGCAGCGGGGAACCATCACGTTCAAGCGCGACGATATCACTCGACTTCGACCCGACCAGATCAGCCGCCGCGGCCTGGCTCGGACGTTTCAGACCTCCAAGCTGTTCAACGGGATGAGCGCGTTCGAGAATATCCGGCTAGCGCTCATCTACGGGAACCCCGAGCGACGCTTCCGCTACGACGAGGCGGAACGAGAGGTCAACCAGATGATGGCGAGGATGGGGATCCTCTCTGATCGCAACAAACCGGTCCGTGAGCTCTCGTTGGCGAGCCGCCGCTACCTGGAGATCGCGCGCGCCCTGGCCACCAATGCCGAGATGCTCCTTCTCGACGAGTCGATGGCAGGGTTGACTCCCAAGGAGCTCGAGAAGGCCATGGAGCAGATCACTCGGCTGCGTGATGAGGGGTTGACGATTTTCATGATCGAGCACGTGATGGAGGCGATCATGGGTGTCTGCGACCGCATCATCGTCTTCCATTTCGGTGAGACGATCGCAGAGGGCACACCAGGGGAGATCGCCGCCGATTCGAAGGTCAGGTCGGTCTATCTCGGAGAGGAGTCCTGATGCTCCGTCTCCACAACGTCAACGCGGGATATGGAGCGGTGAAGGCATTGTGGGACGTGTCGCTTCGGGTCGACGAAGGGGAGATCGTCACTGTGCTCGGAGCGAATGGTGCAGGCAAGACCACCTTGGTCAGAACGATCGTCGGCCTGATCGAGCCGTCCTCGGGGATGATCAAGTTCACCGGGCAACGCATCGAGGGTCGCGACCCGCACCGGATCAGCGAGCTTGGAATGGCCTACGGACCGGAAGGTGGAGGGATATTCCGGGACATGAGTGTGCGGGAGAACCTGGAGATGGGCGCATACCACCGGAGGGCATGGGAGCGCCGTGACAAGACTCTCGAGCGAGTCCTGCATCTCTTTCCGCGACTCGAGGAGCGCGAGCGCGCCCTCGCCCGCACCCTCAGTGGCGGCGAGAGGCAGATGCTGGTCATGGGCCGGGCGCTGATGGCGCTTCCCACGCTGTGTATCTTCGATGAGCCGTCGGTCGGGATGTCACCGGTGCTCATCGAACAGTCCTTCCACGTCATGAGCCAGCTGCGCGACGAGGGGATCACGGTGCTGCTCATCGAACAGAACGTGCACAAGAGCCTGGAGATCGCCGACCGCGGCTATGTGCTCGCCAACGGTCGCGTGGTGCTCGAGGGCGACAGGCTGGAGTTGGAGTCCAGCGAGCTACTGGGCCGGGCCTACCTCGGGCTCTGAGTCCGTTGGGCCAGCGTCTCATCACAGGCGGCGAGGACTCTGTCGATCGGGGACGAGGCGATCTCGACTCCATCGGTGTCGACGTGTGAGCTCATCGCCTCGGCATCGACCTCCAGTGAGTCGAGACACTGCTCCATCGCCTCCGCGGCGGCACCTGCGGTCTGGAAGACCAGGGGGAGGGCCACCCACTCCACATGCCATCCGCCCACGGCGCGATCCAGCTCATGTGGCGGCGCCGTGGTCAGCATGTTGACCGCACCGGTGCAGGCCGATGCCGCGGCCACGGCCCTCACCGAGTCGATAGGGTTCTTTTTCTCCGGCATGCTCGAGGAACCACCCGACCGCACCGCCACCTCGGCGATGGGGCTCGAGGCGAGAAGGGCGACATCGGTACCGATCTTGGCCATGGTGCGTGCCATCCTCTCCGACGCCTGAGCCAGGGCGAGCAGACCAGACCTGTTGGTGTGCCAGGAGACCTCTGGCGCTCTCAGTCCCAACCGTTGGGCGAGCGAATCGATCACCGCTCGACCTTGCTCGCCGTAGACCTCTCCCGTTCCCACCGGACCACCCAGCTGCACGGGTAGTCGGTTCTGCTGGCGCCTCAGCTCGACGATGTGGTCGAGTACGGCATCGAGCCAGGTGGCGGTGCGAAATCCGAAGGTGGTCGGGCGGGCGTCCTGGAGGAAGGTGCGGCCCATCTGAGGTTGGTGGCGATGTTCCCGGGTCAGGTCACGTAACCGACTGGCCATCGCTGACAGATGGCCTTCGAGGATCTCCAGCGCCGCTTCGGCCTGGATCATCTGGGCGGTGTCGACCGCGTCCTGGGTGGTGGCTCCATGGTGGAACCATTGACCGGCTCCCACCGCGGCGCGCAAGGCGATGATCGGTGTGCCGGTCTCCCAGGTCGAGTCGAGGATCTTCTGCGAATCTTCGACGCCGGCGCGACACGACGCCGCGGTCGCTTCGGCCTCTTCTCGAGGGGCCACACCGGCGTCGGCGAGGGCCAGAGCCAGAGCTTCCTCGAATCTGAGCAGAGCATCGACCCGGGACCGCGCCGAGTAGAGGGCGGTGAGGGCCTCGGTGGAGAAGCCGGGGTCGAAGGAGGGCCGGTCAGTCATCAGAAGTCGAAGAAGACCGTCTCCCCCTCCCCCTGCATCTTGATGTCGAACCGGTACACCGCTGGGTCGGTGCCCTCCTGGAGCTCGGCGATGAGGGTGTGACGTCGTTCCGTGGGGACGCTGCGGAGGACGAGGTCGTCGGCGTTGGCATCTTCTTCGTCGGAGAAGTAGATCCGGGTGAAGGTGGGGTTGAGCATGCCTCGTCCCTGGACGATGAGAGAGATATGCGGAGCCTGGAACTCCCCTTCGCTGTCGGGGACCCGCCCCGGCTTCAGCGTCTCGAATCGATACTCGCCGGTCTCGAAGTCGCTGGCGGCCCGGCCGAAACCGGTGAAGCCGGGTTCCAGCTCGAGATCACGGGTGTCATCGGGGTGGCTGTATCTCCCCGACGGTGCTGCCTGCCACATCTCGAGCAGGGCATCCTCGATGTGATTGCCGGCGCCGTCGATGACCTTGCCCGAGATGACGATCCGATCGTCTCTTGTGGTGAGGAGGTTCTCACCCTCGGCGGAGAGACGCATGCTGAAGTATGGCCCCACGGTCTGTGACGGGGTCTCGCCGATCTCGCTCATGTGTCGTCATCTCCGAACGGAGTGGCGGTCTTGCCCCGGAGAACGACATCCCATCGCCAGCCCAGCGCCCAGTTCTCCTCGGTCACATCGTGGTCGTAGTGGGCGATCATCCGGTGGCGGGTGTGCTCGGGAGCCGAGTTGAAGATGGGGTCGAAGGGGAAGAGGGGATCGCTCTCGAAGTACATCTGGGTCACCAGGCGGCTCCCCAGTGACGGACCCATGAGGGAGAAGTGGATGTGGGCCGGTCGCCACGCATTCGGATGGTTGCCCCAGGGATAGGGCCCGGGCTTGACGGTTAGGAACCGGTACCGACCGCCCTCTCCGGTCACACATTGGCCCACTCCGATGAAGTTGAGGTCGAGAGGAGCCGGGAAGGCGGTCTCTCGCCAGTGGACGTAACGTCCGCAGGCGTTGGCCTGCCAGATCTCCATCAGGACACCCGGTATCCCGTTGCCGTCCTCGTCGAGGACCCGTCCGGTGACGATGATGCGCTCACCGATCGCCGGTTCGCCGGTGCCGGCGTTGGTGGTCAGGTCGGCGTCCTCCTCGGAGACCTCCGTCCAGATCGGCCCGGGCCCGGTGGTCTCGGACAATGTCTGCACGATGGTGAGCAGATCCTGTTTCGGGCCGCGTAAGACGGTCGACTTGTAGTCCGGGTAGCTGAACGGCGGATGGTCCGAATAGGCCTTCGGCCCGTAGTGGCGGATGACGGGCTCGGTCACTCTGGCTCCTCCTCGTAGATGGACTTCATCATCTGGAAGGCGTGATTTGCCGCCGGGACTCCGGCGTAGACCGCGACGTGGAGCAGCACCTCGGCGATCTCCTCTGTGGTCGCCCCGGTGTTCTTGGCCGCCCGTAGATGCAGGGCGAGCTCCTCGTGGCCGGAGGCGGCGAGAATGGCGATGGTGATCAGGCTCCTGTGTCGTCTCTCCAACCCCGGGCGGGCCCAGAGGTCACCCCAGACGTTCTCGGTGATCCATCGTTGGAAGTCACCGTCGATAGCCGTGGTCGCCGCCACGGCGCTGTCGACGTGCTCGTCTCCCAGTACCTCGCGACGCACCTCCATGCCCCGTTCGTGTCTATCCGCGCTCATAAGGGGAGCCCAACGTAGTTCTCGGCCATGGCCCGTCGAGCGTTCTCCGACGAGAACAGGTACTCGAGCTCGGTTCGTTGTAGTCGGCGATCGAAGTCGTTGGACATGCCAGGAAAGCGATGCATCGTCGAGGTCATCCACCATGAGAAACGAACCGCCTTCCACGCCCGCGCCAGGGCTCGGTCGGAGTACTCGTCGAGCCCTTTCTCGGACCCTTTCCAATAGAGGCCGACCAGAGCCTCGGCCAGGTAGACCACGTCGGATATCGCCAGGTTGAGGCCTTTGGCACCTGTGGGGGGGACGATGTGGGCGGCGTCACCGGCGAGGAAGAGACGACCGTGACGCAGTGGCTCCGACACCCAGCTGCGAAGCGGCGTGACCGACTTCTCGATCGACGGGCCGGTGACCAGCCGGTCGGAGGCCTCGTCGGGGAGCCGCGTCTTGAGCGTCTCCCAGAAGAGATCATCGGGCCAGTCATCGGGGGTGTCGTCCGCCGCTCCCTGAACGTAGTAGCGGCTCAGGTTCTCGTTCCGCATCGAGCACAGGGCGAACCCGTCGGGATGGTTGGCGTAGATCAGCTCGTCGTTCACCGGCGGGGTCTCGGAGAGGATGCCGACCCAGACGAACGGGTAGAGACGCTCGAAATTCTCCCGGATCGAGGCCGGGATGAACTCCCGGGTAGTGCTGTGGGCGCCGTCGCAGCCGGCGATGTAGTCACAGGAGATCTCATGCTCCTCTCCGTGGCGGGTGAAGGTGACGGTAGGTGAGTCGGTCTCGATCCCATGGAGTTCGACGTTCTCCGCTTCGTCGATCAGGGTTATGCCGGCCGCGTCGATGGCGTCGTAGAGGTCCTTCTGCAACTGGGTCTGACCGTAGATGATCACGTGCTTGCCGGTGAGCTCCTTGAAGTTCACGTTGAGCAGGGTGTCGGCGAAGGCGAGGTTGACCCCGTCGTGGAAGAAACCCTCCCGGTCCATGCGGTCACCGAGCCCTGCCTGCCTGAGGACCTCGCCGCTGCCGTACTCGATGACTCCGGCGCGAATCCGTCCCAGGACGTACGCACGGCTGCGTAGCTCGAGGACGACCGTCTCGATACCTTGGAGATGGAGGAGATAGGCGAGAAGCGACCCGGCGGGTCCCCCGCCGACGATCGCCACCTGGGTCTTGTCAACGGTCTCGCTCATGTGTGGTCTATCCTTGCGGGCTGAGGCTATCGGGCCGTCATCTCACGCTTGACACGTGTATAGCCAATTCGTACGGTTCTCGCACAAGTGTTCGTAGTGCGAACGGGAGGAACTGCTGAATTGGCCGAGATCACCTCGCTACACACGGCGATCGCCGAACTAGTCGAGCATGGGTCTGTCGTAGCGATGGAGGGATTCACCCATCTCATCCCCGTGGCTGCCGGCCATGAAGTGATCCGACAGGCCAAACAGGATCTCACCCTGATCCGGATGACCCCCGATGTGATCTACGACCAGCTGATCGGGGCGGGATGTGCTGCCAGGCTGGTCTTCTCCTGGGGCGGTAACCCCGGTGTTGGATCACTCCATCGACTGCGCGACGCGGTCGAGCACGGGTACCCGCGTCCCCTCGAGATCGAAGAGCACACCCATGCCGGCATGGCGGCCCGCTACACCGCCGGTGCCTCGGGGCTGCCTTTCGGCATCCTCCATGGCTATATCGGCACCGACCTGAGAGATCACACCAATGTCGCCACCCTCACCTCTCCTTTCGACGGCCAGGAGGTGGCGGCGGTGCCTGCCATCAACCCCGACGTGGCGGTGATACACGCCCAGCAGGCGGACCGACGTGGCAACGTGGGCTTGTGGGGGATCACGGGAGTGCAACGTGAGGTCGCACTCGCGGCGCGCAAGGTGGTGGTCACCGTCGAGGAAGTGGTCGACGACATCCAATTCCGGGGCCCCAACGGGGTGGTTCTTCCCTCCTGGACGATCGACGCCATCGCCGAAGTCCCGCGCGGATCCCACCCCTCCTACTCGATGGGGTACACCGAACGCGACAATGCCTTCTACACCCAGTGGGACGCCATCTCGAGAGACCGCGAGGTCTTCTCCTGGTGGATCGAGAGGTATGTCGTCGGGCCGGACGACTTCTCCGCATATCTGGCCGCGGTGGACGACGGGTCGGTGACCTCTCTGCTGAAACGATGACCGAAACCGATTACACCTCCGACGAGATCATGTCGATCGTGGCCGCCCGCCAGCTCCGCGATGGGCAGGTGTGCTTCGTCGGCATCGGCCTCCCCAGCGAGGCGGCCAACCTGGCCCGTCTCTCCCACGCCCCCGAGGTGGTGCTCATCTACGAATCGGGCACCATCGGCACCCGACCCGAGGTCCTGCCTCTCTCCATCGGCGATGGGGAGCTGGCCGAGCAGGCCGACCTGGTGGTGAGTGTCCCGGAAATCTTCGCCTTCTGGCTGCAGGCGGGACGGGTCGACGTCGGTTTCCTCTCCGCCGCCCAGATCGATCGCTTCGCCAACCTCAACAGCACGGTCATCGGCCCTTACCATGATCCCAAAGTCCGTCTCCCCGGAGCCGGAGGCGCCCCGGAGATCGCTTCGTCGGCAGGTGAGGTGATCGTGATGCTGCGGCACTCTGAGCGCACCTTCGTCGAGACCGTCGACTTCGTGTCGTCGGTCGGATTCGGCCGGACCGGTGAGGGGAGGGAAGGCCACCGCGGCGCAGGGCCAACGGTGGTGATCACCGATCTCGGAGTGTTGCAGCCCCAACCGACGAGCCACGAGCTGGAGCTGGTCGCGATCCATCCGGGAGTCGACATCGAGGAGATCGTCGAGAAGACCGGTTGGCCATTGCGGGTGGATGAAGCTCTCGAAGTGACCGACCCTCCCACCCCCGACGAGCTGCGCATTCTCCGCGATCTGAAGGAGCGGACCGCGGCAGCCCACTCAGGGGAGGCCGTGTGATGGCCAGGGAGCACTCCGCGGATTTCATCCAATCTCTCGAGCGTGGTCTGTCGGTGATCAACTCGTTCTCCGGTGAGCACCCCGGCCAGACGCTCAGCGAGGTGGCGGAGCACACCGGACTCACCCGAGCCACCGCGCGACGGGTGTTGCTGACCCTCGCTGAGCTCGGATACGTCGATCAGCGAGGGCGCTCGTTCGCTCTCACACCCAAGGTCCTCGAGTTGGGGTATTCATTCCTCTCGTCGTTGCGAGTCGTCGACGTCGCCCAACCGTCCATGGAGCGACTGGTCGACCAGGTCCGGGAGTCGTCCTCGATGTCCGTGCTCGACGGAGCCGAGATCGTCTACGTAGCCCGAGTCCCGACGAAGAGGATCATGACCATCGCCCTCGCATTGGGATCCCGGCTTCCGGCGTATCCGACGTCCATGGGTCGTGTCCTCCTCGCTGGGCTGGCTGATGAGGAACTCGAAGAGTTCATCGAGCGAACCGAGTTCGAGGAGTTGACGCCATACACCATCATCGACGTGGATCGGTTTCGCGCCCTCATCCATCAGTGTCGTGAAGACGGCTTCGCATTGGTGGACCAGGAACTCGAGGAGGGTGTGCGTTCGATCGCGGCCCCGATCCGGAACCGCAGAGGCGAGGTCATCGCCGCGATGAACGTCAGCTGTCACGCCTCCCGTGTGGACGTCGAAGCCATGCACGAGGTGTTCAAGCCCAAGTTGCTGGCGGCCGCTGCCGAGATCAGCGACCGGGTCAGATCACTCTCGATGTAGCTAACGGCTCGTTGTCTCCGGTATGGCGCGCTCGAGGAGGTCGGTGACGGGCGTACCGGCGGGAAGTGTTCCGAAGAGCGATCCGTGGTCGCCGTCGAGACGGGAGGCGGCGTAGGCTTCGAACACTCCAGGCTCGCCATGGTGCGCCAGGAGTGAGCCCGCCCAGGTGATCGCCAGCCGCTCGACGACTCTCCTGGCCTCGAACTCCAGCTCGTCGCTCTGCTCGATGACCGATCTGGCCCCCTGGATCGCCCGGTCGAGCCTCTTGTCCAGGCCCGACGCCAGATCGAGCTCGGTGAGGAACATCTCGAGGCTGTCCGGAGACCGGCCAGCCGCCCGGAGCACGTCCAATGCGATGACATTGCCGGAACCCTCCCAGATCGCGTTGAGCGGTGACTCCCGGTAGAGACGGGGCAAGATCGACTCCTCCACGTAGCCGTTGCCGCCGAGGCACTCCAAAGCTTCCCTCACGGTCTCGCTGGTGCGCTTGGTGACCCAATACTTGGCGATGGGCAAGGCGATTCGCTTCATCGCCGCCTCGGCCGGATCGTCGTCGGCACGGTCGAAGGCACCGGCAAGGCGCGTCATCATCAACGTGGCCGCCTCGGTCTCCACCTCGAGGTCGGCGACGACGTTCTGCATCAATGGCTTGTCGATGAGGCTCGACCCGAAGGCTGCCCGATGGGAGACGTGCCAGGCGGCCTGAGACACGGCCTGTCGCATCAGCGCCACCGAGCCGATGACGCAGTCGAGCCGGGTGCCGTTGACCATCTCGATGATGGTGGCCACCCCACGTCCCTCCTCACCGACCATCGCCGCCCGGGCTCCGTCGAACTCGATCTCAGAGGAAGCATTGGATCGGTTGCCCAGCTTGTCTTTGAGCCTTTGGATTTGGAACCGGTTCAAATCTCTTTCGGGGGTCCACCGGGGGAGGAGGAAACACGACAGCCCCCCTGGGGCCTGGGCCAGGACCAGGAAGGCGTCGCACATCGGGGCCGATGTGAACCACTTGTGTCCGGTGACGAGGTACTCGCCGCCCGGTCCGCCACCGTGCAACGGTTCCGCCCTGGTGGTGTTGGCGCGAACATCCGACCCGCCCTGCTTCTCGGTCATGCCCATGCCCATGAGGAGCCCGCTCTTGTCCGTCGAGGGCTGGAACGATGGGTCGTAGGTGCGGCTCACCAGGCCGGGCACCCAGTCGTCAGCGACCTCTGGTGTCGTGAGAAGAGCGGGGATCACCGAATAGGTCATCGAGATCGGGCAGTTGTGGCCTGACTCGATCTGACCGGAGATGTAGGTGAGTGCCGCCCGCACGACATGGGCGCCATCGGACGAGTCGCTCTCCCAGGGCAGGCTGTGGTGCCCATTGGCCACCGCGGTCTCCATCAACTCGTGCCAGGCGGGGTGAAACTCCACTATGTCGACCCGATGCCCGAACCGGTCGTGGGTGACGAGTCTGGGGTCGTTGCGGTTCGCCTCGAAACCCATGCGGTAGTACTCCGCCGAGCCTGCGGTGGCCCCGAACTCGATCAAGGTGTCCCGCGAGTCCTTGCCGCCCTCCCGGGCGACGCAGCCGTCGAGGACGGGATCGCTCAGGTAGAGGTTGTACCCCTCGAGCGGTGGGGGCTGGTTGAGCACTTCGTGGGTCGGGCTGATGGGATCAGGATACGTATCCACGGTAGGTTCGTAGCCGGATGCCAGAGCACCAGTCATCCGCGAGGGCCAACGGTCACGAAGGATTCACATGAGATTGCACGAGACACGTCACATCGACCGACCACTGGGTGAGGTCTTCGCTTTCACGGCCGACTTCGCCAACGCCGAGAACTGGGACCCGGGAGTGGCTTCTTCACGTCGGATCGGTGACCGTCCGCCCGGAGTGGGTGCGCGATACGATCTCATGGTCGCCTTCGGCTCGAGAGAGATCCCGATGATCTACGAGATCACCGAATGGGACCAGGATTCCCGGGTAGTCCTCGTCGGCAAAGGAGACACCATCGAGGCAGTCGATGAGATCCGATTCGAGGCACGAGACGACGGCACCTTCGTCGATTACACCGCCGACCTCACCTTCACCAACTGGGTTCGCTTCGTCGTTCCCCTCATTTCTCCTGTCCTGCGTCGCGTCGGCGAGAGGGCGCTCGACGGGTTGGTGCTAGCCCTGGAGCGATGAGCCTGCTCTCCGTCCCCTCCTTCACCAACGTCGGCTACTGGCTGCACTCCCGGGACCACGAGCCGGTGGACACCGATCTGACCGGACAGACGGTCTTGATCACCGGCGCAACCGGAGGCTTGGGCCGCGCCGGCGCCGAGGCGTTAGCGGCGCTGGGAGCGAGGACGCTGGTCGTTGGTCGCAGCGCCGAGAAGCTCGCTCGAGTGGAGGCTGAGCTCACCGGGAGAGTCGTCGGGTATCGGGCTGACCTGAGCCTCATGTCCGATATACGCCAGCTCGCCAGACGGCTCCTCGACGAGGAGGCACGAATCGACGTCTTGATCAACAATGTCGGGGTCCTTCTCCCCGAGCGCCAGATCACCGAGGAAGGGCTGGAGACGACGCTTGCCACCGATCTCGCCGGCCACTTCCTGCTCACCAATCTCCTGCTCCCCCGGATCGTCGATTCCGCTCCGTCCAGGATCGTCAACATGACCTCCGGAGGGATGTACTCGGAGCGGATCCGACCTGATGATCTCCAGTTGGAGAGTCGGAGATACGAGGGGACCGCCGCGTACGCACATGCGAAGCGCGGTCAGGTCATACTCACCGAGATGTGGGCGAAACGTCTGGAAGGAGCCGGAGTCAGTGTGCATGTGATGCATCCCGGTTGGGTAGGCACCGATGGGGTGGCGTCATCACTACCTGTCTTCAACACTTTGATGCGCCCGTTTCTCCGCAGCCCGGAACAGGGAGCCGATACGATGATTTGGCTGGCGGCAGCTCCCGAGCCGGGGGAGACGTCCGGTGAGCTGTGGTTCGACCGCGAGATCGTGCCCAAACACTTCCTGGACCGGACCCGGGAGACACCCGAGGAGCGGGAGCGTCTATGGGAGCGACTCGTTGAGATCACCGGGTCCGACCTACCCGACCTTCCCGCGGTGGAGCGGTGATGGGCGCCATCATCGCTGGAACCGGCATCTCGATACCCGGGAACGTGGTCAGCAACCACGACCTGGCCCGAATCATGGACACCACCGACGATTGGATCACGACGAGAACCGGAGTCAAGGAGCGCCGCTTCGTCGATCCCGGGGTCGGTTCATCCGATCTCGCCGTGGAGGCCGTCGGTGCGGCATTGGATGACGCCGGCGTGGCTCCCGACTCGGTGAGTGCACTGATCACGGCCACCATGACCCCTGACTATCTGGCTCCCGGCATAGCCGGGCTCGTCCAGGCCGGAGCCGGGATGGGCCACATCGCCGCCTATGACCTCCGCCAGCAGTGCAGCGGCTTTCTGTACGGCCTCGACCTGGCCGACGCCTTGATCACGAGCGGGCGGGCCGAGACGGTGGTGGTGGTCGGAGCCGAAGTCCATGCTGGGTTCCAGCCCTGGAGCGAGGAGTCCTGGCGCGCGGTCCTCGGCCAGAGTGGTGAGGTCAGCGACGACGCCTACACCCGCAACACCGCCTATCGCTCCTGGAGCGTCCTGTTCGGGGACGGGGCCGGGGCGATGGTTGTTCATGCCGGCGAAGATGACGGCGAGGGGATCCTGGCCACCTCACTGCACACCGACGGCGACTCATTCGAGCTGATCTGGGTGCCCGGAATCGGTTTCAAGTCCCGGCCCTACGTGTCAGTCGCCGACGTCGAGGCGGATCAGCACCTGCCGCGCATGGATGGAGCCGGGTTGTTCCGCAGTGCTGTCCGTCTGATGCCCGAGGCGGCGAGGTCGGTCCTCGACAAGTCGGGTCTCGCTCTCGACGACGTCGACCTGGTCGTCGCCCACCAGGCCAACGACCGGATTCTCGACGGCGTCCGCAAGCAGTTCGGCATGGGAGCGGAGAAGGTGCCGTCGAACATCGGCGCCTACGGCAACACCACCGCCGGCACCCTGCCCATCCTCTACCACGAATTGCGGTCGGCCGGCCGGGTGACTCCAGGAACCATGGTTTGCTTTGCTGCTTTCGGTGCCGGAGCCCATTACGGCGCTGCTCTCTACCGGGAGCCGCGGGCCGTCTCCTAGGCCGGGATGGCCCTGGCCCGGGCGATGTCGTGATCAACGATCGGGTTAGGGCCGGGTTGTCGTCGAGCCTGACGTCGCGCTCCAGCCAGACGAGGGAAGTCACGTCGGTGTCGCATCGGTTCGGCCCGTGGCGACCACCCACTCGTCGACCTCGGCCCAGAGCCGGTAGAGCCATGCCACGCGCTCGGCGCGTGATGGCGGGATCTGCTCCCGGGGAATCCGCCACAGGGCGACATCGACCCGGGATCTGATCAGGTCTCCCTGCCAGATCTCCTTCAGCGTGGCGAGGCCCTCCAGTCCCCGGTGTGCCAGAACCACCACATCGGCGTCGGTGGCGTCGAGGATGGCGAGGGTGCCGCCCGGCTTGGGGGGAAGCACCCGGCGAAGCCCGGCTATCACCTGGGCCGGGTCACCATCCGCCGGGACGCGCCGCTGGGCCCGGGCCAGCTTGTCCACGGAGAACCGCGTTCCCTCGGGATAGATGAGGATTCCCTCGCCCGGCCCCATTCCCTCGGCCAGGGTCTCGATCGCCTTCCGCTCAGCGAGATCACGGGAGGCGCGATGGACGAAGACGTTGGGGAGGCGGTTCCCGGCGATGTCGAGGGCGGGGTCGACGAGAAGCTCCCTCTTGAGTACATACCGCAGGCGAAGACCCGTCGGGGCCACGAACCCCGCCGGTACCAGGGTGTCGACGATGGAGGCATGTCGGGAGAGCACGATGATGGGTCCCGGCAACACGCTCTCCCCACCGGTCACTTCGAACTCGACCGAGAACAGACGCTGCAGTGCTACCAGGTTCCATCCGGCCCATCTGTCCTGGAGCCGGAAGGTGATCTCCGTCCGGATTCGGTTGGGCAACGGGGCGGTGAGGGCGAGGGCGACCAACGCCCACACCTCTCCCAGGAGGTAGACCCAGAGAAAAGCCAGGGAGCGCAGCGCCATCGCGGGGCGATCGGTCACGAGGCGACGCACCAGATCGAGGATCACCGCGATCAGGACGAAGAACGGGCTGAGAGCGGTCAGTACGGCGAAGGCAACCAGGACCACCGTGACGGTCAACGAGCGGCGTGCGAGCGGGTTGGAGGGCATGTGGGTCGGATCACACTAGAAGCAAGGCCTCCACCCACTAACTTCGTCGTCGATGACCCCGGCGGATGACACGCCCGAGGTGGCGTCTCGTTGATCTCAGCTCTCTTCTTCACCTGGTTCGCCGCCGCCTGCATCTGGACGGTCAACGCGCTGAGACGGCCGGTACCACCCCACCATCGGTTTCCGCCTCTGTGGCTCCCGGCCATGCTCATCTCGGAGCTGGCGCCCCTGTATTTCATCGGCAGGACCCTGATCGCCGCCGGCTTTCTGGCTCTCGGTGCAGCCGATCGACCGATCGGGGTGGTGGGCATCTGGCTGTTCGTGGCGTCCCAGTTGGGGCTGGTGGTGCTCATGTCCCAGGCGGTGAGGGCCGCCCGGGACACGGGGCATCCGCCCGCTCTGTGGTCCCTCTTCAAGGTGTGGGAGCGGCTTCCTGCCGGCGTCGAACGCGTCGAGGAGATCACCTACTGGGACTCACTCACCCTCGATAGCTATGCCCGAGCAGGATTGGTGGGCGCCCCGGCCTTGCTATACGTCCACCCGGGAAGCTGGCTGCGAGGGCGTCCCGGCCGCCAGGCGCGCGCCATGTTCCACCGTCTCGCCGAGCGGGGCTGGGTGGTCCTCGACATCAGATACCCGCTGTCGCCCGATGCCACGTTCCCCGAGCACCTCATCGGGGTGAAGCGTGCCATCTCCTGGGCCAAGGACGAAGGTCGTCATATCGGGGTCGATCCGGGACGGGTGGTCATCTCCGGTGGGTCATCCGGTGCGCACCTGGCCGCTCTTGCCGCACTGACTGCGGGGAGGCCGGGATTACAGCCCGGCTTCGAGCACAGCGACGTGTCTGTCGCCGCCTGTGTTCCGTTCTACGGGATCTACGACTTGCTGATCCGCAATCCCACCCGGTACGACTGGCCGTTCATCGCCACCACTGTGATGAAGGCGGCCGCGGCCGAGGCGCCCGATCTCTACAGGCTGGGGTCTCCAATCGATCAGATCCGTCCCGACGCACCCCCGTTCCTGGTGGTCCATGGTGAGCACGACTCGCTGGTCCTCCCCGCAGAGTCGGCGAACTTCGTGGCAGTGCTGCACGGGGCTGGGGTCGACGTCGAATATCTGGAGGTCCTCGGCGCTCAACATGGTTTCGACGCGGTGGCCTCCATCCGTGCCCGTGCCGTCGCCAGCCGTTGTGTCGAATGGTTGACCGCGAAGGTGTCTGACCATTAGGACCTCGGCTAGGGGGCTGGTTTGGACTGCGGAATCGGGCTCTCGTCTCTAGTCTGATCGGGGTGACGCATATTCTCGGATTCGGGGGATACGCACCGCAGAGAGTGGTGACCAACGACGACTGGGCCAAACTGCTCGACACCAGCGATGAGTGGATAACCCAGCGCACCGGCATCAAGCGGCGTCGCTACGCGGCGGACGACGAGACCACGATGACCCTCGCCGCCGAGGCCGCCGCGGCCGCGCTCAAGGACTCTGACCTGACTCCTGACGACATCGACGAGATCGTCCTCGCCACGGACACTCCCGAGATGATGACCCCGGACACCGCTGCCTTGGTCCAGCACCGTCTCGGCTGTCGGAACGTCCCCACCTACGACCTGAGTGGTAGCGGCTGCGCCGGGTTCGTTCAGGCGCTGGACGTTGCACGCTCGCGCATCCTCGTCGACCCCAAGAAGATCCTCGTCATCGGAGTGGAGCTGATCTCCCGGATGATCTCCCAACACGACCGGGCCACGGCGGTCCTGTTCGGCGATGGAGCAGGAGCCGTGGTCATGGGTCCGGAGAGTGGCCGCGCCGAGGTGCTCGGGGTCGTGGCCGGCACCGACGGGGGCGCTGCGGAGATTCTCACTCTCGCCGCCGGCGGCACCCGAAACCCCTTCAACGCCAAGTCGCTCGACAACGGCGACTACAACCGGCTGGTCATGGACGGTCGCAAGATCTTCGTCGAGGCCGTGAAGAGGATGTCCGAGGCGGCGTCGGATGTCCTCGACAAGATCGGGCGGTCGCTGGCCGATGTGCAACTCGTCATCCCCCATCAGGCCAATCTCCGGATAATCGAGGCGGTGCGAAAGAAGCTCGATCTGGGCGAGGAATCCGTCTACGTCAACATCCACGAGTATGGCAACACCGGATCGGCAACTGTGCCCTTCGCCATGTGGGAGGCGGTCAACTCGGGCCGGATCGCTCCGGGGGATCTCGTGGTGCTGACTGCGTTCGGCGCCGGATTCCACTGGGCGGCCGCCGCCGTCCAATTCTGAGATTGCCGGCCTACAGGGGGACAGCAGATGAGAGGCTTCTCATCCTGTCCTCATAGCCGCCTCATCCGGTGAGGTGACGATGAGAGCATGGATCGCACCGCCGCGCGCCCGCATCGCCCCGCCGATCCCGAGTTGGCCGGTTTCGACGAGCTCATCCATCGTCCCCTGCCCGGGCCGGTAGCCGCCATCTACGAGGAGGCCGCGACCACGGTCGAGTCGATCGCCCTGATCCAGAGCACTTGGCGGCCGGGAAAGCAACTCACCGTTCGATACCGGGTCTCCGGATCTCGAGGCAACCTCGCCGGCGACCAGGACATGGTGGCGGTCCTGGGCCGGATTCCCGACGGGGCGGCCGTGGTCGAGGGGCCGGATGCCAGGGTCGGGCTGTGGCTGGTGCCGAACGATCCGCTGCTGCCCGGACTGCGGTCCACACTCGACCTCCCCACCGTGAACCGTCTCCTCTCCGATCTCGGTTTCACCGACCGTGCCTCACGCGCCCGTCTACGCGCCTACCGTCCCGGACGCCGGGCCGTGGTGGAGGTTCAGGCGGGTCGGTCCTCGATCTTCTTGAAAGTGGTCCCTCTCTCCGAAGTCGGCGACTTGCATGAGAAGCACCGGTTTCTCTCCGACTATCTGCCGGTACCGGACAGTCTGGGAGTGGCTCCCCACCTCGGGGTGGTGGTGATGAGGGCCCTCCCTGGCCGCGATCTCCGTTCGGCCCTGAGGGCAGGCGACCATCCGCTTCCGGACGCGGGGACCCTGGCCCGGATGGTGGAGCAGTTGCCGACGCCACCCGCCGAATGGGTGGCGCGATCGGCGCGCGAGACCCTGCCGTATGTCGTCTCCTTGCTCGGCCGGCTCGTACCGTTCGAGGCTGGTCGCCTGGAGAGGCTCGTCGACGCCATTGGACAGGAGCGAGGCGCAGAACGGGTGCCGGTACACGGGGATTTCCATGCGGCTCAGATACTCACCCGGGGAGAGAGACCGATCGTCCTCCTCGACGTCGACACCTATGGGTGGGGTCACCCCGGCGACGACGCGGCGACGATGTTGGCCCATCTCCACCTTCTCGCCCCCAGCTGCAAGGACCCGGTGCAGACGGCGGGCCTCGCCCGTGCTCTCAACCTCTATTGGGACGCCGTGCTCGATCCGGCCGATCTGCGGCTGAGGACCGCCGCGGTCGTGTTGGGGCTGGCCACCGGTCCCTTCCGGGTGAACCGCCCCAAATGGGCGAAGGAGACCAGTGAGCGGATCGATGTAGCAGAGCAGTGGGTGCGGAGTGCGCAACGCGTCGATGAGAGAAGTCTCATCCCCACCTCAGGAAGGTCTCACGACGGCCAGACAAGATGGGCTATGTCAGGTCAGAGAGAGAAGAAGGAGTGACCATGCAGACACCAGAGCAGATCAAGAACTGGAAGGTCGTGGCCAGTGTCGCCACCGTCGCGGCACTGGGCGTCAGCGGACTGGCCATCGCCAGTCCGGGAGACTCCGTCGAGATCCCACCGCCGATCGAGATCCAGGACACCCGGGACAGAGGCGTCTTCACCGCTACGACCAGCCCCGGATTCGAGATCGTTCCCGCCCCATCGTTCACGATGGACGATTCGTTCGATTCGTTCGACTCGCCTTTGGCGAGCTTCGACACCAATGATTCGCCCGACTCGTCTCCCGATCTGCAGGACTCGCCGGACGACTCGCCGGTCACCACGTCGGCGCAGGACTCGCCGGACGACTCGCCGGTCGCCAGGTCAGTGAACGACTCCCCGGACGACTCGCTCGACTCGCCGGACGACTCGCCGGACCACTCACTCGACTCGCTCGACACCTGAGCCGGCCAAGCCTCAAACGGGGAAGCCGCCACCTCCCCCTGCCCCCGGCGGCTTCCCCGTCGCCCGCACGTAATCTCGAATGGTGAGCACCGAGACCGAGCCTCGACCGGCGAACGACGAAAAGCTTCGTTCTTCGTCGGTGCGGGTCCGCATCCTGGGCTGGTATGTGGCCCTCCTCGCCATCTCTCTGATCGCCGCCCTCTTCCTCCAGCGCACCTTCCTCCTCGCCCAGGCGGAGGCCGACGCGGAAAACGCCCTCGACCAGGAGGTGATGGAGCTGGAAGCGCTGGTCGGGGGGGTAGACCCTGCTACGGGCGAGCCCTTTGGCGGGGACATCTCGGCGATCTTCGACACCTTCCTCGCTCGCAACGTCCCCTTGGAAGGAGAGGGTCTGATCACGTTCGTGAATCGGGGCATCTACAAGACCGACGTGACCGGGGCGCGGATCGCACAGGTCGCCGAGGCGGACCGCTGGGGAGTTTTGGAAGTCAGCGAGCGGGGCGTCCTCGACACTGCCGAGCTGGGCGAAGTCCATTACCTGGCCGTTCCAGTGGTCGGTGAAGAGGAGAGCGGTGTCTTCGTGGTCAGCGTCATCATGGAGAGCAGATTCGCCGCAGTCGACGACGTCGTCCGTCTCGGAGCGGTCGTCTACGGCTCCATTTTCCTGCTCGCCTCGGCCCTCGCCTGGGTGGCGGCGGGTCGGATACTCCGTCCTCTCACCGACCTGTCCGAGACGGCCATGTCCGTCAGTGACTCCGATGACCTGTCGAAGCGAATAGAGGTCGACGGCGACGACGAGATCGCAGAGCTGGGATGGACATTCAACTCCATGCTCGATCGTCTCGACCATGCCTTCGCGGCGCAGCGGAGGTTCGTCGACGATGCCGGTCACGAGCTGCGCACCCCGATAACCATCATCCGGGGGAACCTCGAGCTCATGGGCGACGATCCCGCCGATCACAGGGAGACGGTGGCGCTGGTCACAGATGAGCTCGATCGCATGTCGCGGATCGTCGACGATCTGCTCGACCTCGCCAAGGCCGAACAGCCCGACTTCATCCAGGTTGCTCCGATGGACCTCGATGAGTTCACCAGTGATCTGGTCGCCAAGGCTTCAGCTCTCGACGATCGGCCGTGGAAGGTGGAGAGCTCGGACCATGTGGTGGTAGAAGCCGACAGACATAGACTCAACCAGGCGATGATGAACCTCATCCGCAATGCCGTGGAGCACACCCCCGCAGGATCAGAAGTCCGGATCGGCAGTCGTCTCGATTGGAGAGGAAACGTCCATCTCTGGGTGAGGGACGACGGGGTGCCGATCTCCGAGGACGATCGGGCGCGGATCTTCGACCGGTTCGCCCGCGTCGATACGGAACGGCGCAAGACCGAAGGGGCTGGCCTCGGCCTCGCCATCGTGGCCGCCATCGCCGAGGCTCACGGAGGCGAAGTCGCCCTCGATGCACCGGCGGGAGGGGGGAATCTCTTCACCATCACCATCCCCTCCGCTCCAACGCCGGCGACGTGAGCCGGATCCTCATCGTCGAAGACGAACCCGGAATCGCCTCCTTCCTGGAGAAAGGACTGCGCGCCGAGGGTTTCACGACCTTGGTTGTCGAGGACGGTGTCAGCGCGGCCAGCATCGCCCGAGACGACGCTTTCGACTTGATGATCCTCGACCTGGGTCTGCCGGGGAAGGATGGGCGCGAAGTCTTGTCCGAAGTGCGCAGGCGAGGGGAGAGGATGCCCGTGATCATCCTCACTGCCCGCAAGAGCGTCCAGGACACAGTGGCCGGCCTGGAAGGCGGTGCCGACGACTATGTCACCAAGCCGTTCTCGTTCCAGGAGATCCTCGCCAGGGTCAGGGTGAGGCTGCGTGACACGCCGACCGCCGACACCACCGTCCTCGAGTCCGGTGACATCAGGCTCGACCTTCGCACCAGGAAGGCGAAAGTCGACGGCGTC
Source organism: uncultured Acidimicrobiaceae bacterium (assembly GCA_964558575.1). Lineage (GTDB taxonomy): Bacteria > Actinomycetota > Acidimicrobiia > Spongiisociales > ZC4RG35 > JANQRA01. The sequence goes on along the minus strand of CAZLEQ010000019.1, from coordinate 16,952 downwards.
GAGGTCGACCTGTCAGCCCGCGAGTTCGCTCTCGCCGAGACGCTCATGCAGCATCCCGGTCAGGTGCTGTCACGCGAGCAACTCCTCTCCCGGGTGTGGGGCTATGACTTCGATCCCGGGAGCAACGTGGTCGACGTCTATGTGGGCTATCTGCGCAGGAAGCTGGGGGGCGACACCATCGAGACCGTGCGCGGGATGGGCTACCGATTCGTGTCCGGGTCCGACTGAGCCCGCCCGGTCGGCCCTTCCACATAGCCCTCCTCGTAGGCCAAGGCCGCCAATTCGTGGCGGCTGGCAACGGACAACTTCTCGAAAATGTGTCCCATGTGGTTCTCCAGGGTCTTCACCGAGATGTTGAGACGGTTCGCCGTCTCCCGGTAGGAGTATCCGCGGGCGATGAGGTTCACCACCTCCCGCTCGCGGGAGGTGAGCCGCTGGATCGCCGACCCGGCGGCGATGTCCTCGTCGATGTCGAGCAGGTAGGCGGCCACATCGGGAGACACCGGGCGCTGGCCCTCGGCCGTCTGTTCGATCAGGTCGGGCAACTCGTCGGTGAGGGTGGTCTTGGTGACGTATCCGTCGACTCCCGCCTGCATCATCTGCACCACGTCGTCGCGTGAGCTCGAGACGGTGAGGGCCATAAAGAGGATGTCGGGCCGCTCTCCGCGTACGCCCTTTATCACCTGGGCTCCGCCGCCGCCGGGCAGTTTCACGTCGAGAACCACCACTTCCGGCTCGGTGGCGAGAATGCCCGAGATTGCCCCGTCGACGTCGGCCGCCTCCCCGACGATGTCGAACGAACCCGAAAGCACCGACTTCATGCCGGCTCGGACGATGTCGTGGTCGTCGACGAGGAAGATGCGACGGGTCACAGACCCACCGTGATCTCGACCTCGGTTCCCGCCGCGTCACCGGAGTCGATGGTGATCTGCCCACCGATTGTCTCGATTCTCTGGTTGAGGCGCTCAGCCAGACGTGTCAGCACTGCACTCTCTATTCCCTGTCCGTTGTCCCGAATGTGGATGTGAGCAGTGTTGTCGCTCAGTTCCGAGAAGAGAGAGATGCTTTGCGCACCGGAGTGCTTGACCGCATTGGTCAGCGCCTCACGCGCAGCCTCGATCGCTCCCTCGAGGTCGGGGGTCAGGGGAGCGTCGTCACGGATGACCGCCTCGATCTCGACGCGGTGGATGTCCTCGACGTCGTCTCTCACCGCCAACAACGCCGCCTTGAAGCTCTTCTCGTGCTGGCTGCGCCACTCCTCGATGTTGCGTCGTAACTCTCGCTCCTGTCGTCTTGCCAGGTAACGGGACTGTGCCGGGTCGTCGGCCCCCATCCGGATGGCATGGAACGTCTGCAGGACCGAGTCATGGAGCTTGTTGACCAACTGGACGCGTGCCTCGTGGGCGGCGAGTGCTTCTCTCTCCGCGGCGAGCTGTCCCTCTGCTCGCTGCCGGGCGAGGTCGTAGTCACGGAGCCGGTCGAATGTCCACCCCACGATGGCGGCGATTATGAAGAAGATGATGCTTCCCGCGGCCCGGACCGCGCCCAGGTCGGCGATCACGTGGACGGCGAACTGTTCCACGGCGAGCAGGATCGCGGCGATGAGCGACCCGGGAAGGCCACCCCAGAGGGCGCCCACGAACACATAGGACAGCGGCATGCCACCGTGGAACAGCTCACTTGCTCCGGCCGCCACCGAGGCGGCGCCCACCGCGAGCATGGTCGCGGAGTCGAACACGAACCAGACCGGGCCGGCGAGGCGTGATGGGTGGCCGCGGGCCATATACCACGTCAGGAAGGTCCACACGGTGGCCAGAGCCAGTGATCCGTAGACGATCCAGAGGCGTGGGGGAGGGCTGTCGGCCAGCGTCACCACCACCAGGAGAGTCATCCAGATCCAGCCGAGGAAGCGGAAAACGACCACCATGCGGCGAAGGGTCGCCTCTAGTTCAGGGCTTCCGCGATGGATGAATCTCCCTCTCAGCATCGGGAGAAAGCTAGCCGGTATCACCTGGTCCATGAGCCCCCTACGAGGGCCTGGGGAGCCGTTGAGGCGGCTCCCCAGGTGAGGTCCCCATTGTCGCTTCGAGGGACGGAGTTCTTGCCCTGAAGTCCCCCTGCTGACGCCGATTGTGTCGGACCGGGGTTGGTCTGCATATGGGGAATGTCCCCTATGTCGTTGACCCTGGAACATTCAACGGCCACCGTTAGCCGGTGGCCGTTGCTTGCATGCGAGCCCCAGTATCGGGACCCGTTGAGTTCAGAAGACCTGGATGGACAGAGGTATGGCGATGAGGATCGCGGTCACGAGAGCCAACCTGGTGACGTTGGGTACTCGGGCGGCGCTTATCGCCGATGCGGCCAGCCCGACCCCGAGGAGCACGAGCGCCCAGGAGCCCGACGACACCAGAGAGGCCGTCATCAGGACGAAGACGGCGGTGATCATGCCTGCTACGGCGATGAAGGCCCTCACCGCCTTCCCGGCGGGATGAACAGCCCATGCGCTGACCGGGTGAGTGGTTGCTGTCATGCTGGAAGTGTCGGCAGGCATTTGCCCTGGCTTGAGGGTCGAACGACCCATTCCGACCACTGAGCACGCCTGCTCCCTGTCAGTCGCCCAAAGCGGCTCTGACTGCGTGATATCCACACATCCCGTGGACCCCGGCGCCGGGGGGGACGGCAGAAGAGCACAGAAACACTCCGCCCCCGAGGTCATAGGGGGCCTTGGATCCCAATTGCAGCAGTTTGGTCAGGCCGTATTGGCCACCACCGATGTCGCCGCCTACGTAGTTGGGGTTGTAGTCCTGATACGTCATCGACCCCCACGAGCTGCTTTCCAGGATTCGATCTCGAAACCCGGGTGCGAAACGCTCCACCTGATCCTCGATGGCTTCGGTCATGTCTACATCCGACCCGTTGGGAACGTGGCAGTAAGCCCAGGCGGTGTGCTTGCCCTCGGGGGCCCGTGACTCATCGAACAGCGACTGTTGGGCGAGCAGGACGAAAGGCCGACGAGGATGCTCGCCCCGACTCACCGCCCGCTCGGCGGCGGCGACTTCGGCATAACGGCCACCGAGATGAACCGTGCCGGCTCGGTGGCTGAGCGGGTCGCTCCAGGGAATCGGCCCGTCCAGTGCCCAATCCAGCTTGAAGATGCCCGGGCCCGGCCTCCAACGGGACAGCCGCCGGGCGCTCGAGGACGAGATTCGATCCTTGGCGATGGAGAGGGCGGCGGGTGGCATCACGTCGAGGAACACCTTGGGTGCGTCCAGGTCGTCGATGGAGGCGATGGCCCTCCCCACCTCGATCTCTCCACCGAGGTCGACGAAACGCGCCGCCAGGGCGGCGGCGATGGTCTGTGAGCCTCCTCGGGCCATGGGCCACCCGTGACTGTGGGCTATCGCCCCCAGCATGACGCCCACGGCTGCGGTCGCCGGAGCGTGGAACGGGGCGATGGCATGGGCGAAGACCCCGGCGATGAGTGCCCTCGCCTCATCTGTTGAGAACCGCTTGGCCAGGACGGCGGCGGGGAGACCACCCACCAGGCCGAGCCGGGTCAAGGCCAGCGGGTTGTTCGGGGTCAGGGTCACCGGCCCCAGCGCCGCGTCCACCATCGCTTCGATGAGTTCGACGAATGGGCCCATGAGCTCGAGGTACCTGTCGCCGTCGTCACCCAGGCCGGCGGCAGTCTCCTCCACCGATCTGTGCATGGCCACCGCTCGACCATCGTCGAGGGGATGGGAGAAGGGGACCGGTGGCTGCACCCAGTCGATCTCGAGGCCGATCTCGTCGAAGTAGGGCGAAGCGATCGCTGCCGGGTGGATGGCGGAGCAAACATCGTGCTTGAACCCGGGGAGAGTCAACTCGGCGGTCCTGGTGCCGCCCCCGATCTCGTCGGACGCCTCGACGAGAAGAGTCTTCATCCCCGAGCGCGCCAGCTCCAACGCGGCGGCGAGACCGTTGGGTCCGGCGCCCACCACCGCCGCATCGAATGAGGTCATCGCGGCGGATTGTGGTCGATCGAGTCGTGGCGCGACGGCTTTGGAGCATGACCAAAGAGACCGGGCCCCGAAATGGGGGCCCGGTCTCCTCCTCAGGCAGTTGGTTGGTTAGAGGAGTACTGCCTTCCGCCGGATGTGAATGAACACATATCCGACGACCACCAGGGTGAGTCCGATCACCATGGCAAAGGTTGCCAGGGCGTAGGACACGATCCCCAAGCTGAGCGCCGTGGTCAGGGTCGTGGCATCGAACCAGGAGGCTCTCGCCTCGTTCGGGACCATCACGACCTCACCGGCTTCGTCGAGAACCGGCTCTCCTGCCTCATCGATGGCCGGAACCATCCGGTCCATCTGGGCGTAGTAGAGGCCATCGGTCCGGTCGAGCTGGTGATGGTTGATGATGTCGGCCTGCGCCCACATCGTGAAGGGCCCTCTCACGTCTGTCGACGGTATGGCTGCATCGTCGGGGGTGACGATGGCCTGGACGGCCGCCTGGTTCCATGTGTACCAGGCGCCGAACACGCCGCCGGCGATGGAACCGAACCCGACGGTCATCGCCAGGATGCCGGCGAGCAGAAGTACGAGGCTCTTCTTTGGTGCTGTGTCCGCTTGGTAGATGCGGTCTCTTTCGACTGTGGCAGTCATTTCGATCCTCCAATCAACAAGTCAACTGCCTATTGAGGACACCATCGGACTTTGTGAAAGAGTTCACGAGTGCCGAAGGTCCCGGTTCGCGGGCCAGAAGTCCCCCTCGACCCGGGACTCGTGGTGGGACCTTCAGGTGCCGGTGAAGTCGGGGTCTCGCTTCTCCATGTAGGCGTTGATCGCCTCCATGAGGTCGTTCGAGACCAGGAACGAAGAGTTCCATTGCGCCATGTAGTCCAGCGCCTGGTCGATGGTGCGCCCGTCGTTGGCCTGGAGGATCCTCTTCACCCCTTGCGTCACCAAGGGGGAGTTGGATGCGATCTCCTCGGCCAACTCCTTGGCACCGGTGATCAAGGTCTCGGAGTCGTCGAACACCCGGCTGACCAGACCCCGTTCCAGCCCCCACGATGCCGGGTAGTCGGCGCCGGTGAGAGCCATCTCGGCGGTAACTCCGTTTCCCACGATGCCGGGTAGACGCTGAAGAGCCCCGATATCGGCCACCAACCCCATCTTGGTCTCCCGGATCGAGAACACCGCGTCCTCCGAGGCGATGCGGATGTCGCACGCGGAGATCAGGTTGGCTCCTGCTCCCAGGCAGTAGCCATGGATGGCGGCGATCACCGGCTTGGGCGTGTCGGCGAAGCAGTTCACCGTCTCCTGTCCTCGCTTGATCTCGCTGTAGATGTGGAAGTTGCCCGTGGCGGGCGAGGGCCCATTCGGTTGCAACTTGGCGAGCATGTCGATGTCGATCCCGACTGTGAAGGCTCTCCCCCGCCCGGCGAGGATGATCACCCTCACCTCGTCGTCTTCGTCGAGAGCGCCCACAGCTCGCGGGATATCGGCCCACATGTCCTCGGAGAGTGCGTTGAGCTTTTCCGGTCGATTGAGCCACAGGGTGGCCAGGTGGCCGTCGTGTTCGATCTCGAGGTGTTCGAAGCCCATCGTCGACAGGCTATTCGCTGGCCGACTGTCCGCGAACCCAGGGTTGCAGGCCCCGCTCAGCGAAGTGTGGCGCCCTCAGTTCAGGTGAACCCGTTGGCGGCCGCGAACCCAGGGTTGCGGGCCCCGCTCAGCGAAGTGTGGCGCCCTCAGATCGCGGGCGCGCTTCAGTCGAGGAGGGTGGGTCGAAACAGTCGATCGTGGGTGCGGAGGGCGTAACGGTCGGTCATCCCCGCCACGTAGTCGATAGCCCTGGTCATAGGGTCGGCCTCGACGACCGTGTAGGAGTCCGGCACCTCGCCGGGGTGGGCCTGGTAATACCCGACGAGGTCCTGGATGACCATGATCGCCTTCTCCTTCTGGGCTTCGGACTCCGGGCGGAGGTAGACGCGTTCGAACATGAATTCGCGCAGCTCTCCCATGACCGCGAGGTGCTCGTCGTCAATCGTCACTTCATCGTTCCGGAACGAGGCCTCCACGACCGCGCCGATCATCGAGCCGATCCACTCCCGCGACGTCGCTCCGAATGTGGTGAGAGCCTTCACCGGTAAGTCGTGATACTCGAGGACACCGGCCCTGAGGGCGTCGGAGACGTCGTGGGTCAGGTAGGCGATCCTGTCCGCGAACCGGCACAACCATGCCTCAGGTGTCTCCGGGGGTGGGTCGATCTTCCACGAGTGGGCTCGTATCCCGTCGAGGACCTCGTGGGTCAGGTTCTGGGGCTCGAGCAGCGCCATCGTCCGGACTCCGTGAGCCGAGTGGAGCCACTCACCCTCGACCAGGGGGGTGAGCGCGTCTTCACCGGTGTGCCCGAACGGGGAGTGCCCCACGTCGTGGGCCAGGCAGATGGCTTCGGTCAGGTCTTCGTTGAGGCCGAGAGCGCTGGCCATGGCCCGACCCACCTGGGTGACGTGGATGGTGTGGGTCATCCGGGTGACGAAGTGATCGCCGTCGGGATTGAGGAACACCTGGGTCTTGTGCTTGAGACGGCGAAACGCCTTGGAGTGGATGATCCGGTCGCGGTCGCGCTCGAAAGCGGTACGGAACTCGTCGTCCCCTTCCTCTTGTCGGCGCCCCAAAGTCTGATCGGACTTGGTCGCCGCCGGGGCGAGGAGCTCGTGCTCGAGCCGCTCCCGCTCCTCACGAGTGCGCCGAAGCATCTCGCTCATGTCAGGCGGGTGCTTGCAGCTGAATCAGCAGGAACGCCACCGTAAAGACGATGAGAACGGTCACGGTGATCATCGTCACCCGCTGCGTGAGTCCGGCTCTGAGGAAGATGGCGACCGGTCCCGGCTCGCGATTGCCGGTGATGATCCGTCGCCGCAGCCTGGCGGAAACCGTGTCGATGGCCAGAACCACCGCGATGGTCAAGAAGAGGACCGTGCCGACCCGGGCGTAGTTTCGGAACGCCAGCTGTTGAATCAGCTCCAGACCGATGCCTCCCACCCCCACTGCACCGAGCACGGCCGATGCCCTGATGTTGATCTCGAATCGATAGAGCCAGTAGGCGGTGATGGTCGGCATCACCTGGGGAAGTACGCCGTACCGGATCTGTGACAGCCGGCTGGCACCGGAGCTGGCGATCGCCTCCACCGGCCCTGGGTCGATCCCTTCCATGACCTCCGAGGAGAGCCGCCCCAGGGTGCCGATGGAGTGGAGCCCGATGGCCAATACTCCGGTCCAGGGCCCCAGCCCGGTCACCGGGATCAGCACCATGGCGAGGAGCAGTTCGGGCACGGACCGGATCAGGATGAAGATCTGGCGGATGACGAAGCTCGAGCTCTTGGTGGTCAGGTTCCGCGCCGCCAGGATGGCCAGGGGGAGAGAGAGGGAGGCGGCGATGATCGTCCCCACCCAGGCGATGAACAGAGACTCCATGACCTTGGGCATCGCTCGCTGAACGGTCTCCGGGGTCAGGTCGGGTGGGACCATGCGGTGGACGATGTTCCAGATGTCTGCGGGAGCGGAGAGAACCCGGTCCCAGGTCACGTTGAGCCCGGAGGCGGACCAGATCAACGGAATAACGATGGCGAGCGTGATCCCCCAGCGGAACAGCCTCGGTCCCACCGGTTCTTCGGGTCGAAGCCGAGGTGGTGCCGCGGTGACCGTGGGGCTGCTCACACCAGGCGCCGCCGCAAGGCATTGCTGATCTGGTCGAGGACGAACACGACGATGACGACGACGATGACGATCGCCAGGATTCTGTCGAACTGAAAGAAGACCCGTTGCGCTTCGAGCACCCGTCCGATACCACCGGCGCCGACCAGACCGACGATCGCCGAGGCGCGGATGGTGAGCTCGAAGATGTAGAGGGCATACGAGACATAACTGGGCAGGACCTGGGGCAAGACGGAGACTTTCACAGCCGGTGAGTGTCGTGAGCCGGTGGCCTTGGCGGCCTCGAGCGGCCCAGGGTCGGCATCGTCGACGGTCTCGGAGAACAACTTCGCCATAATCGCCATGGCGAACACCGACAGGGCGATGGTCCCGGCGAACGGACCGCTTCCGACCGAGGCCACCAAGATCACGGCCCAGAACAGGTCGGGGATGGTGCGGGTCACGTTCATGAACCCCTTGGCGACGAGGTAGAGGGGGTGGTTCGGAGAGGTGAGAGTCGAGGCGAGGAAGGCGAGGGGGAGGGCCACACCACACCCGAGGACCGTGGCGGTGACTCCCATGCGGATCGTCTCGACGAGCGGATTGGCGCGGAGGGGGGCACCGAACTCCCAGGAGGGGAGCCACCACCAGTCGCCGTCTCCTATCGCCCAGGCGAAATCAGGTGGCCAGAAGTTGGGGATCTTGGCGATATCGGCGATCCCGCTGACCAGTGCGTCGATGCTGAACCCAACTGCGGCCCCGGCGAACCAGGTGGCCAACAGGACGATCGACGCCACGGCCAGTGCGGGGAGTCGAGCGACCACGCCGAGGAAGGCGGCGAACGCGATTCCTCCCACCAGGAGACCGATAGCGATGTAGTCACCGGTCCCGAACACCGGCTCCACTCCTTGTCGCAGCGACGAGACCGGCGTCAGGATGTCGAGGGTGACCGCCGCGGGGAGGGCGAAAGCGCCTGCCATCAACCAGGCGATCCCGGCGTTCAACGCAGAAGTGGGTTTGGCCCCGCGTCGCCAGGCCACCACTGCAAAGACGAGGGCCGCCGGGGTGAAGGCCAGGGCGAACTGCACACTCAGGAGGACATCGACGACCTCGGGTGCCCCAGGCAGGGCCCGGGTGGCCAGGAATGTGGAGATGGCCAGGCCGGCAACGAGCAGTCCGCGGTCGAGATTGGAGACGGTGACCTTGCCCATCGCCAGGGCGGTGACCAGGCCCAGCGCACCGATAGCGCCCCAGAGTAGGCCAGCAGCCACTCCGGCCGCGGCGCCTCCGAGGGCCATGGCGGCCACCGCCACTAGCAGTGGCAAGGCCATCGTAAAGGCGCGCCGGGGTGGGGTGGGTCGGGCCTGGGTTGGAGAATCGGTGGTCACAGATCGGCGCCCTCGAGCAGGTCGTCGGGTGTCACCGACCTCCCATAGATCCCCCGGAAAGTCTCCTCGTCGACGTCGGCGATGTCACCGTCGTAGACCAATTCGCCATCGCGGAGCCCGATGAGACGCTTTCCGTAGCTGCGCGCCAGGTCGAGGAAATGGAGGTTGATGATCGTGGTGATGCCCAGGTCGCGGTTGATCCGCTGCAGGTCGCTCATCACGGTGTGTGAGGTCACCGGGTCGAGCGAAGCCACCGGTTCGTCGGCGAGGAGGACTTTCGGCTCCTGGGTGAGGGCTCTGGCGATACCCACCCGTTGCTGCTGACCGCCCGAGAGATTGCTGGCCCGGGTGTACGCCTTGTCGACGATCTCGACCCTCTCCAGGGCCCGGAGGGCGATCTCCTTGTCCTCCGCCGGCCACAGGCCCAACAGGGCCCTGGCGAATCCGACCTTGGCGAGACGTCCCATCAGCACGTTGTTGATCACCGTGGTCCGGTTCACCAGGTTGAAGGTCTGGTAGATCATGCCGACTCCGGAGCGCAGCTCGCGCAGGGTGCGGTTGCTCGCGCCACGGACTTCGATCCCATGGACCTTCACCGACCCGGCGGTGATGGGAACGAACCCGTTGATGGCGCGGAGGAAGGTCGACTTTCCGGCGCCCGACAGTCCGACGATCACCACCAGCTCGCCGTCCTCGATCGTGACGCTCAGGTCGCTCAGCGCCTGGAACCCGTTGGGATAGGTGACGTCGACGTTGCGAAACTCGATCATCCTGCCTCTTCTTCGTTTGCTTTGACGGTCCCTTTCGGGACGCTAGCGCGTGAGTGGGGTCGATCCCCGGTCGACCCCACTCATCCCAGCGAGTCCTGCCTACTGACCGAACCCGAGCTCGTCGAGAGCCTGCTCGATCAGGACAAACGAAGCCTCGGTGAACTCATCGGCCCGGGTCAGATCGGTCCAGCTGTAGACCTCATCCATGAGGGCCGCGCCCTCTTCCGTATTCACGAAGTCAACGATCGCATTGAAGATCGCATCCTTGAGGTCGTCGGGAAGGTTGGCGTCGACGGCGATGACGTCGTTGGCGATGGGGGCGGAGATGTTGAACACGATCACCCGCTCACCGACGTCGGGATTCTCCTCCCTGACGTTGCGACGGGCATCGTCGAACGAGACACCGAAGTCGGCGTCGCCGTTGTAGACGTCCAGCACGGAGTTGTCGTGGCTTCCCGAGTACGACGACGAGTAGTCGACGTCCTGGGTCAGTCCGACACCGCCGAGCTCGAGGACCGGGAAGATGTACCCGGAGGTCGATGTCTCGGTACCGAATGACATGTGGCCTCCTTCGACCACGCTCAAGTCGACCGGCTCGGGGCACACCAGACCTGCCGAGACCGATTCGTCGCGGGTCTTATCGGGATTCCAACCCACCTGGAGGGCGGGGGTGTCGGTCGGCTCCCGAAACTCGACGTTCCCTTCGTCGTCGTAGTAGTAGGCACCCTCGACCGGGTCGCCCGTGCAGACGCTGGGATCGTTGGTGAAGTACTGGGCGTGATAGGTCGAGTCACCGAACCGCACCGACTGAGCCAGCAGCTCGATGTTGTCGTACTGGCGGGCGGCGATCACGTAGTTCGCCGGCGCCAGGGCCCCGATCTGGGCTTGTCCTGTTCCCAGCGCCGCACCGAGAGCGGTGTAGTCGGTGGTTACGACGCCTTGTACATCGATGTCCAAGGCGTCGGAGAGGATGCCGGCGAGGACATCGACATTGTCCTGCAGGTCCTCGGCCTCACGGGAGGGGACGAACCCGAACACCAGGGTGTCGGGCCAGTCGGACGTCTCGTCGGCCTCGGTCGTAGTGGTCTCCTCGGGAGCCGCCTCCGTAGTGGTGGTCGCGGCGGGAGCCGCTGTGGTGGTGGTCTCGTCTGCCCCGTCCCCACAGGCTGCTACCACGAGAGCGAGCACCGCGAGCAGTGCCCAGAGTCTTGTTTTCATTTGCGTTTCCTCCTGATTTCCTGGATCGCCTACGCCCAGCGAAGCCTCTGTCGACCACGACTCAGCCACCGGCGGACAATAAACGATCGAGGCGAGGCTAGCTAGGTAGGCCCGGTTACCGCCAAGCGATCGACAACCGAGTGAAACTCATCGAAGTCGTGGACGTCGATCGCTCCTGGCACCGGATGGTTCCAGGGGCGCACGTAGCGGCACACGGTCGCCTCAGGACGATGGTGCACCAATCCTGGGAGGATGTGGGGCCCGTCGTCGACGTACACATGACACGGAACCAGCCATTTGTCCTCGAGGATGTGGATCTCCGCCGCCGGGATCCCGTGCCTTTCGATCCACCGGTGGGTGTCATCGACCGCGAATGCGGGCTTGGTGGTGACGACGACGATGTCGTGCCCATCGTCGGCCAGTGCCTGCAGGGCGTCGACGGCTCCCGGGAAGGGTTCGAGATGCCAGAACACCGAGCGCCCGTCCAGGTCCGAGGACCATTGCCAGAATTCGTCGATGTCGGTGAAATGGGTGAGGTCGACGAGGTCGTTCCAGCGCTGCGAGTCCTCGACGGTCAGCTCGGTGCCGAACTGTCGGTTGTAGAAGTGCATCCAACCCTTGGTGAAGTTGGCCACCACTCCGTCCAGATCGATCCCCAACCGCATGGGCGAACGGGTCAAGCGCTCTTCCGGTCAGTGGTCCTCGGCGTCGATCGCCTTGGAGCGCTGGTAGAAGTCGAGACGGTCGACCGGCATCACCACCGACGACAGGATGTTCGACAGGTGCCGGCTGAGCCTCTTGATGTAGCGATAGAACAGGGCACGAGGGGCGGCATGTCGGGAGGGCAGATCGGACTGCACGAAGTGGAGGACGTGGGTGTCGTAGTGGTCGGAGTCGTCATCGATCGTCGAGATCAGCTCGTGGACTCTCTCGGCGTCCTCGGTTGTGAAGGCGTCGAGCGTCCACGTGATGAGCTCGGCAACGTGTTCGCGGTGGCGGGTCAGCTCTTCTAGGTCATCGCCGACGCTGAAGTTGGCCCCCATCCCGGTGAGCTCCCAGATGTCCTTGCATTTGTCCCCGATTCGCTCGATGTCCTTGGCCACCGACATGTAGGTGAGCATCAACCCGAGGTCGAGCTCGGCTCCACGCACCGTGCCATGGACGAGCAGCTCGCGGCGAACCGCGCGCTCGGTCCGGTTGATCTCCCGATCGAGGGCGAGGAGCTCCTCCCCGGCCGACGTGGGGTCTCTTTCACCGAACACCGCCTCGGTGGCGATCCGGTAGGCGTCCTGGCATTGGGCGAGCATCGCGGCCAGCTGTTGCTCGACGTTCTCCAGTTGGTCGTAGTCACGGAATATCCCGAACATGGCTATCTCCTCACGCCAGCAAGAGTATGGCTGATGGGACCACGATGAACAGGCCGATCACATATCCCGCCACCATCGACTTGCGTCTCACCGCGGCGGCGGCGGTCCAGGTGGCGAGTCGCAGCGGGATGCGGCGCAACGGCAACCATGGGTAGAAGACCAGTATCCCCAGGACGTTGAAGACCAGGTGAGCCATTGCCACGACCAGCGCGTCGGGAGACTCGGCGGCTACGGATGCGAGCAGGGCGGTGACCGTAGTTCCCACATTGGCCCCGAGGGTCACCGGGAAGGCGTTCTTCAGTGACAGGACACCGGCCGCGACCAGTGGGACGAGTATCGACGTGGTGATGCTCGAGCTCTGCACCGCCACCGTCATGAGGATTCCGGCGATCAGGGCCCCGGCGCCGGCACCCTTGGCGAGGATGCCGTTGATCGCATTCTCTATCCGGCCCGACATCACCGCACGCATGTTTCGGGTGATGAGCCACAGCGACACGAAGATGAGAGCGAATCCGAGCGCGAGGAGCACGGCGCCCTCGACTGTCCCCCATCCCAGCGAGGCGAGAGCTTCCTGGGCCCACGACACCGGGGCCGATACCGCGTCTTTGATCGGGCTGCTCCCCGTGTCCACCTCCGGGAGCAGACCGTCGAAGATGCCGGCGAGCCAGATGGCGAGTCTGGTGACGAGACCGAAGGCGATCTCGAGCGGGAGCAGGACCGCCACGCTGAGGAGGTTGAAGTAGTCGTGCATCGTGGCCGCGGCGAGAGCTCGCTCGAAGTAGGCGCTCTGACGGACGTGGCCCAGGGAGGCCAGCGTGTTGGTGACCGTGGTGCCGATGTTGGCCCCCATGATCATGGGGATGGCAGTCTCGAAGGGGAGCAATCCCGAGCCCACCAGGCCCACGATGGTGGCCGTGCTCACCGATGACGACTGCACCATCACCGTGGCGAGTATTCCCGCTGCCAGGCCCGCGATCGGATTTGCCACCGAGCCGAAGACCTGATCCACGACGTCGCTTCCGAACGAGCTGATCCCGGCCTCGAGTGACTTGACGCCAACCAGGAATACGTAGAGGAAGAAGAGAGCGAGCCCGAGCCGGGTCACGGTCTCGGTCCACGCCATGAATGGTCTGCGCGCGCGAACGTCTGAGCCTCGGAGGCGTTCTCCCATGGGCGGTGGGCAGGGTACGAGATCGCCCCGGGTTACGCCCAACAGATCGAGAGACCGTTCTGTGCGGGTTGACTTGCACCCTCCGGTGGTAGACCCGCACAGAACGGTTTGGATTCAGCGGTAGTCGGGATTGGGGAAGTCGAAGCGGCACCCGGCCTCCCACTCGGAGCGCTGGTTGCCGTGCGCCGGGACCCCTCCGGCGTCCTTGAGGAGGCGGGCGAGATGGAGGAGGTTCCAGGTCATGAAAGTGGTGTTGCGGTTGGTGAAGTCGTTCTCGGGTCCGCCGGATCCCTCGTCGAGATACGACGGCCCGGGACCGGCCTCACCGATCCAGCCGGCGTCGGCCTGAGGTGGAACGGTGAAGCCGAGATGTTGCAGTGAGTAGAGGATTCCCATCGCGCAGTGCTTCAGCCCGTCCTCGTTACCGGTGACGATGCACCCGCCGACCCTCCCGTAGTAGGCGTACTGGCCACGATCGTTGAGCTGCGCCGAGTTGCCATACAGCCGCTCGATGACCCGGGTGCACACCGATGACTTCTCGCCCAGCCAAATCGGTGTACCCAATACCAGGATGTCGGCGGCCATGACGCGATCGAAGATGGTGGGCCACTCGTCGGTTTTCCAGCCATGCTCGGTCATGTCGGGCCAGATGCCGGTGGCGATGTCGTGGTCGACGGCGCGCACGGTCTCCACTTCCACCCCCTGACGACTCATGATCTCGGCGGAGAGGTCCATCAGCCCTTGGGTATTGGACACCTCCGGCGACTTCTTGAGGGTGGTGTTGATGAACAGGGCCTCGAGGTCGCTGAAGTCCCAGGAGTCATGATCCTCCGGGTGGGCCCGGATCGAGGAGGGGATGGTCATGGTTGGCTCCTTGCTCGTGTTGGTCGGGCACGCTACGCATGAGCCGCAGAACGGGCTCTCAAACCACCTGAACCCAGGACATGACCTCAGGGAGCCGTCGCCGCAGCAGCTTCGACGACATCCACAGGGAGACCGAGTAGACAGCGACTCCCCAGAGGATCGCCCCGGCGGCGGCGATCCACGGCGGGAGGATCTGTCCGAACGCCACCGTCAGCGTCACCATCGACGCCGGGATCACCATCAGGAGTCCGATGGTGAAGAACGAGGCCGTCTGGCTGACGATGGCGAGACATCCCTGCTCGGTCGATTGGGCGAAGACATCGGTGCCTTCCCGGGGAAGCCGAAGAGGAGTGAGCACCGAGACCATGTTCCCCACGGCCAGCTGGCATCCGATGGCGGAGACAGCCAGTGGCGCCGCCAACCAGGTCCACTCCCAGTACCCGGTGAACATCGAGAGCAATGCCGCCAGCAGTGCGGTCTCGATGGCTAGAGCGGTGGCCACCGCCAGGTTCTTTCCCAGCAGCAGCTGGCGCGGTGTGGCGGGGAGGACGAATAGGTAGCTGGCGGCGTTCCTCTCCCAGCCGAAGAGGTTGAGGGCGATGGGCAGGCCGACGAAGAGGACCAGCACCGGCGCCATCAGAGGAGCCCACTCGTTGTTGCGGACGTCGAAGAAGCCGGTGGTGCCCATGACCGTTCCCGCCACCGCCAGGCCGACGAAGATGACGGTCCCGGTCCAGACCAGACGTTGGCGGGGATCCCGTATGTAGAACCGGAGCTCCTTACGGGCCAATGTCGGGACCACGCCCCAGGGCCCGGTGGTGAACCCGGAGCGGCGGGCCCGAGCCGCGGGCCGGCTTCCTTCCTGAGGAGTGGTCAGCATCCAGCGGAGGAGAAGTCTCCACGCGGTGGCCAGTATGAGAAGGCCCGCCGTGGCCGCGGCGAGATAGGCCACAGAGCCGAGGATCCGGCCACCGGCAGCCTCGACGATGGCGCGCTGGGCCGCCACCGGAGGGATGACCAGCGCCCGGTCCATGATCGGACTGGCGGTGACCGCCCCCGCCAGGCCGATCTCGGCGATGGCGTCTGAGACCGACCGGTATGCGAAGAAGGCGCCCGCCGCCAGCCCGAGGATGACGAAGGTTGCGATGTCGCGTCCTCGCCGGGTACGCAATATGGCCGATACAGCAGCCGAGAAGAGTTGCGATCCCACCGCGAGAAGACCGACATAGACGATAGAAGCGGGGACCACCATCCACCACCCATCGGCGAGGAGTGAGGTGTTGGCGCCGATGAGCATGATGGGGACGACGGTGGCCGGCGCCACCAGACTGGCTGCCGCCAGCCCCTTGACCATCTGGCCGTGACTGATGGGTAGCACCGCCAACTGCTGTGGATCGAGGTTCTCGTCGAGCGGGAAGATGATCACCGGCAGGGTCACCCACGCGGCGAAGAAGACCAGGGCGCCCCAGCCGGCATAGTGTGCGAGGGCCGGCTGCTCGAGCCCCCGGGCTGTGGCGACGTAGCCGGTTGCCAGGTGCCAGCCGGCCCAGCCGAGAAGCAGGGTCGCGATCGGAAACCCGAAGCGGCGCTGGAGGTCGTGCTTGATCCCGTTCCAGGTGAGCCGGGACTTCAGCCCGACGAGGATTCGTACCACGAGAGCTGATCGACTCCCTCCCCGCCCACGGCGGCGATGAACGCGTCTTCGACGTTGTCCTTGCCCGTGGCCCGGCACAGTCCCTCCGGCGTCTCTTCGATGGTCAGGCGCCCATCGACCATGATCCCGATGCGGGTGCACAGCTTTTCGACCAGATGCATCTCGTGCGACGAGAACACGATGGTGGTGCCGCCGCCGGCCGCCTGCTGAAGGAGACTTCGGATCAAGCGCGCCGAGACCGCGTCGACCCCCTCGAAGGGCTCGTCGAGGAAGAGCACCGGCGGGCGGTGGATGATCGCCGCTCCCAGAGCCACCTTCTTGCGCATGCCCCTCGAGTAGTCACCGATCATCTTCGACCCGGCGCCCTTCAAGTCGAGCATCTCGAGTAGCTCATTGCGACGTCTCAACGCCTCTGTCCGGTCGAGGCCGTGCATCGCCGCCGTGAAGTCCAGTAGCTCGGCGCCGGTGAGGCGCTCGTAGAGGTTGAACTCCTCGGGCAGGACGCCGATCCTGGCTTTCACCTCGGTGGGCGACTGCCAGGTGTCGAACTCCCCGACCCCCACTGTCCCCGAACTGGGGCGGAGAAGCCCGACGATGCACTTGATGGTCGTCGTCTTTCCGGCTCCGTTCTGGCCGAGTAGCCCGTAGAACTCACCGGGTTGGATCGAGAGGTCGACGCCGTCCACGGCGATTGTCTTACCGAAATTCCTCACCAGGCCATGAGTCCACACCGCCGGCCGGGCAGGGGCGCGATCGATCGTCGTCTCGTCGGCGAGGGACTGAGTCACTGCACGGAAGTATCGACCGGCTGAGCCCATAAGTGAACACCTCCATCGAT
>CAZLEQ010000018.1:0-53937 GCA_964558575.1 uncultured Acidimicrobiaceae bacterium | reverse complement strand
CCGAATCGAGAAATACGTGGTAGCAGGGATCGTGTCGGGCTCCGGCAAGTGACCCGGACTCGGCGCGGCGACGGTCCCGTCGTCGGTAGTGGTCTCGGAGTGTCTGCCGCCGCGACACCTCGAGACCCTCGCCGATCGCGCCAGGTCGGCCCATGACCCCGACTCGCTCGTGAATTGGTCACGTGCCGCTGACGAGGCGACACCGAGGCTCATCGATGCGAGATCTCCCGCTCATGAGCTCGCTTCCACCCGTAGCAACCCTCGTTGAGAGATCGTCGACGAATCAGGTCTGGAGAGTGCGAGCCCGGGTGATCGGCTCAGCGGTCCTCGATGTGTCGGCACGACCTCAGAGACCTGAGACGGCGCGGGTCTTGGCGAACTGCAGTCTTGGCGAACGCGGACACCGTCTTGTTGACGCCACACGTCGCCGGCAATGCCACTGAGGCGATCGGATTGCCTCCATGATCGTCGAGTCGGTACTCGACGTGCTGGCCCCGGCCTAGAGCAGCAGCCGCTCCTCGTATTCGACGCGGGAGAGTAGGTGGGGGGCTTCGTCGGTGATCAGCACCATGTCCTCGATGCGAACTCCGCCACCACCGCGGACGTCGGGAACCCAGACCAAGGGCTCCACCGCGAAAACCATGTTCGGCTGGAACTCGTAGGTGGTGGCCCCTGGGAGTGTCTCACCGATGTATGGGGGCTCGTTGGCTCCCATACCGATGCCGTGACCGATGAACAGGCTGAACAGGTTGTCAGCAAACCCGTGGTCGGCGATCGTGGAGATGATGGCGTCCGCGCAGTCCTGGTTGGTGAATCCGGGTCGCATCTTCTCGACACCCGCCATGAGACCTCCGTAGACGGCGGTGTAGATCTGCTGTTGCAGCTTGGTGGGCCGTCCCACGATGGTGGTCCTCCCGATGTCGGCGAAGTACCCGTTCCACATCGCCCCGATGTCGATGAAGCAGAGGTCCTGGTTGCGGATGATCTTGTCGGTGGCCAGTCGGTGTGGTGGCGACATGTGCTCACCAGAGGCGACAAACGGAGTGATCACGTGAGCCATCTCCCCACCGAGACGGAACAGCGTCTGCATGGCGTCGGCGGCGACCTCGAGCTCACGTCTCCCCGCCCGGGTCTCGTCGAGAGCGCGTTGGGTCACCGAGTCTCCGATGGCGCACGCTTCCTCGATGATCGCGATCTCCATCTCGGTCTTGATCCACCGGGCCTGTTGCATCACCGTGTCACCGTCGATCAACTCGATGTCTGGGAGATGTGCTTGCAGCGACTGGATGAACGAGATGTTCGCCTGGTCCACGGCGAGCCGGCCGGCCTCCAGACCTCGCTCCTCGAGCAGGGGGGTGAGGATGTCGGTGACGAACCCGTCGACCAGCTCGCGCTGCTCCATGATTGGGACCGCGTGGGCCTCACCGATCCAGCTCATCCCGAATTTGGCCTTGTCGATCTCTCCGCCGGACCCCAGCAGGATCGGGTCTTCGCCCGGGGCCAAGAGGGCCCCGTTCAAAGATGTCGTCTTTCCGGCGATGAGCTGGGCGCGCAGACCGGTCAGGTACCGGACATTCTCGTCCTTCCACACCAGGAGCATGTCCGCGGCAGAGGATGACAGCGCATCCTGGGTCTTGGAGACACGGTCAGAACGCAGTCGGGCGAAGTCGTAACGATCTTCCCAGTCGACGGCGAACGGCCCTTTGGCATAGCTGGCCATTGGCTTCTCCTCATTCCCCCAGGGTCCGGTGTGGTCACAGTCCCCTGTCGTTTATATTCGGTATAATACAGAACCCGACTCACCCGCAGCAAGACGCCGAGGGAAAGGGCAGCAATTTGACCGGGGAGCAACGAATCGGCCTCAACGCGGCTGCGCTGTCGCGTCGGGTCACTGCGGTCGACCTCGTGCGTGAGAGCCTGCGTTCGGCGATACTCCGGGGCGATCTTCCCGGTGGCACCCGGCTGGTGCAGACCGAGATCGCCTCACAACTCGGCGTGAGCACGACCCCGGTGCGCGAGGCGATGAGAGATCTCGCCAGTGAGGGTCTGATCACCTTGGACAGCCATCGGATCGGGACGGTGCGCCAGCCCGACTGGGAGGAGATGTCGGAGATCGTCGAGATCAGGCGAGCTCTGGAGCGGTTGGCACTGCAACGGGCGATGGCCAACATCACAGAGTCCCAAATGCGCCAAGCGCGGGAGCTGGCCGACCAGCTGAGCCAGGATGTCGATCTCGGGACCTGGGTGCAGAGGAACAGTGAGTTCCACTCGGTATTCCACTGGGCCACGTCAACGGGGCGTCTGGCCAATTTCCTCGTCTCCCTGGAGAGTGCCGGAGGTGTCTTCGTGGCCCAGGCGCAACGGCTCCACCCCGACATCCGAGAGCGAGCGGTCTCCGATCACTACGCCTTGCTCGATGCCTTTGCCGCCGGCGACGTCGAGACAGCGTTCGCGATCCAGTTCGCGCACGTCAGTTTGCCGCTCGAGGCGGCAAGGCTCGATTGATATCGGCTCGCGATGTTGGGGAGCGAAATGCCATGCCTGTGATCGACATGCACGCCCATCTCACTCCCGAACGATACAAGGCCGCCATCCGCATGGAGGGGTCCTGGCTCGGTCTGGACGACTCCGCCGGGGAGTTGGGTCACGGTCGTTTCGCTCAGCCGCTGGAGGATCGACTGGCGGACATGGATCGTGACGGCGTCGACATCCAGTTGGTTACCCCGACCATCGGCTTCTACCAGTACGAGAACGATCTCGAGACGACCAAGTCGATCCACATGGAGTGCAACCAGGAGATTCGCGACGTCGTGGTGGAGCATCCCGATCGGTTCATGGGTCTGGGCATGGTCCCGATGCAGGACGTCCCCAGTTCCATTGCCGAGATGGAGCGGATCATGACCGAGCTCGGCTTCCAGGGCGTCATCCTCAACGACCACGTCGCCGGGAAGACGTACGACGACCCGGAATTCCGGCCATTTTTCGCCGCCGCCGAGGAGCTGGGGGCCCTGCTCTTCTTCCACCAGGGTGGGCGGACCATCACCACGGCGCGCAACCCGAGATACAAGCTGCCCAATGCAGTGGGCAACCTGACCGAGCGAACCCTTCTCTACGCGACGCTGGTCTTCGGGGGAGTTCTCGACGAGTTCCCGGACCTGAGGATGCTGCTCGCCCACGGTGGTGGATACACGCCCTACGGCGTGGCCCGGCTGGACAAGGTGGCGGGTGCGCTGGCGGGCGACTTCGACGGAGAGATGCGGCCCCCCTTCGGACCCAACGACGGCTTCGACCACGAGCGGCCGCCCAGCGAGTACCTCGATCGTTTCTACTATGACTGCTGCACGTACAGCGGGCCGGTTCTGCGCTTCCTGATCGACACGGTGGGGATCGACCGGGTGGTCCTGGGGACCGACTACCCGGCTCCGATGTTCCTCCACGATCCGGTCAACTGGGTGCGAGCACTTCCCGAGCTCGACGATTCGGAGCGGGAGGCCATTCTCGTCGGCAATGCAGGCCGGATCCTCGGATCCTGACTCCCCAGAAGGGCCGGTCGAGGGCCATTCGCCTACCCGGCGAGATGGTCAGTCAAATGGAGACGGGCCGACAGCTCGCGGAGCTCGGCGAGCAGGGCGTCGGGCAGCGTCAGACCATGCCGCCTGTTCTCCACCTCGAGAGCTCGTGCCCGATCTCCGGGGATGTGAACCGACCCGGCATCGCCCGTCGCCCTCATCCGGGCCAGATGGCGGTCGACATCGGCCTTGAAATCGTCCAGGTCGCGGAACAGGTCAGGTCGCATCACGACTATCGCCTGACCCACGTTGGCGTCTCGGTCGAGTATCGCTCGATGGTCGATCACGTCGGATCCGAACGCAGCACCGTTGAGCACGCCTGCCAGTAGACCGATGGCCAGGTTGAGGCCGGCTCCCTTGTAACCCCCGATGGGAACCAGGAAGCCCTCGTCGGCCCGCTTGGGATCGGTGATCGGGTTGCCATCGAGATCCATGACCCAACCCTCCGGCATCTCCTCGCCGCGTTGGGCGAGCACCTTGATCGTCCCGTGCGAGGCGACCGTGGTGGCGATGTCGAGCTCGAATCCGCTCCCGTCACGCCCGGGGATGGCGATCGAGATCGGGTTGGTGCCCAGAAGCCGCTCGCGACCGCCCCAGGGTGGCATCACGTTGGCACTGGCCACCGCCATGTAGACGGCGATGAGGTCTCGCTCCATGGCTAGGGCCGTATAGACCCCGGCGGCCCCGGCGTGGTTGGAGCGGACGGTTCCCACCCAACCGATCCCGCTCTCCTGGGCCTTGGCCACCGCGGTCTCCGCGGCCATCGTCATCACGACCTGGCCCAGCCCGTTGTCACCGTCGACGAGGGCGCTGACCGGTGTGGCACGGTCGAGCCTCATCGCGGGGCGGAGATTCAGCCCGCCCGCTTCGATGCGGCGGACGTAGAGCGGCAATCGGATGATCCCATGGCCGTGGCGACCCCGCAGGTCGGCCTCGAGGAGCCGGGTGGCCGTGACGTCGGCGTGCCCCGGAAGCACGTCGACGCGGGTGAGGGCTTCCACCACGAAGTCGTGGAGACGGGACAGGGGATATCTCACGACTCGAACTGCTCGACGGTCTCCCCCGTGTCGGCGAAGGTCCTGGTCACATGGGTGCTGCCGTAGACCCAGAGGATCCGCATGACTTCGGGTCCGTTGTTGATGAATCGGTGAAAGGTCCCAGCGGGGATCTGGGTCGTGTCGTAGCGGCGGGCCGTGTGCTCCGCACCGTCGATCACGGCGATACCTTCTCCCTCGATGACGGTTACCTGTTCGATGGTGTTGTGGCAATGCAGGCGGATGCTGGTGCCGGGAGGAAACGAGGTGACTCCCATAGTGAACTCCTGGCCGTGTAGAGGGGTCGGGGTCAGGGGCTTGCTCTCGATCCCATCGCCGCGAGCCACCGGCTCGACCTCGGCGAACCTGATGAGCATGGCCTGGTTGTCGCTCATGCCATGAACCTACCGCCGTTGACCGAGATGGTCTGACCCGTGGCGAACCCTGCCGCCGGGGAGGCCAGGAAGACGATCCACTCCGCCACCTCTTCGGGTTGTTGATAGCGGCCGAGCGGAATCGAGGCCGCCGTCGCCTCGAGGCTGGCCTCGTCGCGCAGCGCCTTGATCCGGTCGGTGAGAACAGCGGAGGGGGCGAGGGCGTTGACCGTGATGCCGTCGGCGGCGAGCTCGGTCGCCATCGCCCTGGTGAGGGCATGGACGCCGCCTTTGGCTGCAACATAAGCCGGTGATGTCTGCCACCCTGCGGTCTGCCCGGAGAGGGAGCCGATGTTGATCACTCTCCCTGCCAGTGACTTTCTCAGCAAGGGGAGTGCCGCCCGGCTCACCAGAAACATCGAGGTCAGGTTGACCTCGATGGTGCGGCGCCACTCGGCGAGGGTGATCTGATCCATCCTCTTGGCCTCAGCGAAGCCACCGGCGTTGTTGACCAGGACGTCGATCCGGCCCTCTTCTCGGTCGATGCGCGTCATCGCCTCAGCGACGTCGCCCTCAGAGGTGATGTCGGCGGGAAGAAAGGTCGTGCCTGGGTTGGCGTCCGCCACGGACCGGGCCCTTTGCTCGTCGATGTCGACGAGGATCACCCGGTGTCCCCTCGACGCAAATGCGGCCACCGTGGCCGAGCCGATTCCGGCGGCGCCGCCGGTGACGACCACCACCTGGCCCTCCGTGGTGGCTTGTACCGGGTTCATCTCACCACCTGAGCCGGCAGATCGGGGGAGTAGGAGCCACGAGCCAGTGCGATGGCCGGCGCCGCTGCCTCCTCGAAGGCGCGAAGCTCGTGTCGGCTCAGGTCGACGAACTCGATGCCGTCGACCTCCATCCCCAGTCGCAGCTTGGTCTCTTCTGCCCCCGCCGCCTCCCGCTGCACCGCGATCGCCCGCCTCGCCGCGTCGTCGACGATCAGGCGCACGTCGTCGGTCAGTGTCTCGTAAGCCTGCCTGTTGGCGAACAGGCCCCGCGCCCCGTAGAGATGCCCGGTCATCGTGACGAATGGGTGGACCTTGTCGACTCCGTAGGTCACGGTGTTGGCCAGCGGGTTCTCCTGTGCGTCGACGCTTCGCGAGCTGATCAGCTGGATCGCCTGACTGAGCTCGACCGCGACGGGGACTGCGCCCCAGCTCCTGATCAGCTCTTCGTGGATGGGGTTCGGTTGAACCCGCACCGACATCCCCCGGCAGTCTTCCGGTGTGTGGACCGCGCGGAGCCGGTTGGTGAGGTGCCGGAACCCGTTGTCCCAGAAGCCGAGGGCCTCGAGCCCGGTGCGCGAGCGAACCGCGACGCGGAGACGATCACCGAGGCCGCCGTCCAGGGAGCGGTGAGCCGTCTCCAGATCGGGGAAGAGGAATGGTGTCTCCAGCACGTTCAGCTCGCCGACCCGAGGACCGAGATAGCTCGTCGAGAAGTAACAGAGGAACATGGCGCCCCGTTCCACGAGATCGAGCAGGTCGGTGTTGGGCCGGCCCTGTTCCATGATGTCCCAGACGACGTCGACGACGACGTTAAGGTCGGTCGCCGCGGTGACGTAGTCCCGGAAGGCGGCCAGTCCGGCCCCATGGGAGCTCTTCTCCGGGCCGTAACCGCCGATCGACATGCTCAGCGGGCTCATTGGGCGATCTCGGGGGGAGTGGGCGGCATCCACCCGATCGTATATGATGCAGGATCAGTCTGTCGAAAGAGTCTGGAGTGCAAAATGGCGTCTGAGCCTTGGAAGACCGACCAGTGGTTCTCGAGTCCGTGGAACTACCTCCCGGAGGTCACCGGTGAGTTTCGCTTCCCGGATGAGGTGACGATTCACGATGTGACACTCCGTGACGGTGAGCAGCAGGCGGGGGTCGAGTTCACCGCGGACGAGAAGGTCCGCATCGCCGAGGCACTCGCCGAGGCCGGCGTGCACCGGATAGAGGCCGGACTGCCGGCTGTTTCCCCGGCGGACAAGGAGGCCATCGAGCGGATGGTCGCTGCCGACCTCCCCACAGAGATCTACGCCTTCAGCAGGTGCATGGTCCCGGATGTCGAGTTGGCTCTGGACTGTGGGGTCAAGGGCGTCGTCATGGAGGTCCCGGCGAGTCATCACCTCATCGAGAAGGCCTATCGGTGGCCAGTGGAGAAGGCCATCGAGGCCTCGGTGGAAGCGACCAAGTACGCCCACGAGAACGGTCTCAAGGTCACCTTCTTCCCCATCGACGCCACTCGGAGCTCGATGTCCCAACTGCTCGACGATCTCGAGGCGGTGGCCACCGACGGCCACGTCGACAACATCGCCCTCGTGGACACGTTCGGCGTCACCTCCCCGCACGCCATCCGCTATTACACCAGAAGAGTCAAGGAGCGACTCGACGTTCCGCTCGAGACCCATTTCCACATGGACTTCGGGATGGGGGTGGCCAACAGCCTCCTCGCCGCCGCAGAGGGAGCCTCGGTGATCCACACCACCATAAGCGGCATCGGGGAGCGGGCGGGTAACGCCCCAACCGAGGAGACGGTGCTCGCTCTGCTCACCATGTACGGCATCGACACCGGGATCAAGACCGAGAAGTTCACCGAGATCGCCCGACTCGTGTCTGAGTTGTCCGGAGTCACCCAGCCGGCGAATCGTCCGGTGACCGGTGAGCGCCTCTACAACGTGGAGTCGGGCATCATCGCCACCTGGGTGAAGAACGTCGGAGATGATCTCTTGGAGCCGTTCCCTTACCGGCCCGAGCTGGTCGGTCAGAGCGGGCCGGAGATCGTGCTCGGGAAGGGCTCCGGGCTCGACTCGGTTGCCGTCTGGCTGGGCAGACACGGCATATACGACGCGGAGACGAAAGAGATCGAGGCGATCCTCGCCGAGGTCAAGGGCAGGTCCCTCGCCAAGAAGGGTCTCCTGGACGACGACGAGTTCCTCGACATCGTCCGTGAGGTGCTTCCGGATAGTGTTGATTCAGAAAACGGGTAGGGAGACGACACCAAGCCAATGAGAGAAGCATTTTTCAGCCTGAGCACCGACTGGAAAGAAGGGATCAACTGGGCCCACGTACGGGACTGGAGGCTCAAGAGGGCCCACGAGGCGATGGAGCGTCACGGGCTTGGCGCCATGTTGTTGTTCTACGACGAGAACATGCGTTATGTGTCCTCGACGCTGACCCCCGGTTGGAACCGTCTCAAGCCGGGCCTGCGCTACGTGGTCATACCGAAAGCCAAGAAGCCGATCGTCTATGAGCAGGGCGACATCGGGTTCCACCTCGAGGTGCACAACCCCTGGATCCCGAAGGAGAACATCCGCTACTCCTACGCCTGGATCAAGGGGGCGGTGGGCCCCGCAGCAGACCAGCAGGTCAACAAGTTCGTCAACTCGCTCATGAACGATCTAGAGGAGGCCGGAGTCGAGGACGAGCCACTCGGCGTCGACTTCATCGACATCAACCTGATCCGCGAGTTCGAGAAGCGTGGCATCAACTGGACCGACGGGATGAGCCCGATGATGGAGGCCAGGGCGATCAAGAGCCCGGACGAGATCAAGGCCTTCCAGATCGTCGGCGCCATCTGTGACTACGTCCACTACGAGATCACCAATTTCATCAAGCCTGGCCTGAGCGAGAACGAAGTGGCCGCCTTCGGGTTCGAGAAGCTCTACTCCATCCCGGGGATGGAGGACGTCGAGGACGTGATCGTGTCCTCCGGTCCCAACGCCTGGCCCAACTGGCGCAACTTCTCCGACCGGATGATCCGTCCCGGCGAATTGGTGATCATCGACCTGGCTGCCCTCACCTGGAACGGGTTCAAGTCATGTGTCTACCGGACCTACTGCGTCGGCGGTAAGCCGACCGACGAGCACCAGAATACCTACGACCTGGCGCACAAGTGGCTGTGGGACTCGATCGAGGCCACCAAGCCCGGGGTGACCACCGCCGACGTGGCCTCCAAGTGGCCGTCGGCCAAGGAGGTCTGGGGCTACGAGGAAGAGGACCAGGCTGCGGCCAACTTCTGGGGCCATGGCCTCGGCCTCGCCCAATACGACCCTCCGGTGATCTCGCGAATCTGGTCGCTCGATCATCCGGTCGAGATCCAGACAGGGATGACTTTTGCCCTGGAGACCCAGCACGGCAAGCTCCACGACCACGGTGTCCGCCTCGAGGAGATGCTCTACGTCACAGACACCGGAATAGAGATGGTCTCCACCTACGCCTCACACGAGATCATCTCGGTGACCTGAGCATTGATCACCGACCTCGATGAGCCTCCTGGTCGCGATCCGGTCAGGGTAGGGGGCAAGGCCGCGGCGCTCGCAATCGCACGGTCTGCTGGCGCGTCTGTGCTCCCTGGTTTCGCCGTCGAGGGCTCAGCCTCCTGCTCGCACCTGCGGCTCGGCGCCGAGACCCTCATAGAGCGCGGTTCGGGAGGGGCCCGGCTCGCCGTGGCCGGAGCGCCCCTCGTATTCGCAGAAGAGCTCGTTTCCGCCGGTGCTGTCCTCGGCGACCACCTGGTTGCCCGGTCGTCGACCATTCTCGAGGGTGCCGGGGAGTGGTCGGGCGCCTTCACGTCATATGTGGGCATAGCTCCCTCCGAGTTGCCCAAGGCAGTGGCGGGCTGCTGGGCGTCTGCCTTCTCCGTGGCCGCTCTGGAGCGTCAGGAGGCGGCGGGGATCGAGCCCGGCTCGTTCCCGATGTCGGTCCTGGTTCAACCCGCGATCGAGCCGGCAGCAGGGGGGTGGGCACAGCGAGATGACGACGGCACGATCGTTGTCTATGGCATCAAGGGCTCAGCCGCACCCCTACTCCAGGGTTGGGAAGCCGGCCACGAGGCACGCCACGACGGAAGGTGGTCTGGGGACGAGTTGATCGAGTTGATCGGGAAGAGCTTTCTCGACGACATCCGGGAGCTCTTGTCGACGATCCACGCCGTCTCGGGCGCGAATCGCTGCGAGTGGGCGCTCGCCGACCGGATCTGGGCGCTGCAAGTGGGCAGGGTGGCTGTTCCCGACGTATCCGCGCCCGTCTGGCAGCCCCTGGCCGATGCGGGGGAGCTTCTCGATTCAGTGAAGGCGATCGTGCTGGCGCCCGGATTCTTGGGCGAGGAGATGGTGCTTCCCTGGGCTATAGGTGGGATCAGCGAAGACATCGAGCCGGAAGGGCCTCCGGTGTCTGTGGAGAGGCTGAGGCTCATGTGCCGGGAGTTGACCGAGGACGTGTGGGGGCTGCCCTGGGCATTCGCTTCCACCGCGGCCGACCGCCTGATGGCAGACCTGCGGGGGGAAGATCCGACTCAGGTGTTGAACCGTCTGCGCGGCTTGCGTGCCCCCGACCCGGAGAAGGCCTCACGTCTGCTCTCGTCCCTGCTCGCCGTTCGTCTCGAGATGGTGGAGCGGGGTGTCGTTGCCGAGGAACAGGCGGCATGGCACCTGGGCCTCGACTCCATCGAGTCCGTTCTGGATGGCGCCTCGGTATCGGCGGCACCCCGCTTCGGGATCGGTCGCTGGGAGCCCTTGGTGGCATCCGTGGTCCTGTCGTCGGTGACACCGGTCCGGGGCACGCCGGCATCTCCAGGCATGGGAGCCGGTCGTCGCTCCGAGATCGATGACTCACATCGCCGGCATCCCGGGCGGCGGCGTGTCATCACCTCCGCCCGGCCCTTGCCCAACCTGGCCGCTCTCATCTGGGATGCGGCCGGGCTGGTCACCACGACCGGCAGCCCGGCTGCCCATCTATTCGAAGCCGCACGGGCGCTGCGCGTCCCGGCGGTGTGCGGTGTCGACCTCGGTCCCCCGGGGCATCAGGTCGTGGCCGTCGACGGAACAGGCGGTGCGGTGGCTCTGCTCGAACTGGGAAGGAGTTTGTGATGGATGTCGGTGTCGTCGGCGTGGGGATCATGGGGTCTGCCATGGCCTCGAACCTGCTCCGCGCCGGCCACCGGGTGACCGGGTTCGATATCGATGCCTCCAAGACGGAAGCGCTCGCCGACCTCGGCTTGCTGGCAGCTCCAGGTCCGGTCGATGTAGCCGCTGCCTCCGAGATCGTCATCTTCTCTTTGCCGAGCGCGGCGGCGCTCCACTCCGTGACCGAAGAGCTCGCCGGGTCCGTTTTCCCCGGTCTCCTCGCGCTCGAGACCGGGACCCTGCCTCTCGGCGACAAGGAGCAGGCCCGGGACAGGCTGAAGGAGTCCGGTGTCGAGCTCATGGACGTACCCATGTCCGGGACCGGTTTGCAGGCCGAGGCAGCAACGCTGGTGGTCTTCGCTTCGGGCTCACGGCGTGGCTTCGATAGGGCACGTCCCGTCTTCGATGCCATCGGGCGCTCGTCTCACTTCCTCGGCGAGTTCGGCAACGGGTCGAAGATGAAGTACATCGCCAACCTCCTGGTGGCAGTGCACAACTTGGCCACTGCCGAAGCACATGCTCTGGGGATAGCGGCCGGCATGGACCCGGCCACCGTACAGAGCGTGATGGAGGACGGCGTCGGCTCGTCGAAGATCTTCGAGATCAGAGGCCCGATGATGGTGGCTGACCAATACCCGCCGGCGGCTCGTCTCGACATCATCCGCAAAGACGCCACCCTCATCGCCGACTTCGCCCGGTCGGTGGGAGCGCCCACCCCTTTGCTGGAGGCAGCTCTC
This sequence comes from uncultured Acidimicrobiaceae bacterium, assembly GCA_964558575.1. GTDB lineage: Bacteria > Actinomycetota > Acidimicrobiia > Spongiisociales > ZC4RG35 > JANQRA01. The sequence continues at coordinate 42,288 of CAZLEQ010000018.1, read as the reverse complement.
GACGTGTACGAGAGGGCCAGTGCCGCGGGGCTGGGGGATCTGGACGCAGCGGCTCTCTGCCGCTATCTGGAGCGGTCGGCTGGGTTGACCCGATGATCGGAGAGCCTCTGCGGCGTCTCGAGGACCCCCGGCTCATCACCGGTCAGGGTCGCTATGTCGATGATCTGGAGGCGCCCGGAGCCCTTCATGCGGTCTTCGTCCGCAGCCAGGAGGCACACGCCACCCTCCGGTCGGTGGGCATTGACCTCGATCAACATCCCAACGCCACGGTGTACCGCGCCCCCGATCTCGGTCTGACCGCCCCAATGCCCGTCCAGAACCCGTCGCCCCTCCTACAGCGGACCTACACCTCGCCTCCGCTGGCCACTCAGGAGGTCTGCTACGTCGGCCAACCCATTGCCGTGGTGGTCGCCCCGAGCATGGTCGAGGCGGTCGATGCCGCCGAAGGGGTCCTCGTCGATTACGAGCTCTTGCCCGTGAGCTCAGACCATCGCCGTGCTCTCCATGAGGGAGCGCCAACTGCCCACCTGGACTCCGATTCCAACCTGGCCGCCGTGCTCAGGGTCGGGTACGGCGAGGCGGCCGACATCATCGCCCAAAGCGATCGTGTCGTCGACCTCGACTTCGACCAGCACCGCGGAGCCCTGGCATCACTCGAAGGGCGGGCAGTGCTGTCTCGGTGGGACCCCGCGGAGGAGCGCATCTCCATGTGGACCTCGACCCAGGCACCACACACGGTGCGGTCGGTGGTTTCCACCTATCTCGGGATGTCTCCTGACGACTTGCGTGTGGTCTCTCCCGATGTCGGAGGTGGATTCGGCCCCAAGGCGGTCGTGTACCCCGAGGAGATCGTGCTCGCCGCGTTGGCGCGGAGGCTGCAGACGTCCATCAAGTGGGTGGAGCGCCGCCGGGAGCACTTCACCGCGAGCGTCCAGCAGCGAGGCCAGAGTGGCCGGGTGGAGGCCGCATACGATGCGGACGGCAAGGTCCTGGCCTTGAGGGCGAATCTGGTTCACGATCTTGGCGCCTACGTCCCCTACGGCGTTGTGGTGGCGATGACCACGCTGCGTCTGATGTCGGGGCCGTACGTGATCCCGCACCTCGATGCTGAGTTGTCGTGTGTCTTCACCAACAAGACCCCTACCGGGGCGATAAGGGGGGCGGGTCGGCCCAACGCGACTTTTCTACTGGAGAGGACGATGGACGCCATCGCCGCCGAGTTGGGCCTCGATCGGGCAGAGGTGAGGCGACGCAACCTCGTCCCGGCGGAACTAATGCCTTACCGGGTCGAGCTGCCGGCATCCGACGGTAACCCTGTCACGTACGACGGTGGTGACTACTCCGCTGCCCTGGAGATTGCATTGTCGGCGTCGGCACTGGACAGTTTCGACGAGCGGCGGGCGGACTCCGCCTCGAACGGCAAGCTCCGTGGCTACGGCATCGCCTCCTACGTCGAGGATACCGGGACCGGGCCTTATGACGGGGCGAGGATCGAGATCCTGCCCACCGGCGACGTCGTCCTGGAGACCGGGGCGTCCTCCCAGGGCCAGGGTCACGCCACCGTGTTCGCCCAGATCTGCGCCCGCCATCTGGGGGTGGAGCCATCGAAGGTCCGGGTGCGTTCTGGCGACACCGACCGCTACGGCCAGGGTGTGCCAACAGTGGCCAGTCGCACCGGCCAGACCGGGGCCAACTCAGTGCACGTCACCGCTGCCGAGTTGGCCGACACGGTCAAGAGATTCGCCGCGGCAAGGTTGGAGGCAGCTCCTGAGGACATCGTGCTTCAGCACGGCGTTGCCATGGTGGTCGGCCAGCCGGGAACGGAGATTCCCCTCGGAGACCTCGCTTCCGGCGCCCAGGCCAAGATGGGCGGTTCGGTTCCCGTCGGCCAATCACTGCCGGGTCTGTCTTCTGAGAGGATCGTGCCCTTTGGGGGGAGCGCCTACACGTACGGCACACACGTGGCCGAGGTCGAGATCGATGCCGAGACGGGTCATGTGGCCGTGGACCGCTACGTCGTGGTCCATGACTGCGGGACCATGCTCAACCCGATGATCGTCGATGGCCAGATCGACGGCGGAGTCGCCCACGGGCTGGGCAACGCCCTTCTGGAGAGAGTCGTGCACGATGACACGGGCCAGCCCCTCACGACTAGTTTCATGGACTATCGACTGATGACCGCGGCCGACATGCCAGCGCTCACCAAGATCCACATCGAGACCGCTTCTCAGACCAACGCGCTGGGCGCCAAGGGAGCGGGGGAGGGAGGCACCATCCCCGCCGCTGCCGCGGTGGTGTCGGCCATCGAACACGCCCTGGGGGAAGGAGTGGGATCGATCACCCACTATCCGATATCGGCTCAATGGGTCGCCAGCGCGCTCCGCCGACGTGAGACGTCGGTGACCTGATGGATCTCGGTATCGCAGGGAGGAAGGCCCTGTTGACAGCATCGAGCCGCGGGCTCGGTCGGGCATGCGCCGAGGCGCTGGCGGCCGAAGGCGTCGACCTGGTGATAAACGGTCGCGACGGGGAGGTCTTGGAGCGAACCGCGCAATCGATTCGGGACAGCCACGGAGTCGAGGTGATCGCGGTGCGAGCAGACATCGACACTACCGAGGGTCGGGCCGCCCTGCTGGCGGCGTGTCCCGAGCCAGACATCCTGGTCAACAACAACTGGGGGCCGCCTCCGGGTGACTGGGCCAGCTTCGAGTACGAGGATTGGTTGGCCTCGCTGGAGTCGAACATGCTCACGCCGATCATGATGATCCGGGCGGCGATCGGGCCGATGAGGCGACGTCGTTTCGGGAGGATCGTCAACATCACCTCTCAGATGGTGAAGTCGCCGTTCTCGGTGATGGCGTTGTCCGCTGGCGCCCGCACCGGGCTCACCGCAGCGGTCAAGGCTCTGTCTCGTGACGTGGCGAAGGACAACGTGACGATCAACAACCTGTTACCGGAGCGGATCGACACTGAGCGCCAGGTCTACATGGCGCGCAAGCGCGCCGAGAGCGCCGGTATCAGCTATGAGGCAGCCCGCCAGGAGATCGTGGACAGTATCGCAGCAGGGCGTATGGGGCGTCCTGAGGAGCTCGGTGCGGCATGCGCCTTTCTTTGCAGCTCTCACGCCGGGTACATCTCGGGACAGAACCTGCAGGTCGACGGAGGTTCGTACCGAGGCACGTTCTGAGTCGTTGGCCTGAACTGGCCCGTCGGCCAATACAATGCGCGCAGGAAGGTCAGCTTCCCGCCGTGCCCCGACCGTCTGCCGCGGTCGTCTTTGTCCACGCGGGCGAGGCCTCAGATGAAGAGGTGCTCGTGTGAGCAATCGGATGAGAAGGTTGCGGCGTATGGCGGTGGTGGATGTCACGCCACTGCGTGACTCGCCGGGGTTCCGTTGGTTGTTCGCAGGTTCGCTGTTCGTGCAGGGAGGACGGCAGCTGACCGTGGTTGCCGTTCCCTTCCAGGTCTACCAGCTCACCGGCTCGACACTCGCCGTCGGCTTGCTGGGGCTGGCCCAACTCGTCCCGCTGCTGCTGATGTCACTGCTCGGCGGTGCGCTGGCCGACGCTGTCGACAGACGCAAGATCCTGGTGTACTCGCCGCTGGTCCTGGCCCTCACCTCGGTCGGCCTGATGGCCAACGCCCTGCTCGACGCGCCCATGGTTTGGCCACTCTTCGTCCTCAGCGCGGTCAATGCCGGCATGTCCGCCATCGACGGCCCGGCGCGTCAGGCCATGGTCCCGGGCCTCGTGGGCAGGGTCCTGCTCCCTTCGGCGCTGGCCTTGAACCAGACCCTGGTCAACAGCGCCAAGGCCGTTTTCCCCGCCCTTGGGGGGCTGCTCATAGCCACCTTCGGGCTCCCGATCACTTTCGCCGCCGAGACAGTCTGCTTTCTCGTCGCCGTGGCGTTCATGCGCGGTATTCCGCCGGTCGCCGTGGTCGGTGGTGTCCGCCGACTCGAGTTCTCCTCGGTAGTCGAGGGGATTCGTTACATCAAGGGGAAGCGGGTCATTCAGTCGGCGATGCTCATCGATCTGAGCGCCATGGTCTTCGGCATGCCCACGGCGTTGTTCCCTGCCATTGGCACCGAGATCCTTGGCGGTGACGCCTTCACGGTGGGCCTCCTCTACGCCGCCCCAGGGATCGGCGCCCTGCTTGGGGCACTCACCTCGGGATGGGTCGGCGTGGTGAGACGACAGGGTCTCGCCGTGGTCGTTTCCGTCGTCATCTGGGGTCTGGCAATTGCCATATTCGGTTTCACCACGTCACTCGTCTTTGGCCTTCTGATGCTGGGTATCGCCGGTCTGGCCGACATGGTGTCGGCCATCTTCCGGGGCGCGATGATCCAGTTGACGACGCCCGACGGGTTACGGGGTCGGGTTACCTCTATGCACATGGCAGTGACCGCGGGCGGGCCACGTCTCGGCGATCTCGAGGCCGGCGCGGTGGCCGCACTCACGTCTGTGCGCTTCTCGGTCGTCTCCGGCGGCGTGGCCTGTGTCCTCGCCGCTCTCGCCATCTCACGCTGGGCGCCTTCGTTCCTCAGATACGTGCCTGATCTGGAGGAGCCGGAGGAGGCCGACAGCCCTTGAGCTCAGACCGAGAACAGCCGGGCGGCGTTCCCGCCCTTGATCCCGTCCCGCTGGGTGTCGCTGAGACCGTCGGTGGCGTCGACCAGCCCCACCGGGTCGGTCTCGCCCATGTCGAATGGGAAGTCGGTGCCCAGCATCACGCGGTCTGCGCCCACGATCTCGACGAGGTGACGCAGGTACAGCGGCTGGAAGACCATGGTGTCGTAGTACAGCATCTTCATGTAGTCGCTGGGCGACCGGTCGGGGATCTTCACCCGGGTCTCGGGGCGGACCTCCCAGGTGTGGTCGGCCCGGGAGCTGTAGACGGGGAGGTACCCCCCACCGTGGAGCAGCACCATCTTGATGGCGGGATGTTCCTCGAACAGCCCGCTGAAGATCATGCGAGTCACCGACACCATCGTCTCCAATGGGTTTCCGACGCAGTTCACCAGGAAGTAGTCGGACAAGCGCTGACTCTCCGGGTAGCCGTTGGGGTGGAGGATCACCGGGACGTTCTTGGCCTCCACGGCCGCCCAGAACGGGCGGAAGCGGGGCTCGTCGAGGTTGTGCCCGTCGACGGTTCCCCCGATCTGGAGCCCCTTGAACCCCAGCTCGTCGACTACCCGGTCCATCTCGGCTATGGCCAGGTCGATGTCCTGGAGCGGCACGGTCGCCCCGAAGAGGGCAAATCGGCCCGGATGTGTGGCCGCCGCAGCGGCCAGGTTGTCGTTCTGGATCCGGGCAGACTCAACCGCCGCTGCAGCGGGCGCCCAGTAGAAGTACTCGGAGACGAAGGTCGCCAGCCCCTGGATGTCCACACCCATTCGGTCCATGTGCTCGATGCGAGCCGAGGGATCGGTGAGCCGATCCACGATGCTCGGGAACATCACCTTGTTGTGATCCTTGGAGTCCTCGCCCATGTGGTAGTCGTAGGGCTCGTACTCTGGGCGGCGGTGAGCCTCGATCAGCTCGCGGCTGGAGGGTGTGGCGAGATGGCAGTGGACGTCGATGGTCGTCATGTCTTCCGTGATGGGTGGGGGACAGGTGGCAGAACCCTAACAACCATCGACCCGCGGCCGGTGCGATGAGCGGTCGCCTCCCTATCACCGGCGAAACCGGTGAGGCATTCGGGGTCGGCAGAAGTCTCGGCAGGCCGGCGGTCTATTCATTGCTCGTTCTCGTCACCTTGATCCTCGGATTCAACTGGCCGGTCATGGCCACTGGAGTTGCCGAGATCAGCCCGGTATGGATGGGGGTGTTCCGGGTGGCCGGCGCCTTTGTGGTCATCTTCCCGCTCACTGTCGCCACCGGGACCTTCCGGCTGCCCCCGAAGGCCGACCTCCCCATAATCGGCTCCCTGGCGGTGATCCGGCTGGCCACTGTCTTCGTGCTCGTCTTCACCGCGCTGCAGCTGGTCCCGCCGGGCCGATCCTCGGTGATCGTTTGGACTGCCAGTCTGTGGACCGTGCCCATCGCCGCAGTCTTTCTGGGCGAGCAGATGATCGGCAAGCGATGGCTGGGGCTAACTCTCGGAGTCTCGGGTGTGATCATCCTCTTCGAGCCCTGGGGTGTCGCCTGGGGAGAGGAGGGCGTGGTCCTCGGCCATGTGCTGCTCGTGCTGGCAGCCGTCTTGAATGCGGCGACATCGGTGCACATCCGGGGCCACAGGTGGACGATCAGCCCGTTGCAGGCCGTCCCCTGGCAGCTCGGTGCCGCACTCGCCATCCTGTTCACACTGGCGATGGCTACGGAGGGATGGCCTGAGATCGAGTGGACGGTTCAGCTGGGTTGGGTAGTCGCCTACCAGGGCATACTTGCCAGCGGGATCGCTTTCTGGGCGCAGATCGTGGTGTTGCGACACCTCGCCGCGGTCTCGGCCAACCTGACCCTCATGGCGGTGCCGGTGGTGGGCGTGGTCTCGTCGGCGATCGTGGTTGGGGAGCCGGTGACTGCAACGCTGCTCGCCGGGCTGGTGCTGATCATCGCCGGCGTGACACTCAACCTGCGGTCCGACCGACCGGAGATGGTGCCAATCTCGGCGGGGGGAACCTCTGCTTAGCCTCGACCCCGGTCGAAGGCGTCGATCGACGTGCGAAGGTGGCGTTCCAGAGCCTTCACCGCTGCGTCGGCGTCCCTCTTCTCCAGGGCCTCGAGGATGGCGGCGTGGTCGTGGTTGGCCTCATCGCGCAATGAGGGCTGATTCTGCAGAGAGGCGCCGATGTACATCACGGAGGCGTCCTGGAGGTTGCGGATGATGGCGGCGAGGCGAGGCGACGCCGAAGTCTCGTAGACGGCCATGTGGAAGACCCGGTTGCGGTCCACCCAGTCGACCGATTGCGGGTCGGCCTCCATCGACTCGTGGAGCTTGCGAAGCCGGGCGATCAAGGCATCGCTGATGTTGGGGACGGCCTGGCGCATCGCCAGGGGTTCGAGAACCATCCTGATCGAATAGATGTCGTGGACGTCGTCGGCGCTCAGTTCGGCGACGATCGCCCCCCGATGCGGGTCGAACTGGACGAGACCCTCGGTCGCCAGGTCGCGGAGGGCTTCGCGGACCGGGGTGGTGCTCACGTCGAGCATGGCGGCCAGCTCGGCCTGGACCAGCCGGCTACCCGAGGCCAACTCACCGTTGAGGATGGCTCGACGCAGTACCCCCAAGACGTACTCGTAGGCGGTCTGCCGGGTCGAGGAGAATCCTTCACCGTCAGGCTCGATCCGGAAGTCGGGTGTTTCCATTGGACGGGATGCTACAAGACGGCCCTGCCGGGACATGGATCATCATCCGTGTCCAGCATGGAGAGGGGATTGCCGACGGGCATTAGCATCGAGCCCGAGCGCAGAGGAGCCGTTTGTTGAGAGCAGTTCGCGTCGTCGGTCCGGGGAGCCTGGAGCTGGCCGAAGTTCCCGAGCCCGACTCCGGCAACGATGTCGTGGTTCGCGCAAGGCAGGTCGGGATTTGCGGGACGGATATCAAGATTGTCGCCGGGAAGATCCCGGTCGACTATCCGCGGATCATCGGTCACGAGGTGGTCGGCGACGTGGTCTCCGCGCCGCCCGGATCGCCCTTTGCCGAAGGATCCCGGGTGCTGGTCGACCCTGGCGTGGCCTGCGGCTGGTGTCCCATGTGCCAGGCGGGCCGATTCAACATCTGTCTCAATGGCGGCCTCCTCGGCAGGGACGTCGACGGTGTCTTCACCGAGCTCACGGTGGTCCCCGTGAACCGGCTCGTGGCGGTGCCTGACACCGTAGGCGACACCGCCTCGGGCCTGCTCCAGGTGCTGGGCACCTGTGTCCACGCAGTCAAGACCGTCGACACCTTCCCCGGTCAGGTGGCCGCGGTGATCGGTCTCGGTGTCGCCGGCCAGCTGGTCAGCCAGCTGCTCACCCTACGGGGCGTCAGGGTCGTCGGTATCACGCGGTCGGAGTGGAAGCGAGAGCTGGCAGAGCGGGCCGGTGCGCTGGCGACTGCGCCGCCGCACCAGGCCGAGGCGGTACTCGCCGAGATGACCGGTGGTCTCGGGCCGGCGATCGTGGTCGAGGCGGTGGGCGAGGAGGCGACACTCGCCCAATCGATCTCCCTGGCCGCGACCGGGGCCCAGGTCGTCGTGTTCGGGACCCTCACCGGTGCCGGGGAGGGTCTGCCCTACTACCAGCTCTATCTGAAGGAGTTGACCCTGCACAACCCCAGGGCTGCCCTCATCGGTGATTACGCCGACGGCGTGGCACTGGTCGCGGCCGGCTCGTTGACGCTCGATCCCATCGTGACCCACGTCCTCGACCTCGCCGAGGCACCGCGGGCCTTCGAGCTGGTCAACGACTCGTCGGCGATGAAGGTGCTGATGACGGTGTGACCTCAGCCGAGGTCGGCCACCTCTACTGCCCGGCCGGTCCGGGCGCTCTCCAGGGCCGCCTCGAGGACGGCCACCGTTGCAAGTCCCCCTTCTCCATCGGGCTCCACCGGGCCTTCACCGCGGATCGCCTTGGCGAATCCGACCAGCTCATCGACGACCGGGTCGACCTCGGGGAGATCCACTGGCTCCGGTGCGGCGTCGGCCCTCATCTGGACACTGAGCTTGGCGCCCCCCATTGTGTTGTAAGCGGCGCCCAAGGTCCCGAACACGGCGATGTCGTTGGCGACAGGAGTGAAAAAGGACGTGGTCAGTGTGGCCAGGGCGCCGCTCTCGAACTCGAGGGCCAGAACCGTCGCCTCGTCGATGGGATGGTTGCGCCCGCCTCGGGTGAAGGCGCTCACCCTGGCTATCGGCCCGACCAGGTAGTGCATGGTGTCGATCTTGTGGATGCCGAGGGAGGCCATAGACCCGAGCGGGCTCTGCTCCCGGCTCCATCTCCACGCCGTTTCCGGCATCTCGAAGCCATTGGGAACCGACTGATGGGCGATCACGGTCTCGACGTCTCCCAGCTCATCGGATTCGAGCATCTCCTTGATGCGTCGATTGGCCGCGGTGCGTCTCCTCTGATGACCCACCTGCAAGAGGACTCCTGCCTCCCTGGCCCCAGCGACACAGATCCTGCCCTCGGCGATCGTGGTCGTCAGCGGCTTTTCCACGAAGACGTGCTTGCCCGCGGCCGCAGCCTGCTCGACGAGAGGGCGGTGGCTCTGATGTGGGGTTGCGATGAGGACGCCCTCCACGGTCGGGTCGCCCAGCATCTCGTCGAGGCTGGCCGCGGCCGGCACACCGTGTCTTGCGGAGAACTCATCTCGTGCCGTCTCATCGCGGGCGAAGCAGCTCACCACCCTGGCGGCCCCGCCGCGTTCGGCGGCAGCGGTCAGCTCGCCGCCCCACCACCCGAGCCCGATCAACCCGAGCCGAACCCTGTCGCCGTTCTCGCTCAGCATGCCTCCACCGCGTTCATGAACAGGGCTAGGAAGGTGTAGTAGCCAACGATGGCGGTCAACTCCACGACACCTTCCTCACCGAAGAGGGCATGGGCGTTCTCGAAGGTGACCGCGTCGACCTTGCCGGTCCGACTGAGCGCCCTGACATACGCGACTACCCGGGAATCTCGATTGTCGCTGACCTCGACGCCTCTGGCGACCGACTCGAGCGTCTCTTCGAACACTCCCGCCTCCATGGCGAGGGGACGATGCGAATCCCACTCGTAGGCGCAGTCACGCTCGATCGCGGTGGTGACGATGACCAGCTCACGGTCGTGGTCTGACAGCGTGGAGGCGTACCGGATCACGGCTCCCAGGTCGGCAGCCGCTCTGGCGATGTCCGGGCGGTGCAGCATGGCAGCGTAAGGACGGAGCATGCGACCGCGGGTGGAGACGATGTGGTCGAACACCTCTTGTTGTTCCGGGTCGGCGTGCTCTCTCGTTTCGATCATGTTCACTCGGGGCACGGGTTTCCGTTCGGCTCTCGATCCTGCATGTTATAGGATCAGGGGTGGATGACTACCGCCCTCGTCGAAACTCCCCACGGCCGGGTCTCTTACGTCGAGACCGGTTCGGGCGAGCCGCTCGTCATCCTCCATTCGTTGCTCACCGATCGGCGGGCCTTCGACAGGGTCATCCCGTCGCTCCCCGGCCGGGTCATCACTCTCGACCTTCCCGGATACGGACTCTCCGATACGGCACCACCCTCCATCGAGGCGTTCGCCGACCGGATGGCGTCGGCGGTATCCGAGCTCTGTGCCGAGCCGGCAACGGTCATGGGTAATGGCCTCGGCTCGTTCGTCGCCCTCGGTCTGGCGATCCGTCGTCCCGAGCTGGTGGCGCGTCTGATCCTGGTAGGGGCTGGAGCCACTTTCCCGGAGCAGGCCCGTCCCGCTTTTGCCACTATGGCCCACCTGGTGGAGACGAGTGGTATCGCCGCCGTCACGCCGACGGCGCTGCGCCGCATCTTCACCGAAGACTTCCTGGAGGCCCATCCCGAGGAGGCCGCCGAGCGGGCGCGGGTCCTGGAGACCGCCGACCCTGAGGTGTTCAGCGCTGCATGTCGTGCCCTCCAACGGGTCGAGTTCACCGAGGGCGCGGCCGGTGTCACCGTCCCCACCCTGATCGTGGTCGGCGAGGAGGACCAGGCGACGCCGCCGGCCATGGCCGCCGCTCTCGACGCTTTGCTTCCCGACTCCAGGGTCGTGGTCCTCCCGGGGATAGCCCACGCCCCCCAACTGCAGGACCCCGAAGGCTTCATCAAAACGATCGCGAGCTTCCTGGAGGGAAAGTGACTAAGTACAAGGTGGTGGTCAGCGACCAGGTCTTCCCCACCGTCGACATCGAACGGGCACTACTGGCCGATATCGACGCCGAGTTGCACGTGGCATCAGGCGATGTCGAAGAGGTCCTGTCGTTGGCTCGCGACGCCGATGCCATCCTCAACACCTATCTGCCCTGGTCTGCGGAATCCATTGGTCGGCTGGAGAAATGCCGCATCATCGCTCGCTATGGGATCGGGTTCGACAACGTTGACCTCGCCGCAGCACGCGATGCCGGCATCGTCGTCACCAACGTCCCCGACTACTCCGTGGAGGAGGTGGCCACCCACGGGTTGGCCCTTATCCTCGCCGCCTTACGCAAGGTGGTCGCCGCCGACCGCTCGGTTCGGGCCGGCGAGTGGTCGGTGGATCACTTCAGGCCGATCCACCGGCTCTCGACGCTGACCGTCGGCTTGGTGGGTTTCGGTCGGATCGGCAGGCAAATAGCGGCGCCGCTGGAGGCGCTGGGAGCGACCATCGTCGCCCATGACCCATATCTGTCTCCCGCTCCCGAGTTCCCGCCTCTGCTCACCCTCGAAGAGCTCTTGGGCACGGCAGATGTGATCTCGCTCCACCTCCCGCTCACTGACGAGACGAGAGGCATCATCGGGGCCACTACGTTGGACAAAGTGAAGGAGGGGGCGATCCTGGTCAACACCTCGCGTGGACCGCTGGTCGATCTCGACGCCCTCGGAGCCGCACTGCGCTCGGGGAGACTCTCTGCGGCGGCCCTCGACGTCTTTGACTCCGAGCCGATCGACCCGGCTCGGATCGAGGAGATGCCCAATCTGATCGCCACTCCCCACATGGCGTACTACTCAGAGGAGGCCCTTCAGGAGTCACAGCGTAAGGCGACAACCCAGGTGATCAAGGTCCTCACCGGAGAGCAACCCGACTATCAGGTGAATTGAGGCGAGTGGCGTGGAAGCGAGACCGGACATCATCGAGAGAGGGGTCTTCGACCCGGCCGAGTTTGTCGACGAGCTCGAGGTCGCCCCGGAGAACAAGCAGCTTGGCACCTCGATGTGGTTCGAGAACGATCGGATACGGGTTTGGGAGGTGCTTCTCGAACCGGGGGAGCGCGGTGCCTTCCACGCCCACACCACCAACTACTTCTGGACGGTCGTCGAGGGGAGCAGAGGGTTGCAGCGGTTCTTCGACGGAACCTTGGTCGTCCGCGACTACATCGTTGGGGAGACCAAGTATCTGGAGCATTCCTCGGAGGACTTCCTGATCCACGACTTGGAGAACGTGGGCGACTCGAGGCTCCGTTTTGTCACCGTCGAGTTGCTCGACTGATCGGGGAATCCGTGGCGTGGCCGCGTGTCGTCATAGCCGGAGGTTCGATCGGGGGCCTCACCACCGCTGTTCTGCTCCGCGACCTCGGCTGTGAGGTCGAGGTCTATGAGCGCGCCCACACCGACCTGGAAGACCGCGGTGCCGGGATCGTCGTGCTGCCGGTCACTGAACGATACTTCGAGCAGGGCGGCGCCGGTGGCGAGCGGGTCAGTCTCGAGCTCACCTACTGGAAGTACATCGACTCCACCGGAGCCACCGTGAGCGCACACGCCGACCACTTTCGTTTCTCTGGATGGAGCACGATCTACCGGTCCCTGCTCGAGGTCTTTGGTCGGGATCACTACCACTTCGGCCACGAGGTCGTTGGTTTCGACCCGACCGGACAAAGGGTGCGGATCGATCTCGCCGACGGTGCGTCAGATGAGGGCGATCTCCTCGTCTTCGCCGATGGGATGGCATCGACTGGCCGGAGCATCTTGTTACCCGAGGTGATCCCGCAGTATGCGGGCTATGTCGCCTGGCGGGGGACCGTCTCCGAGAGCGCTCTCTCCGAACCAACCCGCGCCGAGGTCGCCGATGCCATGGTCTACCAGGTGCTCGACCCCGGCCACATCCTGGTCTACGCCATCCCCTCCAAGACCGGCGCCACTCTCCCGCCGGACCGCGACATCAACTTCGTGTGGTATCGCAATTACCCGGAGGGCGGACGGTTCGAAGATCTCATGAGTGACATCGATGGACGGAGGCGACACGGGACGATGCCCCCCGGGTCGATCCGCCGGGAGTATATCGACGAGATGCGGGCCACAGCCGGCCAGGTCCTGGCGCCGCAACTCGCCGAGATTGTGCATGGCTGTGAGCAGCCATTGATTCAGGCGGTCTTCGATGTGGAGAGCCCTCGCATGGCGTTCGGCAGGGTTTGTCTGATCGGCGACGCCGCATTCACGTTGCGCCCGCATGTGGCCGCCGGCCAGGCCAAGGCGTGCGCCGATGCCTGGGCCCTCCGGGACGCGCTGGCGGTGACAGCGGGCGATGTGATCCGAGCCCTGGAGGACTGGGAGCCGGGTCAGCTCGGCCTCGCCCGCGCCGCCCTGCGGCGGACCAGGGAGATGGGGAACGCCAGCCAGTTCGAGTCGAGAATGGTGCCGGGAGATCCCAACTGGAAGTTCGGGCTCTGGGAGCCGGGGAATTGATCGTCGAGGTGATAGCGGTCGGCACCGAGCTCCTTCTCGGTGACATCGTCAACTCCAATGCGGCCACCATCGGGCGGCGACTAGCCGACGAGGGCTTCGACATCCACCATCAGGTGGTGGTGGGGGACAACATGGGGCGTCTGGTGGCCGCCCTGCGCACGGCCGAAGGACGCGCCGACGCGGTGGTGATCACCGGCGGGATAGGGCCTACCCAGGACGACCTCACCCGGGAGGCCCTATGCGAGCTGGCCGGGGTCGAGATGACCCGGGACGAGGGCCACGCCCAGTGGATCGACGCCAGACTGCGCGCCCAGGGGAGGGACCCATCCCCGAATGTGCTGCGCATGGCCGACCTCCCTGCGGGAGCCGAAGGGCTGGCCAACGTCAACGGCGTCGCTCTGGGAGTCGCCATGGTGCACGACGGATGCCCGCTGTTCGCCATGCCCGGAGTGCCCGCGGAGATGATCCCCATGCTCGACGACGAGGTGTTGCCCAGGCTCCGGCTGGCTGCCGGGAGACCGGCGGCGCTGCGCAGCCGGGTTCTCCACTGCTGGGGTCTCGGGGAGTCGGCGATCTCTGATCGGCTCGACGACCTCTTCGTCTCGACCAACCCTTCGGTCGCATTCTTGATCAAGGACATGGAGGTGCGGGTTCGCATCAGCGCCAAGGCCACAGATGAGGCCACTGCGCTGGAGATGATCGCCCCGGTGGAGGCCGAGATCCGCTCCCGGCTGGGCGAACTCGTCTTCGCCGTCGACGGTGAGACCGTGGAACAGATCGTCCTCGACAGGCTCTCGGAGGCGGACTGGACGGTGGCGACGGCCGAGGTCGCCACGCTCGGGCAGGTAGGAGCGCGTCTCGCCGCAACCGACACCGGTTCGGTGTTCGCCGGCGGTGTCATCGCCGGGGCGGCCCCGGTCTCGGCGCCGCCGGCGGAGGTGTTGCTCGAGGTGGGGCCCATCGGCGCAGACCAGTCGAGCGGGCCGAGGACGACTCGCCCGATTGAGATCACGGTCACCACCCCCCACACACGGCACCGCCGTGTCTTCGACTTCGGCGGCGACGACGAGCGCATCCGAGCCTTTGCCGTTAGCGCCGGGCTCCACATGGTGCGCAACGCACTGGGATCCCGTTGACCGGCGTGCTCCGTCGCCGGCTGGACAAGGGACCACTTTTGACCGCGGTGGTTTACACCGGGGTGGGAGTCCTGCCTCTATATCTGGTCAGCGCCCAGGTTCTCCAGCTCGATCGAGAGGTTGGCTTCGGAGTGGGGCGGCTCGGGCTGGCCACGGCCACCTTCTTCGGCGCCGCTGCGCTGGCGGCCAACATCGGCGGCGGGATCGTCTCCAAGTTCGGCGCCTCGGTCGGCATCAGGCTGGGCAGCGCCACGACCATCGTCGCCTGTCTACTCGCCGGCACGGCCACCCTCTGGTGGATGGTCCCGGTGGCCACCGCGATCGGCGGTCTCGGCAACGGCATCATCCAGGTGGCGTCCAATATCGCCATCTTCGATGGTGTTAGAAGGGGTCGCCAAGGGGTCGCCTTCGGGGCCAAGCAGGCGGCTGTACCCATGGCGAGCATCCTGGCTGGTCTTTCACTCCCGGCGGTCAGTCTGATATTCGGGTGGCGCTGGGTCTTCGGCGGTGCCGGGGCTCTCGCCCTCGGGCTGGCGATCTCGGCGCCCCGTCTCGACCGCCAGGTCGAGCAGCGGCGTGTCGAACATCCCATGGGTCGGCCCAGCCGGTCGATGATCTGGCTGGCCATCGCCGGGATCACCGGGGCCGCCGCCGGCAATGGTCTGGCCATCTTCATCGTTCCCTCCGCCGTTGCCATCGGAATCGCCGAGGCGGCGGCGGGGGCGGTGCTGGCGATGTGCTCGCTGCTCGTCGTGGCCCTCAGGATCGGCGTCGGGTGGCTGGTCGATATCAGACAGAGCAGCGGCCACCTCCAGATGGCCTGGCTGGCGGGTTTCGGGGCCCTGGGTGCGCTCGTCCTGATGGGTGCCTCCACACCTCGGGTCTATCTGGTGGCCATGCCCCTGGCGCTCCTGGGTGCGTGGGGATGGCCAGGGATCGTCTTCTTCACCCTGGTAAACACCTATCCGGAGTTCCCGGCCAAGGCGTCGGGGCTGTTGTTGTCGGGCAATCTCACCGGAACTCTCGTCGGCCCCCTGGTGGTCGGGGCTTTCGCAGGGCGCGATGACTATGCCAGCGCCTGGCTGTTCGTCTCGATCTGCGCGGCGGTGGCCACGATCGGTTTCGTGGCCGCCGGGCGCGCCACCAAGGCCGCCCGGCTCAGTCGCTGAGCTCGATGTTTCCTGCCCCGACCAGGTCGCGGTCGAGGGGGAGCTCCACCACCTGATTGCGCTCCACCGACAGGTCGGCGGCGATATAGACCTCCATCGTGAGCCGGGCGAGACGGGGCTCGACCATCACCGGCCGTTCCCGATACACGGCCTCCAGGAAATGCAGCGTCTCTCTTTCCATAGGTCCGGCGTAGACGTGGCCCACGTACTCACCGGGCATCGTCGAGAGGGGAAACTGCACACCGTCGCTCATCGTGTTGAGGATGATGTCCTTATGGCTGGCGTCCATGATCAGGGCGCCATCGGTCCCCAGGAACTCGATCCACGTCGATGAGAAGTTTGGATATCCGGGAGGGAGTGACCAGCCGGCACCGATGGTCACGGTGACGCCGTCGTCCATCGTGATGACGATGATCTGGGTGTCAGGCACGCCGTGCTCGGCCTGGCGTACCCCAAACGCAACCTGGGAGTAGACCCGCACCGGGCGACGGGGGTCGAGACACCACATGGCGAAGTCGATGTCGTGGGTGGCCTCCATCGCCGCCGGGGAGAGCTTGGTGCGCGAGCCGATCTTCCCGCCCAGGGAGCGGGAGATGTGCCGGCTCACCAGGACGCTCACCGGGTCGCCGAGCGTGCCGTCGTTGACGCTCCGCTTCACGAGGGCCTGCTTGGCGTTGAAGCGCTGCGAGTAGCCGATGGTGAACTTGAGCCCCTTCGCTTCGGCGATGTCGATGAGCTCGTCGGCGTCCGCGAGGGTGAGCGCGATCGGCTTCTCCAAGAGAACGTGCTTGCCGGCCTGCAATGCGGCCTTGGCCAGCGGATGATGGGTCGACTCGGGCGTGGCAGACACCATGATGGCCGAGATGTCGGGATTCGACACCAGTTCCTCCCAGTCTGCGGTGGCCGTGGCCGGGTTGGTGAGCGCGGCGACCTCGGCGCGCCGCTCTGGGTTGATCTCGGCGATGTGGAGTTTCGACACCATCGCCGAGTTGGCGCTGGCGACGGCGCGGATTCCACCGCACCAGCCGGTGCCGATGATGCCTACTTCGATCTGATCCATCTGCGTTCTCCTTCTCAGTCCCCGAGGAGGTCCCCGGGCTCGATCGGCAGCCGGACCGGTTGCCCGATGCGGGCCGAGCGGTCCATCGCCATGGTCAGTATCAGGTTGCGGTGCCCGTCCTGGGCCGTGGCATGGGGTGTGGATACCCCGTTGGCCAGCCGGTGGAACCAGGTCATGGTCTCCTCGCGCATAGGGCCCCAGAGGAGCCCGTCGGAGACGTCGCCGGGCGGGTAGCTGCCGATGAAGTCGACATAACGCTGTGTGTCCGGCTGGTAGCCCTTGGAGGTATAGCCGGCCGGCTGGGGAATCTCTGTAGCGAGGATCACGTCCCTATGGGTGTCCTCGATGTCGATGACGCCCTTGGTACCGACGATCCCGATCTCGAGCCCGTAAACCGCCCCTGGCCATACGGTGGGGAGAGCCCAGTTGATGTTCATGCTGAAGATGGTTCCGTCGTCCATGGTGAAGAGGCCGAAGGTTGCGTCCTTGGTGCCCATCCCCCCGAGCACCCGTTCGACGGAGCGGGCGTAGACCTCGACCGGCTTCTTGCCCTCCATCAGCCACATGCACATATCCAGGCTGTGGGTGCCGGACACGACCATCGGAGTGAGGTTTGATCGTTCCGTCGTCTTGCGCAGTGTGGCGTCGGGGACCATGCGGTTCATGAAGGCCCGGGTCACCACGGAGGTGACATCTCCCACCTGGCCGTCCCGGAGACGCTGTTTTACCGTCTGGAACCGGCGCCGGAACCTCTGGGTGTAGCCGACGACGGCATCGACGCCCGACGCCTCGATGGCGGCGAGGACTCGGGCCGACTCCACCGGGTCGGTCGCCAACGGCTTCTCGATGAACAGCGGGACCGACCGCGACACCGCTGCCATGATCGGTTCCACATGCTCGTTCTCGGCGGTGGCCACGATGACCGCGGTCACCTCCTGGCGAGCGAGGAGCTGGTCGGGATCGGTGGTGGCGAAGTCGGCGTCGACGTCGGCGGCGAGGGTCCTCAAGGTCTCCTCGTGGACGTCGCAGAGCCCCATCCAGGACACGGCAGGGTGCTCGCGGGCGAGCACCGCCCTGATCCGGCCCACCGTGCCGCAGCCGATGACCGCGAGCCCGATGCTCACGTGTCGAGACCCAGGAGACGGGCGGCGTTGCCACCGGCGATTAGGTCACGGTCGGCTTCGCTGAGTTCGTCGACCCGGCCGATCAGGCCGAGGGGATCGTCCTCGCCCATGTCGTAGGGATAGTCGGTGCCGAGAAGCACGTGGTCGGTGCCGTACTTCCTGACCAGGAAGCCGATCTGATCGGGTTCGAACACCATCGTGTCGAAGTAGAACATCGAAAGGTACTCGCTCGGAGGCCGGGGCAGCCCTTGACGCACGTCCTCCCTGGCGTGATAGGCGTGGTCGAACCTGCCGGCGTACATGGGGAGGAACCCTCCGCCATGGGAGAAGACGAACTTGAGCCCGGGGAAGCGCTCCATCACCCCGTCGAAGATGAGCCGTCCGGCACAGATGGTCTCTTCGAGCGGGTGCCCGATCGTGTTGATGAAGTAGTGATCCATGAGACGCTTCGGCTCGGTGAAGCCGGTGGGATGCAGGAATACCATCAGGCCGAGCTGCTCGACCTCCTCCCAGAATCCGTCGTATTGGGGGCTGGAGATCTCGACCCCCTCGATGTGGGTCGCCATCTCGATCCCGCGGAAGCCCAGCTCGTTGGTACAGCGACGGAGCTCGGTGATCGCGGCCCCGGGATCCTGCATCGGGACGGCACCGAGGGCGACGAATCGGTCGGGGTGGTCGGCGACCACCTTGGCGAGCTCGTCGTTGATCGTCTGGAAGACGCGAACACCCAGGTCTCCCCCCACCCAGTGGAATAGCTGATAGGGGGAGAGGCTCAACGCCTGGACGTCCACCCCCATGGCGTCCATGTCCCCGAGTCTCACCTCGATCGAGTCCATCTTGGGGCGAATCGTCTCCAGCTGGCGCTTGTTCACCGCGCGGGTGAGCTCGTTGCCCACCTGGAGCGGCGCACGACCCAGCCGCCTCGCCTCGGGCTCGACCATCCCGGCGGCCGCCCCACACTCCCGGTGACAGTGCACATCGATGACCCGCTGTTCACTCAATTCGTTCGACTCCTGGCTCCGATACATCATGCAGGATATATGTTCCGCGGGCGTGGCGCACTTCGGCTCAGAAGTGGAACAGTCGACGGGCGTTGCCACCGGTGATCATCTCGCGGTCCTCGATGCCGAGGCTGGTCGCGGCGAGAAGCGCCAGGGGATCGGTCTCGCCCATGTCGAAGGGGTAGTCGGTTCCGATCAGCAGATGGTCGACACCGAAACGGTCGGCCAGGCCCTCCACGAGCGCCGGGTCGAAGACCGTGAGGTCGTAGTAGAGCCCTGAGAGATACTCCGAAGGCAGTCGATCGATGTGATGGCGCATCTCGGGCCGGTGACGGAAGGCATGGTCGGTGCGCGCCCAGTAGAACGGGAGATACCCCCCACCATGGACCAGCACCATCTCCAAGCCGGGATGACGCTCGAACACACCGGCGAGTATCAGCCGGGTCACGGCCAGGGTGGTGGAAAGGGGCATGCCGATCACATTGACCAGGTAATAGTCGGTGAGCCGACGCGCCTCGGTGAAGCCGGCAGGGTGGAGGATGGTCACCAGCCCGGACGCCTCGAGCGCCTCCCACACCGGCTCCAGCGCCGGATCGTCGAGGTCGGTGCCGTTGATGTCTGCTCCGATCTCGACCGCGGGAAAGCCAAGGTCGACGATGCGGCCAACCTCGGTCACCGCCGCCGAGGGATGGGCCATGGGCAGGGTTCCCACCCCCACCAGGCGATCGGGATCGAAAGAGGCGGTGCGGGCGATCTCCTCGTTTTGCAGAGCAGCCACCCGGGGCGCCAGTTCGACGTCGGCCCAGTAGAAGTACTGGAACGGCGTCAGCGCCACCAGTTGGATGTCGATGCCCATGGCGTCCATGTCGGCGAGCCGGACGGCGGGGTCGGTGTATTTGGCGTGGACGAGTCGATAGAACTCCGAATTCAGTTCCTTGGTCGCCGGCGAGGAGAAGAAGGTTCGGGGCTCGTACTCGGGCTTGAAGTGGGGCCGGGTCATCTCGACGGACTCTGGGACCATGAGATGGGCGTGGACGTCCACGGTCGGTGCCGAGGGCTTGTCCGCTTCGGTCTCCTTCCAGGCCTTCACCCATCCCGCCGGCGTCGCTGGATCGGTCACGACACTCTCCCGATTCCGGCACGTCGACGTACGATCTCGATGATCGATGAGTTGTCGAGGTCGCCGAGACCGGCGCTCTCGCCTTCGGCGAGCGCCGCGGCTACTACCTCGACTAGATCCACAGGTGCTCCCAACTCCCGCCCGTGCTCCACGATCAGCCGGGCGTCTTTGCTGCTCTGCCGGATCCGGGAGAACGGGTGCTCGTGGTCTCCGGTGATCATCCGCTCTCCCCAGACGTCCATGGCTTTGGAATATGCGAGGCTGTCCTCGAGCACGGCGAGGGTGGCATGGAGGTTGAGCCGGGCCATCTCCGCCACCACCAGGGTTTCGGCGAGAGCCATGCGATGAATCGTCAGCGCCTGATTGACGAGGAGCTTCATTCTCGACCCTGCCCCCACGGGCCCGACGTGGTGGTGGGATCGCCCGATGGCTTCGAAGATCGGGATGCCTCGCTCGTGGGCGTCGCGGGACCCACCCACCATCACCACCAGCTCGCCACGCTGGGCGATCTCGCCGTTTCCGCTGACCGTGGCGTCGCAGTAGACGATCCCTGAGCCCTCGAGAGCGCCGGCGATGTCGACGGCTTCACCCGGTCGCCCGGTGGTGGTGTCGTACACGGGTAGTCCCCTAATGCCCGAGACGGCGATTCCGTCGGGCCCGAGGCACACCTCTCGGGAGACTTCGGAGTTTGGCAGGGAGAGCAGGGCGGCCCAGCAGCCGGCGACTGCCTCGGCGGGGGACCGGGCGGGAACGCCCCCGGCGGCAGTGAAGTCGGCCATGCGTTTGGGGTCTGGGTCGAAACCGCGGAGATCGAATCCGTGGGTAGCCAGCTGACTCGCCATACGTGAGCCCATCAGGCCGAGGCCGATCACCGCCACCGGGCCGGCGTTCATCACAACCCGTAGAGCCGCTCGGGGTTGGTGACGAGGATCCGAGTTCGGGCCTCCTCGTCGGGGGCCCAAAGCGCGAGCTTCTCGAGAAGGTCGGCATCGTTGGGCTGGGCGGTGAACTTGTTGGCGTGGGGCCAGTCGCTGGCCCATAGCATGCGCTCCGGATTTGCCGAGATCAGCTCACGGGCGAGAGGGATCACGTCGGGCCACGGCGACAGATCACCGACGCCGAGCGGACTGGGCGCCCACAGCTGGACCCAAGTGTTGCCCTCCTCCACCAGCTCGACCAGAGCGCGGTCGCCCATGTCGTAGCGGACGGCCGCGACGGCGCGGGCACAGTCCGGCATGTGGGCAACGGTGTCGAGGATCGCTGAATTGTCGCTGCCGTATGCCGAGGGCTGGGTCAGCACGACCCGCTCTATGCCGAGTGCCGCGTGCATCGCCATCATGTGGTCCGGGTTCGACTCTGGCGGGTCGTAGCCGCGCTCCGGAGACAGGGGATAGCCGTCGACGAATACGTGCGTGTGGGTCCACCGAGGGAGCACCAGCCGCGACATCCAGGTCTCTCTCACCTGGGCAGGCACATCCGGTAGGTCGACGTCCATGGCTCAGTCTCGCACCGGGATGGTGAGGTGGCGCAGAGTCACCTCTGTGAGGGTCCTGGCATCGCAGTCGCGTGCCGCCTGGAGCATGGCCTCATGATCGGCCGTCGCCGTCTCCTTGAGGGTCGGGCTCCTGCGCAGGGTGGAGCTGACGAAGACCACCTGTGTGTCTTGCATACTCTTGATGAGCGAGATCAGCCGTCGTGAAGACGATGCCTCGTAGAGCTTCTGATGGAAGGCGCGGTTGCCGTGGATCCACGCGTCCCACCCCTCCGAGCTCGCCATGTCGTCGAGGATGCGCCGGGCGTCGACGAGAATCTGCTCGGTCATCCCGGCCACTGCCTCCTCGATCGCCATCGGCTCGAGCACCTGGCGGATCCGCACGATCTCCTCGACGTCCTTGCGAGACACTGCAGTGACCACCCCTCCCCGGTAGCTGTCGAGACGGACCAATCCCTCGAAGGAGAGCTCTCGGAGGGCCTCACGCACCGGTGTGGTGCTGACGTCGAATATCTCTGCCACTTGGTTGAGCCCGAGACGGGTGCCTCCGGCGAGGTCGCCGGTGAGGATGGAGTGCCGTAGTGACGTAGACACGTGGTCGGTGGCGGTCCGGGGCCGGGACACCTTGGTCAGGATCGTGTCACGTGTTTCGTTCGTCGTCTCGGCTTCGCTCACGTCGCTCCCCTCTAGATGACCGGGTTCCGTAATGTGCCTATGCCGTCGATGGAGATCTCGACGACGTCCCCGCTCGCCAGGTACCGCGGAGGATCAAAGCCGATCCCGACTCCCAACCCGGTCCCAGTTGCGATTACATCCCCCGGTTCGAGGGTCATCACCTCGCTGAGTGTGGCGATCAGACGGCGGACTCCGAAGATCAGCGCCGAGATCGGCGCCTCTTGGCGAAGCTCGCCGTTGACGTGAGTCCTCAGCCACGACTCCTCGATCGCCGGCAGCTCGTCGATTGTGACAATCCACGGGCCCATGGGGCCAAACGTGTCCGGGCTCTTGCCGACGAACCACTGCACATGACGCTTCTGTAGGTCGCGGGCGGTCACATCGTTGACGATCGTCCAGCCGAAGACGTAGTCGAGGGCGTTGGCCTCGGAGATGTTTCTTCCCGGCTTGCCGATCACGATGGCCATCTCGCCCTCGTAGTCGGTAGTCCCGGTTGGATCGTTGGCCAAGACGATGGGCTCCCCCGGTCCGATGACCGAAGTGGTTGCCTTGGTGAAGATCACCGGGTGATCGGGGATCACCTGTGTTTCGGAGGCGTCGAAACCGGAGGCGGAGAATTCGGCGGCATGCTCGCGATAGTTGCGGCCCACCGCGACGATGTTCTTGCGGGGCTCGATCGGGGCCAACAACAGCACCTCGTGGACGGGGAATCGGGGGGCAGACGCCATGGCATCGATGACGGTGTCCCGGTGCCAGCCGCTGATGAGGTCGACAGTGTCCGCCGGGAGCCCCGACATGGTCAGGTCGATGAGGTCTGTCTCGGCGATTATCCCGACGCCTCGCCCGCCTTCTCTCTCGAATCTGGCCAAGCGCATTTGGGCGGGGAGGATACATCCTGCAGGATGTATTCTGTAACCGAACCAGAACACCCTTCAGGCTCGTTCCAACAGCTCCCAGATCTCCCGTGTTGCCTCGAGAAGCCCGGGGTGATGCAACGGGGCCTCCGATCGGGGTCTGGGGATGGCCACATTGACCGTGGCTAACAACGGCCCAGGGCCCTGCCTCATCACCGAGACCTGGTCCGACATGATGACCGCTTCTTCGACGTCGTGGGTTACCAGGATCACAGTGCTCGGCTCCAGATGCCAGTGTGTCTCGAACTCGGAGCGCATCGTCGTCCGGCTCGGAGCGTCGATGTGGGCGAAGGGCTCGTCGAGAAGGATCACCTCGCTGTTGTGGGCGATTCCCCTTCCCAGCCCGGCCATGGTCTGTTGACCCAAGGAGAGTTCGTGAGGTTTGTGGCGCCGGACCCTGTCCAGCCCAACTTGTTTGGTGTAGAAGTCACGAATCCGCCGATAGAGGGCCGGTGGACGCGAGCGAAACTCGGGCCCAATGGCAACGTTGCGCTCCACGCTCCAATGCGGGAGCAGCCGTGGCTCCTGGAACACGACGGCCGTCAGGTTGTCGTTGCGACGCTCACCGATGAACTCGACGCTGCCCGCGCTCGGCTTGGCCAGACCTGCGATCACCCGGAGCAGGGTGGTCTTGCCACATCCATTGGGACCGACGATCGCGTGCACGCTGCCCGATGCGACGTCGAGATCGAGGTCGGAGAGGGCGGGCTGGGTCGAACCCTCGTATGTGTAGGACAGGTTTCGCACCACCACTCTCACGACGCCGACTTCCTCATCTCGGGTTTCTGATGCAAAGTATGGTTTGTTTCATATATGATCGCCGCGTCCCTCGGATGAGGGCCCTTAGTGAGGAGGTAACAGTGCGAACACGATCGAAGTGGTTGTGGGTCGCGGTGATGACGGTCCTGACCCTCGTAGTCGCCGCCTGTGGCGACGACACGGGTGAGGGTGACGGTGAAGGAGGAGACGAGCGGACGGTCATCCGATTCGCCTTTGCCCCTGATCCGGTCTGGGACTACATGAACGACCAAGGGATGATCGTCGAGTGGGAAGAGGAGTTCAACACTCGGATAGTCACCAGCGCCACCTGGGACGAGTTCACCTACTTCGCCGGTGGTCACGGAGACATCGTCTCCATGGCGACCCAGGAGGTCCCGGTGTTGGAGCAGGAGACGGGTATCGACACCGTCACCTTCGGCAAGTACAACTACCAGCGCACTCCGATGATCACTCGGGCCGACACCGGGTACAACACAATCGCCGACATTCCCTCTGGGTCGCCGGTGTGTGTGAACAGTCCGGTGTCCAATGTCGGATTCTGGACCGTGGCTGCCAACGAGCTGCACGGTCTCGACTTCCGGGTCGGAGGTGGTGACTACGAACTCATCGTCAACGATCACTTCGTCAACCCGCAGAACCTCCTCAACGGAGACTGTGAGGCGGCGGCGATCATTCCCGAGGCGGCAGCCCCTTACCTCCGCACCGGAGAGCTGGTCGTGATGTACGACGGGAGGGCACCATTCCAGCTGTACACCGACTTCTCGACGGTGGACGACGGGCAGAACCACATCATGTCCAACCTGTTCACCTCGACCAAGGAGTTCGCCGACGCCAACCCCGATGCGCTGGCAGCCTTCCTGGTCCTGTGGCAGCGTGGCATCGACGCCTGGTCGGATCCCGCGATCCAGGCCGACATAATCGAGACCTACCCGCAGCACTTCTCCGTGGAGGAGGATGAGGACATCGCCTTCATCCAGGACTACATGTCCGGTGCCGGTAACTGGTTCGTCGACTCCGTCTATCTCGACGAGGAGTGGATCGAGTCGGAGGTAGCGATCTGGGAGTTCATGACGAACCTGAACCCGGAGAACCAGAACTACCTGGAGCCCGGTTTCGAGGAGCCTGAGTTCATCGTCGTCGAGGCAGCGTCCTAGTTTATCGGTGCGATGGGAGGCCGGCCGGTATGGCCGGCCTCCCTCAGGTGCCGAGCCACCAACACCTCATGAAGACGTGACCACGACACTGGAAAAGCGAGAGGACGCCCCTCGCTCCGCCGAGGAGGCGCGCCTGATCGCCCTGCGCAAGCGGGACACCCGGCGCAAGTGGTTCTGGCGCATCGCCGGGTATGTTGTCATCCTCGGGCTCTGGGAGTTCGTGTCCACCCAGATCTTCGATCCCAGGGTGGTGCCGGGCCCGTCGCGGATCGTGGCTGCTTTCCCCGACATCGTGGGCAGCGGGCGGTTCGTCGAGAGCTACGCCGCCACCCTGACCCGCATCGGCGTCGGCTTCGGATTGGCCTTCGCGTTCGGCATCCTCCTTGGCGTCGGCACCCAGATTCCCTCGATAGCCGGGTTCTTCAAGGACGCGATCACGATCGGCCTGGTGACCCCGGGGTTGGTGTGGGCCCTTACCGGGCTGGTCATATGGGGCTTCGCCCCCCAGGGCTGGATCTTCGCCATCTTCATGACCACGTTCGCCCTGGTCACGGTGAATCTCGCCGAGGGGATCAGGGCCCTCCCCAAAGATCTGATCGATATGTCTCGAGCCTTCGGTGTCACCACCTGGCGCCGCCAGCGGGACATCGTCCTCCCTTTCCTGGCCCCCTTCACTTTCACCGCACTTCGCTTCGGCTTCTCCATAGGCTGGAAGGTGACGGTCTTGACCGAGGTGTTCTCCTCGAACCGGGGCATCGGCTTCGAGATGCGGGTTGCCTCACAGCTGTTCCGCCTGGACGAGTTCTGGGCGTGGGCGCTTTCCTTCTTCGTCTTCGCCCTCTTCCTGGAGAAGGCGATCCTGCAGCGTTATGAGCGCAAGTTCTTCCGCTGGCGTCAGGAGGTGAGTGTCTGATGGCCACCACGGTGACTGTCACCCCGCATCGTAAGTCGAAGCTGCGTCGAGTCCTCACCTCGCCGACGACGGCGCGGATCCTCTTCCCCTTCTTCGTGATCGCCCTCTGGTACTTCATCTACTTCGCGATCGACTCCCGAATCTTCCCCACCCCTCTGCGGGTGTTCGAGTTCATGTGGGAAGAGATCACCCTGACCAGCGGTGTCCGCTACAGCAGCGTCGGGGAGAACCTCTACCAACAGTTCGGGATATCGATCGCCCGCTTGACGTTTGGGTTCCTCATCGCCATGAGCGTCGGGACCATGATCGGGTTGGCCATGGGTGTTTCCAAGTCGGTGGACGCATTCTTCCACGACTGGGTGATGGCCATTCTCGCCATGCCCGCGCTGGTATGGGCCCTGTTTTTCTCCGTGGCCTTCGGCTTCGGCCACTCGGCCCCGGTCCTCACAGTGATCTTCGCCGGGATCCCCTTCGTGATCATCAACGTGAGGGAGGGTGTGAGGAACACGCCGAAAGAACTGATCGACATGGCCACGGCCTTCGAGGTGCCTCGGTCGAAGATGACCCGACACGTGTTCCTACCTTCGCTCATGCCTTTCTTCTTCGCCGCCCTCCGGTATGCCTACTCGATCGGTTGGAAAGGCCTGGTCATCGCCGAGGTGTTCGGCTCCCAGGTGGGCATGGGCTGGACCATCAAGTTCTGGTACGACGCCCATCGCGCCCACGGTGTCATTGGGTACGCCTTGTTCTTCATACTCTTCGCCCTGGGGCTGGAGAAGCTGGTGTTCGACCCTCTGGCGCGCAAGGCATTCAAGTGGCGGCCGTCACTCGACGCCCACCAGCTCGCCGAGGGCGATTTCGGCGCGGTCAACCAGGAAGGGTTCCTCGTACAAGAGGATCAGGTGGGTAACGGAATGGAGGTATCAGGCATGGACGGCGGTTCCCACGATGGCTGAGATAACAGTCAAGAACCTGCAGAAGGAATTCGGGGTGGGTGATGATCGTGTCGTCGCTCTGGAGAACGTCAATCTCGCCATCAGCGGTCATGTGTTCGTTTCCATTGTTGGACCCTCCGGGTGTGGCAAGTCGACTCTCCTCAACATCCTCAGTGGTATCGAAACCCCCAGCTCCGGTGTGGTCACTCTGACCCAGGGCAACAGAGACGCAGAGCCGGGCTACGTCTTCCAGGCAGCGAGGCTCCTCCCCTGGAGGACCGTGATGGACAATCTGATGTTTGTGCAAAAGGAGAAGGACGACGCGGCGCGGGAGAGATGCCAGCGATATCTCGATATGGTCCAGCTCGGGGACCAGGGCGACAAGTACCCGGGTGAGTTGTCCGGCGGCATGCAGCAACGTGTGGGCATCGCCCGTGCCTTTTCCATCGAGCCCGATGTGCTCTTCATGGACGAGCCGTTCAGTCATCTCGATGCAATCACCGCCCGGTCGCTGCGCCGTGAGCTCCACTCGATGTGGCGACAGACCAAGAAGACCGTTCTCTTCGTCACCCACGATGTCGGGGAGGCGGTGGAGCTGTCCAACAGGATCCTGGTCTTCGCCAAGGGCGGGGTGCTCAAGGACGACCTCCAGGTCGACCTGCCCTTCCCCCGTGACCCATCCGACGATGCGGTGGCCGTGGCGAAGGCACAGGTGCTGCGCAAGTTCGAGGAGCTCGACCTGGTCGCCAGTTGACCCGTGACGACGATCCGCTGGGCCGGGCCTTGACGAATGCGAGGTGATGGCGACGGCGGATCCCGCGGCGGTGTTGCGCCGGGTGGGTCCTGCTGGGCAGGGGGCATCCTCTGATCAGAGCACGTGGGATGGACCTCGACCGACGGGGAGTGCTGGGAGCCGGTCGGCGCTCCGGTCGGCGGCTCCGAAGCGTTGCTCAGTGAACAAGGCATCCTTCTCTTCGATCACGCCACGTTCCCCGAAATCTGGCTGGGCACCCACGGGATCGCCGGGAGCCTGCCCCAATTAGGAGACGAGTGACCAGTTGACCACCATCGACATCCACGCCCACGCCATCGTCCCCGCCGCCCTACGGCGGATGGAGGAGTCTCACCCCGAGTTCGGGCCTGCCCTGTATCGCGAGGATGACAGGACCTACCTGCGCTACCCGGGCCGGGGAACGCTCGGGCCGCTGCCCGAGGCGATCTTCGAGCCCGAGCTCCGTCTCGCCGACATGGATCGCCAGAGGGTCGACATCCAGGTCATCGCCATCCCTCCGCCCAACTTCCACTACCACGCACCCACCTCGGTGGGTGTCGACTTCGCCCGTATCCAGAACGACGAGTTGATCGGTCTCAGCGACTCGCAGCCGGACCGCTTCCACGTCTTCGCCACCCTGCCCCTCCAGACGGTGGATGCCGCGGTCGACGAGGTCGAGCGGATCGCCGCCTTCCCCCGGGTGCGCGGCGTGCAGATCGGCTCAAACGTGGAAGGGACCGATCTGGACGACCCTGCCCTCGACCCGGTCTGGGGTGCCCTCACCACCCGCGACCTCCCCGTATGGATCCACGCCGACCAGCGGGCCATCGCCGCTGCGGAGCGTCTCGACGTCTACTACCTGCAGAACCTGGTGGGCATCCCGATGGAGTCGACGATCGCCATCGCCAAGCTCATCTTCGGCGGGGTACTGGGGCGCCACCCCGACCTCCGCGTCGGGATCACCCACGGCGGGGGCTTTGCCCCCTATCAGGTGGGGCGATGGCAGCATGGGTGGGAGGTGCGGCCTGAGCCCAAGGCCAACGTGACCGGGAGGGACCCGAGAGACCTCTTCTCCAGCTTGTACTTCGACAGCCTCACCCACGACCCGGTGTCCCTCCGCATGCTCGGCGAGCGGGTGGGTTGGAACCACGTCGCCCTGGGCAGCGACTATCCGTTCGACATGGCGGCAGTCGACCCGGTGGGGGCACTGGAGACAACCGGTGTCGACGGGAAGGCACGCTCTCTCGTCCTCTCGGGGACTGCTGCCGCTTTCCTCAGGCCCCTGGATTCGGAAGGGTGACCCCTCTCGACGACGGCACGGTGGCCGCTGCCCGCGAACCTGGAGTCTGGATCCTTCCTCACCGATGAGAACTTCGACCTGTCCGGGCTCTCGAAGGGTTCGCCGGGGCGAGGGGCCTGAGTCTGGTCCGCGTGGAGTTGGGCTGTCCTCGCCCAGGCCGGCATTGCTAAAGTGATCCCCGGGCGCCACCAGTTCTGAGCAGTACGGGCCGAGGCCGCGGCCTTCGATCGGCTTCACCCGACGACGACCTCTGCACTTGGCCGGCTCCTGGGCGACTGATCAGCCGACGAGGAGGACGGCTTTGCCGTTGACCTCGCGGGCGCTCAGTGCCCGAAACACCTCGTTGGCCTCGGTCCACGCCAGCTCAAGGCCGATCTCGGGGTGCAGCGTCCCTTCGGCGACCATGTCGGCGAGGAGCTGCAGATCCTCTCCGAAGGCCGGCGGCTCCCCGCTCTCGTAGACGAAGAACGCCTCGATCCTCGCTCCGGGCCTGCCCCGGAAGTCCCCGAACGAGATGCGGGCCTGCTCGTCGGACGAGTTGCCGAAGACGACGACCGTTCCCCCAGGGGCGACTTGGCCCACTGCCTTCTCCAACGACTCTCCTCCGGCCGATTCCAGGATCAGGTCGAAGTCCCCGCCGGCGCTGCCGATGTCGTCGACCACTGCGGTTGCCCCCAGCTCTCGGAGGCCACGGGAACGGTCGGCCCCGGATGCCACTGCGGTCACCTCGGCGCCCCCTCCCGATGCCAACTCCACTGCGAATCTGCCGACACCGCCCGCCCCCCCGGTGATCAGGACCTTCTTCCCGGCGAGGTCGCCCCCGAGGCGCAGGGCGCGCAGTGCGCTCATCCCGGCGATGGGAAGCGTAGCCGCCTCGGCGAAGCCCACTCCGTCGTCGAGGACGGCGAGGTGGCTGGTGGGAACCGCCACCTGTTCCGCCCAGCCGGCCTGTTCCGGCCAGGCCACGACTCGAGTGCCCTGCGCCGGGCCGGAGCCATCTTGGGCTGAGTGAATGACTGCGCCGGCGACGTCCTGGCCGGGGCGCCACCCGTGATCTCGCGTGGAGAGCAGCCGCAGCTCTCCCCGGTTGACCGCCACCGCGGCGACGCCGACGACTGCCTCGTTCTCCGCAGGGCTCGGCTCGGGGATCTCGACCATGTCGACCGCGGCGGTCCCGTCGCCCCGGTTGACCAGGGCTCTCATTCGTCGACGAGGGCCACTGCTCGTGTCGGCCCGCCGTGGGCACCGACCACCTTGAGGGGGAACCCGACGAAGGTGAACCGCCTTCCGACGACCTCGGTGAGGACCAGGTTCTCGTAATGGGTCTTCCGCTCGTGACGGCACATGAGATGCACCGGGTATGTGGTGGAGACCGGGTTGTCCGGGGTGGGGGAGTCGACCCCGAACGTAGTGATCCCCTTCTCGATGATCCACTCGCAGGCTTCCGCGCCGAGGCCGGGGAAGGTGGTGAGGTACTCGGGGGTGTCGTGGTGGCGATCGTACGTGGCGGTATAGAAGAAGCAGTGGTCGCCGGCTTCGATGGTCTGACCCGACGCCTCGAGCGCGGCGTCGAGATGGTCGGGGGTGATGTCGGTTTGGGGGGCCACGCCGGAGACATCGAGACAGATCGCCGGGCCGTAGAACAGCCCGAGGTCCATCTGGTCGATCGTGGGGGCCTTCGGATCGGGGTCGAGGTGACTGAACGAATCCACATGGGTGGGGCCGTTGTCGTTGAGCATGAAGCCCCAGGTCTGGAAGGAGAAGTCCGACGTGAAGCGGGGGCTGGTCTCCTCGTGCGTGACGTGCTGGAAGGTCACTGTCTTCAGGTGCCCCGGGTAGACCTTCATCCCCTCGTAGATCGGCTGGGAAAGATCGATCAGTCTTGTCATCTCGGTTCTCCTGTTCAGTACATGACGGCGCCGGAGTTGACGTTGAGGTCGACTCCGGTCATGCCGGCGGCGTCGGAAGACGCCAGGAACACAACGGCGCGTGCCACGTCCTCGGGCTGGGTGAGCCGTCCCATCGGTGACTCCGCCTCGAACTCGGCCCGCACCTCCTCGGGGGTGATGCCTCGAGCTCGAGCCTGCGCCTCGATCACCCAGTCGAGCCGGGGCCCGGCCACGAACCCGGGCGACACCAGATTGACCCGGACCCCCTCGGGCCCGGCTTCCGCAGCGAGGGTGCGGGTGAGCCCGACGAGAGCCATCTTCGAGGTCGTGTACGACGAGCGGCCGAAGAGGGGGCGCTTGCCGCTGATCGAGCCGACGATCACGATCGACCCCGAGCCCCGGCCGATCAGTACCGGGAGCACGGCGCGGCTAACCGAGAAGACCCCGAAGACGTTGACGTCGAACGTGGATCGCCACTCGTTGGGGTCCACCTCCCAGAGACGTCCGCTGGGACCGCCGACTCCGCTGTTGTTGATTACGACGTCGATCCGCCCCTGCTCGGCCATGACCTGACCCACCATCGACTCCACCGAGGAGGGCTCGGTGACATCGGTTACAACGATCATCGGCTCGCCGCCGGCGGCGGCCACCGCGGCGGCGGTCTCCTCGAGGCGTGCGGCGTTGCGGGCGGCGAGCACCACCGCGTCTCCACGGCCGGCGAAGGCCAGTGCTATGGACCGCCCGATTCCCTGGCTGGCCCCCGTCACCACCACGACCTCACTCATGGCCCAACCCGATCACGTCGGGGAAGTACTCGGCGTCGAGCCGGAGTCTGGCGCTGATGGCATGTCCATGCATCATCTCTGCATCGGCGACGACTGCAGCATGCTCCGCCGTGGCCATCGACCCTTCCGGCTGGCAGCGCTGCGTGGTCACGGTCTTGAGGAACTTGCCGACCCACAGACCACCGGTGTAACGGGCGGCTCGCTTGGTGGGCAGGGTGTGGTTGGTTCCGATCGCCTTGTCCGAGTAGGCGACGGTGGCGTGTGACCCGATGAAGAGGCTGCCGTAGTTGCTCAGCCGGGAGGCGAACCAGTCCGGGTCGCGGGTTTGCACCTCGAGGTGCTCGGGCGCCATCTGATCCGCCACCTCCACCATCTCCTGGTCGTCGGCACAAAGGATTACGGTCCCGAAGTCTCGCCACGCCGACCCGGCCACGTCGGCGGTGGGCCAGCGCTCCAGCCACCAATCGACCTCGCGCACTGTGGCCATGCCCAGTTCCTCGGAGGTGGTGGCCAGGATCGCCGGCGATGTGGGGCCGTGCTCGGCCTGTCCCAGTAGGTCACACGCCACCACCGAGGGGTCGGCCGCGTCGTCGGCGATGATCATGATCTCGGTGGGCCCAGCCAGGAGGTCAACGCCCACGTCACCGAAGAGTTGCCGCTTCGCCTCGGCGACATATGCGTTGCCGGGCCCGACGATCATATCGACAGGGTCGGATCCCTCGAGCCCGAATGCGAGGCCGGCGAGCGCTTGGACTCCGCCAACGCAGAAGATCTCGTCAGCTCCCGACTCGGCCATGGCCCAGAGTTGTGGACGATGCATCCCCCTGTCGTCGCGTGGCGGAGCGGCGGCAGCGACGTGGGGTACCTCGGCGACCTTGGCTGTGGCCACGGTCATCACCGCCGAGGCGATCAGCGGGTAGCGACCGCCGGGGGAGTAGGCGCCCACCGAGCCTACCGGGATGTGTCGTTGGCCCAGGAACACACCGGGAAGGGTCTCAGTCTCGAAGTCGACGAGGGTCTCCCTTTGCAGGCGGGCGAAGTTGGTCACCTGTTCGATGAGGAACCTCGAGCTCGCTTCCACCTCGGAATCCATCTCCTCGTATGCCAGGGCCACCTGCGACGGCGATACCCGGAACGAAGGAGGGTCCCAGTCATCGAACCGGCGTGAGTAATCCCGCACGGCAGCGGTCCCTCGTCTCCTCACCGCGGAGATGATCTCCGAAACCGTGTCGCGGACCTCCTGGGTCACTTCGTCCGAAGTGCCTATCGGCTCCTTCAAGTACTCCATGCGCTACTCCCTACGGCGAGCCTATGGTCGAGTCTTCGACCCGTCGCCAGGGCTGGTGGGCCGGGCTCGTCGCCTTTGCTGCGACGCATCCTATATGTTGCAGGATCGACTCGCGGTGGGGTCTCAGAAAAGGCCCTTGGTGGCGCCTCCATCCACAGAGATCGCGGTTCCCTGGATGTGGCGAGCCTCTGGACTGCACAGGAACACGACCAGAGCGGCGATGTCGTCGGGTGTGCCGAGTCGACGGATCCCTTGGCGCTGCACCGTGGCGGCGAGCACTTCGTCGAGCGACTCGCCGCTGCGCGTGGCCTGATCGGCCATCATCTCGTCGAGGCGTTCGGTCCGGGTCTGACCGGGATGGATCACGTTCACGTTGACGTCATCGACGAGGCCCTGTCCTGCCAGTGCCTTGGAGAAGTTGGCCAGAGCGGCGTTCACCGCCCCTCCGATGGCGAATGTCGGGTTGGGGGTGCGAGCCATCCCTCCCACGATGTTGACCACCGAGCCCTTGCTGGCGGCCAGTTGCGGCCAGAAGAGTCGGCTGAGCCGAACGGCACCGAAGAACTTGAGGTCGAAGCCTTCCTGCCAAAGGTCGTCGGACAGCTCGAGGAACGGCCCACTCTTGGTGGCTCCGGCACAATTGACCAGGATGTCGACGTGGTCGAATACGTCGGAGGCGGCCCGGTGCAGGTGCTCACAGCCTTCCACGGTGGACAGGTCGGCGGCGACGGGTAGCACCGTCCGTCCGCTTGCCTCCGAAATCTCTGCAGCCGCCTCCTCGAGTTTCTCTGCGCTGCGTGCCGAGATGGCCACCTCTGCTCCTTCTTCGCCGAGGCGGCGGGCAATCGCCCTGCCGATCCCACGGCTTCCACCGGAAACCACTGCGACTCTGCCCTCGAGCTTCAAATCTCCTCCATTGACTCGCTGGGGCGAATCTAATGCTCAGGTGGAGAAGTCGGGTCGGCCATGGGGAGTCACTGCCTCACGGAAGGTCGCAATCAGCTTCTCGACCGTCATCAGCTCGGGCACGGTGACCGACCGGGCGAACTGCCAGAGGATGAATGGGTTAACTCCCATGGCGTACAGAGCTCCGAAGTCGAGTGTCTCCAGCGCCCTCCTCTCTTCGTCGGTGAGGACTCCGCCCGAGGGATATGGGGGTTGAGGGTTGTGATACGCGGTCTCCCAGTCGGCGAGAAAGCCGCCGGGGTCGCTCTTGAATCGCTCCAGGTTGTCGTTGCTCATATCGACCTCCCACATCGCCTTGTTCACCATGTACCGGCTCAAGAGGTCTCCCACCAGAAGAAGGGGAGGGCGCCGAATCGGGACACTGGTCCGGCGGCCACGGTGGCGGGGCGGGACCCGGCGGCGGCGAGACAGGCCACGAAGTTGAGGAACTGGTAGGTCTCGTTGCCAGCCTGTGACAGCCGATCGAAGTGCGTCCCGGCGATCGCTGCCTCCAGATCGCCGCTCTCCATCCACCGAATCGCCTCCTCGTCGAAATCCGGGTCGGGACTCGTGCCGATGAATTGTCTCGGCCCGCCCAGCTCGAAGGCGAGATGGCCACTACCGATCAGAAGCACCCGGTCGTCCCCTGGGGCGTTGATGATGGCATCACCGAGATAGGCCCCGAGTTGGGCGAAGCGGGCCGACGACGGGATCGGTGGCGAGTTGGCATTGGTGAACACTGGGACGACGGGAACCTCGAGGCCGGGCGTGAGGAACAGAAGGGGCACCATGAAGGAATGGTCGAGCCAAGGCTCGTCGGAGAAGGCGAAGTCGATCGGCGAGGTCATGGTGTCGTACCCGAGGAGATGCCGGGCGAGCTCGGGATGGCCGGGAACGGTCGCTGGCTCGAAGCCGAAGCTGCGTTGCTCGCTGGGGTGGACGGCACGCATGCTGGGCGCCTTGCCGATCATGAAGGCAGGCATGTTCGACGTCACCAGCATGTGGACGTGGTCTGAGGCAACCATCACGATCAGGTCAGGGTCGAGTGCGGTCGCTTTCTCCCCGAACTCGGCGAGGAGTGATGCCGTGGTTTCCAGGTCGTCTGGAGTCTCCCCGCGCAGCAACGACCACATGAGAGGATTGTGAGTCAGACCCGCCACCCCTACCAGTCGTGCCATCGCGACAAAAAACCTACTCGCGACTCGCGCCCGGGCGAGCGATAGGATCAGCGTCGATGCGCATCGTGGCCCTCGACCTGTTCCCTATCGAGCTCGCGTTGCGCGAACCGGTGCCGATGGCC
Source organism: uncultured Acidimicrobiaceae bacterium (assembly GCA_964558575.1). Lineage (GTDB taxonomy): Bacteria > Actinomycetota > Acidimicrobiia > Spongiisociales > ZC4RG35 > JANQRA01. Next base: position 7,254 of record CAZLEQ010000018.1, on the reverse strand, counting down.
AGTGGTGTTATCACCTCCACTCGTAACGTCGTGATCAGAGTGGTCGGCGACCTGGGGCTGGTGGGTTGGGGTGAAGGGGTCGAGGCTCCCGCGCTGACCGGTCAGCGCCAGGCGGACATCGTCGCCGACCTGGAGGCGCTTCGCCCTGTGGTCGTGGGCTCCGACCCCACCCGAATCGGCGAGTGTTGGGCCAGGGCACGACAGGCCCTCCCCGGAGCCACCACCGCCCGGGGAGCTATCGACATTGCCATCCACGATCTAGTGGCGAAGACCCATGGTGTCCCGGTGCACCAACTGATCGGCGGAGCCGTCCGTGACCGGATCCCGGCTCTCACCCTCGTCGGCAGCGGAGATGCCCGTGCCGATGCCAGGAAGCTCGAGCACAAGCGATCTGATGGGTACACCTGGTTCAAGATCAAGTTGGGGATGGCCGACGCGAAGGCGGAGTGGGCGACGCTGCAGTTGGCCGGCGATCTCGCCGGCCCCGATGGTGTCGTCTGTGGTGACGCCAACGAGGCCTGGGGCGAAGACGAGGCAGTTCGCTTTCTCAGAGGGGTCGCGGAGACGGAGACCCGGTTCGTCGAGCAGCCAGTCGCCCGGTCCGACCGGGGTGTCTTGCTGCGTGTCGCCGAACGCTCGTCGGTGCCGATTTGTGCCGACGAGAGCGCCGGAACGCTGGAGGCAGTCCTCGGCTTCGCCGGAAGCGCCGTCTCCGGGGTGAGCCTCAAGCTGATCAAGCACGGCGGTGTGACCGGGGTGATGCGCGGTGCGGGGATCTGCACCACGGCAGGTCTCGAAGTGAATCTCGCCGGTAAGGTGATCGAGTCGAGCATCTCCGCTGCGGCGAACCTGCATTGTGCTGCAGCCATACAGACCCTCGACTACGGGTGCTCCCCGGCGAACCAGGATGTGGTCCTCGACGTGACCGAAACACCGATCGCCCCCACCGACGGGGTGTTCTCCGTCCCCGACGGTCCCGGGTTGGGAGTCGACGTCGACGAAGGGTTGCTGCGTCGTCTCGCCGGTTGACTCGAATCGTGTAGTCCATATGCTATAAAATCAGGTCCAGTGATAATGAGCAGATGAGGCGAGAACTGGTCGTCGTGGGCGGTTCTCCGGCCGCATTGTCGGTGGCGTCACTGGCAAAACGCGCCGGAGTCGAAGACGTGGTGGTCCTGGTCACCGAGCGGCCCTTCCCGGACCCCATGACGCTGGAGAATCTCGAGGTCGAGCAGGTGGGGTCGATCGACGCACTGGCCGATCGGGACGGAACCATCGAGATAGTGACGCCGGAGGGGAGCATCGCGGCACGAGCCGTAGTGGTCGACCTGGCCGGCACCGAGGCGGGTGCAGAGACTCCGTGGCCGATTCCGGAGGAGGTCGCTCATCTCTTCCACCGCGACATCGGCTTCGACGCCGAGGACAAGGACGTGCTCGTGGTGGGTCGAGGCGAGTCTGGCGTCCTCCTCGCCGTTCGACTGATCGAAGCCCGGGCCCGCGTGGTTCTCGCGCTCGACGCTGACATTTCGGGCATTTCGATGTTGAGTCTTCAGACCCTGGAGCGTCTGGAGAGGGATCAGACGGCGACCATCCTCTGGCAGTCGCTCCCCGAGGCGGTAGGCGCCGCGGCGGGCCTTCCCATGGTCAGCTTCAGTGACCGCCGGACCCCTGACCTCCAATTCGACCATGTCGTCCTGGCGTTGCCGGTGAAGAGCCCGGCCCTCTCCATCCCCGTGAGTCTGGGCGCCGACACCGAGCAGTCCCTCTTCGTGATCACCGAGACCGGTGGTAACGGCGGGCCTGGGGTTGGGGTCAGACCGTCGTCGGCCTGGGCTGAGATCCAACGGCGCTGCTTCCCCGACCATGTCCTCCCCTCCACTTACCCGGTGGGCGGCGTCGACGCTGGTCGTGCCCGGGAGTTGGCGGCCACCCACTACAACGCCACGATCACCTCCTTCGACACCCAGCACAACGAGCTGTGGCGCATCAAGCTGCGACCCGACCGGGAGGCGATCGCTCATCAGGCGGGCCAGTACTGCTCGATCGGCCTTGGATATTGGGAGCCCCGAGCCGACGACGCGGTCGACGTCGATCTCGAGAGCAAGCGCGAGAAGCTGATCCGCCGGTCGTACTCGATATCAAGCCCCATCTTCGACCGGAATGGCTATCTGGTCGACGGAGCCGCCACAGACGAGATCGAGCTGTACATAGTGTGGGTTCAGCGCGACGGGACCAGGGTGGCTCAGCTGACACCTCGTCTCGCCCTCAAGAACGCCGGCGATCGAATCTATCTGGGCCCCAAAGTGGCTGGCCGATACAGGGTCGATCGGGTCACCGACCCCGGCTGTGCCGTCGTGTTCGTCGGCACCGGCACCGGGGAGGCCCCCCACAACGCCATGCTCGTGGAGCTCTTGCGCAAGGGCCACCACGGGCCCCTCCTCTCGGTGGTGTCGGTGAGGTATCTCTCCGACCTCGCCTATCTCGACGAGCATCGCGAGTTGGAGCGTCGCTTCCCCAACTACCGCTACCTGGCGGTCCCCACCCGGGAGCCGGGCCATCCCAAACGCTACGCACAGGACCTGCTCGAGGACGGGACCATCGAAGAGGCCCTGGGCCGTCCCCTCGACCCGGAGGACTGTCACGTGTTCCTGTGCGGCAATCCGGGGATGATCGGGCTCCCCGAGACGGTCGACGGTCAGCTCGTCTTCCCAGAGACCGTGGGGATGAGCCAGCTGCTCCACGATCGCGGGTTCACCCTCGATCGACGCGGCAACTCCGGCAATCTGCACACCGAGGAGTACTGGTAGAGCGACGTCGCCGAGAGAAAGAGAGAGACAATGCCCAAGATATTCGTCCCCCAACTCGTTCCCGACACCGCCCTGGAGAAGCTGAACCAGCTTGGGGAGGTCACCGTGTATCAGGGCACCGATGGGCCCATTCCCCACGACGAGGTCGTCGAGGCGGTGCGGGACAAGGACATCCTCTACGCGATGGCCGAGATCGACTTCGACGAGGAGGTCATCGACGCCGCCGAGAACCTCAGGCTGGTCGCTGCCATGCACATGAAGGCCACCTTCGTCGACCAGAAGGCCTGCACCCGACGAGGAGTTCCCGTGAGCGGGCTCCCCAACTTCGTAAGCAAGACCGCGGCCGAGTTCACCTTCGCCCTGCTGATATCGACGGCATGGCGACTGCCCGAAGCGGACCAGTTCTTACGCGCTGACAAGTGGACCCAGAACCAGTCCACCGCGTTCGTCGGGACTCGTCTCTACGGAAAGACCCTCGGGATCGTCGGGATGGGGACCGTTGGCTCCCACGTGGCAAAGAGGGCGGCGGCATGTGAGATGGACATCATCTACCACAAGAGAAATCGTCTCAGCCCTGCCGAGGAGTTCGCGTTGGGAAACGCCGGTTACCGATCGTTGGAGGACCTGTTCATGGAGTCCGACTTTGTCGTGTTGAGCACCGCCCTCACTGCGGAGACTAAGGGGCTGGTGGGCGGGGAGTTGATCTCGTTGATGAAGCCAAGCGCAATCCTCATCAACACCTCCCGGGGCCCGATCCTCGACGAAGTTGCGCTGGAGGAGGCCTTACGCGAGGGGCGAATTCGCGGTGCCGGTCTGGACGTTTATCAAACCGAGGTCCCCGAGCCCAATCCCGGTCCGATCCCGGGACTCCGCGACCTTCCCAACGTCGTGCTCACTCCCCACATCGGGTCCGCCGCCCGAGAGACCCGCGAGGAGATGGCTATACGGACGGTGAACAACATCGAGCGATTCCTCCAGGGCAAACGACCCTTCGACGTGCTGAACCCGGAGGTATACGGCGACGCCGTCCGTAGCGAGGAGACGATCGGCTGAACCGGTGGTGACAATCGAAAGCGTCTTGATCTGTACCCCAGAGTCCGTGTCCAAGCGGCTCACCCAGAGACGCCCGAACACACTCAGGAGCGAAGGAGGTACGAAAAGCCAGGATCCTCGATGACGCCCTCGGGTTTGGCTGAAGGATTCGCCCACTGACGTCTATCAGTTGACCATTTCGCTGAACGACCAAATTCGAACCGGTGCGGTGGTGGATTGGCGAAAGCACAGCTGATGACGGGATCGGAGCGTACCCCTATACGCACCCTTGGCAGATCGCACTCATCGACGAACTACCCAAGACAATCTCCGACACAATCAGACGAGACTAAGGTCTCAACAGGCAGACTTGTTCTCGGGTCTTCGATGCAGTTTCGATCGGGGAACAGGCAAGTCAGCTTCAGGACCTTTAGGAGCGCAGGGAGGGCCTTGTGCTATCTCCGGCTACATAAGTTTGAGAAGTGGGCGACCTCATGTTGATCGAGCTCATGTTGATCGAGACTCTTCAAGGTCTCAGTAGGCGACTCGACATCGGTCGTCAGAACCCTCAGAGGTGATTCAGTCTGCCTGAGCTTACCGAGGGTCAGCTGTTGGGGGCGATCAGCCTGTTGTTGGGATTGATTGTCCTGGTCATCAACGTTGTTCGACGGAAGAGGGCGCTTACCGTGCTTCAACAGGGCGTTGAAGCCAATGCTGAGGTGATCACTTCCGAGGCGCACTACTTCAACGGAGATTCGTGGTATCGCACGTATGTCACGATTGACGATGACCTCGCTTCTCCCCGGCTTCTATTGGGTTGTTCGCGATTTGAGCCGGGCCAGCAAATCAGCGTGGTGTGCAGTCGGCGTGAAGTGGGTCCTGTGATCGAAGCGAGCACTTCCGAGGACTGGCGTTTGGAACGTGGGTTGTGGGGCCTGGGGCCGCTTTGGTGGCCGACACTCATCCTGTCTGTGGTGGGCCTACTCTTGATGCTCTTCCCCGCAGGAGACTCACTCGGCTGGTAGTTCAACGGACGGTGGGTTGCCTCCCTTTACGTTCCCCTACTCCACGACGTGAATCTCGAAGAAGACCAGCCCTACTGTCACGCCGTCAAGCCGCACACACGACGGCTCACCCTATCTCACGACTCTCGCGCCACAGACCCGCTAACGCATCCGACCGGTGCTGATTGGCACCCGGTCATCGCGATTCTCAAATCACGGTTCTGGTCGTCTGATCAGGAAGGGTCGAACTGGGTGATGAGCGTCGGAGCCGATCTGATGAACCGACACACAGAGGTGGAGGACCTTGAAGAAAGGATCGCGGCGAGCCGGATCCTGAGCGGACCCTTCGAGCTGCAGATCAAGTACGAAGCTCGACTGCTCAATAACCTGAGGACGCTGGGCAAGGAGTATGCAGCCCTTCAGCAGCGGGATCGAAGCTGGCTCTGCCCCGCGTGCTGAGCCTATGTCCAGGGTTGCTGACGACGGGTAGGCCGTGTGCTGGGTGTCTAGGCTCGGGAATCAGGCGGCCCGAACATAGGGTCGGAGTCATTGACTTAGGCGTGCCGAGGCTAATTGTTGGCGGTGTCTTGGAACAACGGCTGGAGGTCTGGTGTGGAGGACTTGTCGAAACCAACCAGGGAGCTTCTCGGGTTTCCTCTCACGACGGCACTGTTTGGTCGGCGTGCCCGGCGTTTCGGGCTGGGTATGGAAATCCCGTCGGGGCCGCTCGCTTTCAGCTCCGGCAAGGAAGCACTGCCTCTCTCCGACTTGGAGCAGGCGCTCCTCATCGCAGCCGCTACCGGAGTGTCCGGTTGGGCCTTCGGCGTTCCGTTCGGCCCGCGTACTCCAGAATCGCATGCTGAGTTCACACTCCGCTTCACCGGCCGCACCGCACCGACCGCTGCCGGTCTGGGCACCCCGGCTCTCTTCTTCAGTGACGATGATGGCTGTTATCTCACTCGGACGAGGGACGTCCAACCTCACGCCATGCAGGAGATGGACGGGGGGCGCGATGCTCTGGAGCTGATGCTGGAGAGCTGCCGAGAGGCCACTACGCGTGTCAGGGAGGGTCGTCTAGACCTGCCCTCCACACCTCCGCACATCTTGCCTCCCAACCTGTGGTGGGCGAACAAGCCGGGCTCGACGCTGTTCATGCCAGTGGGTGATGCCAGCGAGGAGTGCCTAGGCATTCTGGCTCTCATGATGCGACACGGAGTGATGGTGGTGGACCATGACACTGGTGAGCCGGCGGGCAATCTGGAACCCTTCATCCGCTCGGGTCTGCTGGACAGTGAGAAACGGTTCCCCTTATCCGAGCTGCTGACTGATGTCAACGACAGCTTGTGTCTCGAACTCGCGTTCATGGGCCACAACATTGTTCTCATGCTTCAGGCCATCGGTTTGGGAGGGCTCTACTTCAACGGTATGGACGGGCTCAGTGCACTTGGCGCATATGCCGACGATGGGGTGGCCGGTCTCGGGTTCCGATTTGTTGAGGACGAGCGCTGGGTCACACCCAACCCGGTTGGTCTCGATGGCTTCTACGAGGCCCTTTGTCCCCCGAACTACCCCGATATGCGCGCCGCCGTGGAGACGTTCGTCGACCGCAAGTTCGGTGGGGGAGGCGCGTACGATCCCGACACCCCGGGTCCTTGGCAGCAAGCTTCACAGGTGAAAGAGTCGGTTGCCCCTTACAGCAGCGAATTCGTCGACTGCATGGCAGAAATCGCTCAATACATCTATGACAAGTATGGCAAGTTCCCCGGGACCAGGAGCACCATCGTGCTCCCCGGTTTCGTCCAGGCCCATCACCTCGACACTGACTTTTACGACGCGCACTACCAGGAGGGGGCCTACCTGGACACCCACGCCTGGCACCTCAAGGTGTGGCACGTTTGATAGCCCTTCGTGACAGACCGGTAGCCTCGATCCTGTGAGTCAATGCGGTTGGGCCTTTCAGGAGGTCTTCTTAGGAGCCGGGCGTGTTTGGCCCCGTTCGACGCCTCTAGCCCCCCACCAGCGAAATTTCCCAAGAACCACCGGCCCACCCGGCATCACCGCACCTGTTTCGACTCCGGCCCTAGCGCATGAGAGATCGGCTCCAGAGAGGTGGCTTTTCGGACTCGATGATCATTGCTGGTCACGTCTAATAGGGACCGGTCGGAGGGGCGGTTCCGCAATGGTGTTGCCTCCAGGCGTAGCTAGAGCGCTCGAGGGACGTGAAAAGGTCTAGTACAAACGGTGCTTGAAAAATCCGATATGTCTGCTCCCTTTGAATCCCGCCATTCGGTTTGACCCGCGTTTGACGAGAGTCACCCAGCCCCAAAAATCCCCAACAACTACGGGCCTCGCCGCTGCCACCGCACCTAGTTCGTTCTCGCGCGTTTGACGCGAGTCGGTAAATGCCCAGG
>CAZLEQ010000017.1:0-57949 GCA_964558575.1 uncultured Acidimicrobiaceae bacterium | reverse complement strand
TACCAACCACGAGACACCACGACCTCGACCACGGCGGGGGGTTCGAGGGGGGTCGTCCCCCCTCACAATCAAACAGTCAAGCCTCGGCGGGCCGTCCCTTGGTGCGGGGCAGCTTGCGGCCGAGCTTGAGCGACTCGGTGACTTCCTCGGTCTCCTCTTCCTTCTGCTCGACCGCGGCCGCGATGTCTTCCTCCCTCTGCTGGGGCAGCACCGGATTCTCCGGGTATCTGATGCGTAGCGAGCCATCGAAAGCATGCTCCCACTTGGGGACATCGCCGAAGATCTCGGCGACCTCGGCCCGGTCGACGGTCTCTTTCTCCAGCAGGGTCTCGACCATTCGCTCCAGGGCATCCCGATGGTGCTCGAGGATGGTGCGCGCCTCCACATGAGCGGCTGTGATCAGCTTGCGCACCTCGGAGTCGATGAAGGCGGCGACTTCGTCGGAGTAGTCCTGCTGACGGGAGTAGTCACGACCGAGGAAGACCTCCCCACTGGGCTTGCCGTACTGCATCGGACCGAGCTCGTCGCTCATTCCGTACTCCATGACCATGCGTCTTGCGATCGAGGTGGCCTTCTCGATGTCGTCGGCGGCCCCGGTCGAGGGGTCGGCGAAGATCAACTCCTCGGCGGTGCGGCCCCCGAGCAGCATGGCGAGGCGGTCGACCAATTCGCTCCGCTTCGAGAGATACTTGTCATGGGTGGGCAGGGCCAGAGTGTGTCCCAGCGAGCGGCCACGTGAGACGATGGTGATCTTGTGGACCGGGTCGGAGTTGGGCAGGGCGTATCCCACGAGGGCATGACCCGTCTCGTGATAGGCGATCGTCTTGCGCTCCTCCTCGGAGAGAATCCGGGTCTTCCTCTCGGGACCGGCGATGACACGGTCGATGGCCTCCTCCAGCTCCACCATCGTGATCTCTTTGTTCCGCTTGCGTGCAGTGAGGAGAGCGGCTTCATTGATCAGGTTGGCGAGGTCGGCGCCGGTGAAGCCGGGCGTGCGGCGGGCGAGCACCCCGAGATCGATGTCCTCACTCAGGGGCTTGCCCTTGGAATGCACGGCGAGGATGGCCTCCCGTCCCTCCACGTCGGGGGCATCGACAGTGATCTGACGGTCGAATCGGCCCGGACGGAGTAGAGCGGGGTCGAGGATGTCGGGGCGGTTGGTGGCCGCCATCACGATCACCCCAACATTGCCCTCGAAGCCATCGAGCTCGACCAGGAGCTGGTTCAGGGTCTGCTCCCTCTCGTCGTGACCTCCGCCCAGGCCGGCTCCACGGTGACGCCCGACGGCGTCGATCTCATCGATGAAGATGATGGCCGGAGCGGTTTGCTTGGCCTGCTCGAACAGGTCACGCACCCGAGCAGCACCGACACCGACGAACATCTCGACGAAATCGGACCCGGAGATCGACATGAACGGGACTCCGGCCTCGCCGGCCACGGCCCGGGCGAGGAGGGTCTTGCCGGTCCCGGGCGGTCCGAAGAGCAGCACGCCTTTGGGGATCTTCGCCCCGATCTGACGGTATCGGTCGGGGTCGGCGAGAAAGTCTTTGATCTCCTCGAGCTCTTCCTTCGCCTCCTGCAAACCGGCGACGTCGTCGAACGTGACCTTGGGCTGTTCCTTGCCAACCACCTTGGCCCGGGACTTGCCGAACTGCATCACCCGGTTTCCCCCCCCCTGCATCTGCATGAAGATGAAGACCATGAAGCCGAGGAGGAACAGCCAGGGGAGGAAGCCGATCAAGACCTCCCAGAACCCTGCCGGCTCCTCGTCGGTAGACCATTGGGTCCCCGATCTCTCCAGCGTGGCAGTCAGTTCTGACTCGAAACCCTCGACATAACTGGCCACCTGATCGAAGGCTCCCACCTCCGCCTCGGTGCCCGCGAGACGCGCCTGGGCACGACGGGAGCGGGCGAGGAGGACCACCTCGTCGTACTCACCCTCCTCGACGTTCTCGACGAACTGGGAGATCGGGATCTCCTCGGGACCGGCCACCTGGTCGAACCACCACGAGAACAGGATGGCGACGAGAACGATCGACATGCCATAGACGATGAGGGTTCGCAGAGTGCGATTCACTGGACCTCGGTTCTGGAGGGGGCTGACCTAGATGCTACGCCGGTTGGCCGCATAGTCGAACCCCGTCGCGATCAGGTCTCTTCGCCCATCACCCCGACAAAGGGGAGGTTACGGTACTTGCCGGCGTAGTCGAGGCCGTAGCCGACGACGAACTCGGGCCCGATGGGGAAGGCGACGTACTTGACCTCGATCGGAACCCGCTGGATACCTTCCTTGAGCAACAGGGCCGCTATCTCCAGTGATGCCGGCTTGCGGACGCGGAGACTCTTGAGGAGATAGTTGAGGGTCAGGCCGGAATCGATGATGTCCTCGACGATGAGGACGTCACGACCCTCGATCTCCTCATCGAGGTCTTTGAGGATGCGGACCACACCCGAGGTCTGCGTCGATGCCCCGTATGAGGACACAGCCATGAAGTCGAATTCGCAGGCCAGATCGATGTGACGGGCCAGATCGGCCATGACCATGAAGGCTCCGCGGAGCACCCCGACCAGGAGCAACTCCTTGCCCTCGTAGTCCTTCGTGATCTGCTTTCCCACCTCCGCCAGCTTCTCTTCGATCTCCTCGGCGGTGATCAAGGGCTTGATTTCCATCCCGGTCCTCTTCGTGTGGTGTTCGGTGGAAGGCAAAGGTAGCGGCCCGTCGAACGACGGGAGAACTGAGCTTCCACTCCTTCGGTCAGGTGGCCAATTCGACGTCGAGACGGCCCAGCCAGACTGTCTCCATGGCCCGACGCAGCTCCGGGTCGTTGATCGAACCCGCCATTTCCCTCACCTCGTCTCGGGCGGCATCGGCGTGGCTGCGGGCGGTCGCACTGTCGCCCCGGGCGGCCGCCGCCCGGGCGCCGGCAACGGCGATATCGATCCCGAGGACCCGACTGCCCTGTTCCGCTGCCAGGGCACCCGCCGCCTCGAGTCGATTCGCCGCCTCCTCAGCTCTCCCCTCTACCAAGAGCAGCTCGCCGCGAGCGTGCTCCAGATGAGGATCGAAGCTCCGGATCTCCTTCTCCAAGAGGAAGGTCTGCGCCTCATCGAGCAACGATTGGCCGCGGGCAGGGTTGCCTCGACGGGATTGCACCAACGCCAGGCCGATCAGAGCGCGCGGCTTCTCCCAGTACTTGGAGGCCGACGATGAGCTCAGGCACCGCTCGAAGTGAGCTTCGGCGCCTTCGAGGTCTCCGGTCACCAGGGCAGCGTGACCCAACTCTGACCACACCGTCGAAGACACGTACTCACCGAGTGGTTTGCCAACTCCCCGAATCGCCGACTCGGATGCCTCCTCCATTGCCTCACCCATCCCCAGGCTGGCGTAGATCCGAGCCATACCGGCGGCGGCCACCGCCTCGAAAAAAACGAGGTGTGCCTGGGCAGCAGCGGACCGAGCACCGCGCAGACGTTCCAGAGCCTCCTCGACCCTCCCTCGCTCGAACAGCAAGTAGGCGGCGATCGATTGGGCGAGAGACAGGAAGAAGGAGCCATAGCGGGCCAGGGTGGGCTCGTTGTCGAGCATCATCTGCAACGCCCCCTCGGTGTCTCCATCGCGGAAGCGGAGTCGCGCCGCTGCCAGCGAGTAGAGGACGGCCAGGTTGTGCTCGTTGCCGGTTTGCCGGGCCGCCTCGATCGCCTCCTCCACCGCGGGAACGGCCCGTTCGAAGTCCATCAGCCACACCGTGTTCTCGGCAAGGCGGGTGAGCCCTTCCACCCGGATCTCCTCAGCCCCCAATTTGCTGCCCCAACGTGCCGTCTCCGCGTCGTGCACCACAGAGGTGTCCAGGTCGCCCCCCAGGCCAGCGATAGTGCAGGCATTCATGTGGTACTGGGCGAGTCCGAACTCGTCACCGACCTCGGTAGCCAGGTCGTAGGCGTCGTCGAGATAGTGACGGGCGGCGCTCAGGTCGCCCCCTAACAGCGCGGTGTTCATTGCCAGGCGATTCAGAGCGGTGACCTTGGCCGAAGGCCGTCCGCGATCGTCGGCATAGTCGACCAGCCGCTGATAGGCGGCCTCCGACTGGGTGAGGTCGGGGACCAGCGTGTACGCCACCCCCAGCCCGTCGTGGGCTCGCACGACCAGGTCGGGGTCGGCGTCGCCCGGTATGTTGTCGAGGGCCGTGGTGAAGAAACGGATTGCATCGGATAGCGCCATCGCCCGGGCCGATCGCTCGCCTGCGACCACTAGATGGGGAAAGGCTCGTTCCATGTCTCCCGTCTCCACGAGGTGAAGAGCGATCTCCTGAACGGCTTCGGGTCTGGTGGCGAGCAGGTGCTCGGCCAGGCGGCCGTGGAGCTCCCGCCGGGTGCGGAGGAGGATGGTGGAATAGGCCGCCTCCTGCACCAGGGCATGGTGAAAGGCCAGACCTCCGGGCATCTCTCTCCTCTCCACCAGGATCTCCCGCCGGAGAAGGTTGGTGAGATGGCGATCGACGTCCACGTCCTCTCCCATCAGGGCGGCGAGGGTGGCCCGGTCGAACTCCGTCCCGATCACCGAGGCGAACTGGGCCACCAGCTTCGACTCAGCCTCGAGACGGTCGAGACGAGCGGTGAGGAGGGAGTTGAGGCCGGTGGGAACGGTGAGCTGGTCGCTCTCCTGTTTCTCTTCTCGAATGGCCTGGGCCATCTGCTCGATGAAGAGAGGGTTGCCATCGGAGCGCTCCAGGATCCGCTCCCGCATCGACGCGGGCACGCCGAGCTCCTCCACCAGCGTGTCGAGCAGCTGTTGGGCTGCTTCCCGGCTGAGTGAGGTGAGGTCGATGTGGTGGTAGCGGTGAGGATGGTCCCGTTGCGCCACCTCATGGGCGTGCCATGGCGGCTCGTCACGGTAGGGACGCATCGTGAAGAGAATGCCCAGTGGTGACACCTCCGTCAGCCCCATCAGCTCCTCTATGAGGCCCAGGGACAGCGGATCGGCCCAATGCAGGTCCTCGATGCTCACCAGTAGCGGGCGGCGGCCCGCCTCCGCCTCCAGGTACGACAGGACTGCCTGACGGATCCGGAGGTCGAGCACCGGGGGCTCCAGCGAGTCCAGGAACTCCGATACCTGCTGGGGCAGGGAGACCGACGCCACATACCCCAGATAGGCGGCGCCATCGGTCAGCTCCGGCACCACCGATCCAGCAACCTCCTCAACCACCCGATAGGGGTCTTGTACCCGTTCCAGGCCCCACCATCGGGCGAGGAGCTGGCTGATGGTCGAGTAGGGCACCGACGCCTCATACGACTCGTTGAATGCGGACATCCAGCCCAGGTCCGCTGAGACATCGACGCCGGTCGTGGCCTCAATTCCGTCGCGCAGCTCCTCGAGTAGCCGTGACTTGCCCAGGCCGGCCTCGCCCATGATCGAGACCAACCAACCGGCACCACTACGGAGCTGCTCGATCAGGTCTTGGAGCCGTTCGAGCTCCGCGGAGCGGCCGATGAGTGGACGAGAAGCTCGGGCCTCCCGTGTCTCCCTTCGCGGTGCGATCACCCGCACTGCCACAACTGGCTCAGACTTGCCTTTCACCTCCACAGGACCGATCTGCTCGCCGTCGAAGTGATCGGAGACCAGCGCCCAGGTGTCTGCCGTCACCCGAACCGTTCCCGGCTCTGCTGTCTGCTCCATCCGCGCCGCCACGTTGACGGCGTCTCCGAGGGCGGTGTACTCCACCTTGAGGTCGGATCCGACCTCTCCCACCACCACCAGACCGGTGTTGATCCCCACCCGGACCCCGAGTGGTATCCCCCAGCGTCGCTCGATCTCCTCCCGATAGGGCTCCATCCGCTCGGTGATCTCCAGGCCAGCCCGGACCGCCCGCACCGGATCGTCCTCATGAGCAATCGGCGCCCCGAAGAAGGCGAGGACCGCGTCGCCCAGGAGGCGGGCAAGGGTTCCTTCGTAGCGGTAGACCGGGGCTATGAGGTGCTCGAAGGCACCGTTCATGATGTCGGACCAGTCCTCGGGGTCAACGCCCTCGGCGGCTGAGGTCGACCCCTGGATATCGGCGAAGAGCATCGTGACCGTGCGTCGCTCTCCCTGCATTCGGTTGGTGGCACGGGCAGCCGTGATCTTGGTCAGCATCTCCGGAGGGACCTGCCGGGCAGCGGAGTCCTGTGCCGAAACCGAAGCGGCCCCTCCCCCGAGGAGGCTGCCGCAATTGCTGCAGAACCTGGCATCGGGCGGTGAGGTGGAGGAGCAGACCGGGCAAGTCCTCTCGATGGCGTGCCCGCACTGCGAGCAGAACTTGGAACCAGGACGATTCTCGTGTCCGCAGTTGGAACAGTTCACGACACCTTGCCTGACTGGGCAGGGCCGAGGTTAACAGTGGGTCCCATCATCACCCCGGGGCCGCACCAGAGCCGTTCTACACCTGTGGCGCACCACGATGGGTCGCCTACTCGATGACCAGTAGAGCGCCGCTACGGATGACTGCCTTGCCTCCGGCCAGGTCCTGTCGGTCGGTCTCCCCCGATGCCACCGCCCACATGCGCCCGATCCGGTCGGCGGTGGGCTCGATGCCGTTGTCCTCGAGGGCGCGGCGGAGCAGACGGTCGGCGAGGACACGGGGCGCCGTCGTGATAACCGACACGGGCAACGACTGCTCGTCGAGGGCGTCGGCCTGCCCTTCGAGGTAGTCACGGTCCCGGCGCAGAGAGGCGGCGGCCCGAGCGATGGCGGCGTCGATGGCCGGGTTCAATGACCTCAGCAGCGGAAGAATCTCGAGACGCACCCGATTGCGGGTGAGATCGAGATCCACGTTCATAGGGTCGTCCCGGTAGGGAAGGCCGGCCAAGGAGCAGACTTCCCGGGTCTCGCTACCAGTGATCTCGAGCATCGGCCGGTAGACACAAGGGGGGCGAAATGGCGGGATCCCAGCCAGACCCGTCGTGCCAGTCCCCCGGATCAGGTTGATCAGGACGGTCTCCACCGTGTCGTCGCGGGTATGGGCCGTGAGCAGAGGGACAGGTGAGGTCGAGAACACCTCATACCGGGCTTCGCGTGCCATCTCCTCGGGTGACGGTCCCTTCTCCACCGTCACCTGGCGGGTGTCGAGGGTGATCCCCAGGCGAGCGGCGATGGTCTCGGCGGCCTCGGCCAGGACCGGCGACGCCGGCAGGCGATGGTCGATGTGCAGCCCGGTGGTCTCGATACCCGACTCGACGCACAACAAGGCGAGGGCGGCGGAGTCGGCGCCACCGGACAGCGCCACGACCAAAGGGCCATGGGGGAGCTCGAGTCTCGGCAGGATGGACGAGACCAGCTCCCTCAGGCGACGCGTTGTAGCCATCGGGTCGGATTCTCGATCTCGTGGAGCTGAGGAAGGCTGCTCGCTCCGCGAAAGGCGATCGCCAGCGTGTCCCACCCCGCCTCACGCTCGACGGCAAGCACAAACCTCTCACCCTGCTTGTACTGCTTCAGCTTCATCTCCAGGCCGGTGAGCCGGAAGAATGCGGCGGTGCGCTTGTCGTGACGACGTCCCTTGAGCACGCGGCTCATCCTGGCCTGGGACCTGAGACGTTCGGACCCCACCCGGTCCATGATCACATGGCCATGTCCCTCCAGCAGCGACATCAGGGCCTGCACCTTGTCGATCACGGCGTTCTGTTCCGAGGTCCCGAACAAGCCCAGCAGGCCTCGCTCGTCGACGACGGGCTGACCCGAGGTCCACCTCGAGGTGATCTCCTCGATCCCTCTGCCCACGGCACCGGAGTCGAGTTTGGATGTCTCGACCAGCTCTCCGACGAGACCCATGAAGTACCCCCTCATCCAGGGGATGCCCTGGAACTGGGCGCGATGGGTCAACTCGTGCAATGCCACCCAATAGCGGAACTCCGCTGGCTTGAACTGATGTGTCCTCTCCATCTGCAGGATGTTTGGCCCGACGAAGGCGGCCACATCACCTTGCTCTCCCGTCGGGAGAACCAGTTCGTACTGCCCCAGGACCCGGCGGGCGAGAAGACTCAACACCGCTCTGGTCTCGACGGCCATGACCCGCTCGGCGATGGCTGCGGCCGTCTGGGATCGGGTTCCTGACGAGGCCATGCGCTCTTCGAGCTTGCGTCGGGCCGGCTCGGTGAGATGGGCGAAAGTGGCGACGTTCCTCTCGATCCACTCCTGACGGTCGATGACGACGGTGGTCGGCGACCCGTGGAGGCTGAGTCCCGTGGCCTCGGACACGATCGAAGAGACCTCATCGGTGATGTGAGTCATCTCCTCGGCGAGTCGCGCCGAATGGTACGTCTCGGCCAGGGGATAGGTCCCTGCGAAACGATCCGAGAGACGGCTCGGTCGGGAGCTCACTCTTCGATGACGCGGTACCGCTTGCGCACGACGTCGGTGAAGTACTTGACCGAGGTGACCAGGACGATGAGGGCGGCGAGCGCGAGACCGGTGGGAATGAGAAAGCGGTAAGTCCAGTCGGCCTGGGCCGGAGCCTCGTCACCGGCTTCGAACTCGACTGCCGGGGTGAGGCCGCTGTCGGCGATCGTCGTGGTGGTTTCGTCGGCGACTCCATCCTCGCCCTCTTCAGCTGCGAGGGAGATCATGGAGAGACCGGTGACGAGAACACCGACGAAGAGAACCAGCAGCGAGTTGCGACCCATGCGACTCATGGCCCGCAGCCTACAACCGGCCCTGGTTGCGGGCGAACTTCACGAATGCGCTCGTGATATCTCCTCGCGAAGGAGCTCTTTGACCTTCGACTCGAGCGTTTCAGGCATGTCCTCGGTGAGACATTGGCGGACCAAGGCCTTCAACCGACGCTCGAAGTCGAAGGAGCCGTTGCAGCCATTGCAGTCCGAGATGTGACTACGAACCGAGGCTGCGGTCGTCTCGTCCAGCTCGGAGTCGAGATACTGATAGATCTGGTCTTGTGCGTCTCCGCAATCGTTGCTCATGGTCTCTATGGTCTCTCAGCGTCCTCAGGCACCAGCCCACGCTGGCTCGCAAACTCCCACAACCTCTTCTGCATCGCTTTTCTTCCGCGATGGAGCCGGGACATGACGGTACCGATGGGTATGTCGAGGATCTCGGCGATCTCCTTATAGGAGAAACCCTCCAGATCGGCGAGGAGCACCGGAATGCGGAAGTTCTCCGGGAGCTCCTCCACGGCGGCCTTGATGTCAGACTCGACCAGACCATCGAGAACCCTCTCCTCGGTGGTACGTGAGGCGTCCACTGTGCCCTCGGAGCCGAGACGCCGGTAGAGGTAGAGGTCCTCGACATCGCCGAGGTCGGTCTCGGTAGGTCGTCGCGAGTCCTTACGGTACTTGTTGATGTAGGTGTTGGTGAGGATCCGGTAGAGCCAGGCCTTGAGGTTGGTGCCCTCCTCGAAGGTGTCGTAAGCGCGGTAGGCCTTCAGGTAGGTCTCCTGCACCAAGTCCTCTGCATCGGCTGGGTTGCGCGCCATGCGCATCGCCGCCGAGTAGAGCTGACGTGAGTATTGGAGGGCGTCTCGCTCGAAGTTCGCCTGATCGGCCATGCCACCGGCACGGTAGCCGGGGGTAGGGGCAGGAACGACTTCGCCGGGGTGGAGCCGGAGAGGGGAGTCGAACCCCTGGCCTATTCATTACGAGTGAATTGCTCTACCACTGAGCTACTCCGGCGGACGTCCAATTCTAGGATCCGCAGCTCGCCTCAGCTACATAGATCAAAGTGCATGGACACGCGATGAACCCGCATCGGTGCACCCAGCCTCACGTCGTCGATCGAGTGGACGCTGATGCTCCCTCAGTGTGCAAATTCGTCCGACGGATTCAGTCCTCCGACCCCAGGGAGGAGAACAGGTTGGCCAGCACCAGCTCGCGGCGCATGTTGGACTGGATGTCGACCACCGCGTCGAGCACCTCCTCCGCCGCCGACACCGCACGACGGGGCGGGACGTCGGTGAATGCTGCCAGGTCGAGGTCACTGTTACGGATCGGTCCTCCCAACTGCAAGGACGCCGAATCGGAGTACCAGGAGGCGAGGATCTCGAGACCGCTCACCAGCAGCGACATCTCGGCACGACGACGGGCCCGCTGCACCTTGTCCTTGGGAAGGTCCTCAGGCACGGACTGGTCGACCAGCGGCGCCAGTTCGGCGAGCAGACCCATGGCGAGACGTTGTCCGTCCCCCGGGTGGGGCGTCACCTGCCCCGGGATCGACAGCCACATGTCCCGGAAGCGAGCCACCTCGGGCTGGCTCATCAGAGCCAGCGCCAGACCGGGACGGCCGCCGGAGACGGCGGCGACCCCGCTGGCCTCGTCCTCGGTGAGACCACGCGCCACCAGGGCGTCGACGATGTCCGGCAGCGGGACCCGGCCCATGTGGACCGAACGGCATCGCGAGGCCACGGTCAGTGGGAAGTCGTCTTCGGACTCGGCGACGAGCAAGAACACCACCTGTGCCGAGGGCTCCTCGAGGGTCTTGAGCAGCGCATTGGCGGCCTGGTCGGTCATCGCCCCGGCGTCGGGGAACAGGAAGACACTGCGATCTGCCTCGACAGGCGTGAGCGATGCCCGCGA
Source organism: uncultured Acidimicrobiaceae bacterium (assembly GCA_964558575.1). GTDB lineage: Bacteria > Actinomycetota > Acidimicrobiia > Spongiisociales > ZC4RG35 > JANQRA01. Next base: position 47,395 of record CAZLEQ010000017.1, on the reverse strand, counting down.
CACCACCTCGCGGGCCTGGTCGACCCCGAGACTGGTAGCACCCTCCGGCTCCAGCACCCGCAGATCGGGATGAGCCCGCATCAGCGCCAGCCGGCGAGCCCGGTCGTCGTCGCGGCCGCCGAGCAACCCGGCGGCGAACCGCAACGCCATCGCCTCTTTGCCCACCGACTGCGGGCCGACGAAGAGATACGCTTGTGCGGGCCGGCCCAACTCAGAGCGGAGCAGCGCGACCACACCCTCGTGCCCGATGACATCCGAGAACAGATCGGTCATCTCGCCACCGCCATGATCCTCGAGGTCATCTCCTCAACCGAAAGCGTCCCGTCGAGCACCATCACCTTCTCCTCGGCCGCGGCGAGGTCGAGGTAGCACGAGCGAACCGCCGACTGGAAGTCGACACCCTCCTTGCCGATCCGATCGGGTCGGTCCTGGCGGGCCAGAGCCACGTCGGGCTCGACATCGAGCACGAACACGTGGTCGGGAACCACGCCGGCGAGACCAATCTCGTTGATCGAACGCACGTCCGCCTCCCCGAGACCCCGTGCCCGGCCCTGATAAGCAATCGACGAGTAGTAGGAACGGTCCGACACCACCCACGTGCCCTCGTCGAGGGCGGGGGCGATCACCTCATGGGCCAACTCGGCCCGCTGGGCGGCGAACAGGAACACCTCGGCCCAGTCGTCGAGGGTCTTTGAGTCGAGCAATAGGGCCCGGACTGCCTCACCGAGAGCGGTCCCACCAGGCTCTCGGACCAGGATGACGGACTCCCCTGAGCCCTGCAGACGCGCCACGAGAGCCTTCCCGACGGTGCTCTTACCGCTTCCGTCGACACCTTCCAAGGCAATGTACTTGCTCACCGGCGTCACGGTAACCACCGGCCGGGACACGACGACAGAGATTGACATAAGGGGCGGAACTGGTGTCAACTGCCGACCAATGTCAAAGAGTCTCGTAATCGTCGAGTCACCCACGAAGGCCAGGACGATCAAGGCATTCCTGGGCTCAGACGCCACCGTCGAGTCGTCGATGGGCCACATTCGCGACCTCCCCCGGTCGGCGGCGGAGATCCCCGCCAAGGCCAAGGGAGAGGACTGGGCGCGCCTCGGCGTCGACGTCGACAACGACTTCGAACCCCTCTACGTCGTGCCCAAGGAGCGCAAGAGCCAGGTCAAGAAACTGCGCGATCTGCTGAAGGAGGCAGACGAGCTGTATCTCGCCACCGACGAGGACCGTGAGGGCGAGGCCATTGCATGGCACCTGGTCGAGGTCCTCAAACCCAAGGTCCCGGTCAAGCGAATGGTGTTCCATGAGATCACCAAGCCCGCTATCGAGGAGGCGTTCTCCAATCCTCGCGATCTCGACGAACGCCTCGTGTCCGCCCAGGAGGCCCGACGGATCCTCGACCGGCTCTACGGGTACGAGGTGTCCCCTGTCCTCTGGAAGAAGGTTCAGCCCAAGCTCTCGGCGGGGAGGGTGCAGAGCGTCGCCGTGCGCATAGTGGTGGAGAGGGAGCGGGAGCGCATGGCCTTCGTGACGGCCGGCTACTGGTCGCTCGAGGGATCATTCGCCCCGGCCGATGATCTCGACAAGACATTCGAGGCAACTCTGGTGTCCGTCGACGGCAAGAGGGCCGCCACCGGTAGGGACTTCGACTCCGAAGGCAACCCGAGAAAGGACGTATTGGTCCTCGATCAGGAGAGTGCGACCAACCTGGCCGCCGGCCTGCAGGATGCGGACTTCGAGGTCCTCTCGGTGGAGGCCAAGCCCTACACCCGTCGGCCCTATCCACCGTTCCGCACATCCACCTTGCAACAGGAGGCGGGCCGGAAGCTCCGTTACTCGTCGTCCCGGACCATGTCGGTGGCCCAACGGCTCTACGAGAACGGCTACATCACCTACATGCGCACCGACTCGATCGAGCTCTCCGACGCCGCGGTGAGCGCCTCACGCAGCCAGGTGGAGAAGTTATACGGGAAACAATATCTGTCACCGTCGCCGAAGAAGTTCTCCGGTAAACAGGCCAAGGGCGCACAGGAGGCGCACGAGGCGATCCGGCCGGCCGGCGACTTCCTCACCCCGGAACAGGTCGGTGCCCGGGTGGACCGGGACGAGGCCGCCCTCTACGACCTGATCTGGAAGCGCACCATCGCCTCCCAGATGGCGGATGCCGAGGGGGTGACGGTCTCCGTCCGTCTCGGGGCGACGTCGTCCTCCGGAGAGGAAGTGACCTTCGGTGCATCCGGACGCACCATCACCTTCCCCGGCTTCCTCCGCGCCTACGTCGAGGGCTCGGACGACCCCGAGTCGGAACTGGACGACAAGGAGAAGATCCTCCCACCGCTGGAGGAGGGGGGCGTGCTCGCAGTCGAGCGTCTCGAGCCCACCGGTCACGAGACCCGGCCGCCGGCCCGCTACACCGAGGCCTCCCTGGTCCAGAAGCTGGAGGAGCTGGGTGTTGGCCGCCCCTCCACGTACGCCTCCATCATGACCACCATCCAGGATCGCGGATACGTTTTCAAGAAGGGATCGGCACTGGTGCCGACGTTCACCGCCTTCGGTGTGGTCGGGCTGATGGAAAAGCACTTCCCCAACCTCATCGACTACGAGTTCACCGCCGCCATGGAGTCGGACCTCGACCGCATCGCCGAGGGCGAGGAGGAGTCCGTTCCCTGGCTGTCGGGCTTCTACTTCGGCGACGAGGGCCTCAAGCAGAGGGTGGCGAGCCGTCTCGACGACATCGACCCGCGTCTGGTCAACTCGATCCCGATCGGGGAGGACGACGACGGCAACGAGGTCGTAGCCCGGATCGGGCGCTACGGGCCCTACGTGGAGCTAGGCGACGAGAGAGGATCGATCCCCGAGGGCCTCGCTCCCGATGAGCTCACGGTCTCCAGGGCCCTCGAGCTGATACAACAGCAGAACAAGGGCGACAAGATCTTCGGCACCGATCCGGACACCGGGTTGACGGTCTACGGGAAGTCCGGCAGGTTTGGGCCATACGTACAGCTCGGCGAACAGGAGGAGGGCTCGAAGGAGAAGCCCAAGCGGGCCTCGCTGTTCAAGGGGATGGAGATGGATGAACTGAGCCTGGACGACGCTCTCCAGCTCCTCTCCCTGCCGCGGACGGTGGGCACCGACGACGACGAGGTGGACATTCTCGCCCTCAATGGGCGCTACGGCCCCTACATCCAGCGGGGGGACGACCGTCGCAGCCTCGAGTCCGAAGATCAGCTGTTCACACTGACCGTCGAAGAGGCCTTGAAGCTCCTCGCGCAACCGCCACGGCGCCGGGGTCAGTCCCGCTCGGCCGATCTCAAGGAGCTGGGCAACGACCCGGTGTCGGGCAAGACGGTGACGGTGAGATCGGGCAGATACGGGCCCTACGTCACCGACGGCGAGGTCAACGCCTCGCTTCGCAAAGGCGACTCGCCGGAGATGATCTCACTGGAGCGCGCCGCCGAGCTGCTCGAGGCGCGCCGCGAGCGGCTGGGCGAATGAACCCGTCACGCGTCGTGACGCCGTCAGAGGACAGTGGCGGCCATCTCCGCCAGGGGGGAGCGGATGGTGCGCTCCAGGGCGACGTGGGCGAACAGGGAGGAGTCCTTGAACTTCTCGATCAGGGCCGCCATACCGCCATACGGGGAGATGTAGGGGTTGTCCACCTGGGACAGATCTCCGCAGAAGACCACCTTCGAATCTCGTGACATCCTGGTGAGGATCACCTTCAGCGTCGACAGCTCCAGGTTCTGAGCCTCGTCGATGATGACGAACTCCTCCGTGATCGACCGGCCGCGCAGGTAGGTGACCGCGGCCATCTCCAGTTCCCCGCGGTCAACCAGCTCCTCGATGGCCCCTTTCGCTCCGTCGACACCGGCGTCGGAGAACAGGGCGTACAGGTTGTCGTGGACCGCGGCCATCCACGGCGCCAGCTTCTCACTGAGATCGCCGGGCAGGTAGCCCACTTCCTGCCGACCCACGGCGACGAGCGGACGGTATACGGACACCCTCCGATAACGGCCCTGCTCGAGGACCTGTTCGAGGGCGGCAGCCAGGGAGAGAAATGTCTTGCCGGTGCCGGCCATCCCCATGATCGATACCGCGGGGATGTCCGGGTCGAGTAGCTGATGGAGCGCGATCGTTTGACGAACGTTCTTCGGTTCGACTCCGAAGGCGCGGACATGGGTGGGCATCCGCTCCACGATCACCGTGGGATCGGCCTGGACCACTCTCGCCAGGGCCGACTTGGAGGTGCCGCTCTTGAGCACGACGAACTCGTTGACCGGCGCGCTGATGTCGGCGATCTCCATCTTGCCTACGTCGTAGAGACGGTCGATGGCGTCCCCGCTGACCCGGTGTTCGAGCATCCCTGAGTGCAGCTGGTCGGCTTGGGCGGTGTCGGCCCGGTAGTCCTGGACCGGCACTCCCAGCTGCGCCCCCTTGATCCGCAACGAGGCGTCCTTGGTGACCAACACGGCATCGGCGCTTCCGATGAGGTTGAGACAGGTCGAGAGGATCCGATGATCCGGTGTGGTCGGGTCGAGCACCGAGGGGAGGCGGTCCGAGTAGACGCCGTTGAGCTCGATGCGAAGCGTCCCCCCGCCGGGGAGCCTTACCGGCTCCCGCATCCCGCCAGACGAGGACGCACCGAGCTCTTCCAGGAGCCTGATGGCACCCCGCGCATTGGCTCCGACCTCGTCCATCCGCGTCTTCTTGCGGTCGAGCTCCTCCACCACCACCAACGGCAGGACCACGTCGTGCTCGTCGAATCGGAGGAGGGAGTGGGGGTCGGCGAGCAGGACACAGGTGTCGAGAACGAAGGTGGAAGCCACCGGGGGGATCTCCTTAGTGGTCGTCGCCAAGGAGCACAGCTTCATTCATCGGGTGGCGAATTACAAGCATCGTATTCACCGTTCGTCGACCCGGAACACGGGAAATCGACCGGTCACCGAGGCGAAGTCGGCGACCGAGGCTTCTCCGGGGACCTCCATGAATCGGGACGCGATCGGCTCCCTCTCGTAGTAACGCTGCACCACCTCCGGGTGGTCGACCTCCCAGAGGACGACCTCCTGGACGGTCCGTCCCCGCCTCAGGGTGGCCTCGGGATGAGCCCGAACGTTGTGCACCCAAGACACTTCACCGTAGGGAGCAACCAGGTAGGTGATCCCATCATGGCGGATGGGCGCCACCGGCACCTCCCGCGGGCTCCCACTGCGGCGTCCGACGGTGGTGAGAACGACCAGCCTCGAAATCCCCAACGAAGCCAGCCGCTTCGCCATCCACCCGGCGGCGCGTGCCGGCGTGGAGTGGATGAAGTCCCCGCCCACGGCTACCGGCGCCGTCGGGCCCAGGTGAGAAAGTCGTCGAGACTGCGGGTGTTGATCACCCGGTCGGCGGTCACCCAGGCCCGCTGTGCATACCAGACGCCGTAGTCCATCCGCTTCAGGTCGGAAACATGGTGGGAGTCGGTGTCGATCACCAGGTCGACTCCCGCCGCCATCGCCCGGCGGGTCACCTCCGTGGTGGCGTCGAGCCTGTCGAGAGCTCCGTTGATCTCCAGGGCCACTCCAGTCACTTGCAGGCCTTCGAGAATGGCGTCGACATCGAGGTCCACCCCGGGGCGCCGCCCTATGTACCGACCACTGAGGTGGCCGATGGCGTTGATCGACGGATCGTAGAGCGCGGTGAGGACTCGGGCGGTCTGCTGGTCGGAGGACAAGTCGAAGTGGGAGTGGATCGACGCCACGCAGTAGTCGAACTCCAACCTGAACTCGGGGTCGTAGTCGAGGTCCCCGTCGCGCCCGATGTTGAGCTCACAACCGAACAGCACCTCGATCTCCGGATGGGCCATGTTCAGCTCGCGGATCCGCTCCCGGTGCTCCAGCATCTGCTCGCGAGTCGAACCGTTGATTGCCAGATCCTCACCATGATCGGTGAACGCCACATACTCATAGCCGGCGGCCACGGCGGCGTCGATCATCTGCTGCAGCGACGACCGGCCGTCACCAGAGCGGTCGCAGTGATAGTGGAGGTCGCCCTTGATTCGGTCACGGGTGACCAGGTCGGGAAGGTCGCCCGCCAAAGCCAGCTCCACCTCCCCACCACCTTCCCTCATCGTGGGAGGGACGTATTGCATGCCGAGTGCGGAGTACACCTCCTCTTCGGTCTTCGATGCGACGACCCCGTCCCCCTCGAAGAGCCCGTACTCGCTGAGCAGCCAGCCTTTGTCGATCGACCTCTGGCGGAGCTGAATGTTGTGGGCCTTGGATCCGGTGAAATAGAGCAGTGCGGATCCGAGCTGATCCGGGGCCACGGTGCGTATGTCAACCTGGAGGCCCTCTCGGGTCAGGAACGAAGTCTTGGTGTCCCCCGAGCCGACGATCCCGGAGACCTCGGCGAATTCGACCACGGCGGCATGGACTCGCCCGGGATCGGTCGACGCCACCACGATGTCGACGTCTCCGACGGTCTCGGAGAACCGTCGCACCGATCCACACGGCACCGCCGACTCGACACCTTCGATGTCCTCGATCCGGGCCGCGAGCGTGTTGGCCAGCCCGAACACCTCCACCAGGGGCGTCCGACGATCCTTTCCGTGCAGACCGAGCCTCTCGATGGCCTTCCGGATCTTCTCTTCGGACTTCTCCCCGAGGCCGGGCAGCTCCCGCAGCCGTTCTGCCTCCAGTGCCCTCTCGAGGCCATCCAGATCTTCCACCCCGAGTTGGGATCGGATCAGCTTCAGTGTCTTCGGACCGAGCCCGGGGATCTTGGTCAGCTCTATGAACTCCGGGGGATACTCCTCCCGGAGCCGCTCCAGCTTGGCCACCGTGCCCCTCTCACCGAGCTCGATGATCTTGTCGGCAGTGGCGCTTCCCACTCCCTTGATCTCGGTGAGCTCTGACTTCGACAAGCCATCGATGTCCCCCTGATAGGCCTCGATCCCGGCCACCGCGTTCTCGTAGGCGCGCACCTTGAACGCCTGTGGTGATCCCTCGTCGAGAGCGGTGAGCTTGGCCAGTTCGACGAGCATCCGAATCGCTTCCCCGCTGGTGGTCATGTCGGCGAGACTATCCGCGAACCCAGGGTTGCAGGCCCCGGTCAGCGAAGTCCAGCGCCCCGAGATGAACCCAGGGTTGCAGGCCCCGGTCAGCGAAGTCCAGCGCCCCGAGTTCGTGGCTAGCGACCCAACCAGAGCAGCGGGTCGAACTCGGCGCGGCTGGACACCCGCACCATCAGTTGACCGAACAAGGGGACCTCGGCCTCGACACCGGCGGTCACCGTGACCGTCCTCGGACTGAGGGTGGAGTCGCTGGGGCATTCACAGGCCAGCAACACGGCACCGTTGGCCTCGGCCATGCGACGGGCGGCTATCGGCGGGGAGTTCGAGGCCGCAGGGGGAAAGGTGGCTACCGCTGCCGCCAGGGCCGCAGCGTCGGCGGCGTTCGTCGCCTGAGCGCGCGCTCCGAAGAGCAGACCCACCGCGGCCACGGCCATCGTGAGGGTGGCGACGATGGCGACCAACGCCGTCATCGCAATCGCCATCGTCCCATCCTCCCCGGTCATCTCTCCACGAGCATCGATGCCGAAGCCGACAGATCGACACCCAGGTCAGAGAGCCAGGGCACCGCGAACTCGTGACGCAAGGTTGCCGTGACCCGGGCCGGCCGGCCCACGACGCCGGGCCGGCTCACCGAGATGCGCACGCGATCCCGGTCGAGGAGAGGCATGGCCGCCCGCACTGCTTCGACCGCCTTCGCCGGGTCGGGTGAGGTGGCCGCCACCCGGGCACCCTCTCTCACCGCACCAACCAGCTCGATGCGCGCTCGAGCCATCGAGATCACCTGGACCCCAGCAGCGAGCACCAGGATCAGAAGCGGGATGACCAGGAAGAACTCGATCGTGACCGAGCCCCGATCCCCGCTCAGAACGCCCCCGCCACCCACGAGATCACCTTGCCGAACAGGTCGGCGAGCAAACCGCCACCGCTTCCCGTCTGCAACCACTTCAGGGCGATGATGGCGAGCGCAGTCGCAGCCAGGATCACCAGGAAGTACTCGACCGTCGCCTGCCCCCGGTCAGACCCGAGACGGGTGGTCATCCAGTTCCAGAAACGTGTCATCGACACTCCTTCCATTCCGGTTTCCGACCGGTGCGGGAGGAAGTACGGAGATCACCATTTGCCCAGTCATCCGAGGACGCCTGTCAGGTCGTCGAACATGGCGAGGAGGGAGGGGGCGTAGAGCAGCAAGACCAACCCGGGCAGCATGAGCAGGGTCACTGGGATCATGAGCCGTACCGGGATAGTGCGGGCGCGCGCTATGCGCCGACTCCGCTCTGAGGCCAACTCGGAATCGAGCATCCGGCGGACGGCCTCACTGAGAGAAGCTCCGGAGCGTTGCGCCCGGGCAAGTTGTGCCACCACCGGTCGAAGCCGATCGTCGGCATATGGGAGAGCCGAGACGAGACCGGAGACCCGCCCGACCCGGGCAACCGTCCACAGGCTGGAGTAGTCGGGCAGGGCCTCGGAGGCCGCGATGAGGGCGGCGAGAACCGACGATCCGGAGCGCAGCTCGACGAGGATCAGGAGCAACACGACCCTGATCGGTGTCTCGACGGTCTTCTCCCGGACCGCCCGCCTCCATGCACGCGGTGTCAGCGCTCCGATGATCCCTCCAAGCGGGCCCCCAACGAGCAGGCCCAGCGAAGCGCCGAGCACCGTGCTCACCGGGCCGACCTCCACATCACCGCCACGGTGGCGAGGACACCAAGCAGGAAGAGGCCGAGGCCGACGAGCGAGGCGAACCTCTGCTCGGGCGACTCGAGAAGCCGCGACAACCCACCCGATCCCAACCGAGTCGACAAGTACAAGATCGGCGCACCAACGAGAAGCAGCACCGTGGCCCGCCCTGGGGCGGTGGCCATGCTCACCTCGCGTCGAATCTCGGACTGGGCGATGGCCAACGACCCGATCTCGTCGAAGAGGGAGGCCGAATCGGCACCTGACCGCGCAGCCGCCAGCACCGTCAGCTGGAGCTCGCGACCAATCGCGGGGAACTCGTCCGCGACCTGGGCGGCCACCTCGGCGATGGGGGATCCGGAGGTCGAGCCTGCGGTAGTGGGATCTATCCCCACCGAGTTGGCCGCCATGGTCAGGGCGTCACGCAGCGAAGCGCCAGCCCGCAGCTCCGAGGCGACGCCCAGACAGAAGAGAGATGGCCTCGAGGTGTCATCAGGGCGGGAGCGAAACCAGTGAAGACCGATAAGCACCCCCAGGACCAGGGGGAGATGACATGCGCCGGCGAGAAGTAGCAGTCGGCGGGGCTCCACTCCCATCGCGAACCCGATCGCCAGTCCCACGGCCACGATCATGTCGCCACCTCCGACATGTCGACTATCCGCCGGGCGCCACCGGATCGCTCGATCTGTACCACCAGGTCGACCGCTGCCCGCAGCTGACGTGACACCGCTCGCTCCGAAGCTTCCCCCGCGGTGAGGGCGAGCGTCTCGATGCGGAGCAGAGCCTCTTCCGGCGAATTGGCGTGGACCGTGGTCAAAGACCCACGGTGGCCCGTGTTCAGGGCCGAGATCAAGTCGAGCGCCTCGGGGCCCCGAACCTCCCCCACGATGATCCGGTCTGGTCGGAGCCGAAGCGCCGAGCGCAGCAGAGATCGAATCGTTATCGCACCGGCGCCTTCCGCGTTTGGGGGGCGGGCCTCCAGCCTCACCACGTGCCCGGGCAAGCTCAACTCGGCGGCGTCCTCGATGGTGACTACGCGATCCCCGGCGTCGATCGCGGCTCCGAGCAGGTTGAGGAGCGTGGTCTTGCCGGCGCCGGTGCCACCCGAGACCACCACGGTCCTCCTCGACTTGACCGCATCCACGAGCAGATCGATCTGTGCCCTCGAGGCCGTGCCCGCCTCCACCAGGTCATCCATGCTCTCGACCCGCTGTGTGAACCGGCGAATCGCCATCAGCGGACCGTCGACGGCCGCTGGAGGCAGCACGGCGTGGAGCCGCGAGCCGTCGGCGAGTCGGGCGTCGATCATGGGAGATGATCGGTCGATGCGGAGACCGAGTGGTGCGATCACCCGCTCTATCGCAGCGACCAGATCGTCGTCGGAGCCGAAACCCCCCTCGACTCTCTCGAGCCCTTGGCCACGGTCGACCCAGATGTCGTCGTGACCATTGACGAGAACGTCGCTGACGTCGGAGTCATCGAACAGTCTCTGCACCGGGCCCAAGCCGGTGACGCGGTGCACGATGTTGGTCAGCTCTCTCGCCCTGTTCCAGGGCGACTCGACGTCGAGAAGGCGTCCCGCCTCCAGGGCTACTTCGCTCGGGTGGAGCGTGGTGTCTCCCAGGGCGATGGCGCGGCTGATCCGCTCGACTACGCCCACGGCATCTCCCAAATCCGCCGCCAGGAGTCGATCCACCTGCTCCGATGGGGAAGCTGCCCGGCGAGCATCCTCCTCACCAGCCCTGAGCGGAGAGGCGGGAGTACCGGCCCCGGGCCAGGGGGTCCCGACCCTCCCCTCACCGGCTGCCAGACTCCGGCTGGGGGAATCTGGACAATGGAGAGACGACCGGGAAACAAGGGGATCACCGGCACCGTCGGAAACTCGAGGCCGGGCCCTGAAGTCCGGATGACGACGGCGGGCCAGTGATCGCAGAGCCGGCCGATCAGCTCGACGCCTTGCTCCAGGTCGACCTTTCCTCCGGCGAGCATGGCGATCCCGCTCCGGCCCGGGCTCAGCTCATCGAGGCTCGGCCCCTCGGTGACGAGGTCGGCGAGGGTCCGGGCGGCTCGTCCCGCCGAGATCAGATCGACGATGAGTGCGGTGCCGGCGGCCGCCGCTAGACCGATCGGCGCCACGGCCGATAGAACCGGATCCGGCGACCACACCCCGAGCACGGGGTGTCTCCCCTTCCCAACCATGCCCTCGAACATATGGTCTGTGCGGACCTGGAACAAGACCGCTGTCCAGCTCCGGTCGCCTGGTCGGGCACTAGCTTGATCGGCGTGCAGGCGGCCGCCTTCTTCGATCTAGACAAGACCATCATCGCCAAGTCGTCGACGCTTGCCTTCAGCCGCCCGATGTTCAGGGCCGGTCTGCTCAGCGGCTCGACCCTCGCCAAGGCAGGTATCGCCCAGGTCTACTACCAGGCTTTCGGAGCAGAGCACGACCAGATGGAGAGGATCAAGGAAGAACTGTCGGCGATGACGAAGGGTTGGAATCGCGATGAGATCGAAGCCGTCGTCACCGAGACGGTGAACGAGGTGGTGACGCCCCTCGTTTATGCCGAGGCCCTGGCGATCATGGAGGGGCACCGCGGTGCGGGGCGCCGGGTCGTGGTGATCTCGGCGAGCCCCGAGGAGATCGTTCGCCCCCTGTGCCGGCACCTGGGAATCGACGATGTGATCGCCACCCGGGCTGCCGTCGACGATGAGGGTCGTTACACCGGGGAGCTCGAGTTGTATGCCTACGGACCGGGCAAGGCGGCTGCGATGCACGAGCTGGCGGACATCGAAGGTCTCGACCTAGAGGCCAGCTACGCCTACAGCGACTCGATCACCGACCTCCCCATGCTCGAGGCGGTTGGCCATCCGGTGGTGGTGAATCCGGATGCCGCGCTGCGAGCCATCGCCGAGAAGCGCGCTTGGCCGATCCGTAGGTTCGAGTCGGCGGTGACCATGAGAGACAAGCTGCCCACAATTGCCGCCTCCGGTGCGGTAGCGACGGGGATCGCCGCCATCCTGGCCTATTGGGCCCTCAAGGGGCGAGGACAGGGCTGACCTGCCAGGCGTAACCCAGACCTCTCACGGCCTGGAACAACTCCTCGACGCTCATCGCCTCGTCGCCGAGCCGCTCCAGGATCATCCGATTGAGGATGATCGCCTCGACCACCCACATCCGGTCTCGGTCGAGTGAGCGCACCACACCGTCGTCGACGCGTTTGACGGCCTCGGTCATCGGTGACACCAAGAGCGCGGCTGCACTGGTCGAGGCGGGTACCTCGGCATCGACGGGGTCGCCCCGCTCGTCGAAGACCACCCAGTCGTCGACCAGGATCTCGGTGAGTCGCGAAGTGGAGATCACGGGACCCAAAGTACCCTCTCAACCGATGTCGACACGCGCGATGGTGGTCGTCGGGGGTGGCTCCAGCACCCGCTTCGGCTCGGACAAGCTGATGGTCGAGGTCGCGGGTGAACCGCTCATCGCCCACACCCTCGACGCTGTGGTGGCCCACGTCGATACCTGCGTCGTCGTCTGTCGTGCCGAGATCGTCGCCACCGTCGCCGAGCTGCGCCCCGACGTGATTGTGACCCGGGGTGGGGCCACGCGGACCTCCAGCGAGATCTCGGGGCTCGCCGCCCTGGACTCCGAGTACGACCTCATCGGGATCCACGACGCCGCTCGGCCCATAGTCCCTGCCTCGACCATCGACCGGCTGTTCCGGGTAGCGGAGCAGAGCGGAGGTGCTGTCCCCCTCCTCCCCGTGGAGCCTCTCGTCCTGGACAAGGAGACCCATGAGCCGCTCACCAACCTCTGGACGGCACAGACGCCACAGGTGTTGCAGGGCCCCGAGCTGATCGCGGCCTATGAGAGGGCAGCCAGCGCGGGGTTCGAAGGTCACGACACGATTGCGGTCGTGGAGAGGTTCAGCCACCTGACGGTCGTGGGGGTGGAGGGCGACCCGGACAACGTGAAGATCACCTATCCGTCCGACCTCGAGAGGGTCAACGCCCGCCTGACAGGTTCTTCTCGTACCTGAGCTCGGTCACCTGCACACCGCCGATCTCTTCGACACGGATCGGCCTCCCGACAGACCAGCCCTGGCGCTCGTAGAAATGGCGACCGCGAGCGTTCGCTTCGAGCACCCAGAGCAGGGCCCGGTGGTGGCCATTGGCGACCAGGGTCTGCTCCCCTGCCCGCAACAACTCATGTCCATGACCCTTCCCCCAGTGATCCGGATGGACATAGATAGAGAAGATCTCACCCCAATCATCGTCATCCGACGGGCCGGGATGACAGAAACCCACGACTCTGTCCATCTCGGCGACGTGCACCCGCGCCCCCCTCTCGATGAAGCGTCTCCACCAGCGGGAACGTGTCTTCCGGTCGAGGTCATCGAGGAAATGGGCGGGGAAGATGCCCTCATAGGCTGTCTGCCAGGTGCTCACGTGTACATCGGCGAGCTCTTCGGCGTCGTCGGGGACCGCCCACCGCAGCACGTCACTCCTCCCCAGATACGTCTTCTTGCCCAGCGGTCTCCTCGCCTTCGGCAGCTTCTTCCCGGCCTCCCAGAGCCCAGAAGGCGACGAGCGAGAGCGACGCGGCGCCCAGGGCGACGGCCAGCCAGAGCATCCGCTGGGACTCTCGACTCAGCGTCTCATCCACCCCGGTCGTGGTGGTCGTGGTTCGACCCGGGCCGAGATCCGCACCCAAGTCGGTGAGGGAGACCGGCTCGGAGCTCTGACCTTCCGTGCCGACCGTCTCGAACACGACGAAATAGTTCTTCGGCTCCAGCTCGGTGCGCAGGCCGAAGGTGCCGCCTCCGCGATCGAGAAGGGGGAGCGTCAGCTCAGGCTCGCCCTGGAAGGAGAGATGAGCCACCACGGATTCGGCCGACTCCCTGATTTCGACGATCAAGTCGAGGACCATGACGTCGCCCTGGATCGACTCCACGGTTGCCGACGCCGATCCAAAAGCACCACCGAGGACCACCGCCGCCAGCAACAGTCTCACACCTTCCACTCCCCACGTTCGACCAGAAGGTCCCGGAGCAGGTCGGGGCGGTCGGTGACCAAACCGTCGACGCCGATATCGAGGAGCCGTTCCATCTCCGTCCTCCGATTGACAGTCCAGACGTGGACCTGGAGACCGGAGCGATGAGCGGCTTCGACCAGTTTCTCGTCGACGACTCTGAACCCCCTCAGGCTGGTGGGTAGCTGGAGGGCCGCGGCCTCACGTCCTGCCCCTCGGCCCACTCGCGAGGCCAGGATCCACCTCCGGGCCTGTGCCGGGCCAACCGAGGTGGCGACACGTCCCCCGGTGGCCTCCCGGAACTCTGCGAGACGGGCGTCGGAGAAGGATCCGACTATCAAACGGTCGTGTGCCTCCAAGTCGTCGATCAGCGCGGCCAATGGTCGCGCCAGGCCGTCGCTCTTCATGTCGACCACCACCGAGACCTCGGGGAAGGTGGTCAGCAACCACTCCAGGGTGGGAACCGTGGCACCACTGTCCCGATAAGTGAATCCTTCCGAGGTGGCGTGGCGATAGCCGGCGTCCAGTGACTGGAGATGGTCCACGGTCATGTGCTCCACCCGGCCCCTTGCGTTGGTGGTCCTGTCGACAGTCGGGTCGTGGAAGCAGACCAGGACATCGTCGGCGGTGACGTGGAGGTCGGTCTCGAAGTGCCGGTAACCCATCTCGTAGGCGCCCTGGAACGAGATCTCGGTGTTCTCCGGCCAGAGCACCCGGCTCCCGCGGTGGGCGATGGCGACCGGGGGGCACCATCGATCCGGGTCGAGGGTCATACCCACACGGTAAACCGGCACCGATCGCTACGGAACCAGGCGATCTCCCATCGTCGGCTACTAGAGAGAGGAAACAAAGCGGCGGGTCCGAAGACCCGCCGCTACAAGAGGTCGAGGTCGGGCCGCTACTCGGCCACCCGGTCCTTCAGGCCCTTGGCGGCGCTGAAGTGGGCGTAGTTCCTCGCCGGAATCGTGATGGTCTCGCCGGTCGCCGGGTTGCGACCCTGACGCTCCGACCGACGCTTCAGCGAGAAGTTTCCGAAGCCCGTGATGTTCACCTTCCGGCCCGCATCCAGCTCGACGGCGATGATCCCCTCTCCGTCCTTGGTCGAGAAGATGTGGTCGATGATCTCCGCGGCCTGGGCCTTCGAGATGTCAGCCTTACTGGCGAGCTTGTCAGCCATCTCGGTTTTGTTCACGACGCCTCCTTGTGGGTCGATGTTTCGCGGCTCTTCCGCTGCGACGATGCGACCCACGATAGGACATGTCCCAATGGTTACCGATGTTTTCCGTGGTTTACGATTCGCGAAGTCGAGGAGATGATATGAGCACGAAATACAAACTCGACGGTGGCGTCGCCGTCGTGACCCTCAACCGTCCCAAGCGTTACAACGCCATCGACGCGGAGCTGTCGGCATCGCTGGTAACTGCCTTGGCCCGCGCCGGGGACGAGGCACGCGCCGTGGTCCTCACCGGGGAGGGAAAGGCGTTCTGCTCAGGTGCCGACCTATCTGGTTTCGCCGAGGAGTACGACGGGGACGGCCCCGACCTGGCCCGGCACCTAGACGAGGAGTTCCATCCCATGGTGCATGCCATCGGCGAGTGTGGCGTGCCGGTGGTGGCGGCGGTGAACGGTGTCGCCGCCGGAGCGGGGATGGGCCTGGCCCTGGGATGCGACATCCGGGTCATGGCCGAGTCCGCCTACTTCACCTCGGCGTTCACCGCCATCGGGCTGGTTCCCGACTCCGGAACGACCTGGCTGCTGCCTCATCACGTCGGCGTCTCGCTCTCCATGGAGATGGCCCTGACCAACCGGCGCATGTCGGCGACGGAAGCCCGCCAGCGAGGGTTGTGTGTGGAGGTGACCCCCGACGGACAGGCGATCGACAGGGCACTCGAGCACGCGGGCCGGCTGGCGGGTCTTTCCACCGATGCCCTGGTCACCACCCGCCGCTTGATCCACGGGTCGTCGACGCTCACCTTCCCCGAGGGACTCGAGGCGGAGAAGAGGGAACAAGGCCGTCTCGGAAGGACTCCCGAGCATCACGAGGGCGTCACCGCCTTCCTGGAGAAGAGGAAACCCGACTTCAGGAACCCGGCTTAGCCAACGGCACCTGGCACTCGAACCGAGGGCGCTGGACTTCGCTGCGCGGGGCCTGCAACCCAGGGTTCGCGGGTCGGGGGCACTGCCACTCGAACCGAGGGCGCTGGACTTCGCTGAGCGGGGCCTGCAACCCAGGGTTCGCGGGTCAGGGGCGGATCAGATAGATGTCCAGGGTGATCTTGCCGGCGGCGCCGTGACCAAAGGCGACCCCGACTTCGTCGTTCAACCAGGCCAGGTCGGCGTTACCTGTCTCGAAGACCAGCAGCTCTTTGGAGCTGGCCGACTTGTCCTCGTTGGCGATCGAGACCCCGATGGCGCGATACGACACGCTCTCCCGCTTCTCCCCGATGGTGGCGTGGATGTCGAGCACCATGTTCCCGTCGTCCCTAACCGTCACGTAGTCGGTCCCCTTGACGGGACGCTCTCCCTCCCAATGCTCGCTGGTGGCGCTGCCCTCGAAGGGGAAGTCGATGCGGGTGCCAGCAGGAGTGTTCCCGATGACGTTCATTCCCAGCTCTCCCTCGACGGTGCAGAACTTCTCGAGTGAAGGCATGACGATCCTCTCTGACGACGGCTGCCGTCACGCTAGCCGCGACTCGGCGAGCAGTCTCCTCACCTCATCATCACCGGTCTGGGCGAAATCGTGGTACCAAATGCCGACGGCGCCGAAGTCGTGAGGGCGGGACAGAATCAAGATCCTATCCGCCACCTGCTCCAGCACACCAAGTGGTGAACGCGGCGCCACCGGGACCGCCAGCCAGACCGACGCGGCACCT
Source organism: uncultured Acidimicrobiaceae bacterium (assembly GCA_964558575.1). Taxonomy (GTDB): domain Bacteria; phylum Actinomycetota; class Acidimicrobiia; order Spongiisociales; family ZC4RG35; genus JANQRA01. The sequence continues at coordinate 30,759 of CAZLEQ010000017.1, read as the reverse complement.
TTGTGCCGCAAGACGTGCACTGCGGCGAGGGCGGTGGAACCGGTGGCCAGCCCGTCGTCGACCACTATGGCGGTCCGGCCCTCGGGCGATATGGGGTCGGCCGCCGAGCGATAGGAAGCCACCCTGGCTTCGAGCGCACGCCTCTGGGAGTCGGCGACCGCGGCGAATCCGACCTCGTCGATCCCGGCCAGGTCGATCACCTCTTCGTTGCGGATGACCACCTCTCCCTCCGCAATCGCTCCCATCGCCAGCTCCGGCTGATAGGGGACCCCGATCTTGCGAACCACCAGGACGTCCAGGGGACACTCGAGAGCCCGTGACACCTCGTAGGCAACCGGGACACCACCGCGGGGAAGGGCATACACCACCGGGTCGGGTGGGTCGAGCCGCGCCAACTCCGCACCGAGCTGCTCCCCGGCTCGGCGCCGGTCGGCGAACCTCATGTCAGCCGTAACGTGCGACGTACCTCTCGAGCCACGGCATGACGTTATCGATGTAGTCGGCCGCCTCCTCGGTCCGCAGGGTGCGGGCCGCGTAGTTCATGAGCATGATCTGACGTGCGGCGTGGAAGCCGTCGAGCTGACGATCGTCGATGATGGGCCATGGTGCGACCGACTCGTAACCCTTGCGGAAGGCAGCTCTGACCTGATCGGCGTTGTCGCTGTTCCGCGACGAATAGAGGCTGATGGCGGCGTCCTGGGCAGGCAGGGCCCACATCACGTCCTCGAAGTCGAAGGCGTAGAGCCGGCTGCTGGTGACATGGACGTTCCACTCGTGGAGGTCACCGTGGACCACCTGGGGGGTGGCAATGGCGTAGGAGTCGGCAATCACGCCGCTCGCCAGCTCACCAGCCTTCGAGATCTTGGCGCGGCGTCTCTCGTCGAAGAGATGGCCGAAAGACGGATCTCCGATGATCACGGGCTCCAAGGCCCGCTCGTAATAGAAGACCTCGTCCCACCTGCGCATCCGGGCATGAGGCGGAGGGTCCCAGGTTCGACCATGCTCCTGCAGCGAGGCGGACATCGCTCCCAGCAGCCGATAGGCGAATGGGCCCGAATCACGCCCAACGGGCCGACCGGGAATCCAAGAGAAGAGGACACACGACCGTTCCTTCTCGATCCCCTCGTCGAACTCGTCGACGATGAGATCCCCGCCCGAGGTCCTGATCAGCTTGACCACATCGAGGTCGGTCTCACGGTTGAGGGCGTCGAGCCAGGACACCTCGACCTCTATGTTCGAGCGGGAGTTGGCGTGAGGAGTGCCAACCCGAAGCACCCTCTGATGGCCGTTGGCAGCGACAACCCGGTACATCACGTTCGAGTGGGTGGCCAGGTGCTCGATCTCGGCTAGCGCCAAGCCGTACCGACTCAACACCCTCTCGGCCAGAGGGAAGAGCCTGGTGGCTTCTGCTTGTATGCGCGATGGATCCATTGCATCCTGGACGGGCCGCGAGACGCCCACCATGATTCTGGTCGAATTCCGGTCAGTGTGAACGGACTTCTTCCAGGGCTTCCGACCCAATTAGGTGATCACCGCGGCGGCGATGCCACCGATCCCAGAGGGCGAGCAGCGAGGGCAAGACCAACACCGCGGCGAGGAGGGAGAGCCCGATCGCGTACACGGTGACCTGTCCCATCTGCCGGAACGGAACGAGGCTGGAGGTGGTCAAGACCCCGAAGCCGGCCATGGTGGTGAAGGCCGATCCGGCAAGAGCCCCTCCCGTGTGCCTCATGGTCAGCTTCATGGCGGTGTCCACGTCTCGGTTGACGCGCCGGTCTTCCTGGAAACGGCGAGCGATGTGAATGGTGAACGGGACTCCGATACCGATCGAGAGCGCAGCGATGGTGGCGGTGACCGGGCCAAACGGGATACCGGTGGCGAACATCAGCCCGTACGTCCACAGCACTACGAGGGCCACCGGGGTGATCGTGATGATGCCCAGGAACCATCGCCGTGACTCCAGATAGAAGCTCACCATGAGCACCAGCGCGGCCACGGCGATGGTGATGAACAGCGATGAAGCCTGGGAGGCGGTCAACTCATTGACCACCACATCTCCAATGATGTTGTCAGACGTGGCGATGGCCGAAGCCCCCAGTTGGTCTACGGGTTGGAACACGGTGGCGATTCCGTCTCTCAGGTCGCCCACGTCCTCCCCGGCACTGGTGGTGATGTCCCAGAGAAGAGCATCGATCTCCCCGCCCTCCATGGCGATGACTCCGGAAGCTCGCTCCGGGTCGACCAGCAGCATCGCTTCGTAAAGGGGAGCGACATCGACGTCACCTGGAACCATGAGATCCTCGTCGAGGCCCACCTGCTGGGCAGCCGTCAGCAAGGCGGGTGGTGGCGTCGCCTCCGGGCCCCCGGAGAGGAGCTGGCCGAGAAGTGCGATTGGAGAGCTGGCGTCCGGGAACTCCCCTTGGGCGGACATGAATGTGGCCACATCGTCGAGGGACGCCAAATCGGCGTTGGCCTCGACGAGCGCGTTGTGTACTCCGGCGTCGATCGACTGCTCGGCACTCGCTTCCACCAACACCTGAGTCTGCTCGCCGAAACCCCCGTTGAACTCCTCGGCCAGGATGTCGAGAGTGGCCACATACTCGGAGTCGTCGGGGAGGAAGTCGGTGAACGAGAACCTCGTCTCGAGCTGGGTGAATCCGTAGAACCCCGCCGCGCCCAGGATCGAGGCAACCAACAGAGTGGGCACCGCGGCGTGCTTGGCGAGCAACGCCAGCTTTTCCATCAGCCGGGGAAGGATCCGGTCACCATGGGACTCCAGCGAGCGGACCGGGAGCGAACCGTTCCGTTCCGCACGACGGTCGAGCAGGAGACGCAGCGCGGGGACGAAGGTGAGCATCAGCAGGAAGGCGACGACGATGCCGACGGCGGCGAGGATCCCGAAGTCCTTCAACGCCGGCACCGGGTTGAAGATGTTGGTGAGGAACCCGATAACGGTGGTGATCGTGGCCAGAAGAAGGGCGATGCCGACAGAGTTCACCGCTGCCGACATCGCACGATCGACTGTCCTGCCGCCGCCCACCTCCTCCCGGTAACGGGAGGTGAGGTGGATGGCGTAGTCGACGCCGAGACCGATGAGCAGGATGGGAACGATCTGAGTCGGGGCGGAGAAGGCGTCGATGATGCCGGCCTGCTCGAGCAGATAGCCCACACCCTGCATGATCGCGATCGCCATGACGATCGTGAGCAGGGTCAACAGGACATCCGTCACCGTACGACGAACCGAAGCGAACCAGCTTCCTTCCTCCCCAGGGGACAACCAGTAGACGGAGGCGAGGATGACGAGGATCACGGCGAAGGCGAGAGCGAACAGCTCACCCACCTCCGTGGTGAAGTCGTCGACTCCGGTGAGGAGGAGACCGAACGAGAACGGTCGGATCTCGAGGCCCGTTTCGATGACGGCGAGATCGTCGGCGAGATGGGATTCCGTTTCGACCTGGTTGTTGAACGACTCCTCGGCAGTCGCGCCTGGATAGGAACTGACGAAGGCGAGCACCATTCCGCTCGAAGCAGAGGTCGAGGACCGGTCGAAGTCCTCGGAGACCAGCCTGGAGAGGAACGAAACCTGCTCCGGAGGGGCGTTGTCGGGATCGAAAGAGGAGGTGTAGAACTGCTTGACCATCTCGTCGGTCATCTGGGCAAGTGTCAACCCCTGGGCCTGCATCGCCCCGACGACCCCGGAGAGGTAATGGACCACTCCTGGCTGTTGCGCCGACTCGCTGAGGACGGCTCCTACCTCCGAAGAGCGGATGGCATCCTCGACGGCCAGGGCGGTCTCCAAGCCCTCGAGTGTGATGACATCGCCTGCAGGCTCTCGGACCAGCACCTGGATCGTCGACCCGCTGCCCTCGGCACCGAACTTGTCGCCGATTCGCTCCTGAGCGGAGATCTCGGCACTGTCGGGAGCGAACCCCTCGTTGCCGCTGGCGATCTCCACCTGACCGGCGAACGAGCCGAGAAGACCGGTGAGGGCCAGAGTCGACAGCACCACCACCCACGGCAGGCGCTGTGCGTAGCTGGCCAGTGCAGAGACGATTGGTTTCAAGGGGTACCCCCGTACGAAGCTGGGTTTGGCGAGCCCTGGCCACATCCGATCCCGGATCATGACAGAACTGAGATCGGACGCTGATGCGCGCCACCCTGCAACACTACAACCCTGTATCGCATATGGGGAAACGGCAAGCGGGTAGGAGGGGGCGATCGCTACAGTGATGTCTCGAAATGAGTGCTCCCCGTGGCGAGGCCGCCCGCCAACGCATCATAGAGTCGACCTGTGAGTTGATCCTGGAAGAGGGTCTCGACGGGTTCAACATCGAGGCTGTCGCCACCGCTTCGGGAGCTGCCCGCTCGACGGTCTATCGGCATTGGCCGGACGCCCGTGACCTGCTCGTGGAGGTGCTGCGAACCATGGGTCAGGCACTCCCGGCGCCCGACACCGGCAGCCTGGCCTCGGACCTGGCTGAGTTCGCCGCGACCTTGCGTCCCATCTTCGACGACCCGCGCACCAGACGACTCATCCTCGATGTGACCCGGGCCGCCGCCGACGAACCCGAGTTGGAGAGGGTTCGTCAACAGCTGCGACGCGATCGCCAACTGCCCGTGCAGACCATCGTTCAACGCGCCATCTCGAGGGGAGAGATCGATCCGGAGATCGACATGGACGTCGCCCTTCACCTCGTCGAGGGCCCCTGGCTCTCCGCAACCGTCTTCCAGAACCGACCTCTGACGGATGAGGCTATCGAGACGATGGTGTCTCGGGTGGTCAAAGCCCTGTCCTAACCCTCCATTGCGGCGTCGAGGGCGTAGATGAAACGTCGGTTCTCCTCGTCGTTCCCGATGGTGACCCGCACCCAGCCTCCACCCATGGGCCTGATGATCACCCCGTCGGAGGTCATGTGCTCCACCACTTCCTCGGTGTGGTCACCCAACTCGAAGAAGATGAAGTTGGTATGGCTCTCAGCCGTCGGGATCTCCCGTTCGGCCAGGGCGCCCACCAAGTGGTGGCGACGAGCCTCGTTCTCGGAGCGTCGCCGCTCCAATTCCTCTGGCTGGCCGAGGGAGGCGAGCGCGGCCGCCTGAGCCACCCGATTCACCGTCAACGGCGCCTGCGCCTTGCGCAGCTCCGTCAGCAGGTCGGGATGTGCGATGGCGTATCCGATCCGCAGTGCGGCAAGGGAGTAGATCTTGGAGAAGGTTCTCAGGACCACCAGGTTTGGGCGGGTCACCGCCAATTGAACCTCGGTGCGGTAACTCGGGTCGGTGACGAACTCGTGATAGGCCTCGTCGACCACCACCAGAACCGACTCGGGCACGGTGTCGATGAAAGCCTCGACCTCTTCGGCAGGTCTCATCGTCCCCGTCGGGTTGTTGGGGTTGCACACCACGACCATGGTCGTGTCGTCGTCGATGGCAGCTCTCATCGCATCGAGGTCGAGGAAGCCCTGATCGAGTGGCACTTCGGCGTATCCAGAGCCGGCCCATATGGCGGCGAACCGGTACATGATGAAGCTTGGCCATCCGTAGACCATCTTGGTGCCGGGGCCACCGACCGCGTTGGCGATCTCGGCGAGCAGGGCCACACTTCCGGCGCCGAACATCAGGTTGGAGAAGTCGACTCCCATCTCGTCGGCGAGGGCATGCCCCAGGTCCCAGCAGGCGTTGTCCGGATACCGGTTGGACCCGGCCAAGACCCCCGCCGCAGCGTCGACGACCCCCGGGAATGGGCCGTCGGGGCCCTCGTTGGCGGTCAGCTTGACGATGTCGGCAGGTTGGAGACCATGGGCACGAGCAACCTCCTCGAGCTGGCGGCCCACCTTGTAGGGGTTGAGCGCCGCAATCTCAGGACGGAACCTGGGCATAGCGATCGAAGATAGCGGCGTTGGAGCCCGCGGACTCGCCAGTTGTGGCAGACTCGAGGCATGGGCAAGTTCGAGACGCTGCGGGTCATCGACGCCCACGGGGATCTCGTTGGAGAGGATCCGGGCCTCGACCCCGAGCTCTATCAGGCGATGTATCGGAACATGGTGTTGTCGCGCGCTCTCGACCGCAGAATGCTTGCCCTGCAGCGTCAGGGACGAATCGGGACATACGCCATGCTCGAGGGTCAGGAAGCGGTTCAGATCGGCTCGGCTCTCGCCCTCGATCCCAACGACTTCGTCTTCCCCAGCTACCGGGAACACGGCGTCCAGGTGACCAGGGGCCTGCCAATGGAGGTGCTACTCGCCTATTGGAAAGGCCTCCCCAACGCCAACTGGGACATGGACAAGTACCGCACCGGGATCGTGACCGTACCCATCGCCAGCCAGTTGCCCCACGCCGTCGGCTACTCGTACATGAGCAAGCTCAGGGGTGAGGACACCGTCACGGTGACCTACTTCGGTGACGGAGCCACCTCGGAGATCGACTTCCACAGCGGGATGAATTTCGCCGGGGTCTGGAAGACACCCACCGTGTTCATCTGCGCCAACAACCTCTATGCCATCTCGGTTCCGTACGAGAAGCAGACGGCATCGGAGACCATCGCCCAGAAGGCCGAGGCATACGGCTTCGAGGGCCTCCGAGTGGACGGAATGGATCCGATCGCGGTCTACCTGGCGACCCGGCTCGCCGCCAAACGAGCACGGGAGGGGAATGGGCCCACTCTCATCGAGGCGATGACCTACCGATACGGCCCGCACGCCACCGCAGACGATCCCACCCTCTACCGGTCCGACGAGGAGGTCGAAGAGTGGAAGCAAAAGGACGCCATCGAGCGGCTCCGGCGCTTCCTCGAGAGCCGCGGAGAGTGGGACGAGAGGATCGGCGAGAAGGTGGCGATGGAGATCACCGACGCAGTGAACGTCGCAGTCGCCTCACTCGAGGCCGAGCCCCTCCCGGCCAGGGACGATGCCATCCGCCATGGCTTTGCCCGGATACCGCCACACATCGTGGACCAGCTCCACGCCATGCAGCGGTCTCACGGAGAGCCGGAGACTCACTTCGACGAGAGCGAGATCTGGCGGGTCGGTCACGACGAGCTGCCGGACGGGCCCACCAAGTCGATGAACATGGCGGAAGCGCTCAATGCAGCTCTCGACGAGGCGATGGAGAGCGACGATGAGGTGATTGTCCTCGGGCAGGACGTCGGATTGGCGGGAGGTGTGTTTCGCATCACCGAGGGCCTGCAGCAGAAGTACGGCGAGGAGCGGGTGATCGACACCCCCCTGAACGAGTCGGGGATCGTCGGCACCGCGGTGGGGATGGCCCTCGCCGGCGCCCGGCCCGTGGCCGAGATCCAGTTCGACGGATTCGTCTACCCGGGGTTCGACCAGATCGTCAGCCACCTCGGGCGCTTCAGGTTCCGGACCAGAGGGCTCTCGTCGGTCCCGGTGGTGGTCCGATTCCCCAACGGTGCCGGCATCGGAGCCCATGAGCACCACTGCGACTCGCCCGAGGCCTACTTCGTCCACGCCCCGGGGCTGGTCGTGGTCTGTCCGTCGACCCCTCTCGACGCCAAGGGGCTTCTCACCGCCGCACTCGAGAGCGACGACCCGGTCATGTTCCTCGAGCCCAAGGTCCTCTACCGGGCGGGACGAAGCGACGTTCCCACGGATCGTTTCACCCTGCCGATTGGCCGAGCGAAGGTACGACAGGAAGGTACCGACCTCACACTCGTCACCTATGGGGGGATGGTCCCGACATCGCTCAAGGCCGCCGAGCAGTCGGAGCACTCCATAGAGGTCATCGATCTACGCACCTTGTTCCCCTGGGATCGCGAAACGGTGCTCGCCTCTGTGGCCAAGACCGGTCGTCTGCTCGCAGTCCAGGAGCCGCAGGGAAGCGCCGGCGTCGCCGCCGACGTGGCCGCCGTCGTCGCCGAACAGGCCATGTACGACTTGGAGGCACCCATCGTCCGGGTCACCGGCTTCGACATACCGTGGCCGCAGTTCGCCATCGAGAAGCACGCGCTGACAGACGTCGACCGGGTGAAAGCCGGTATCGACCAGGTAATGACCGGTTGAACACCGCCCGCGCCATGGCGATCTTCGGGTCGTCACGATCCGAGCCCGGCTCGCCCGCCTGGAGAGACGCCGAGCAGGCCGGAGCCCGTTGTGCTCGGGCGGGGCTGGCGGTTGTCACGGGCGGCTATGGCGGAACGATGGAGGCCGCTTCGAAGGGCGCCGCGGAGTCGGGAGGCCAAGTCGTCGGAGTCATCGCCGGCAGCATGTTCCGCACCCGCGGCGGAGCCAACCCTCACGTGACCCACGAGATCGGCGCCCGCAGTATCACGGAGAGAATCGGCATCATCACCGAGATCGCCAGCGGTGCTCTGGTACTCCCGGGGTCGATCGGCACCACTGCCGAGTTGGTGATCGCCTGGAACATCAACGACATCGCCCGACGTCACGGAGGGACCAGGTTTCCCACCGTGGCGGTGGGAGTGGAATGGAGAGAGTTCTCGTTCCTGGTCAGCGAGAAGCTGGGAGCGAGCAATGGTGACATCCACCTCGTCGACGGGGTCGGGGAAGGTCTCGACTGGCTCCTCGACCAGCCCGAACTGCGCTGAGCTCGCGCCATAGCAAGAAAGCCCCACTGCGGTCGTTGAAGCGCTCCCGGCCCTAATCTGCCGCCCGTGACCCGAGTCATCAAGGCCGCCGGCGGACTCGTCTTCCGGGCGACGACGAAAGGCAAGCTGAAGGTCCTGGTGGCTCATCGGCCCCGATACGACGATTGGGGGCTGCCCAAGGGCAAGGCCGACCGTGGGGAGACACCCGAAGAGACGGCGGTGAGGGAGGTGCTCGAGGAAACCGGGTTCAACTGCCGGATCGTGGCTCCGGTGGGAGTCACCCGCTACCGAATCGAGGGCGGGGTGAAAGAGGTGAACTGGTTCGCCATGAGACCCCTACCCGACAGCCCCGGGTTCGCAAAGAACAGGGAAGTCGACCAGATCCGATGGCTGACCCGCAAGAAGGCGAAGGAGCTCTGCGCCTACGAGAGCGACCGCCGATTGATCGCCAACGCTGGCCTGCGGAGTCTCGCCCGGACAGGGACTCTCTTCCTGCTCCGCCACGCCGCGGCTGGAGAGCGGTCGAGGTGGGAGGGAGTGGATGCGACCCGTCCGCTGACCAAGAAGGGACGACGACAAGCAGCAGCCATAACCGCTTCGTTGCGAGATAGAGGAATCGAGAAGATCTACACGAGTCCATACACCCGTTGCGTGCAGACGGTCGAGCCACTCGCCGACGCCATCGGCGCCAAGGTGATCGAGCACGACGCCCTCGCCGAAGGGCCGGACATCGATGGCGCCTACGACCTGGCCGACCGGCTCGTTGGCTACAACGCGGTGCTATGCACCCACGGTGACGTGATCCCGGCAGTGATCAACCGAATGATGTGGGCCGGGCTGTCCCTGGAATCGAGGTTCTACTGCTCGAAGGGGTCGATCTGGGAGGTGGACCTCGATGGGGGGCGATTCGCAACAGCGCGTTACTCCCCGCCCCCGGGAGTCTGAGCGACTCTGAGAGACCGGTCGTCTCACCCCTATTGGGCGTCTCGCCCTATTTGGGGTCTTGGCTGCGGAAGACGAAGGCGAGGCCCTCTCCGGCGTCGCGCACGTCCGTGATGGTGTTCTCGAGCGGCTCGACGACTCTGGGGTTGAGATGGATCTCGGTCCCGGACTGCTCGACTGCCTGATCGTCCTCCGCGACTTCCTTCACGAACTCGAGACGGAGGGCGGGGCCCCCACTGACCCTCATCGGCGGTGAGACGGATCTCTTGTTCCCCGGGGATCCCCTGGCTCTCTCGGATGTTCTCGACGGCCGCGGCGGCGTTCTCTGACAACTGCAACACGAGTTGTCCTTTCTCTTGCGTCCTATCTCACCCACCAGATTCGTTCCACATGCGGCCCCCGGGGCGGCTCGGTGTCAGACGCTCTTGGTACCCGCGGCCCAATCGGCGTAGAGATCGGCATAGACACCGTCACAGACCACGAGATCGCGATGATGTCCCCGCTCGGCCAGTTGGCCGCGGTCGAACACCAGGACCTCGTCGGCCCCTTCGGCGGTGGAGAGACGATGGGCGATGGTCACCGACGTCCGGCCGGCGGTGAGCATGTCGATGGCATGACGCAGGGCAACATCGAGGGCGGGGTCGACCGCCGAGGTCGCCTCGTCGAGCACGAGCAGATCCGGTCCACCGATCCACGCCCGCACCAGGGCCACGAGTTGCCGTTCTCCTGCAGAGAGGTTCCCGCCCCGCTCTCCGACTCTCGCCTGCAGCCCGTCGGGGAGGCCCCGCACCCACCCGCCGAGACCCAATTCGTGGAAGGCGGTCCACACCTCGGCGTCGCTGGCCTCGATCCGCCCGTACCGAACGTTGTTGGCAATCGTGTCGTCGAACAGAAATCCCTCCTGGGGGACGAAGGCGACCCTTCGACGCAGTTCGTCGAGACGGATCCGATCCGCCGGCACGCCGCCGATGCGGACGCTCCCCGAGCTCGGGTCCATGAGCCGAACCAGCAGCTTTGCGAAGGTGGTCTTGCCCGAACCGGTCTCCCCGACCACCGCCACCCGGCTGCCCGCCGGGATGTCGATGGTGATGTCCGTCAGCACCTCCTGGCCGGAGGGGTAGGAGTAGTGAACGTGATCGAGGTTGGCGCTGAGCCCCCCCTTCGGCAGTGAGAGAGGATGCTCCGGATCGGTGACGTCGATCTCACCGTCGAGGACATCGACCACCCGGCGCAGACCCGACGCCGCCGACTGAGCGAACTCGAGGGTCTCCACCAGGATCTGAAGAGGCTCGATCAGGAGGTTGGTCAGTAAGAGGAAGGCCACCAGAGTGCCTGCCGACGTGCCCAGCCGCACTCCGATCAGGATCCCGGCCACTATTAGGACCGCGGTGAGGAGCCCGGCGAACACCTCGGCGGTCGAGAACAGGAAGTTGCCGAATCGGGCGGTCCTGTACTCGACCTGGAACCGGCGCTCCAACGCCGCGGCCACCTTGGCCTTGGTGCTCTCCTCGGTGCCGTAGGCACGAACGATCGGGATCGCGGTGATCGACTCGCTGAGCACCCCAAGCGAGGCACCGACTTCTCTACGAACCGCGTCATAGTTGCGGGCGAGGATTCGCTGGAACCACCTCATCATGAAGAGGTAGATGAGGACCCCGACCAGAGCGATCAGCGCCAGCCTCCACTCGTAGAACATCATCACCGACGTGGCCAGGAGGACCTGGCTCGATGCGATGATCATGCCTACCCCGCCCCACTCCATGAACTCCTGGAGGGTGGTGATGTCGGAGGTGACTCGCGACAGCAGGTTCCCGCGACGCTCCGATTGCACGTGGAGGACCGACTGACTCATGATGTGCCCGAATGTCTTGGTACGCAGGTCGGACAGACCCGTCGATGCCGATCTAGTCAGACGCAACAGGGAGACCCTCCCCACGACCAGGCCGATGATCAGAGCCGCGAGGGCGACGCCGGCCCGGACGAAGACACCACCCATGTCGACCCCCGTTGGAGAGAGGATCTCCTGGTCGAGGATCTGTTGGAGGACGATGGGCGTGACCACCGTGACCGCCTGACCGACCATGGCCAGGATCAAGGTGAGTCTGAGGCCGTCGCGGAGCGAGGGAGCCTCCACCAGAGCACGCCGGATCAGTGTCGCGGTGCTTTGGCGCTCGCTCATGACGCCTCCCTCAGGCGCCGCGCCTCTTCCTCGTACGCCTGGACCAGGCGGGCATACCCGGGTTGGGTGGCGATCAGCTCGTCGTGGGTGCCGTGGCCGAGGATGCGCTTCTGATCGACGTACACCACCTCGTCCGCCAGCCGAATCGACGATGGCCGGTAGGCCACGACCACGATCGTCGAGGGGAGATCGGCGGTCTTGAGTGCCTTGAGAATCTCCGCCTCGACCGACGGATCGACAGCCGACGTGGCGTCATCGAGGATCAGGAGCCGGGGCTTGCGCACCAGAGCGCGGGCCAGGGCCAGACGTTGCCGCTGCCCACCCGACAGGGTTGTCCCGCGCTCGCCGAGCTCGGTGTCGAGCCCGCTCGGGAGCTCCCCCACGAACTGCTCCGCACCGGCGAGGCGGAGTGACGTAGCCACCTCCTCGTCGCTGTAGGGACTGTCGAGGGTGATGTTCTCCCGCACAGTGGCGTCGAAGAGGAAGGCGCTCTGTGAGACATAAGCCACCTCTTTGGGAAGTTCCGACCGGGCGAACTGGCGGAGATCCCGGCCGGCGAGGTAGATCGATCCGGAGTCCGGGTCCCAGAGCCGGGCCAAGAGGAGCCCAAGGGTCGACTTGCCGGCAGCAGTGGGACCGACCACCGCCAAGGTCGTGCCCGCATCCAACTCGAGGTCGAGATCGCTGAGTACTTGCGCGTCGTCGTAGCCGAAGCCCACCGCCCGACCTGTCACAGGAGCTGCCCCGCCGTCGGACGAGGCGACGGTGTCGCCCCAGGAGAGATGATCGTCGGCGTCGAGGACCGCCTGCACCCGGCGCCAGCCGGCGAGGCTGCCCGCCAAGTCCCACAGCACGAACCCGATGAGCTGAATGGGGAAGGCGAGCAGAGTGAGCAGATAGGCAACGGTCACCAGATCGCCAGCGGTCACCGCACCGGCCATCACCCGGGAGGCCCCCACCACGAGGAGGAGGATGATCAACATCTGGGGGAGTGACCGCATCACCACCTGGTAGTTGATCCACGTGGACAGGACTTTGATCAGCCGGTCCCGCAGAGAGTCGCTGGCCTCGCCGAACCTCTCCGAGACGAAGCTCTCCCGTCCCAGGGCCTTGACGGTGAGGGCTCCATCGAAGCTCTCGTGTGCGATCGAGGCCACGCGCCCCCGCTCGCGCTGGACATGCTCCCACAGGCTGAACGTGACCCAGCTCCCGTGCACGTCGATGACGATGGCTACCAGCAGCCCGGTCACTGCACCGACTCCGAGCCAGAAGTCGATGGAGAAGACCAGCACCACGGTTCCCACCAGCAACAGCGAGACCCCGGAGAAGAAGGGCAGGGGACCGAGGACACCTGTTCCCTGATCGGTGTCGGAATCGGCCACGGCTAGCAGGTCACCGACCGCCTGGCGATTGAACCAGGACATCTTCAGGGTGAGCTGATGCGCCAGGAGCCGGTTGCGAATGTCGCGGCGGGTGGAGCCGGTCAGATAGGCGGCGCCGGTGCGGCGGACCACGATCCCGAACGCCTTGACGACCGCCACGGACACGATCACCACCGAGGCCAGCACGAGAAGGTCGGGTTCCTCGCCCTGGTCGAGGATGGGGATGATGACGTTGTCGGTCACCCATCCGATGACCCAAGAAGCCAGGATGATCGCTCCTGCGTAGAGCGACGAGCCGGCGACGGCGATAGTGAAAGCCCAAGGGTGCATCTTCACGAAGCGCCCGATGAGCTTGACTCCGTCGCGGACGACGGCCCAGGGGGTCAGGGCAGGTGCAGGCATGGTCAACTGAGAACGTAGAACTTCAAGAGCGGTTCAAGTCAAGCCCCGAAATCATGCGGGGCAACCGCCGCATGTTACGCGAACCCCGGGTTACAGGCCCCGCTCAGCGAAGTCCAGCGCCCCGAGAACGAGAGAGCCCGGCGAGCCCCGCCAACCCTGGGTTACGGGCCCCGCTCAGCGAAGTGCGGCGCCCCCAGTTCACGAAGAGCGCACACCTAGACCGTGTCGACCAAGGCCTTGAGCAGGTCGCGAATCGAGACCACACCGAGCAGAGAGCCGTCGTCCTCGACCACGGGAAGGTGGCGGTAACCCGACTCTGCGATCCACGACGCAGCGTCCCAGACGTCCAGATCGGGGTCGAAGGTGTCGGGATCGTCGCTCATCACCTTCGAGACCGAGGTCCCGAGGTCCGTGCCACGCGCCACCGCCCGGCGAAGGTCGCGCTCGGTGACGAGCCCGAGGAGGTTCATGCCCTCGACCACCGCCAGTGACCCGAGATCGGAGCCCTCCATTACCTGCGCTGCTTCGAGCAGGGTCGTCTCGGGCCCGCAGACGAAGGGAGCACCACCGACGAGATCGCCTAACCGCATCGGACCACGCTACCGAAGAAGGAGAGCCCGCCGTCGCGGCGGGCTCTCCTCGATGAAGGCGATGCTGGGCTCAAACGAGGTCGGCCTCACGGATGCCGAACGACGGATGACGCAAACGGCACAGCGCCAGCTTCTCCAGTTGGCGAATCCGCTCCCGGGTGAGGTTGAACTCGTCGCCGATCTCCTCCAGGGTGCGGGGCACCCCGTCGAAGAAGCCGTACCGCAGCGCCAGGATGCGACCCTCCCGCTCCGGGAGACGATCGATCGATTGCCGAAGCGAGTTGGCCACATCCATTTCTTCGGTCATCTGCACCGGATCGGCGGCATCCTCGTCCTCGATGAAATCGCCGAGCTGAGCGCCATCCTCACCAATGGGCTGCTCCAGCGAAACGGTGTCTGCGACGGACAGGGCCAGCTCGACCTTGTCGACGGTGACCCCGGCCTCCTCGGCGATCTCGTCGGGGCGGGGGTCCCGCCCCAGCTCGGCCTTGAGGGACGCCTGAGCGGCACGTACCGCGGCGAGGGTGTCGTGGAGATGCACCGGGATGCGGACCGTCCGTGACTTGTCGGCGATGGCGCGGGTGATGGCCTGACGGATCCACCAGGTGGCGTAGGTGGAGAACTTGAAGCCTTTTCGCCAGTCGAACTTCTCCACTGCGCGGATGAGCCCCAGGTTCCCCTCCTGGATCAGGTCGAGGAAGTCGATTCCCGACGTGTTGGCGTAGCGGCGGGCGTTGGCGACGACGAGACGCAGATTGGCGGTGAGAAAATCGTCCTTGGCCTGAGCTCCGCGCCGGGCCAGCCTCTTCAGCTCCATCTCCTCGCGCTTGCCCTTGTAGTCGCGCAGCTCCAGCTTCTCGGCCGCTTCCTCGCCCGCCTCGATCTTCTGGGCGAGCTCGACTTCCTGCTCGGCAGTGAGCAGGTCGTATTCTCCGATAGCGGTGAGGTATTGGGAAACCAGATCCGTGGTGAGCCGACCACGCTCGTCGGTGAGCTTCGACTGCAGGCGTGATCGCCGCGGCTTGTCTTTGTCGTCTTTACGCGTTTCAGGGGCGGCCATTGGTAATTCGTGTCCTCCGGTGGTCGAGTGGGTCGGTGGGCGGGCGACCCGAGCGTTCAACTATACGCATCGGTGAAAGCTTGTGAACCCCCAACTTTTCCCCAGTCTTTGGGGATGTTCGCTCCCCACAGTGGTCCTCTCGAGCGTATCAACCCGCCGCCGCGGAAAAACATTCCAACCAGGACGATTACCCGGGGGTTGACAGAGAAGCCGGCTCCACTCATAATAATTCGATCGATCGACCAATTTCTCTCTCGCTCCCTTCCTCAGAGAGGTGACGGATGCCTGCTGACCGATCGACCAGGGAGATGATCCTCACGGCAAGTAAGGAGGCGCTGGTCGAAACTGGCTACTCGTCCCTCTCGACTCGAAGCATCGCGCAGCGCGCCGGGGTTCCCTTGAGCCAGATCCATTATCACTTCGGCACCAAGCAGAACCTGGTGCTCGAGGTTCTGGAGCAGGAGAACCAGAGACTGCTCGAGCGGCAGGCCCGGCTCTACGAGAGCGACATGCCTTTCTGGAAGCAGTGGGAGCAGGCCTGTGACTTCCTCGACGACGATCTCGCATCAGGATACGTTCGGGTGCTCCAGGAGATGACTGCCGCCGGTTGGGGTGACGACGAGATCGCCGCCGCGGTCAAAGCCAACCTGAGAGGATGGATGGACCTGCTCAAAGAGACGGCAAGTCGAGCCTCCGAGCGACTTGGCGGGCTCGGCCCATTCACACCGGAGGAGGTGGCGGTCTTGGCCGGGTCACCATTTCTCGGTGTCGAAGCCCTGATCCTGCTCGGATTCGAGGAAGGTGACCTCCCGATGCGCTCGGCACTGCGCAAGGTGGGTGACGTCCTGAGAAGCCTGGAGGAATAGTCGATGCGCGCCCGGCACCCCGACGTCGAAGGCCACGTCTATCGCGACGGCGTCCGGCTCGGCTACGAGGTGTACGGAGACGGCGAACCCACCATTCTGCTCCTGCCGACATGGACGATCATCCACTCCCGGTTCTGGAAGATGCAGGTCCCCTACCTGGCAAGACATTTCCGGGTGATCACCTACGACGGCCCTGGCAACGGCCGCTCCGACCGGGTCTCCGACCCGGCGCGTTACACCGCCGACTCCTACGCACGGGACGCCGAAGCCGTCATGGAAGCATGCGGGGTGGAAAGAGCCATCGTGGTCGGACTGTCTCTCGGTGCGGCGTACGGGGTTCGGTTGGCGACTTTGCGTCCCCAACTGGTGGCCGCCTTGGTCATGATCGGCCCATCGATATCTCTCACTCCACCCACTCCCGAGAGGGAGGAGACCTTCCAGCGCTTCCTGGAACCTCCCCCGGAGAGCCCGCGAGGCTGGCACAAGTACAACCTCTCCTACTGGCATTCGAACTACCCCGACTTCGTCGAGTTCTTCTTCTCTATGTGCTTCCCCGAGAAACACTCGACGAAGGCGGTCGAGGACACCGTGGGGTGGGGCGCCGAGACCGGTCCAGAGATCCTGGAGGCCGAGGCTCTCAATCCGTCACCCCAGTACTCCTGGCGGAAGACCATCAGCGAGCTGAAATGCCCCACCCTGGTCATCCACGGCACCAACGATCGGATCTCGCCGTACGCCCGCGGTGTCGAGGCCGCCCGGTTGAGCAGGGGCAGATTGCTCACCATGGAAGCCTCCGGTCACATCCCGAATGTCCGTGACCCGGTGACGGTCAACCTGGCGCTACGAAACTTCATCGAGCAGGTGGCGTCATGAGGGCAGTCGAGCCGACTCTTGCCAGCTCCCTGGTGCGCGACGGTGTCGATATCTACTACGAGATCTACGAGAACGACGGACCGACGATCGTGTTCATTCCCCCTTCGCCGATCACGCACTCGCGGATCTTCAAGGGCCAGATCCCGTTCCTCTCCCGCCACTTCCGCGTGGTCACCCTGGACGGAAGGGGCAACGGGAGGTCCGGGCGCCCGGTTGGGCGCGAGAAGCACACCAGAGGCGAGAACATCGCCGACATCCTCGCCGTGATCGAGACCACGCGAAGCACCGAAGTGATCCTCGCTGCCCACTGTCACGCCAACTGGTGGGCGGTCGACATCGCCTCCGGTCAGCCGGAACTGGTAGCCGGGCTGGTCGCGATCGACCCCGGCGTTCCTTACCTGGGAAAACCCCAGCCCCACTGGATCGAGAGCGCCCAGACATGGGACGTGGTCCTGGACAACCCGATCGGATGGCAGCTCTTCAATCGCGACGTCATCGTCAGCGACCTGCAGCGTTGGGTCACCTTTTTCTTCGATGCCCAACTGGTCGAGCCGCGTTCGACGAAGCAATACGAAGACGCAGTCGAGTGGGCACTCGGCACCACGGGGGAGATCCTCGCCGACAGCGAGGAGGCACAGGAGCTGGACCCGCCGACAGGGGAGGATTTCGGAGACCAGGTCCACTCCCTGGACCTACCGGTCCTGGTCATTCACGGCGACAGAGACGTCTGCCAGCATTTCGAAAAAGGTGTCGATCTCGCCGCCGCAACCGGCGGAGACCTCCTGGTGATCGAAGGCGGCGGGCATCTCGCCCTGGCACGCGATCCGGTGAAGGTGAATCTGGCAATCAAGCAGTTCATCGACACCAACTGGGGAGCAGAGCGGAGATGAGAACCGCGACCTGGACCCGTAGCCTGGCCCGGCCGATGAGGGCTCTGTACCTCTCGTCACCGATCGGTCTCGGTCACGTCCGGCGTGACCTGGCCATCGTCGAGGAGCTGCGGAAGTTGGAGCCGGAGCTGCAGGTCGACTGGCTCGCCCAGGATCCGGTTACCCGGGCTCTCCAGTCGGCCGGTGAGACGGTTCACCCGGCCAGCGACTGGCTGGCATCGGAGTCGGGGCACATCGCATCGGAGGCGTCCGGACACGATCTCCACTGTTTCCAGGCGCTTCGCCGCATGGACGAAATCCTGGTGGCCAACTTCATGATCTTCCAGGAAGTCGTCGAGGACGGGGCCTACGATCTGATCGTCGGCGACGAGGCATGGGACGTGGACCACTTCTGGCACGAGAACCCCGAGCTGAAACGGGGGTCACACGTCTGGATGACCGACTTCGTCGGCTTCATCCCCATGCCTGAGGGCGGAGAGCACGAGGCCTACCTGACCGCGGACTACAACGCCGAGATGATCGAGCACATCGCCCGATTCCCTCGCATCCGAGACCGCGCCATCTTCGTGGGAAACCCCGACGACATCTACCCTGAGACTTTCGGTCCCGACCTGCCCAAGATCCGGGACTGGACCGAGGAGCATTTCGACTTCTCGGGTTACATCACCGGCTTCACCCCTCCCACGGATGACGAAAAGGCGGCGATTCGCCACGATCTCGGTTTCGATCCCGATGAGAGGGTCTGCATAGTCACCGTCGGGGGATCGGGAGTGGGCCAGGACCTCCTGGAAAAAGTGATCGCCTCATACCCTATGGCCAAGAAGGCCGTGCCCGAGCTTCGCATGATCGCCGTCGCCGGTCCACGCATCGACCCTGACTCGCTCTCCTCACATTCCGGGCTCGAGGTGCGCGGCTACGTCGACCGTTTGTATCGGCATCTCTCAGTCTGCGACCTGGCCGTAGTACAGGGGGGCCTCACCACCACCATGGAGCTGACCGCGGCCGGCCGGCCGTTTCTCTACTTCCCCCTCAGAAATCACTTCGAGCAGAACTTCCATGTCCGGCATCGTCTCGGCCAGTACGGAGCCGGCACGTTCATGGACTACTCGACAACCGATCCGGACGCCCTGGCGGACGCCATCGCCGGCCACGTGGGAACCCCTGTGGACTACCGGCCCGTCGAGACAGACGGGGCGGCTCGCGCCGCCCGGATGATCGCCGAGCTCATCTAGACCGCCACGCCAGAGGTGATACTGAACAGAGGCAGCGATGAAGCCCGTGGAGAATGTGAGAGGATGTGGTCGCTCCCGCTTGGGACCCGACCTCGACACTCGTCGGCTGATCCCGGTCATCCGACAGTAGGCACCGATCCGGGCTGGTAGACGCGGACTCCGTCGTCGGTGACGATCTTTCCCACCCCGGGCATCGGATAGTGGGGGGCCACGTAGGTGGTGTCGGTGTCCTTGATCTTCTCGAAGATGCGGTCCCGGGTCCGCGCCGCCATGTCGTGATCGTTGTCGACCGGCAGACTCCAGTGCGGATGCTCCACATGGAACGGGTGGTTGCTGACGTCTCCGCCGATCAGGGTCCGTGTGCCGTCCGAGATGATGCTGACCGTGAGATGCCCCGGCGTGTGGCCGAATGACTCGACCGCGGTGACACCGGGCAGCACCTCGGTGTCGGCGTCGATGAAGTCGACGACGTCGGAGTCGAACAGCTGCCCCATGATCTCGCGGGCCGCCCGGGCGAAGTCGTTGTCCACCGTCTTCCAGTGATCCCACTCCTTGGTGTGGAACACATGGCGGGCATTGGGAAACACGATCTCCCCGTGGCGTTGGCTGCCACCGATGTGGTCGTAGTGCATGTGGGTGTAGACCACGGTCTCAACGGACTCCCGGGCGACACCGAGCTCCTCGACGGCCCCGGGCATCAGGCCGGCGATCATCCCCTCCTGGGCGACCTCTCCGATGCCGGCGTCGATCATGATCGTTCGCTCTCCGTTGGTCATGAGGTAGCAGCCGAAGTTGAGGCGTGCCTGGCCGTGGTCGTTCCGGGGATGGAAGCGCCAGTCGTGCTCGGTGGCGTCGGCGTAGTAGGTCTTGGGATCCCGCCAGTAGTAGCCGTCCTCGATGACGAAGAGCGTGTAGGAGCCACAATCGAGTTTCCAGGTCATGGGCCCGATGTTGGCAGAACCGCCCGTCGCTAGTCTGCCTGACTCCCCTATCGAAGGCAGCATGGAACACGTATCTCTAGGCGGCACAGGGCTAAAGGTCTCCCGGGTCTGTCTAGGGATGATGAGCTATGGCGACCCGTCGTGGCGGGAGTGGGTCATCGACGAGGGCGGGGCCAGACCGTTCGTCCAGCGCGCCGCCGATGTGGGGATCACCTTCTTCGACACCGCCGACATGTACTCCCTCGGGATCAGTGAGGAGGTCACCGGCAGGCTCTTGAAGTCGACCTTCAGCCGACGGGAGGAGTATGTGGTAGCCACCAAGGTCTTCTTCCCGGCGGGCGACGGGCCCAACGACAAGGGGCTGTCGAGGGGCCACATCCTGGATTCGATCGACAACTCGCTGCGACGACTCGACCTCGACCACGTCGACCTGTACCAGATCCACCGGTGGGATCCGGACACACCGATCGAAGAGACCATGGAGGCACTCCACGACTGTGTGCGGTTGGGCAAGGTGCGTTACATCGGAGCGTCGTCGATGTCGGCGTGGCAGTTCGCCAAGGCACAGCACGTCGCCGATCGGAACGGCTGGACGCGATTCGTGACCATGCAGAACCACTACAACCTCCTCTACCGGGAAGAGGAGCGCGAGATGGCCCCCCAATGCCGCGACATGGGAGTCGGGATGCTCCCATGGAGCCCTCTGGCACGGGGTCTGCTCACTCGTCCTCGAGAAGACGGCGACGCCACCAGACGGGGAGGGACAGATCACCTGACCGGAGGCTGGTACGCCGACTCCAACCACGAGATCATCGATGTGGTGGAAGACGTCGCCGCGAACCGGGGTGTGCCCATGGCCCAGATCGCGCTGTCATGGGTGCTGTCGCGTCCCGGGGTCACCGCCCCGGTGGTCGGCGCCACCAAGCTCGAGCATCTCGAAGACGCGGTGGCAGCAATCGACCTGGAACTGGATGAGGCCGAGGTGGCGCGTCTCGAGGAGCCATACCTGCCCCGACCTGTTGCCCAGTGAACTCAGGCTCGGGTCATCACCGTCGTGACATCCTCGGTCGTGATCGCGAGCGTGTCGCCGTCGCAGATGTAGGTGCTGTCGGTCTGCATCGCCTCGGGGATGGGTACAGGCGCCTCCGGGAGCTCGAACTGCTGCCCATCGGCTTCCACGGTGGCTAAGACGGAGACATCAGCGCCAGTTTGGGTGACGGTGATGGTGTCGTCGTCGGCGGACCAGGTCCCCATCTCGGTTCCGTTGATGATGATGTTGAACCTGCCTTCGGAAATCAGGAGTGAGAAACCCCAGTCGTCTCTGGTCCCGGTGAAGGTCCCATCCGCTGCCAGCTCGATCGTGTAGGTGCCGTCGTTCGGATCCAGCGACTCCGGCTCCATCCCCGAATCGGCGAAGGCTGCGACGAGCGCGTCGACGAAGGCCTCGTTGTCCAGGATCCAGGTTCCTTCCAGGCACGCCGGACCGGACCGACCTGGCGCCTCCACTGTCGTGGTCACCGCCTCGGTCGTGGTGGCTTCGGTGGCGGGTGCACCCGTGGTCGGCGCGGCCGCGTCGTCGATGGAAGTGGTGGTGTCCTCCGAGTCGCCGCCGCATGCGGTGGCCAAGACGGCGAGGGCCAACACCAGTGTGGAGAGTCTGCGCATCACTCCGACGATAACGGCCCGCCAGGGTCAGCCCTGGTCGAACGCCGTTCCGAGGTAGTCGCGAGGTTGGTATACCGCGACGATGCGTCCTCGTGCCATCGCCACGTCTCCCCACGTCTCGATCTCGAAGTCGATAGCCGTCACGGTGGCGGTCTTCATCTCGACACGCTCGCCGGTGAGCGCGGTGACCAGCACCGACCAGGTCGGCTGATGGCCGACCAGCATCAGCCGGGGAACGTCCGGGGCGGCAGCCACCGCTTGGGTCGCGGCCTCGATCCCGGAGTCGTACAGAGAGCGCTCCAGCTGGATCTCGCTCCCCCAGTCACCCGCCTCGCTGGCCAAAGCTGCCGTGGAGCGGGCCCGGACCGCAGTCGACGTCATGATCAGATCCGGCACGAGACCGCCGTCCGCCAGGACCCGGCCCATGATCCGGGCACTGCGCACTCCTCGCTCGTTCAGGGGCCGCTCGTGATCGGCGCCGTAATCGGCGTTCCAGTCCGACTTGGCATGTCGCATGAGGAGGAGGGTTCTCATCTGGGGGCCGAATCAAGCGCGGCAGGGCCATAGTCGGCTCTACAGCATTGGTAGCGCTGGTCTAGATGCCTAGTTCGCTGCGCAACTCATCCAGCTTGGCGTTCGCCTCCGTCATGTTGACTGCCTTGCGCAGTTCATGTTCGGCGCCCTCGGGGGTGGCCTCGTGAAGCTCGGCCTTCGCCATCGCCTCGGCCTTGCGCTGCTCGATCTTGTTCTCCACCGTCTCCAGGTTGGGTCCCTCGTCAGCGATGGACGTCGACATCGACTTCACCGCGTTGTTGACCGCTTCCTGCATCTTGGCCTGCTCCAGAGATCCGAGCATCTCGAGACGCTTGGCGCTCAGCTCTTGCACCTTGAGCGCATTGGTCTGGACCGCCTCTTTGGCCTGCTCGGCCTGGGTGACCGCGGTCTCGTACTGGCCTTTGAGCGAGGCCAGGTTGTTCTCGGCGGCCTGAAGCTTCATGGCGAGGCTCTGGGCGGCTTGGGTCCATTTGGTGACTGCCTCTTGGTCATCGTTCGCTTTCGCTTCCTCAGCCTTGATGAGGGCCTGTTTGGCCATCTCCCTGGCCTCGCCCACCGATCCGGCGGCGCGTTCGATCTGCGAGTTGAGCTGGGTCTTGTGGGCGATCACCTTGGCCGCTTGGTTGCGGAGGTCCTGGTCTCGCCGCTTGGCCTCGTCGATCGCGGCCCGGATCTCGATCTCAGGATCCATCACCTGCTCGGACGTCTGCTTGAACCAGGACCTGATGTAGGCCACCCAACGTTGGAACATTTCGAGATTCTCCTTATCGATGCGGAAGGGAGTCTAGGAGTTTGATCAGCGCCGACGTCCACCGCCTCTGCTGCGGCCGCCACCGCCACCCATGCGCCCACTCCCACCACCGATGCGACCACTCCCACCACCCACATGCCCACCGCCGGTCCATCCTCCGAAACCACCGGCGCCACCGCGTCTCCCCATCCCACGCATCGCCATCATGGTCAGGAGCATCGTGAGCATGTCGTTCGATGCTGAGCTCTGACGCTGGGGGCGTCGGTCGAATTGGTCGACGGTACCCGGTACCGAAGTTGGGAGGCTCCCATGGCCGTGGGGAACCCTGAGGCCCTTCGGGACTTCAGGGTCGGACGGCGGCGGTGTGGGTTTGGGCGGTTTCGGCTTGCCGTCGAGCAGCGCCTCGGCCGAGTCGAGCTCCCAGATGGCCAGGTCGAGCTCCTCGGAGACCTCCAGCATCTCCTCGACCGTCACGGCCCGGGCGGTGTCCTCCATCGCCTTGGTGTACATGCTCGAGGCCTGCTGATAGTGCTCCTTCACCTCGGTGTTCTCCGAGACGGCGACTTCGACCTCCATCTCGAGGATGTCGTTGGCGACTTCATCGAGCTTCTCATGGGCGAGCCGTTTCACCTCGTCCATCCTCGCCACCAACCTCTTCTCCCGACTCCGTCGGTTTGCCAAGGCCCAAACCGCCACCAAGCCGCCACCGATGACGAGCACCCAGAAGATCGCGACCCCACCGGCGCCCGAGCTCCCACCGCTCGGCTGGTCACCGCCCCCGCCTACCGGCTGCCCGGTGAGAGCGGTGACGAAGCCTTCAACCACGTCGTCATCAGATCCGGTGCTCAACGAAGCTTCGGTGGCGGCGTTCATATCGCCTTCGGTCCAGAAGCTCCCATCCCCGGCCCATCCCACCGTTTCGGGGGCGACGACCAACACATAGCCGTCCCCGAGCAGATCGAGGACCGAGTCGGAGAAGGTGGTGGCACCCCCAGGCGGCTCTTGGGCGAGGACGACGATGTAGAGACGACCACCGTCGGCGCGGCCATCGAAGACGGCATCACTTACCACCTGCTCAGTGGCGGTCGATCCGTCCTCTATGTAGTACCCGCTGGCCCCGAGCTCGGGGACGACCTCTTGTGGCGTTGCCGCGACGAGGACGAACGCGGCCATAACCACGAGAAATCGCTTCATCGTCGACAGGTTACCGGTAGTCGGAACCGACCTCAGATGCGGACCAGGAGACGACGCAACCCCCCGAGGAAGAATCCCGGGGAGCACTCGAGTTCGTGAGGATCACCGGCGAAGTCGATTTGCGGCCACCTGTCGAGAATTGCGCCACTGCCCGACGTCGCCTCGAGACGGGCGAGGGGGGCGCCGAGGCGGCGCTCATCGGGGTGGGGTATCAGCTCCACCATCCCGTGGCCGATGAGGTTCAACGTCGTCTCATGTCCGGCGATCAAGAGAAGCTGGACCATCGAGAGCAACTCGGAGTGGTCGACCGTGTCGCCCCCGTCTTCGAGATGGATCAATGCCAACAGCAGGTCATCCCCAGGAGCCCCTCGCTTGCGTTCGATGCCGTCGTTCATGTAGCTGATGAATTCGAAACCGGCACTCATCGCGTCCGCTTCCGAGCCTGCGGAGTCGGGTGTGGTCGGGGGGTCGAGATTGAGGACGTGGCGATTCACCATCTCCATCTCCTCGGGCTGGTCGAAGTCGTGTTGATCCCGCACGCCTTCAGGCAGACGCCTCCACTCGCGGCCCAATCGGGGGTTGCGAAATGCAGCAACGACGTCGCGATAGCGGGTCAGAAACCAGAAGCTGCGGGCGGTTTCGGGCCGATCCCCCGATAGACTGTTGCTTGATTCTCACCTCCTTGTACAACCGCTTCGGGTCGCTGCGATAGGCATCGTCCCACGGATCGAAGGGAGTGTTGACTACATCCGGAGCCACGTCGGCAGTCACGGCAGCGACACTACGCGGGGATTGCCCAGGTGCGCCACTACGTTGGGTGATGATGCCCAATCGTCTCGCCGACGCGACCTCCCCGTACCTCCTCCAGCACAAGGACAACCCGGTCCACTGGTGGGAGTGGGGCGACGAGGCCTTCTCCGAGGCACGGCGACGCGATGTCCCGATCCTGCTCAGCGTGGGGTACGCCGCCTGCCATTGGTGTCACGTGATGGCCCACGAGTCGTTCGAGGACCCCGAGACGGCGCGAGTGATGAACGAGCGCTACGTCAACATCAAGGTCGATCGGGAGGAGAGGCCCGATGTCGACTCCATCTACATGGAGGCGGTTCAGGCCATGACCGGGCAGGGCGGTTGGCCGATGACGGTGTGGCTCGATCACGACGGACGGCCCTTCTTCGCCGGGACCTATTTCCCAAAGGATCAGCGTCATGGCATGGCTAGCTTCTCCCAGGTGATGGATGCGGTTTCCGCCGCCTGGGAAGACAGGAGAGAGGAGGTTTCGGAGCAGGCGGAGAGGCTGGTCGAAGCGATCTCGAGGGAGATCCCCACCGGCGACGTGCCCGACCGGGGCCAGCTGGTGGAGGCGTACGCCGCGATCGAGAAGTCGTTCGACCCAGTCCATGGTGGGTTCGGGGGCGCGCCGAAGTTCCCGCAACAACCCGTTCTCGAGTTCCTGCTTCGCATCCATCGCGAGACGTGGGCTCCTCGCGCCGGCACGATGTTGACCAACACCCTCGACGCGATGGCCGCCGGTGGCATCTACGACCAGATCGGTGGGGGCTTCGCCCGGTACTCGGTCGACGCCCACTGGCTCGTCCCCCATTTCGAGAAGATGCTCTATGACAACGCCCAACTGGCCCGGCTCTATCTGTGGGCCGGGATCGAGCTGGATCGGCCGGGGTTCGTCGACATCGCCCGGTCGACTCTCGACTACATGGCGCGCGATCTCCGTCACGCCGAGGGTGGCTTCTTCTCGTCGGAGGACGCCGACTCCGAGGGCGAGGAGGGCAGGTTCTATGTCTGGACCGTAGATGAGCTGCGGGAAGCTCTCGGTGACCGGGCAGGGGAGGCGATCGACTACTTTGGCGCCACCAAGGCGGGCAACTTCGAAGGGTCGAACATCCTCCGCGTGGCGGGTTCTGAGCCACCGGCCGACCTCGTCGAGATCGAGTCGACGCTGCTCGAGGCCCGCTCTCGGCGTGTGCGGCCAGGGCTGGACAACAAGATCATCGCCTCGTGGAACGGCCTCGCGATCCGGGCGTTTGCCGAGGCCGGGGCGGCGCTGGGCGACCAGAGGTATCTCGACATCGCGGAACAGGCGGCAGTCTTCGTCACGGAGCGGTTGGTCGACGAGGGGACTCTGATGCGGGCGTGGCGGGAAGACAGGACTTCCGGTCGCGGCTTTCTCGACGACCATGCCGGCATGGCGATGGGCCTGTTCACGCTGTACGCCGCCACCGGGGAAGAGCGCTGGTATGAGCAGGCGATCGGACTGGTCAACCTCCTCGGGCTCTTCGTGAGACCGGACGGAGGGTTCTACAGCAACTCCAACCACGACGCTGACGACCTGGTGAAACGCCCCACCGATGTCACCGACAACCCGCTGCCGTCGGGAAATGCGCTGGCTGCAGAGGCGCTGCTGATCGCCAGTCTGCTGACGGCGAACGAACAGTGGCGGCAGATGAGCGAGTCGGCACTCGCTGCGGTTGGACTGCTCGCCGACCGGTACCCCTCGATGGTGGGTCACCATCTCGCCGTCGCCCATTCGTCGGCCTCGACCAGAGAGCTGGCCATCGTTGGGGAGGGCTGGCGCGATCTCGCCGCCGTCTACTGGTCGCGCTACCGCCCGGAGGTGGCCCTGGCCCCATCGGAGGCCGGTAGCGAAACCGTTCCACTGCTCGAAGGCCGCACCGGCGAGGGCGCTGCCCGGGCGTTCGTCTGTCGTGGTTTCGTCTGCGACCTGCCCACCTCGGATCCAGGAGTCCTCGCCGATCAGCTCGCCTGAGCCTGTTAGCTTCGCGACGCGACCGAATCGACTGACCGCGCTTTGGATGCACATATCGACGCCCATTGGGCGGCGTACTCGGGAGCCGAGGCCCAGGGCAGTTTCGACCCCTCGATGAGTACTTCGCCGACGACCTGGTGTAGGGATCGACAACGACCCCGAACCCGGGGAGCCAGGTTTCCGCGACAGCTTCAACGAAACCATGGCAAACGCACCGTCTATCGGATATCAGATCGAGTACGACCGGTAGGGGACCACTGCCTCGAAAGACCTGGCAGTCGACTGGGAGTGACCAGTCGAATCGCTACGCATACCAGGCAGTGTTCCGCCGCAACGACACCGGCTGGAAGATGCAGATGATGTCGTTTCCTTGCTTCGTAGTCACCAGCTAGGCCACAGCCTGGGCTCGCAGCAGGGCCGATCTCATCACCTCTTCGGAGTACGGACCTGAAGCAGTCGCCTCTTCGAGGTCGATCTCACCGTCAACGAATCTCGTGGACAACTCTGCCACTGCCACCAGCTCTTCGTGCTGGGAGTGGACGAAGGCGGGGTCGACGGCATCGCCATGACCGGGGACGATCGTGCCTGGCAGCTCCTGGGCGGCCAATCGAAGGGTGAGGGGCCATGCCACCGGATACCCATCCCCGAACACCGGTGAGGCGCCCTCCTCCACCAGGTCACCGAAGAAGGCGACGCCCGAATCGAGTATCGAGACGATGATGTCTGAATCGGTGTGACCGAACCCGAAGTAACCCATCTCGACCCGGCGGCCGATGTCGAGAGATGCTTGATCGGTGAAGACCTTGTGGGGAGGGACGATCTCCACTTCCTCGATCTCCTCGGCGCGCTCGGGACCCAACCATCGCCGGGCCGACTCCCTGATCTCCTCACTCCGTTGCGACAACGCCATATGACAGAGCTCATGACCCCAGACCTCGGCTTGCCCGAAGGCGTAGTTGCCAAAGGTGTGATCGAAGTGCCAGTGGGTGTTGACCACCCACTTGACGGGGAGGTCGGTGATCTCGGCCAGCTCGTGTTGGATCTCGGCGGCCTCAACCGGAGAAGACCTGGTGTCGATCACCAGGACTCCGTCGTCACCGATCACGATGCCGACATTCAGGTCGAGCGGCTCGTACCGCCGCCGGAACACACCGTCACCAAGCTCATCGAACATGGCCACCGAGCCTAGGTCGATCGTAGTTGAAGTGAACTTCATATTCGCTGCGTACAATCCGTGCCATGGATTGGCTGACGATCGGGGAAGTGGCCTCTCGCTCCGGCGTGGCGACCTCGGCCCTCCGGTTCTACGAGACGAAGGGGCTGATCGCCTCGGAGCGCACCGACGGCAACCAGCGTCGCTATCCCCGTGCCACCCTGCGGCGGGTGGCTCTGATCAGGGCCGGCCAGGAGGTGGGTCTCTCGCTGACCGAGCTGGCCGAGGCGCTCGAGACCCTCCCCCACGACAAGACTCCGACCAAGGCAGATTGGGAGCGGCTCTCCCGGTCGTGGCGGACCCGGCTCGATGCCCAGATCGGCGAGTTGATGGCACTGCGCGACGAGCTGACGGATTGCATCGGTTGCGGGTGCCTCTCGTTGAAGTCTTGCGCCATCCTCAACCCGGGTGATGCCGCATCCGGCCTGGGGACCGGGCCCCGCTACCTGCTGGGAGACAGTCGGGAGGCGGTCGACAGTTGAAGTGCGCCCGCCGAGGCGAAGACATAGGCCACCCAGAGGGCATCGGCCAGGGCGAGATGAACCAGTTGCATCCAGACCGGCACCCCCAGGGCGACGTTGACGAACCCGGTGATCAACATCAGCGCCACCAGGACCGGCAGCGCCGTCCGCGCCCATCCCTTCGTCTTGTCATATCGGGAGGACACCCACCACCCGATCGCGGCCGCGGTCACCGCAAGTACCGGGTGCACGATGCGGAGTCGGGTGAGAAAGTGCTCCTCGTCGCTGATATCTGTTGCTCCGGTCTTGGGGAAGAGGGTGTCCGCAAGGGCGGTCACCGCCCCGGAGGCCGCGAGAAGTACCAATGCCACCCCTCCCAACACCACCGCCTGGGTGACCCTCCGGTTCTGGCCAAAGTCGAGCCGGCGCCCACCGGAGAGCCAGAAGATGGTCAGCGCCAACGCCGCCAGGAGGAAGAGGGTGTTGACCAGATGCAGGGGCACGGCGACCACCCGGGCCGTAGAAGCGTCTTCGGCGACCCACTCGGCGAGGACGATCATGGCTCCGATCAATGCTTCTCCGACGATGGCGATGACCGAGAGCACCGCCCCGATCCGCGCCAGGTGGCCGGGCGACGTCTTGCGCCAGATGACAGCGGCCAGCACGAAGACGAGCACGAGGGCGATGCCGCTGGTCGCCCGATGGCTGAACTCGACGGCGGTGGCCCCTTCGAGCTCGGGGATCACCTGTCCGTGACACGTCGGCCAGGAGCGTCCGCACCCTGCCCCACTGCCCGTCGCCCGCACCAATGCGCCGAGGAGGATGACGACCACGTTGAAGACCAGGACGAACCAGGCGTAACCGATGAGCTTGGCCATGTCCCGAGATTAGGGAGTGGCCCCGGATCTGCCATCATCGGACCGTGATCTCCAGCACTCTTCTCGCCCTGCAGGGCGGATATTGGTTTGCCGGGACGCTGACCGTCATCGCGGCGGGCATAGTGACGTTCGTGATCCTGGTCAGCTCGCGGCCCGAAGATGACCAGCTGCGTTGAGCAGGCCATGGAGATTCGCGAAGACATCGTGGCGGCGATCGGCAACACGCCACTGGTCCGACTCTCGAGACTCCACGAGGCGGGCAACCTCGTAGCCAAGATCGAGTACATGAACCCCGGTGGGTCGGTCAAGGAGCGGATTGCGGCAGCGATGATCGACCAAGCCGAGCAGGAGGGTCTGCTCGAGCCGGGCGGGACGATCATCGAGCCCACCTCCGGTAACACCGGAGTCGGTCTCGCTCTGGTGGGAGCGGTGCGCGGCTACCGGGTGATCTGCACCGTGCCCGACAAGGTCTCGAAGGAGAAGCAAGACCTGCTCCGCGCCTATGGAGTGGAGGTGATCGAGACCCCGACCGAGTACGGGCCCGGACACCCCGAATCCTATTACGGCGTCGCCGATCGTCTCGCCGAGGAGATCGAGGGAGCGTTCCAACCGAATCA
The DNA here is from genome assembly GCA_964558575.1 of uncultured Acidimicrobiaceae bacterium. GTDB lineage: Bacteria > Actinomycetota > Acidimicrobiia > Spongiisociales > ZC4RG35 > JANQRA01. Next base: position 720 of record CAZLEQ010000017.1, on the reverse strand, counting down.
GTACTTCAACGCGGCCAACCCCCGCGCTCATTACGAGACCACCGGCCCAGAGATCTGGGAACAGACCGACGGCACCGTCGACGTGTTCGTTGCCGGGGTGGGCACGGGAGGCACCATCACCGGCGCAGGCAGATTCCTAAAGGAGCAAAGGTCCTCGATCGAGGTGGTCGGCGCCGATCCGGAAGGGTCCATCTACACCCAGGGTCCCGATGGGGACATCCATCAGTACCACGTCGAGGGTGTCGGTGAAGATTTCTACCCCGAGACCGTCGACCTCGACACGATCGACCGATTCATCGAGGTCACGGACGCTGAGTCGTTCGCCATGGCGCGGAGGCTGGCCCGGGTGGAGGGAATACTGACGGGAGGGTCGGGGGGCCTGGCCGTCGAAGCGGCGGCGCGGGTCGCCGCCGAGGACCATGGTCGGCTCGTCGTCGTCTTGGTGCCCGACTCGGGCCGGGGCTACCTCTCCAAGATCTTCAACGACGAGTGGATGCAGTCCAAGGGGTTCCCTACATGAGAGTGACCCCACCGTGCTCGGCGGGGTCACTCGAGTCGAACAGCCTCGACATTGCTCCTTCGTGGGCCGCGGGAGGACGAAGTCCGCGGTAGTCGGGCCGGGTGGTCCAAGTTTGGAGTCGCCACCGGTTCCTTCTCGGAACGAGCGGCGCATCAGCGGTCAGCGCCGCTCAGCGCTTGGCCACCTCCAGAGTCCTGAAA
>CAZLEQ010000016.1:0-58460 GCA_964558575.1 uncultured Acidimicrobiaceae bacterium | reverse complement strand
AAACCTGCCAGCGCCGATGGTACTTGGGGAGCAGTCCCCTGGGAGAGTAGGTCACTGCCGGGCATCAAACGTCGAAGGGTCGCCGACTAGCGTTGGCGGCCCTTCACTCATTTCGGGAGTATTCGTTGGAACGCGGCAAGCATCACAAATCCAATCGATCCGAGAAACGACGTGCTCCTGGGGGCAGCAAGCCGCAGCACAAGAGCATCACCTCGGTCAAGGGAGGCCAGCTGCCGAAATGGGTTCGGGACGAGATCATCAGATCCACTCCCAAAGACCGTCGGGAGCCCGCGATCATGCACCTCTCCAAGGCCCTGGAGCTCTTCGCCGATGAGCGCTATCCGGCTGCGTTGGGGGAGTTGAGGAAGGCGAAGAAGCTATCACCACGGTCGGCCACGATCCGAGAGCTCATGGGTCTGTCCGCCTACCGGTCGGGTAACTGGGAGGAGGCTCTCCGTGAGTTGCGCACCTTTCGCCGACTCACCGGCGACCTGATCCACTACCCGGTCGAGATGGACTGTCTGCGGGCCCTCGACCGGTCCGACGACGTGATCAAGGCGTGGGGGAAACTTCAAGACTACGACATCTCCCCGACGATCAACCACGAGGCTCGAGTGGTGTACGCCTCGTTCTTGCTCGACCAGAACCGTGCCCGCGACGCCTGGCGGGTGATCAAGCCGGGCCGGTTGGTGGCGTCCCCGACTCAAGGGGAGCTGAGACGGTGGTACGTGGCCGCCCGTGTCGCCATCGAGGCCGGCGACAAGGATGCGGCCCGGCGCATCGTGGCCGCGCTCGACGAGCAGGAGCCCGACTTCGAAGGGGTAGACGAGCTCCGCAAGGCACTCAACTAGCCGCTAGCGGCGTAGAGGTCCCTGACGTACCAGATCTCGGCGGCATGCCACAGCAACTCCTTGTTCACCCACCACACGATGTCGAGCAAGGGCAGCTGGGGGTCGAGGCCATGGGGGAACGCCGAGCGCCCCACCGTGTCGAGGTCGACGTCGCTCATCTGCTCGAGCCCGGAACGCCAGGCGTGGAGACCTTCCTCGAGAAAGCGAATCGCCTGGTCCGCGGTGATCGGCCACTCGGGAATGTCGAGTAGCTCATGGTCTCCCACTAGCCAGTCGGCGCGGATCAATACCCCGCTGCCCAGGTGGCCCATCGACCATGCCAGCGTCCTCGGTGGCTCACGATCGGGCGTCGGGTTCCACCACGAACTCTCCGAGGTGGGTCTGGCCACCCCGTCTCCATCCCGTCGCACAGTCCACGAGCCGGGAGCCGGTTCCCAGAGCAACTCGTCATCGGTCAAGCCTTGGAGACGGCCGAACAACTGCTCTGTGACATAGTCCCACTGGGCGAGGAAGGGAGCGAGCCGGGGCGGCACCGCGGGATATGAGTCGATCATCCCGCCGACCCTATCCCGGCTTCCGGCCAGATTCTGTCCTGGGTCGCTGACACCATGGAGATCGACCGCATTTCCCCCGGACGGACAGAGGGGAGAAGTGCCATGGATCTCAATCTCATCGTCCTCTGTGGACGGTTGGCGGTCGACGGGGAGCTCCGAGTCTTCAACTCCGGGGCGCGTCTCATCCGCTATCTGGTCACGGTCAGGGTGGATCACCCGAGACGACGGGTCGATGTCATCCCGGTCACCTTGTGGGACCCGCCCGATGACCTCGTCGGCCGTCCCGGAGCCAAAGGCGAGCGCATCTGGGTCTGCGGCTCTGCGCAGCGGCGCTACTGGGAGAGCCCGGACGGGAGACGGAGCCGCGTCGAGGTGGTTGCCGAGCAGGTCAACTTCAAAGACGTGGAAGACCTGGCTCCCATCGGTGCCGAGTAACCAGCTTTCACGAGCGATTTCCGGGTTTGACGGCGGGGGTATCGTGGGACCCAGTCCCTGTCCCGCCGTCTCACCTGGAGGTGTCGCATGCCCTGGTATTGGACCGATGAGGTCGCTCCGCTTCTCGTCGCCGAGGGCAGTATCGACACCGACGTGGCCGCCGGGATGATCGCTCTCCCGGTGGCGTATCGCAGCGAGCACGACACGATCGAAGAGGCGGCCAGAGAACTGATTGACGACGATGAGATTCCGTTAGCCGCCTGAATGCTCCGGGCCCTCCGTCAACCGAAGTGGATCGTGGCCACCACCGTCGTAATCGCTCTCGCGGCGATCTTCATCCGGCTCGGAGTCTGGCAACTAGACCGCTTGGAGGAGCGCAGGTCCGAGAACATGGTGGGACAGGAGCGGTTCGACCGGGAGCCCGAGGCCCTCTCCCGGCTCCTCGCCGAGGTTGAGGGAGATCTCGATTCTCTGCGCTACCGGCGGGTGGCTGCGACCGGCCGTTTCGACCCCGACTCGGAGATACTCATCCGGTCCCAGGTGGAGTTGGGCCAAGCCGGCTTCCATGTGATCACGCCGCTCGTGGACGAGGAGGGTCAGGCGGTCCTGGTCAACCGGGGGTGGGTGCCGCTGACGATGGACAGCACGCCTGTCGCCGCGGCTCCTCCGCCGGGGGAGCAGGTAGTCCTCGGTTGGGTGGAGACATCGGCGACCCGGCCGGCTCTCGGTCCCGAGGCCCAGCCGGGGGAGGGGGTGGTGTTCAACCGCGTCGACATCGCCCGGATCGCACAGCGAGTGCCCTACGACCTGGCACAGGTGTATCTGGTGCAGATGGGGGAGAGGGGAAACGACCTCCCCATCCTGGTGACCCCACCCGACTTCGGTGACGAAGGGCCTCACCTCCCCTACGCCGCCCAGTGGTTCGGGTTCGCCGCCGTGGCACTGGTCGGCTGGTTCTTCCTGGTGAGGCGAAAGGGTCCTCGGTCGAGGTAGATCTGGGTCGGTTCCGTCATTCCTCCATCGCCAGGTCGGGGACCACCTCGTACCCGTCGATGTCGGCCAGCTGGGATGGGTCGAATTTGATCTTGGCGGTCCGAGAGCCGGCGCCGACCACAACCCAATGGCGCTCCATCACACGGCTGTCCAGCCACACCGGGAGAGCGTCGGGGAGGCCGAAGATAGTGACCCCCCCGATCTCCTGGCCGGTGAGCTCACGGGTGAGCTCGGCCGGGGCAAAACTGACTTTGCGCACGCCGAGCTTCTTCCTCACCGTCCCGTTGACGTCGAGACGGCTGTTGGCGAGCACGACACACACCGCGTTGTGGCCTTCCGGCTTGCGCGAGGCGACCAGGATGGCGTTCGCCGAGTTCTCCAGGGGGATTCCGTACGCCGCACAGAACGCAGCCGTGTCGGCCAGCTCCGGATCGCAGGCCATCACTTCGTAGTCCAGGCCGATTCGGTCGAGGTCCGCGATCACTTCTGCGGCGGCAGGCATGACACCAGACTAGGAATACGGCGCTGAGAGCGGTCCCGACGTGTGAGAATCAGTGGCGTGAAAGGATACGACGAGCATACCTACGGACAGCGCTGGGGCCCCTACTACGACGAGCTCTACTCCGAAGTCGACGACTCGCTGGTCGACCTGTTGGCCCGCCATGCCGGCACGCCGCCACGGGCCCTCGAACTGGCCATAGGCACCGGGCGCATCGCCCTCCCACTCGCTGCGAGAGGGGTGGCGGTGTCGGGGATCGACGTCTCCGAGGAGATGGTCGCCAAGCTGCGGGCCAAACCCGGGGGAGAGGATCTGCCGGTCACGATCGGAGACTTCGCCGATGTCGACATAGAGGAGACATTCCCCCTGATCTATCTGGCCTTCAACACCATCTTCGGCTTGCTCACCCAGGAGCGACAGGTCGAGTGCTTCGAGAACGTGGCTGGCCACCTGGAGCCAGGAGGGCGCTTCATAATCGACTGCTTCGTGCCCGACCTGAAGCGGTTCGACCACTACAACTCTCGAATCGGCGTCTCCAGCATCGACTCGGTCGACGAGCACACCTATGAGATGACGATCTACGACCCGGTCACACAGCGACTCTCGAGCCATGTCGTCAAGCGCTCGGCGGATGGGGAGTCGGTCGTCTTACCGGTGGCGATCCGCTTCTCCTGGCCATCGGAGCTCGACTTGATGGCCAGGCTGGCGGGTCTCGAGCTCGAAGACCGGTTCGGCTGGTACGACCTGCGGCCGTTCAACGAGCGCTCGACCCATCACATGTCGATCTACCGCAAACCGGAGTAGCGCGGACGGCGACTCAGGCGTTCTGTTCGGCGGCTTCGCTCTCCTGTGCTTCGATCTGGGCCCGCACCTCGTCCATATCGATTTCCTTCACCTGGCCGATGAGATCCTCGAGGAGGTTGCCGGGGAGGGCGCCGGGCTGGGCATACAGCACGATCTGGTCGCGGAAGACCATCAGTGTCGGGATCGAGCGAATGCCGAATGCCTGGGCCAGCTCCTGCTGGTCCTCGGTGTCGACCTTGGCGAACACGATGTCATCGTGCTGTTCGGAGGCAGCCTCATAGGTGGGGGCGAACGAGCGGCACGGGCCACACCACTCGGCCCAGAAGTCGACGATCACGGTGTCGTTGTCCTGGATGGTCTGATCGAAGTTGTCTTTGGTCAGGGCGACGCTCGCCATTCGCTAAAGCCTTTCGTGCGGGTGATTCGGGGGACACTGAAGCCAACGTCGACCCCGGTGCCGTGTATTCCCACCGGCGCTCCGCGTCGTGCCCGGTGCCTAGAGTGGTGCCCATCGAGACCACATGAACCGCCTGAGACGCCATCAGAGTGCAGAGCCGGCGATCTGGAAGGTCTGCCTCCAGTGCGGCAACCGCTACGAGGCAGCCGATCACGGCTACAAGGTGAACTGGTGCTCCCTGGCGTGCGAGCATGCCTCCTTGAAGAAACAGCGGATCGAGATCGAGACCTCCTGGCTCAGAGCCCGCTGGTTCCTCCGTTAGGGGCGTCCGGGGCGCTCATCGGGCTCCCGAAGCGCCCATAATCCACGTTATGTCAAGCTGACTGGAGAAGACCAGGCCAACGGTTGATACCGGTGGCGCTGCGTTCAGTCCCCCGGCGCTTACTCAGGCGAACTTGGGGGCGACCTTCTCGGCGAAGAGCTCCCAGCTGCGGCGTGAGGCCTCGACACCGGCCCACTCCCGGGACATGAAGATGATCCCACCGACGCCGCCTGAGACGTCCTCGATCTCGCCGATCCGCTCGACGGCGTGGTCCGGGCTCCCGATGACGTGCTTTCCGACGTGCTCCCGATACCAATCGGCCGGTGTTCCGTCGGGCTCGGCCCTCCCGTTGACACCCACCTGGAACTCGTAGAATTCCCTGATCGCACCCTCCTCGAAGTCGGCGATCGCCTTGTCGTGGTCTTCATCGAGGTGAAGCAGGTAGCTGAGCACAATCTGGCCCCTGGAGACTTCCCGGCCCGCCGCTTCGGCTCCCCTCTCCAGGTGCTCGTACACCTGTTCGACCTGTTTCGGGATCCCGCCCAACAACACCTTGCCGCCCAGGCGGCCCATCAACTCCACGTTGCGTGGATCACCCGAAGCGACGGCGAACGGCATGTGGGGCTCGGTGTAGGGGCGCAACTGGAGCACCGCCTCGTTGAGCTCGAACCAGTCGGTGCGGGCGCTGACCGGCGCCTCCCCCGCCAGGAGACGCATCATCACCTCGAGGCTCATTTGCATCCGTCTGCCTGCCTCCTCGGGGGTGAGGCCGAACACCGACAGATCCGATGGAATGCCACCCCCGACCCCGAGACCGAAACTGACCCGGCCCCTGGTCAGATGGTCGAGGAGGATCATCCGGTCGAGGGCCACCAGCGGGTGATGCAGCCCGGCCTGAACCACACCGGTTCCAAGTCGGATCTGCTCCGTCCGCTCGGCGGCGGCGGCGATCACCACCTCCGGGGCGCCGATGTTCTCCCAACCGGTGCTGTGATGCTCACCGAGCCAGGCCTCGGTATACCCGAGCTCGTCGAGAAGCACGATGAGATCGAGGTCTCGCTCGAGAGCCGCGGTGGGGTCCTCCGAGGGATGGTGGAAGGGTTGCAGGAAGAGTCCAAAATCCATGCCAGGGATGTAAGTCGATATATCGATCATTGTCAATGTATGGGCTCGAGCCTTGATCTCCATACAATCCGCTGATGAACCAGTGGATGTTGGTCGAAGACGACCCCCCGACGACCCGATGTCGTGTCGCTCCTCGAGCGTCACCTCGCCTTCGCCCGTACGGTCACCCCGCCCGAGGACGTACATGCCCTCGATCTCGACGGGCTGCTCGACGAGACGGTCGAGTTCTTCAGTCTCAGGGGGAACGGAGCTCTACTGGGCATCGGTGCGGTCAAGACCCTGGACGACTCCCACATGGAACTGGAGTCGATCCACACTGCCGCCGAAGCGCGCGGGCGCGGAGTCGGCCAGACGATGGTCGAACATCTCGTGTCGATAGCCAGATCGAGAGGGGCCACCAGAGTGAGTCTCGAGACCGGGTCGATGGAAGAGTTCGCCCCATCCCGCGCCCTCTATGCCAGAGCCGGTTTCGTCGAGTGCGGGCCCTTCGGTGATTACTCCCGCAGTCGGAACAACACGTTCATGACCCTGGAGCTGCATTGAATCTCGAACCCCGAGCGCTTACAGTGTCACCGATGATCGAGAACACGGCCCGCGCTCTCCTCCTCCTCATGTAGGGCAGACGCGCACATACCCGTGTTTGCCCGCCCCCGAAGACCGGGGGTTTTTCTTTGCCCCGGTCCATCCCCGCACGCCGCAACCCGAGGAGCCCCCATGCCACCCCCGATCGCAAGACCCAAGAAGATGCCATTCGAGAAGTATCGGCCATTCGTCCCGATCGTGCTCGCAGATCGCACCTGGCCCAACATCACCATCGAGAAGGCGCCGCGCTGGTGCTCGGTCGACCTCAGGGACGGCAACCAGGCGCTGATCGACCCGATGGATCCGCCGCGCAAGCTGCGCATGTTCCAGGAGCTGGTGTCAATGGGCTTCAAGGAAATCGAGGTCGGCTTCCCCGCCGCGAGCCAGCCCGATTTCGACTTCGTTCGCCAGTTGATCGAGGACGACCACATTCCGGACGATGTCACCATCCAGGTGCTGGTGCAGTGTCGCCAGGAGCTCATCGAGCGCACCTACGACTCGATCATGGGGGCGCCCCAGGCGATCGTGCACTTCTACAACTCGACCAACCCGCTGCAACGCGATGTCGTGTTCGGCATGGACAAAGAGGGCATCAAGAACATCCCGGTCGATGCGGCCAAGCTCTGCCGCAAGCTCGAGGAAACGATGGGTGACACCGCGATCCGCTACGAGTACTCCCCGGAGAGCTTCACGCTCACCGAGCCCGACTTCGCCCTCGAGGTCTGCGAGGCGGTGATGGACGAGTTGGACCCCTCCCCCGCCGACCCCATCATCGTGAACCTGCCGGCCACCGTCGAGTGCTACTCCCCCAACGTCTATGGCGACGTCATCGAGTGGTTTCACCGTTCCATCGGCCGTCGCGACTCGATCGTGCTCAGCCTCCATCCCCACAATGACCGGGGGTGTGCCGTGGCCGCCGCCGAATTCGGGGTCATGGCAGGAGCGGATCGCGTCGAGGGGACGTTGTTCGGCAATGGCGAGAGAACGGGCAACGTCGACATCGTGACGCTGGCCATGAATCTGTTCGCCAACGGTGTCGACCCCGAGCTCGACATCAGCGACATCGACTCGCTGCGTCGCACCGCGGAGTACTGCAATCGCCTGCCGGTCCACCCCCGACACCCGTATGTCGGCGACCTGGTCTACACCGCCTTCTCCGGTTCGCATCAGGATGCCATCAAGAAGGGGTTCGAGGCGTTGCCATTCGACTACGACACATGGGGTGTCCCCTACCTGCCCATCGACCCCAAGCACGTCGGCCGCAACTACGAGGCCGTCATCCGGGTCAACTCACAGTCGGGCAAGGGAGGCGTGGCATATGTGATGAAAGAAGAGCATGGCTTCGACTTGCCCCGTCGGCTGCAGATCGAGTTCTCCAAGACGATCCAGCACATCACCGAGGACAGCGGCACCGAGATCACCCCGACATCGATGTGGGAGTCATTTCGAGGGGTCTACTTCCCAGAGGGGGCGCGTTACCGGCTCCACAGCCAGGAGCTCCACACCATTTCGACCGAAGGATCGGGGCACACCACCCTCACCGCCCGTCTCGTGGTCGAGGGTGAGGACGTCACGGTCTTCGGGGAGGGGGACGGGCCGGTCGAGGCCTTCGTGACCGCTCTCCGTGACCGTTTCGGGGTGCCTTTCGATGTGGTGGACTACAGCGAACATGCCATAGGGAGCGGAGCCGATGCCAAGGCGGTGGCCTACGTGGAGAGCTCTGGGGAACAGGGCTTGCTCAAATGGGGCATCGGAGTGGACTCCAACATCACCACGGCATCGCTCCTCGCGGTGCTGGCGGCGTTCGAGCGACAGGGCCGCTGAATCCAGACTTGACTTCGAGCGCAGTTGAAGTTCTACGGTGCTCACACCTAGTCAGAGCAGGATTCGGTTAGCCGTGTCCACATTCATACCCTCGAGGCTCCATGGCGAGCGAACAGATGACAACCCGCGACGTGGCGCTCCTCGGCAGTGGAAGGCATCTCATCGCCCGAACACTGCGACGAGCGCCGCGAGAGTTCGCCTTCGGAGGAATCGGCACCGTGCTGTTCGCCGGGATGACCATCCTTTCCTCGTTCGTTCTCGGGTGGATCACCGACGACGTCCTGTTGCCGGCGATCGCGGCCGGTGAGGTAGCCACCACCGCCCTGGTCGGATCTGCCGCCGTCATCATCGCCGTGGCCACTCTTCGTGGTGTTGGGATCACTATGCGCCGTGTCGGCGCCTATTACGCCCAACACCGCATCCAATACCGCGATCGGGTCGAGGTCACCGATCGCTACCTTCAGCTGCCCATCGAGTGGCATCGCCGTCATCCCACCGGCCAGTTGCTCGCCAACGCCAACGAGGACGTGGAAGCGGCATCGTTCATCGCCGCTCCCCTGCCCATGGCCTTTGGGGTGGTGCTCATGCTCCTGGGCACGGGGATCATCCTCATCTTCACCGACCCGTTCCTGGCGTTGATCGGCTTCCTGGTGGGTCCAGCCCTGTTCTTCGTCAATCTCACCTTCCAACGCAAGATGAAGGCGGTGGCCGCAGAGGCGCAGAGTCTCCGGGCTGAAGTGGCCGACATCGCACATGAGTCGTTCGATGCCGCCCTGGTGGTAAAGACCCTCGGCCGGGAGAACGACGAGGTCGGGCGTTTCGGGGAACGCTCCGACGAGTTGAGGGACCGCATGGTCGAAGTGGGCCGGCTGCGCGCCGCCTTCGACCCGATGATCGAGGCACTCCCGAACATCGGCATCCTCGCCGTCCTCCTGGTCGGTGCCTGGCGGGTCGACCAGGGTCTGCTCACCCCGGGAGCCCTGGTCACCTTCGCCTATCTGTTCCGTCTCATCGCCCTGCCGATGCGGGTCTTCGGGTGGTTGCTCGGGGAGTTGCCCCGTGCTGTGGTGGGCCTCCATCGCGTCCAGTCGGTGCTCGACGAGCGGGAGCGCGTTGTCTACGGCGACCGCCACCCCGACTCCGGAGGCGGCGCCGGCGCCGACGTGGACTCCATCGCCTACACCTACCCGGAGTCTTCCTTTCGGGACCTCGGCTCGCACCCAGCCATCGCGATCGACGAAGGAGACGATGACAACCGTGGAATCGAGTCGGTGACCCTCCAGGTGGAGCCGGGCAAGACTGTCGCCCTGGTCGGGCCGACGGGCTCCGGCAAGACCACCATCGCCCACCTCATGGTCCGGCTGTTCGACCCCGACACCGGTCAGATCAGCCTCGATGGGCACACACTGGTGGACCTGGAGCGGGACAGTCTGGCCAGGTCCGTCTCCATCGTCTTCCAGGAGACGTTCTTGTTCAACGACACCATCTACAACAACATCACACTCGACGAGAGCTTCGACGAAGAACAGGTGATCGCCGCCGCCAAGGTGGCACAGGCCCACGAGTTCATCATCAAACTCGAGAGAGGTTATGCCACCGTGGTCGGCGAACGCGGCGTCTCTTTGTCGGGTGGCCAGCGCCAGAGGGTGGCCATCGCCAGGGCACTGATACGCCGACCCCGGCTCCTCGTCCTCGATGACGCCACCTCGGCGGTCGACCCTGCAGTCGAGAGCGCCATCCTCGAAGGACTGCGTCGGCTCGACACCACGGTGGTGATCGTCGCCTACCGCCGCTCGTCGATCGTTCTCGCCGACGAGGTGATCTACGTCGAGGATGGCCGGGTCATCGACCGTGGGACTCACCAGCAGCTCTACCGATCGCTAGCTGCCTACCGCGGGCTGATCGACGCCTACGAGAGGGAGCCGGCATGACCATCACCATCGCTCCCCCGACCGAGGAGATCCGGGCGCGAGGCGCCATGAAGACGATCAGGCGCGGGCTGAGCTTGTCGCCGGAGTTGAGACGGGGGCTCGGGGGCACCATCGCCATCGCCATCGTGGCCACCGCGGGGCGGGTCGTCGTCCCGATAGCAATCCAACAGATCGTCGACGGGGGGTTCAGCGAGGACGGGGTCGACATGACCTTCGTCATCCAGATGATCGTCCTCGCGTTCGTTGCCGTGATGGTCACCGGCGCCGCTACCGGATGGATGCACTTGAGGCTGGCGAGGGTGGCGGAGACGGCCCTATCGGGCCTACGGATCAGGGCTTTTCGGCATGTGCACGATCTCTCGATGTTGCACCAGGCATCGGAGCAGAGGGGTGTCCTGGTGACGAGAGTCACCTCCGACGTCGACCAGATCAGCCGGTTCATGCAGTGGGCGGGTCTGATGCTTTTCGTCAACGGTCTCCAGGCCCTACTCGCCCTGGCGGTGATGCTCGCGATGTCGATTCACCTCGGCTTGGTAGTCGTGGCGTTGATCCCAATGATCTTCTACATGGTGAAGTTCTTTCAGAGCCGTCTGGAGGTCGCCTACCTCACAGTGCGTGAGAAGGTGGGCCAGATGCTGGCCTTGATCGCCGAGACGGTGGTGGGAGCCCCGGTCATCCGCGCCTACGGTATCGAGAAGCGGACTCGAGAGAGGCTGGAGCAGGCCATCGAGGACCATCGCCGGGCCGGCACCCGGGCGGGACGCATCTCCTCTACCTTCTCCGGATTCGGTGAGCTGTCCTCGGCCATCGTGATGGCCGCAGTGGTGGTGGTCGGGACCATCCTGGCCGTCAACGGCACGACCACGGTGGGCACGGTCGTTGCCTTCCTCTTCCTGGTGCAGCTATTCGTCCAACCGGTTCAGTTCTTGGGAGAGGCGGTGAACGAGGCGCAGACCGCGGTGGCCGGGTGGAGCCGCGTCCTCGACATCCTCGACATCGCTCCCGACGTTGCCGACCCGGGGCCCGATGGGGTCGTCTTCCCCCATCGTCCCCTCGGTGCCCGCTTCACCGACGTCGAGTTCCGTTATCCCCGTCCCGGTGCAACGGCAGCGCAGGGCGACGCCGACCCAGCCCTGCGCGACATCGACGTCGAGATCCCGCCTCGCCAGCGGGTGGCCATCGTCGGTGAGACCGGGTCCGGCAAGACCACCTTCGCCAAGCTCCTCACCCGGCTGATGGACCCCACTCGGGGCGAGGTCGAGATAGGTGGCGCCGACCTGCGTGAGGTGCGATTCGACTCTCTGCGCGACCGGGTGGTCATGGTGCCTCAGGATGGGATCCTCTTCCGGGGCACGATCGCCGACAACGTGCGCATGGGCTCACCAGAGGCGTCGACGAAGGAACTGCGGGAAGCGTTCCACCGCCTCGGTCTGGCCGACTGGCTCGCCGAGATGTCCCAGGGTCTCGACACCCCGGTCGGCGAGCGAGGAGCGTCGCTGTCGGTAGGCGAGCGCCAGTTGGTGACCTTGGTGCGCGCCGCCATCGCCGACCCCGACCTCTTGGTCCTCGACGAGGCCACTTCTGCGGTCGACCCGGCCACCGAGGTCAGGATCAACCGCGCCTTGAATCAGCTCACCAGAGGGAGGACTGTGGTGACGATCGCCCACCGCCTCTCCACGGCCGAGACCGCCGACCGGGTCCTGGTCTTCGACGAGGGACGGTTGGTTCAGGACGGCTCACACGATGAGCTCGTCGCCGAGGGCGGTGTCTACGGAACCCTGTACGCGTCGTGGCAACGAGGAACCACCACCCTCTGACCGCTGCCTGGCAGACTGTGCCGGTGATGGCATCATCAGAGTTGTTGCGGCCCCCCGGAGCGGTGGCCACCGCCCTCGGGGGCCTCGCCGGCGCCTTCGTCGGGACGGCAACCGGGGTCCCGATCGCCAATGCCAACGCCTCCTCGGGTCTGGAGGGTCTGGGCCAGGCCTTGTTGATAATGATGATTTCGCTCTGTCTCGGGACCACACTCGGAGTGGGGCTCGCCTTGCGCTTGTCAGCTCACCGGCGTCCGCTGATTTCGGCGATCCTGGCGATGCCCGCCGTGTTCGTCGCCATCGTCGTCGCCCTCAGGGTCTCATCTTCCTTCGATGGGGGCAGGGTCTTTGACATCATGATCCATGTGTTGATGGTGATCGTTGCCCTGTGGCTGACCCGGATCGTTTCGACAGCGGGGAGCCGACCCGACACGGGAAGGATCACGGCAGGGTGACCTCCACGGCCCCCCCACCCCATCCGTAGACCTGTTCGCGACGCCGATAACGTACCCCACTCAACCGTCCGCTGGGATCTCGACACCGGCCAACGATCGGGTGAAGGCTGCCACTCGGCGTGCTCGTGCTCCTTCACTCTTCCGACGATGTTTCTCGCCGTCATCGTGGCCACTCGGGTGACCGGCCTCTTCGGCGGTGAGGGGCCCTTCGACATACTTCTCATCGTGATATCGGGTCTGTTCTCTGGCTGACACTGGCCATGGTGGGGCGACCGATCCACCGCCCCCGAGATCAGGGAAGAATGAGCTCTACCGTCTCCCCACCCCACCCGGAGACCAGGTCACGACCCTCGATGCGAACCCGCTCCACCGTCGGTGGGATCTCCACACCGGTCAGAGACCGGGTGGAGGGCTGTTCGTCGGCGTGGTCGTAGGCCAATTGCCGAAACCCGTAGACCACACCGTCATCTCCTACGACACGCCAAGCGTCGGCGTAACGATCAGGACTGCCATAGGCAGAGCTCATGGTGACCACGAAGTCGTAGACCCCGTCGACGCCGGCCACCGAAACTTCGACGACATCGGGATAGAGGCTGGCTTCCAGGTCGGGCTCGATGCATCGATCACGACCCACTCCTCGGGCGGGGTCGAAGTTGCGCCCCTCCACCAGCGGTGACCCGATCTCATCCGAGGTGAGGAACGCCTCGACGGCTTCTGCGACTGCGGCGGCCACGGTCGAGACGTAGGCCGGATCTGTGTACAGTTCGGCCTCATCGGGGTTGGCGATGTATCCCAACTCGACGAGCGCACTCGGCGCTTCGGGCAATCTCACCATGCCGTAGGCGTCTCTCCCCTCGCGGTTGAGCACGGTCATCACCCCGGCATCCGGGGATCGTTGCCAGGCGACATCGAACCGGCTGAGCGCGCCCATCGCGCTCTGATAGATCAGCCCCCCGAGACGCGCCGACTCCCGATTCTGGTCCTGGACAAAGATCTCGACCCCAGGAATGTCCGAAGCCGGCGCCCGCGGGGCGTTGTGGTGGATCGAAACCAGGGCGTCTGCACCCACCAGGTCGGAGAAGGCGGCACGGGTGCGGATCGGGACCGGGTAGTCACCGGTCCGGCTGAGCAGCGATTGAATCCCACGCTCGGAGAGGATCTCATGGACCGCCAGGCCCACACGGAGGTTGATTTCTTTCTCGGCGAGGCCGTTGGCTCCCACCGCCCCGGTGTCGACAGGACCACCATGACCGGGGTCGATGACCACGTCCACCTCGTAGACCGGGATTCCTTCGGTCAGGGTGGCCTCGTTACCGCAGGGGGTGAGGACCTCGATCGTCTCTCCGTTCACCGACGTCACCGCGACTGGAACACCGCTCGGAGCGATCCAGGCGACGGGAGGGCCGGCGGGTGCGGTGGTCGTGGTGGCCGGCTCCACGATCGTGGTGGAGGTCGTGGGGTGAGTGGTCGAGGTGCTGGAGGGAATCGAAGCGGGAGTTGATCGAACCGCCAGCCCGCTGCATGCGGTGGCGAACAGAATCAGGGCCAGCAGACCCGGCAGTCGGTTCATCGGAAGGTCAACTCTGGCACGGGTAGGGAGATATGCGGCGTAACCTCGGTGCCATGTTCGGGCCTTTGAACGGAGTGCGTACCGCGTTGGTGATTGCCGCGCTTCTCGCCGCGATCGTCTCGTTCGTCGCCGGATACTCCGAGGCGGCGTTGGTGTTGCTGTTCGGCGTTGCGCTCCATGGTCTCGGGTGGCTCTACCTCTATTCGAGACGGGGGCGCACCGACCCGAAGTGACCCTCGGCTAGAGACCGAGCGTGGCTTTCAGTGTCTCCCCCAGTCGCTGCGCACGCTGCATCAGGTCGGCCTGCTGCAGCAATGGATCGGAACTGGCATCGTCGCGGAGGTCGACGTACACCTTGAGCTTGGGCTCGGTTCCGCTCGGCCTCGCCAGGACCCGTCCCCGCCCACCGAGGCTCAACTCGATCAGTGCCTGCTCTCCCAGCCATCCGGGGCGGGTTGCGCCGCCGCTGCGGTAGTCGGTCACCGAAGTCACCGGCAGGCCATCGATCGCATCCGGAGGATCGTCGCCGAGCCGTTCGATCGCCTGGCTCAGGTCTTGGACACCTTCGGGCCCGCGACGCGTGATCGATGTCTGAGCGCTCACCCAGATCCCATGACGTCGCCACAACCCCAGAAGACCGTCGAGGATCGACCGACCGGCGTCAGCGAGGTCCGCCACCAGGTCGGTGAAGATGAGAGCCGCCGATATCCCATCTTTGTCCCGTACCGTCGAGCCCACCGTGTAGCCCAGTGCCTCCTCGTAGCCGAATGCGAAGTGGCCCCCGGTCTCCTGCTCCACCGCGAGCCCGGCGCGCACTATCCACTTGAACCCGGTGAGTGTCGACTCGTGGCGGGCACCGTATTCGCCGGCGATGTCGACGAGCATGGGGCTGGAGACGATGGAGCTGGCCACGATCGCGGAGGTCGGATCGGGATCGTTGCCCAGCAGGTAGTCGGCGAGGAGCACTCCCACCTCGTTGCCCGACAGCGGACGCCACTCCCCTGTGTACGGGACCACCACGGCGAGCCGATCAGCATCCGGGTCGTTGGCGAGGACGAGGTCGGCACCCTCGGAACGAGCCATGTCAAGGGCGAGATCGAGGGCTCCAGGCTCTTCAGGGTTGGGGAACTCGACGGTGGGGAAGGTTCCGTCCGGTTCCGCCTGCTCCGGCACCACCCTGATCCCGGTGTGCCCGGCCCGCCCCATGATGTCGAACACGGTGTTACCACCGACTCCATGTAAGGGTGTGTACACGATCCTCAGATCCGATCCGTCGGTCCGGGCCCGAGTCGATGCCACCTCTTCCCAATAGCGATCGATGATGTCTGCACGGACCTGGCTCACCAGCCGGGAACCCGATGAAAATGCATCCTCGATCCGGGGTATGTCGGATGCGTCCGGTGCCGAGGCGATCTCCCTCTGGATGGCAATATCGACGGGTGACACGATCTGAACCGCGTCGGGGCCGTACAGCTTGTAGCCGTTGTCGGACGGTGGGTTGTGTGAGGCGGTGACGACCACCGCGGCCGAGGCAGACAGGTATTTCGCGGCGTAAGCCACCAGAGGAGTTGGGGTGTAGTCGGGAAAGAAGACCACAGGTATGTCCGCGGCTGCCAGGACTCCTGCCACATCGTCGGCGAAGCGGCGGCTGGTGGGCCGTGCGTCGAATCCCACGACCACCGACCCCACCCTCTCGGTGACCGAGGTCATCAGATATCGGGCGAGTCCGTGGGTGGTGCGGATGACGACTGCCCGGTTGACGCGACCGGGGCCCGCTCCGACCTCCCCGCGTATGCCGGCGGTCCCGAACTCGAGGGTGGGCCCCATCCTTGCCTCGAGCTCGTCGACATCTCCAGCTTCCACGATCCGTCGTAACTCGTAACGGGTGGCTGGATCGGGATCGGCGTCGATCCAGGAGCGGGCACGTGCTGCCAGGTCGGTCATGGTCGATCGAGGCTGACCTGGTGGGTTCACCGGAGGTTCTGCTGCCAGTTCCAGGAGTCGGTGCACATGTCGGTCAGGTCACGGGTGGTTCGCCACCTCAACTCGTAAGCGGCCTTGGTCACGTCGGCCCAGCTCTCGGCCACGTCGCCCGGGCGGCGTCCCACGATCTCGTATGGGACGGGACGCCCGGACTGTTCCTCGTAGGTCTTCGCCACCTCGAGCACGGTGTGGCCACGCCCCGTCCCGAGGTTGTAGGTGTGCACTCCCGGTTCGCCGGCCTTGCGGTCGAGCGCCGCCACGTGACCTTCCGCGAGGTCCACCACATGGATGTAGTCGCGCACCCCGGTCCCGTCCCGTGTGGGATAATCGCCCCCGAAGACCCTGAGCTTGGGAAGCTGGCCCGCGGCCACCTTCGCCACGTATGGCATCAGGTTGTTCGGAACTCCTCTGGGATCTTCCCCGATCAGTGCCGAAGGGTGGGCCCCGACCGGGTTGAAATACCGCAGGAGCGTGACACTCCACTCCGGCCGGGCGACCGCTAGGTCACGCAGGGTCTGTTCCATCATGATCTTGGTCCAGCCGTATGGGTTGGTCGCCGCGCCGATGGGCATGTCCTCGCGCATCGGTGACGCAGCATCGCCGTATACCGTGGCCGACGAACTGAAGACGAAGTTGTCGACCCCGGCGTCGAGGAGCACATCGACCAGGGCGATCGTCCCCCCGACGTTGTTCTCGTAGTAGAGGATCGGATTCTTCACCGACTCCCCCACTGCCTTCAATGCAGCGAAGTGGATGCAGGCGTCGAACCCTTCGCTGGCGATCTTCGCCAAGCTCTCTTGGTCACGGATGTCGGTCTCGTGGAACTCCGGTGCCGTGCCGGTTATCTCACCGATGCGTCGGATCACAGAGACCCGGGCGTTCGACAGATTGTCGACCACCACAGCCTCGTGCCCGGCGTCCATGAGGGCGACGACGGTGTGGCTGCCGATGAAGCCGGCTCCCCCTGTGACCAGGACACGCATCGGGATCAGGCTAGGCGGCCGGGAGGGTGACTATGAATGACGAATAGCCCCCGTCGTGCCCGTAGACGATCCCACCGCCCATCAGCCCGGCGAGCCTGCGTGCCACGGATAGCCCCAGACCCACGGATCGGGGGTCGAGCCGCCCTCGGCCCCGTTCGTACGACTCGAAGATCCTCTGGGCGTCGTCGGGGTCGAGGGGCTCCCCGTCATCACAGACCAGGATGTCGATCGCGCTATCGCCGCGTCTCCGGGTGGTCACCTTCACCTCATCCCCTCCATAGCGGATTGCGTTACTGACCAGATTGCGCAAGATCTGACGGGTGCGCCGGGGGTCGGCATAGACCCGGGTAGCCCCAACCTCTGGTTCGTAGGTCACCGGGTGCTCCACAGTCTCCAACACGCGGCGCACCTCGTCGCCGACGTCGAACGGCTCAGGGAGCACTGTGACCCGGCTCACGTCCTCCCGGTAGGCCACCAGCAAGTCTTCGATGATCCAGGAAGCGTCTTCTGCCTGGCGGGCCATGACGTCGGCGATCTCCTTGCGTTCCGCGTCACTGAAGCTCTCGTAGTCGTTGGCCAGCTCATGGGCGAGACCCAGGAGCGCGGACATCGGATTTCGCAACTCGTGAGACACCGTGGCGACGAACTCGTCACGGGCCCGGCGCGCCTTCACCTTCTCGGTCATGTCGATCAGCCCGCCCTCGCAGTACAGAAGACGACCCTTCTCGTCGAGCACTGCCCTGGCGGTGTCCTGGACCCACACCGTCGAACCGTCGCGTCGTCGCAGCTCGAGATCGAAATCTAGTATCTCCCCTGACTCCACGATGCGGTCGAGCCATTGGCCTCTGAGAGAGCTGTCGATGTAGAAGCTCTCGACCGAAGCCACCTCCTCAGACAGCTGTTCGAAGCTTTCGTACCCCAGCAAGTCCAGAAACGCCGGGTTCGCGGCGAGGAGAGCACCATCCGGTGCCGAACGATAGAGAGCCACGGGGAGCCGCCGAAACAGCTCCTCGATCCCCCCAATGGTCGAAGTCACCTCATTGTTATCGGCCAAACCCGCCCCAATCTCCAGTGTCCCCTGGGTGCTGTGCGCGCCAGCCCCACACGCAAGCTAGCGACAAGAGGGCTAACTTGGCGCGCCTGGTGGCCGATTACGTCATCGTCGGGGCCGGATCGGCCGGATGTGTCCTCGCCGGTGCGCTCTCTGCCCGGCACACCGTGATCCTGCTCGAGGCTGGGGGAAGCAACCGGTCGCCCGAGGTCGCCGTCCCGGCGGCCTTCTCGAAGCTGTTCAAGACCGAACGCGACTGGGCTTACGCCACCGAGCCGGAGCCCGCCGCTTCTCGACGGTCTCTCTATCTGCCACGGGGGCGGATGCTGGGGGGTTCGAGCTCGATGAATGCGATGCTCTATGTCCGAGGGCGACCGTCGGACTTCGACGGCTGGGAAGACGATGGCGCGGTCGGCTGGGGGTGGGATTCTGTTCTCCCCTACTTCAAGGCCATGGAATCCAACACTCGCGGCCCCGACGCCTTCCATGGTGGCTCGGGCCCGCTCGTGGTCGGAGACATCCGGCGGCCCCACTCCCTGAGTCATCGCTTCGTGGAAGCGGCCATCGCCACCGGGATCGCGCCGAATCGAGACTTCAACGGAGCGGACCAGACGGGGACGGGGTTCTTCCAGGTGACTCAGAAGCGTGGACGGCGATGGTCAGCGGCCGACGCCTTCCTCCGTCCCGCGATGCGACGTCCCACACTCCACGTCGTCACCCGAGCACTGGCCACCCGACTGGTGATCTCCGCTGACCGGGTGACGGGAGTCGAGTACCTGCACAACGGTGCTCAACGCCGCGTCGAAGCGGAGGCAGGAGTGGTCCTCAGCGCCGGCGCCTTCGGGTCGCCGCACCTGCTCCAGGTGTCCGGCATCGGAGACCCTGATCATCTGAGGTCCATTGGCATCGAGCCGATCGTGGAAAGCCGTGGGGTTGGCCAGAACCTGCAAGATCACCCTGCGGTCCCCGTCATCTACGACTCGCTTCTCGCGGACACTCTCGACCACGCGGACAACCTCTACGAATTGGCCAAGTGGCTGCTGGCCCGATCGGGCCGCCTCACTTCGCCCGTGGCCGAGGCCTGCGCCTTTGTGAAGTCGTCATCCGACGTCGACGAGCCCGACCTGCAGTACCACTTCGCACCGGTGAACTTCGACAACCACGGTCTCGATCACCACGACGGGCACGCCTTCACCCTGGGACCGGTTTTGGTCAACCCGGAGTCCCGGGGTGAAGTACTCGCCCGCTCCGCCGACCCGGCGACACCACCGGCCATCAAGACCAACTGTCTCGCCGCCCGCCGAGATGTGGAGGCCATGGTCAGAGGTATCGAGCTGGCCCGTGAGATCGCGGCGCAGACTCCTTTCGACGACTACCGCGGCCCGGAGCTGAAGCCGGGGGCCGGGGTGACCTCCTCAGAGCAGATGGAGGAGTACCTGAGGGACAACGTGGAGCTCCTCTACCACCCGGCGGGTACCTGTCGGATGGGGAGCGATGAAGGCGCCGTGGTGGACCCGGAGTTGCGGGTGACAGGTGTCGAAGGGCTCCGGGTCGTCGATGCCTCGGTGATGCCAAGGGTGGTCAGCGGGAATATCAACGCCGCCACGATGATGATCGCCGCCCGCGCCGCCGACCTGATGCTGTCGGATCGGAGTTAGTGCATGAAAGGCAGCTCCGGCTGGGGGTCGGGCCGGTGATAGCGCTGGATCCCATTCCAGGCGAGGTGGTCCATGAATACCCACGACCGGCGATGGATGGCGCTCGGCCCCAACGCCTGCAGGTTGGCCTTGTGGGTGGGGCACGGATATCCCTTGTTCCCCTCGAAGTTGTAACCCGGGTAGTGGGGTGCCAACTCACGCATGATCCGATCTCTGGTCACCTTGGCCAGGATCGAGGCGGCGGCGATGGACAGCGAGGTGCGGTCACCGCGGACGATCCGCGTCGCTCCGCCGACGAAGTCCCAGTTCCCGTCGACGAGAACGTGATCCGGGATGACACCGAGACCCACGAGCGCTCGCCGGGCGGCGAGACGTTGCGCGTCTGACATCCCCAGCTCGTCGCATTCGGTGTGGCTGGCATGCCCAACCGCCCACGCTTCGACCCAATTGCCCACCCGCTCGAACAGGGCCTCGCGTTCTTCCTCGTTGAGGAGTTTGGAGTCACGGATCTTGTAGACACGCCGGTCCCGTGGCACCACGGCCACCCCCACCGAGATGGGACCTGCCCATGCCCCCCGACCCACCTCGTCGACACCGACGACGACGGTGGTCCCATCGGTCCAGAGCCCACGTTCGACACTCAGACCCGGCGATTGCCGCTTGAGGCTGGGGCGGAGCCGGGGAACGATGCTGGCCGTCATGGGGGGACAGAGTAGGCCTCCTCTCGTCGATTCCCTGTGGTTACTGCCCCACCGTGAACCGCCAGAGGTCACCCTCCGGTATCGGAACGGTGATCACGTCGATCGGTGACCCGTCCTGGGCGGAGTAGGTGAAGACCCTCAAGGAGGTCTCCCCGGGGACGATCAGCCCCGCGTCGATTCTCGTCGAGAACTCACCCCAGCACCCGGTCCCGCAGGTTGCCATCACGAACTCCTCATGGACGATCTCACCAGCCCGGTCGACCACGGCGACGTTGAGCGTGGCCTCGAACACGTTGGCGATGCCCTCGACCAGGTAGGTGCCATCAGCCTGCCGAGTGATCGGGCTGGTCAGGTTGATGGTGTGCAGGTGGTCGAGGAAGCTGTCCCGCCCAACGGGGTCAGTGAGATCGAGACCTTCTGAGCCATATGCCTCGACCGGCTCGTCGTTGACGGTGAACAGCACGCTTGCATCGGCATTCATCCACGTCACGCTGTAGATGAGCTGGTTGAGCATCGTCATGTCGGCCAGGAGCCCTCCCGCCCCGGCAAGGAATGCCTCGTTCATGTCAGGTCGGACGATACCGTTCTCCTCTCCCCACCACACCACTTGAACCTCGGGTGGAGTGGCGTTCTCAAACGGCTCGGGGAGCTCTATCCCCTCCTCCGCCAGCAGGGTCAGCACTCCGTCGAACTGCGTGTGATCGCTGAACGTCCCTGATGGCGCGGTGACCTCGAGGCTCACAGGCACGAGCGCCGGGTTGCCGATGAAACTGTCCTCCGGGGACTGATAGAGATACACCACGCCGGTCCACACGGACCCTTCGACCGGCTCGGTCGTCGTCGTGCCCGGCACGACCGTGGAGGTCGTCGTAGGACCCGTTGTCGATGTCGTCGTTGACAGAGTCGTGCTGGTCGTCGTGGTCGTCGTCGTGCTTCCCACCAAGATCGGGTCGTCACCACCGGTGAACAGCAACAACGGGACGGCCAGCAAGGCGACCACCGCCACCGCGGCAACGAAGACCAGGGCAGGACGGGCAGTCTTCGTGGTGTCGGGTCGAACCATCGGCGTCTCCTCTGGATACGGTGGCGGCTCGGGTGACATCGCCACCAGCCGGTCCATCAGCTCTTTGATCTTCTTCTCGTAGCTCATGACAACAGTTCCCCGAGTCGTTTCCGGGCGCGATTCAGATGACGTTTGACGGTTCCGATGGCCACACCCATCCGCTCCGCCACCACCTCGGGTGGCAGGTCCTCCCAATAGGTGAGAAAGACCGCCGCTCGCTGCTGGACCGAGAGCCGTCCCACGGCATCCAGCACCTCCACGTCGATCGAGGCAGCAAAGTCGGGCACCTGGTCACGCCCCGCCGCCTTCATCTCCCGGAGCCGGCGCGACGATGTCCGGCGATGATGATCGTGAGCCACCGTCAACACGGTCCGGTAGAGATAGGCACGGTGATCGATCACCTCCGGCCAGCGGCGTGACTCGAACGCCTTGAGACAGGCATCTGTCACCACGTCGGGCGCGTCGAACGGCCCCACCAGACCGGTGGCATACCTGGTCAACTCCGCGCTGTAGTTTCGGTAGACCGTCTCGTTGTCCATCACGCCTGTGGCCGTGATCATGCCCTATGACGCAGCGGAACACGGTTTTGGGTGACACCAGATTCGCCAACACGGGGGAACCAGGTGTTCCGGAGGAGATCAGTTGAGCGTGGGGTCCTCGGGGAAAGTGGACACCGCGGCGAGGAATCCAGGTTGGCGACGCAGGATCCTCTGCCACATCCCCTCCCCGCTGTCGAAGGGGTCGTCGGGCGAAGCCTGCACCACGTACCACGACCCGGTGGCGATCTCCGCCTCGAGCTGCTCGCTTCCCCACCCCGAGTATCCCGAGTAGATCCGAACCGGGTATCTGGCCTCATCGGGCGGCATTGTCAGGTCGACCAGGCTCAAACCGGGCACACCTGTGGGCATGCCGCCGGGAGCGAGGGAGAGCCCGATGGCGATGGTGGGGTCGACCGGTCCCCCGTAGTAGACGGATCTCGGCTCGGGCACATGCTCACTCCAGTCGGGGAGGTGGGTGCCCACCGGCTCCTCGGTGGGCCGGTTGAGGACGACACCTACACATCCCTCCTCGTCGTGCTGCAGGAGAAGCACGACCGTCCGATAGAAGTTGGGGTCGATCAGCCTCGGCGTAGCCACCAGCAGCTGTCCGGAGAGCGACTCCATGGGCTCAATCGTGGCACAACGAACGACCCATTCGTCGGGATGCCGTGCGGTAGGGTCGTGCCCTGGAGATCCACCATGGACCGAGAGACACTCAAGACGATCCAGCGACCGCTCAAAGAGAGATATCAGCACGATCCCGATGCCGCCCGGGTCACCCTCACCGCCACCGGCACACTGGGTGAGGGGATCACCTGCTCGGTCGAGACCGGCAGGGCGATCGCCGAGGCCGGGCTCCATCCCGCCACCGGCGGGGACGGGACTGCTCTGTGCTCGGGCGACATGCTCCTCGAGGCTCTCGCCGCCTGTGCCGGAGTCACGCTGGGTTCGGTCGCCACCTCTCTCGGGATCCAGCTCAACGGGGGGACGGTGCGCGTCGAAGGCGATCTCGACTTCAGAGGGACCCTGGCGGTGAGCCGAGAGTCCCCGGTCGGATTCGAGGCTATTCGGGTTACCTTCGACCTCGACACCGACGTCGACCAGGATGAGATCGATACCCTCATCGGTCTCACCGAGCGCTTCTGCGTGGTCGGACAGACCCTGACCACCTCTCCCTCGCTCACATTCGGGATCTGCTGACTGGTTACGGTGTGATGATGCCCGTCCCGCCCGGCACATGAGAGCCCTGGTCAAGCATCCCGACGAGATGGGTCTTCGCCTCGAGGATGTACCGGCCCCGGAGCCGGGACCGGATGAAGTCCTGATCCGGGTGCACACCACGGGGATCTGCGGCACCGATCTCCACATCTATGAGTGGGACGAGTGGGCGCGAACCGCGATCCCAGCACCAATGACAGTCGGACACGAGTTCTCTGGGCACATCGAGAAGTTGGGATCCAACGTCTCGGGCTTTGCCGAAGGTGAGTTGGTTGGTGCCGAAGGCCATGTGGTGTGTGGCCACTGTCGTAACTGCCTGGCCGGAAGACGTCACCTCTGTCAACAACCGCGCGGTCTCGGCGTCAACAT
Organism: uncultured Acidimicrobiaceae bacterium; assembly: GCA_964558575.1. Lineage (GTDB taxonomy): Bacteria > Actinomycetota > Acidimicrobiia > Spongiisociales > ZC4RG35 > JANQRA01. The sequence continues at coordinate 34,739 of CAZLEQ010000016.1, read as the reverse complement.
CCCGGGGGCGTTCGCCGACTTCGTCGTGGTGCCCAAGACCAATGTCTGGCGTCATCTCGACGACATCGACCCCGAGATCGCGGCCATCTTCGACCCTTTCGGCAATGCAGTGCACACGGCGCTCAAGTTCCCGGTGTTCGGAGAGGACGTGTTGATCACCGGGGCCGGCCCGATTGGGCTGATGGCGGTTGCCGTGGTCCGCCACGCCGGCGCCCGGAACACGGTGATCACAGACGTGAATTCGTTCCGGCTCGACATCGCAGTCGAGATGGGGGCCACCCGGGCCGTCAACATCCAAGAAGAGGACCTGGGTCAGATCCAGAAGGAGCTGGGCATGTTGGAGGGGTTCGACGTCGCTCTGGAGATGTCGGGCAACCCGGCAGCGATGCAGGACATATTGGCCAACACCATCCATGGGGCCAACATCGCCCTACTCGGGATTCCGACCCAGGACTATGCAATCGACTGGAGCACGGTGATCTTCAACATGCTGAACATCAAGGGGATCTACGGGCGGGAGATGTACGACACCTGGTACAAGATGAATGTCCTCATCGAGTCGGGTCTGGACATCTCGCCGGTGGTCACCCATCGCTTCGCCGCTGCCGACTACGACCAGGCTTTCGCCGCCATCACCAGTGCCGAGTCAGGCAAGGTCCTCCTGCGCTGGGCCGGGTGAGCCGGACAGACGCTCCAGGCTGGACTCGATCCACGACGCGATGTCTGCCACCACCTCCGGGCCCTCCGGCTCGTTCATGGTCTCGTGCCGGAGCCCTGCGTAGACCTTGCGATCGACACAGCCAACCTCGCCGAGCGTCTCGGTGCACCAGGTGGGTATCAGCTTGTCGTCACCGCCATGGATGACCAGACAGGGTGTGTCGAGCTGATCGAGCTCCCGGTTGAGGCGCTCGATCTCGGCCAGCGCCTCCGACCCGAATCCCAGCGTGGCCTTGGCGGTCACCAGGGGATCCGCGAAGTAAGCCCTCGCCACCTCCGGATCTCGCGAGAGGTGCTCGCCTTGCACCGGGTTGGGCAACGCCAACTTCGGCAGTACCCTCCCGAGCAAGGGAACCACCTTCTTCTGCCATCCGTCGGCTCCGGCCAGGGCAGGGGCAGAGAGGACGGCTAGGTCGGGAACCGGCCGGTCGCTCAACATATAGCCGAGGGCGATCGCCCCGCCCAGGGAGTGACCCATGAGCACCACCGGCTTGCCCTGTTCTCGCGCCCACGTCACATGGGTGGCGATCTGATCGTGGTAGCTGCCCCAGTCGTCGACATGCCAGCGTCGCCCCCCGCTTCCACCGGCGCCGATGAGGTCGAACCCGCGTACGTGGAATCTCGCCTCGGCGAGAAGCGCTCCGGTCCGCTGGTATCGGCCTGAGTGCTCCGCCAACCCGTGCACCAAGACTATGTAGGCCTGCGGGTCCTGTTCGGGCGCCCAGTCCCGGACCAACTCGGTACCGATCTCGGGATGGGGCACGGCGCGGGTGCTGGTAGCCATGTCTAGAAGATATACCGCGTCACGTCATTGGGGAACCGAGTCCAGGCAAGGGCCTTCACCGGTGTGAGCATTCGCATTCCACCGGCTATCGAATCCGCCCACGAGTCGGGCGCAGGCGTGTATTTGGGTGCATACTTCCGGGCGAACTCGGCGGCGAGCCGATCGCCCAGTTCGCCCCGGATCGGGTCCGCCCGCGCTGACTCGCCCTCGACGATGGTCGCCTGCTCCCCGCTCTCCAGATGGAGGACACAGTGCGGGTCACGCTCGAGATTTCGTGCATGCAACGTCTCCGGTGAGCCGTCGTACCAGAAACGACCGTCGAGCCACACACCCCATCTCGGGACCACGTGGGGGCGCCCGTCGCGACGGGTGGTCGACAGCCAATAGTGGTGACTATCACGGAGCTTGGCCTCGATCGTCTCCCACGACACGAACTCGTCTGCCTGCTCCACTCCGTAGCCATCGGGCATCTCTGGGCGATCTCGCCTCGGCTTGCTCATGACATCACGTGGAACGGTGGCTCGGCCACCCGCCCGGATACCCAGCGCTCACGGATCTTCACCTCGATCCTCTCTCCTGACTCCTGGGGAGGGCTGAGGTAGGCCAGCCCCACTCCGGTGTCGAGGATCGGGCTGATGTTGCCCGATGTCACCTTGCCCGCTCCTCCCCCAGACGCACGAATCTCGTAGCCGTGCCGGGGAATGCCCCTCCCGTCGAGCACGAAACCCGCCAATCTCCGCTCTAGCCCCCTCTGCTGCTGCTCGGCGAGCCTCTCTCGGCCGACGAACTCGTGGCCCATCGACACCGCGAAGTCGAGACCGGCCTCGAACGGGGTGGTGGTCTCTTCGATGTCCTCGCCCCAGAGTGCCAGACCCGCCTCCAGACGCAGTGTGTCACGCGCCCCGAGACCGCACGGTGAGGCCCCGGCGTCGACGAACGCCGTCATGAGACGGGCACCGGTGTCGGCATCGGCGCAAACTTCCGCTCCCACCTCGCCCGTATAGCCGGTCCCGGCCATGGACACGACTCCATGTGGGGTTTGGGTCACGACGTTTCGGAAACGACCGGGTCTCTCCCCGACCACGTCGTCCATCAGGCCAGGAGCATCCGGCCCCTGAACCGCCAGGAAGACGGTACTGCCCTGCAGATCATCGACGTCACAGTCGGGCTCGGAACCGAAGAGACCCATCACGCGGTCGTGGTTGGCGGCGTTGGGCATCACCCAGTAGCCACCCTCTCCGCGCCACCAGACGATCAGGTCGTCCACGATCCCTCCCGCCTCGTTCAAGACCATGGTGTACTGGCACCGGCCCGGTTCGATCCGGTCGATGTCGTTGCACATGAGCCGCCTGATGGCAGCGTGGGCTCCCGCTCCGTGGAGCGCGAATCGCCCCAGGTGGGACACATCGAACACCCCGGCGGCAGATCTGACTGCGCGATGCTCCGCCAGGACCGACTCGTATTGGACCGGCATCTGCCAACCGCCGAAGCCGACGAAGCGCGCCCCGAGGTTCTCATTCAGGTCGTGGAGTGGCGACCGCCTCATCCGATGAGGCGCTCTCCCCTGTCCTCCAGGCGGACGATCTCGGGTCGGCCGGGCATCCGCGTGGGTGCCACCACTTCCTCGAGATGGTCAGGCTCCTCCAACCCGTACTTCACCACCAGGTGCAGATAGTCGCGCTGGTAGAAGATCTTGCACTTGATATCGGGGTGGTACTTCTTGAGCAGCTTGATCTTCTTGTTCTTCTTGGTGACCAGCTTCTGGTTCATCGTCGTGATCTCGATGAACATGTCGTCGTCCGGCAGGTAGAAGTCGGGTTGGAAGAACTTGGTCGGCTCACCGTCCTCGAACTCGATGGGAAAGCTCCGGGGCTCGTACTCCCAGGGCACCCCGTAGAAGTCGAGGAGGAGTGCGAACTGCCGCTCACTGTTGTGAGCGAACTCGACCTCGTGGGCAGTCGGGTGTTCGGTGTTCAGGGGGCTCCTAATTCCGCCACCCCGGCTAGCTCTTGTTCATCGTCCGGAAACAACTGATGGATCGCACCCTCCACCTGGTCTTGGACCGGGCCGATGGCGATGCTGAACACACCCTGTCCCTTGCGGAGTACGTCCACCACTTCCTCATCGGAGTGGGCGGCATAGATGGTCTGTCCGTCGCTGAGCAGTGTCACGTCGGCCAGCGGCTGCTCCGAGTCGAGCTCGGAACGCAGGATCTCGACCGCCGAACGGATCTTCTTGAGGCTCATACCGGCATCGAGGAGATTCTTGATCACCTTGAGCTGTACGACGTCGGTGAACGAGTAGACCCGTTGTGACCCGGAGCCGTGAGCTTGCTGCATGCTGGGGATGATGAGCCCCGTGCGCGCCCAATAGTCGAGCTGTCGGTAGGTGATACCGACCAGGCTGCACACCTGTGGGGCGCGATACCCCGCCACTTCCCGCTCGTTGTTCATGACTCCTCCGGGTTACATGAGTGTAACTCCGCCACAGGCAAGCTACTTCGACACTCGACCCGGTGTCAATGTTTTCCTGTGGAAAACTCAGAGCGATGACGGCCTCAGGCCTGTTCTCCTCCGAGGAAGTCCTCCACGGTCGCCTCCTCGAGGAACTCGCGGAAGCGAGCAACCTCTTCTTCTTCGTCCTCGTCCTCGAAGTGCACACCGGCCTCGTCGAGGACGTCGGGCGCCGCCAGGACCGGGGTCCCGGTGCGCACCGCCAGAGCGATCGCGTCCGATGGCCGGGCAGAGACCTTCACCTCCTTACCAGACACGTCCAGGGCGAGGTCGGCAAAGAAGATGGAATCACGCATCTCGGTGATGACGACTCGCACCGCCAGGGCTCCCACCGCGTCGATCACGGTCCGCATCAGGTCGTGGGTCAGCGGACGGGGTGGTTCGATTCCCTCCATTGCCGTGGCGATGGCGGTCGCCTCGCTGGCCCCGATCCATATCGGCAGGTAGCGGGTGCCTTCTTGTTCCTTGAGCAGCACGATCGGCTGATTGGAGGGCAGTTCGAGCCTCACACCAACGATCTCGAGAGGGATTGCAGCTCCGTCATCGGCCATGACGCGAGGTTATCACCGCCGGGAGGACACTCCATGAGACCAGTCATCGCTGGCCGAGCTCGCCGGCGAGGATCCCGGGGTCATCGACGAAACTCTCCATGTCGAACAGCGCCCAGATCGAACGGAGATTGCGGTACAGGCCCTGCCAGTCGAGTCCGTAGCCAACCAGGAACTCATCACCCACTTCGAAGCCGCGATACTCGATGGGCACGTCGCTGAGACGTCGCCGGGTCTTGTCGAGGAGGGCGGCAGTCGCCACCGAAACGGCTCCACGGTCCTGGATCATCCTCCGCAGAGTGGCGTGAGTGAGACCGGTGTCGATGATGTCCTCGACGATGATCACGTTGCGGTCGAAGAGTGGGGTGGAGGTGTCCAGGGTGACCCCGATCTTCCCGCTCTCCCCGTATCGATTCAGTCCGAGAAAATCGACCTCGGCGTTGAAAGGGACCGCTCGCACCAGGTCCGCCCCGAAGGGGATCGACCCGACCAGGATGATCAGGAACAGCGGGTCCCTTCTTTCATAGTCCCGTGCGATCGCCTGGCCCAACTCTCCCACCCGGGACCTGATCTCGGCTTCGGGAAGGACCTCCGCGGCGATCTCGGGCTCAACCATCCTCGCTACCCGCCATCAACCCCAGCCAGTAGGTGAGCGTGCTGACCAGTGATCGTGGTGCCGGATCGGGATGACGCGTGATGTCGATCACCGGAGCTGGCTCGGGGATCGGCTCGTCCCCGGGTGGCGACGGCGGATCGGCCGACAAGCCCAAAGCGGTGGTGTGCATGAATGTCTCCGCGGCCGCCTCCACCAGCAACGGCGACGGCGCCACCCGCGGAGACGAAGGCTGAAACGGGATCCCCGCGTAGAGAGTTCCGTTGATGCTCAGGTCGAGAAACGCCCAGTCGAACAGGGCCACGGCGTCGGTGAGGTGCGACCGTTGCCCGATCGAATTGAAGACCACTGCGAACACCCGTCTGCCGTGACGTTCGGCGGCGCCGACGTAGGTGAGGCCAGCCCGCGGGGTCTCACCGGTCTTTACCCCAATCGAGCCCTCGTACGTGTTGAGGATCCGGTTGGTGTTGCTCGCCGAGCGCTGAACCCCGTTCGGTGAGTCGGGGAAGACCATCATCCGCGCCCTGGCGATCTCGACGAACGCAGGCATCGACATGCCGTGTCTTCCCACGATGAGCATGTCGCGCGGTGACGAGTAGTGGCCGGTGGCATCGAGCCCATGGGGGTTGACGAAATGGGTGTTGTCCATGCCCAGCTCGGTGGCCCGCTCGTTCATCATCCGCACGAAGCCATCGATCGACCCCCCGATGTGCTCGGCGATCGCCGCGGCCGCGTCGTTTCCCGACCGGATCAGTGCGGCTCGCACCAACGCTCCGAGACTCACCGTCTCCCCCGCCACCAGGCCGATCTCCTGTCCGCCGGCGGCGGCGGCGTCCTCGGAGATCAACACCGGGTCGTCGAGGTTCCCGTTCTCCAGGGCCACCACGACGGTCATGATCTTGGTGATCGAGGCCATGGGACTAGGGGTGTCGGCGTTGCGCTCGGCGAGCACCGTGTCGGTGAGCTCGTCGTAGACGATCCACGCCGAAGCCGTCACCGGTGGCGGGCCATCATGCGGGAACCCATCCTGGTTGTGGATGGGGAACACGAACCCGGTCGCTCCCGCCGGTAGGGCGAACAAGATCGTCGACACGGCGGCCATGACGGCCAGACCAACCGCTCTTCTCATGACTTCAGGTGCTGTCTGAGCTCCGCGGCCAGCAAGGCGCGGTGCATCGCCTGCACCGAGTCGGATGTCGACTCCAGCAGGTCCTTGGCTCTCGCCTTCGCCTCGGGGTTGGATGCCTTGAGTAGTGGTGCCACGAGTTGCATCAGAAGGTCTGCTTCTCGCTCTGATGAGAGCCTGACGGTGCGTAGGTGACGCGCCTCCAAACCCTGGTCCAAGAGACGCTTGGCCTCCATGGCGACGATCCCTGCCTCCGGTGGGAACACCACCGAATCCCGGATCGGCCGGATCAAGCCTATGTCGATGAGCGCATCTAAATCGTCGTCCTCCAGCTTGGACCTCTTCAACAGCTCCGAGCGGGCCAACGGCTCCCCGTGCTGGTCGAGACTCTGGGTGGACGCCGTCGAGGCGCCGGACACGTCCTCTCCTCGCTCCCAGAGGGTCAGCTTCGACTTGATCACCTTGAGAGGGAGGAAATGGTCGCGCTGCTGCTGGAGGATGAAGCGGAGACGGGCTACGTCTGTGTTGTCGAACTGGCGGTACCCGCTACCGGACCGGTCCGGGTCGATGAGACCCTGGCTCTCGAGAAACCGGATCTTCGAGACCGAGACGTCCGGGAAGTCGTCGCGGAGGAGATTGATCACCTCCCCGATGCTGAGGAGATCGACCTCAGGCATCACCGTGGGCGACCATGAAATGGAACCGGCCCACCAGGACCTCGTCCCCCGCCTCGAGCCGTGCGCTGTCGACCCGCTCGTCGTTCACGTATGTGCCGTTGGTGGAGCCACTGTCCTCGACGGTGAGAGTGTCGAGGTTGGTGACGAACCGGCAGTGGTGCCGGGACACCGTGACATCGTTGAGGAAGATGTCGTTCTCGGGATGTCGGCCCACGGTGGTGTTCCCGTCCCGCAGGATGAAGGTCATCCCGGTGCGCGGCCCCTTCTCGACGACGAGGGCATATCCCGAGAGACCCTCGATGTGGGCAGCCTCATCGGGGCTGAGCGGGTGCTCCGCCCGATCAGCGATGGGCATATAGACCACGGTGGGGTCGGTCTCGACCTCTACCTCAGGTTCGGGCTCGTTGGTTTCTCTGCCTTCGGATTCCGTCACAAGTGAGATCTTAGGTAGTTCGCGGCTGCACCCGCGACGCCTACTCGGTGAGGTCTCTGTAGGCCGCGGCGTCGAGCAGTCCTGAGGTGTCGATCTCCCCGCTCACCTCGATCTCGACCAGCCAGCCCTCGTCATAGGGGCTGGCGTTCACCAGCTCTGGGCTCTCGGCGACCTTGTCATTCACCGTGGCGATGGTTCCTCCGAAGGGCGCGTAAACCTCTCCGACGGACTTGGTGCTCTCGATCTCGACCAGGAGGTCGTCCTTGGCGACCTCCCGGCCCGACTCGGGTAGCTCCACGTAGACGACGTCGCCGAGCTGGTCCTGTGCATAGTCGGTGATGCCGATGCGCACGGTGGTTTCGTCTACGGGGCGGATCCACTCGTGCTCGTCGGTGTAGTGGAGATCTTCCGGTGTGTTCATCAACTCTCCTCGGGGCTGGCGGCCGACTCTAACTCTGACACCACGCGGAGGGCGTCACCGGTGTATTGGATCGCGGTGACCCAGTACAGGATGAGCCCGCCGATCCCCACAACCCAGGCGAGGGGCCGGGTGAGAAAGGGGAGAAACGGGATCTCGGCCATGTAGAACCATCCGATCGCGGAGTAGATCACGAAGGTGGCCACCTTTCCCAGCCCTCTCACCGCCAGGGTCCCGCCCCGTCTCGCCACCAGAGCGAAGGCGACCACCGCCATGTACACCTCCCTGACGATCAGGGTGATGCCGATCACCGGCGGGACGATCTCCCCGATGAGGCCGGCTATCACAGCCGAGGTGATCATCAGCCTGTCGGCGACCGGGTCGAGAGCCTTGCCCAGCCTGGTCACCTGGTTGAGACGTCGTGCCAGATAGCCGTCCACCCAGTCGGTGGTGGCCACCACGGCGTAGAGGATGGTGGCTGCAGCGATCTCCTCAGCTCCGAGAACCAACCACCAGAAGAGGGGGATGACCGCCAGGCGGAGAAATGATATGACGTTGGGGATCGTGAAGACCCGGTTGGAGACCTGCTCTTCGGTCACCGGGCGAGAGTAGCTCTCAGTTCACCGACTTCACGTCCCGGATGCCCCCGAGACGTCCCTGGACCCCACCCAGCCCGGGATCGACATCGAAGAGCACCCGGTCGGCCCGGTAGACCTCGACGATCTCACTGCTGTAGAGAGGCAGATACGGAAGATCAGCGCTCAAGATCGCCTCCATCTCCCAGAGCGCCTCGCGAGCCGACTCGACATCCGAAGCCCGCACAAAGGTGGCGTAGGCGGTTTCGAACGCCTCGCTGGCATACCCGGTGTTGTTCATCGACCCTTCCGTCGAGAAGAGAGCCCCGTAGAAGCCGGGAAGGGCCGGGTTGCCCAGGGTCCAGCCGAGGAGGTACATGTCGTAGTGGAGATCTCCCTCGTCGTCGGGGGTGAACGCCAGGTCGACGACCGTGTCGAAGTCGGTCTCCACCGGTCGAGTCTCGAACCCCAGGATCCCAAGAGTGTCAGCGATGGCACGGGCATACAGGGCGCGGGCGGGATCGTAGGCATCGCCCGGGGTGAGGATGGTCAAGGTAGGGGTGGGTGCCCCGTCAACGGTGAGACCTTCTCCCGGAACCGGCTCGCCCTCCTCGTCGATGGCCGGGGGGGTCTCCCACGTGTAGCCGGCGTCTTCGAGCACCTCGACCGCACGGGTCAGACGCTTCTCCAGCTCGCCGCCGTATCTCTCGGCATTCGCTGCTGCCGCCTCGGTGTCGAACCACTGGGTGTTGGCCGCGGGGATCATCCCACGGGCAGCGACGGTGGCGTGAGTGATCGCCTCGGCGAGCTGCCCACGATCGACCAGCGATGCCAAGGCAATCCGGAATGCCGGATCTGACATCGGTGTCCGGGTCAGGTTGAAGCCGAGGTAGCGGATGTTGTTGCCCGGGCTGTGGAGCAACTCGACCCCGGGGGCGCCCTCCAGGTCTTCGATCTGGTGTTCGGTGAGCCCCTTCGGGCTGAGCAAATAGTCGATCTCGTCATCGACCAGCGCGGCGAGTGCTGATGCCTCGTCTGGAAAGACCTGATACCGGACCACGTCGGGAGTGTCGGCGTTGGGGTAGCCGTCGTTCCTGGTGCTGACGATGAGGTCTTCGCCGATGGACGAGATGGCCAGTGGTCCTCCCCCGACGTCTCTGCCACCGGGGAGGTCGTAGAGGTCCTGAGCGGAAATGCCGTCGATGGAATCTTCCCAGACATGGGCGGCCATGATCGGTGCGGTGCCGACGCCATGGGGCCAGACTGCCAATCGCGGTCGTTCGGTGAAGTGGATCCTGATGCCGTGGGTGCCATCTGCCTCGATCGACCTCACCGTCTCCGGGAATGCCTCGGCCCAGCTTCCGCCCAATTCCAGGCTGCGGACGGACTCGAAGGTGAAGACCATGTCAGCCGACGTGATCGGTGTCCCGTCGCTCCACTTCAGCCCGGCATCGAGATCGACTTCCACCATCCACCCGGCTTCCCCTTCCACGAGGTCACCGTGACCGACCGCGAGCTCGGGCTGGAGGTTGCCGAGACTCGTGCTCGCGGTGAACAGTGCCGGCTTGGTCGGACCAAGGACATACGAGTTCCACACCGAGGGCTGCGCACCGTAGAACGCCCAGAAATTGTCGGTGCTCACCCCGGCCAGGATCCCGATGCGGTAGGTGAAAGGTTGGGGCGGGACGGTGGTCGAGGTTGAATCGGGCTCGGTAGGCAGGGTCGTTGTGCTGTCAGGCGCGTCGATGACGACCCGTCCGTCGTCCTGACCGGCTCCGGCCTGGGCGACACCCATTGCCACGAGCGCAACCAATATGGTCGATGCTCCGATTGTTCGAAGAGTTTTGCTTTCCAAGCCCATGCTCCACGTGGAAGATCGGCACTTGAAGCCCGGCCTTGATGAGTTCTAGGTCGCCCGCCGCAGTCGGTCCACCGCTTCCCGTAACACTGCAGGGTCCTTGCAGAAGGCGAATCGGACCAGACCGGAGCCCGACTCTGGGCGGTGATAGAAGACGCTCGGGGGAATGGCGGCCACTCCCGCCTCCGAGACCAATCGTCGGCAGAACTCGCGGTCATCGACGGCGTCGGGATGGGCGGCCATGAGGAAGTAGGTCCCCTCTGGCGAATAGGGCTCGAACCCGGCCGACTCGAGACCTTCGGCGAGCAGGTCACGCTTGTCCCGGTATGACTCTCTCATCGCCCGATAGAAGGAGTCCGGAGCACCCATGGCGGCCACCGCGCCGTGCTGGACCGGGGTGGGGGTGGTGAAGGTGAGAAACTGGTGGGCCGCCCGGAGGCCTGCGGTGAGATCCTCCGGGCCTATCCCCCATCCCAGTTTCCAGCCGGTCAGTGAGAAGGTCTTGCCCAATGAGGACAGGGTCAGAGTCCGCTCCCACATCCCATCGAAAGTGGCCAGCCGCCGATGGGCACTCTCGAACGTCATCTCCTCGTACACCTCGTCGCAGATGGCGATGGCGTCGTACTCGAGGCAGAGGTCCGCGATCGTCTGCAGCTCCTCGGTGGTGAACACCCTCCCGGTCGGGTTGTGGGGGTTGTTTACCACGATGGCGCGGGTCCGGGGTCCGAATGCGGATCGCAGCTCCTGGGGTTCGAGCGCGAAGTCGGGAGCCCTCAGTGCCACGTACCTCGGTGTGGCCTGGGCCAGAGCCACGTTGACCGGATAGGCGTCGTAGTACGGCTCGACCACCACTACCTCGTCCCCGGGGTCGATGAGGCCGAGGAAGCTGGCTGCCAGAGCTTCGGTGCACCCACAGGTGACGGTGATCTCGGTGCCGGGGTCGAGATCACGTTGGAGGAGTGGCCCGTATCTCCTGGCGATGGCGGCGCGGAGCTCGGGGATCCCGGGGCTCGGTGGATACTGGTCGTTTCCTCCCTCGATCATCGAGCGGGCCGCCGCCTCTTTGACGAAGTCGGCACCGTCCCAGTTGGGGAAGCCCTGACCGAGATTGATGGCGTCGTGCTCCACGGCGAGCTGGGTCATCTCGGTGAAGATGGTGACCCCGAAAGGAGCGAGCCGGTCGGAGATTGACATCGTCGGGACGATACGGCTTGAGGCGACCACGCGTCTACCATCAGGGGTTCACCGGGCGGTGGCGTAGTTTGGTAGCGCACCTGGCTGGGGGCCAGGGGGTCGTCGGTTCAAATCCGGCCCGCCCGACCACAGACGCGACCGCTCGCGAACCCAGGGTTGCAGGCCCCGCTCAGCGAAGTCCAGCGCCCCGAGAACGAAAGGGCCAGGCGACCAAGGGCCACCGGTGGAACAGGGCTGCCGGTGGAACAAAGCCGCTGAGCTCTCAGAAGATGGCCCGCCACAGCCACACGATGCCTTCCACCAGACGCCAGCCCAGGTAGAGGACCACCAACACGACCATCACCTTGAAGGACCACGGCGTCTTGAGGTCCTGGTGTGGTCGCGGCTCGGTCATCTCTCGCCTCGTCTCCTGGTGACGAAGTGCAGGGGATTCCCGGTGAAGTCGTGGGCCTTGCGCAACCGGTTCTCCAGGAAGCGGAGGTAATCGTCTCCGAGCTCCCCGCCCGACACGAACAGGACGAACGTGGGTGGCGCGGTGCCGGCTTGCACCGAGTAGTGGAGCTTGGGACGTCGCCCTTTGCGCACCGGAGGCGGGTGGGCCGCGGCCCACTCCCTGATCTGCCGGTTGAGCACCCCCGTCGGGACCCGATTGGCCCTGGTCTCGAGGACCGCCCCGATCGCCGCCCCCAGCCGCTGAGTCCGGGCTCCGGTCTTGGCCGACATCCGCAGCACCGGTGCCCAGCCGATGAAGGAGAATCGATCGGGAAGGGACCGCTCGGTGATCTCACGCTGCTCCTCGTCGATGGCATCCCATTTGTTGAGTGCGACAATCAAGCCCACCCCGGCCTCCACGATCTCACGGGCGATCCTCTGATCCTGGTGGGTGATGCCCTCGGTGGAGTCGATCATGAGGATGGCCACGTCGGCCCGCTCCAACGCCTCGCGCGCCCGGATCACGGCGTAGAAATCGGCATCCTCGTCGATCTGGGGTTTGCGGCGGATCCCGGCGGTGTCGACCAGGCGGTAGACCACGCCGTCGATCTCTGTGTCGACATCGATCGGATCTCGAGTGGTGCCGGGCCGGTCCGAGACGATAACCCGCTGCTCGCCGGCGAGGAGATTGAGCAGGGTCGACTTCCCCGTGTTGGGGCGGCCGACGATGGCGACCCTGGGGATGTCGGGGCCATCTTCATCGAGCTCCCGCTCGGGCAGAGAAGCGACCACCCGGTCCAGGAGCTCTCCCATCCCTCTGCCGTGGTAGGCGCTCACCGCCTCTGGCTGCCCGAGACCCAGCTTCCAGAACCGGTCTACCTCCCATTCCTGTCGAGTGTCGTCCACCTTGTTGACCGCCAGGATCACCGGGACCTCGGCGGCGCGCAGGATCGAGATGACGCCGGTGTCGTCGTCACTCAACTCCGTCGTGCCGTCGACGACGAGGATGACCACGTCCGCCCCGGAAACCGCCCCTTCGGCCTGATGCCGAATCGACATGTTGAGGTCACCCTCGGGCTTGATCTCCCATCCCCCGGTGTCGACCAGTATGAAATCCCGACCCGCCCAGTCGGCATCGAACTGCCGCCGATCTCGGGTCACACCGGACATCTCCTCCACGACTGCAGACCTCGAGCCGATGATCCGGTTGACCAGAGTCGACTTCCCGACGTTGGGGCGTCCCACCACTGCCACGACGGGGAGAGTGCTCACGAGTGCTCTTCTCAGGCGCTGATCAGATCGAGGGCCTCGGTGGCGGTCCACTCCCGGTCGCGTTCCAGCCATGACTCCCCGCCTGGTCTGGCGGTGACGCCTGCCTCCACGAGGGTCTGCAACGTGGTGACGAACGATCTCAGCTGCGGGGGAAGCGGGAAGTACTCCTCTTCCTGCGTCGCAGACCACAACTCGAATCCCTGGGATGGGGCGAGCCGGTCGATCACCTCCTGCACCAGGTGGTCTGGGGCCGAGGCACCGGCGGTGACCCCTACCGTCCGCACGCCCGGCAACCAATGGTCTTCGATGTCGTCGGCCGAGTCGATGCGGTGTGCCGCTACGTCGTTCTCATGGGACACCCGCACGAGAGCCTGGGTGTTGGACGAGTTGTGCGAGCCCACAACCAGGATGAGATCGCACTCGGCGGAGAGCCGGTTGACGGCCTCCTGGCGATTGGTGGTGGCGTAGCAGAGATCAGACTTCCGGGCAGTCTTCAGCTCGGGGAAGCGCCCAGAGGCGTTCTCGAGGACCTCCTGCCACTCGTAGAGCCCGAGGGTGGTCTGAGCGACGAGGGCGACCTTCTCTGCGTCTCTCGGGCGAAAATCGCCGAGACCTCGCTCCGGCTCGACGAGTGTGATCGCATCGGGGGCCTCGGCAACGGTCCCCACCGCCTCGTCGTGGCCCTCGTGACCGATGTAGATGATGTCGTAGCCCTTGCGGGACATCATCTTCACCTCGTGATGCACCTTGGTCACCAACGGGCAAACCGCATCTATGACCACCGCGGCTCGGTTTCCCGCTGCTTCCACGACCTCCGGAGCCGAACCGTGGGCAGAGAGCATGAGTGGCGCTCCCTCCGGAACCTGGGAGATGTCGTCGACGAAGACCACACCGACCCGTTCGAAGGCCTCGACCACCCACTCGTTGTGGACGATCTCGTGGTAGCAGTAAACCGGCCCGTCGAAGATCCTGGTCATCCAGGTGAGAGCCTTTATCGCCATTTCGACGCCGGCGCAGAAGCCGCGCGGCTCGGCGAGGAGGACGCGTTCAACCGTCATCTGCCCTCATGGTAGGGCCCCATGGTGGAATCAGGACTTCGACCGGACCAGCGCCACCAGTCGTTCTACCACCTCGTCGAAGGACAACTCCGAGGTGTCGACCACCACGGCGTCCTCGGGCACGGTCAGGGGTGAAAAGGCCCGCGTGGAGTCGAAGCGGTCCCGCCGCCTGAGGTCTGCCAGGACCTCCTCGAAGCTCTTTCCGGTCTCCATGGCCCTCCGGCTCGCCCTCACCTCCGGCGAGGCGTCGAGGAACACCTTGACCCCGGCCTCTGGGAATACCACCGAGCCGATGTCGCGCCCTTCGACCACCGCTCCCCCGTGCTCGGCCACCCAACTCCGCTGCACGTCCACCAGAATGCGGCGTACTTCGGGGTGAGCTGACACGGCCGAGACCGCTGCCGTCACCGATTCGCTGCGGATCTCGGTGGAGACGTCCTCACCGTCGAGGATCATGCGACCGTCCACCTGGTCCAGGGATAGCCGCCCGACCACCTCTTCGACCGATGGGCCGTGGGACGGGTCGATCCCGGCCTGGAGCACGGCCAGTGTGGCAGCGCGGTAGAAAGCCCCGGTGTCGAGATGAGGAAGGCCGGACGCACGGGCAACCGCCCGGCTGACAGTGCTCTTACCCGTGCCTCCGGGCCCGTCAACGGCGACGATCGATGACATCGAACGGCACCTTAGGGGCCTGCTTGGCAGGAGGACCCCCGGCTCCGGAGGGGTTGTCCGACTTGGGGGGAATTCGGACAATGGGGGCGAAGTCGGAAACCGGGGCCCTCCCGCATGACGAAACATAGTTGCGAGCCACCGGGATTGGCGACTTATCCGGGCTCCAAGGTCTCCAGCATCTCCCAGTAATCCGGCCAGGTCTTGTCGACGACAGCCGGTTCGTGTACTGAGAGACCGGACAATCTCGTTCCGGCGGCGGCCATGGCCATGGCGATGCGATGGTCTCCGTGGGGATCAATCTCTGCCCCGTGTAGGTCTCCTGGGGTCACCACGAGGGCATCTCCTTCGACCGCGGCCCCTCCTCCAATCCTCCTCAACTCCGAGCTGATCGCCTGGAGACGGTCGGACTCCTTGAGACGCAAGGACTCCAGACCGCTGATCCGGCTGGGACCGTCGGCGAAGAGACACACCACAGCGAGTGCCAGCGACCCATCCGGGGCCTCTGACATGTCGGTCTCCACCCCGTGGAGCCGAGCGTCGCGGGCGTCGATCTCGACCGCGTCCTGTTCCCAGGTCACGTCGCATCCCATGGCATCGAGGACATTCGCCACCTCCATGTCGGGTTGCCAGGTCTCCCGCCCCAGACCTTCGACTCTCACTCTGCCCCTGGTGATGGCGGCGATCGCCATCGGGTAGACCGCGGCCGAGGCGTCCGGTTCGATGACCACGTCCGAGGCCAGATACCCCTGGTTGGAGATCTCAAATCCGGTGACGGTCCGTTCGATGCTGGCCCCGAAGCGTCGCATGATCGACGCGGTGCCTTCGAGATATGCCGCCGAGCCGGTCAGTCCCTTGAGGTCGAGGATGCAGGGCTCATGCATCGTCGGCGCCACCAGCATCACCGCAGTGGCGAACTGGGAGCTCTGCGAGCAGTCGACCTCGATCCGGCCCCCCCACAGGTGGCCCCGTCCGGACACGACGATGGGGAGACGGTCACCATCCACCTCCACCCCTTGGCCGCGGAGTACCGCCACGATGCCTCCCATCGGACGATCGGGCAGCCGACTCCGCCCGACGATTCGAGACGGCCCGTCGAGCGACCCCGCCAGTGCGAGGAGAATCCGGGCCGAGAGACCCGACTCGTTGGCGTCTAGGTCGACCTGTGGCGGGTCGAGACGCCCACCCCGACCGTCCACCGCCCACGGTTCGGAATCGGCAGCCACATCGACTCCCAGGGCATGGAGGGCACCCACCATCGCCCACGGGTCGTCGGCTTCGAGGGGCGCATAGAGATGGGAGCGGCCCTCGGCGAGCGCTGCCGCCGTCAGCGCTCGGATCGTCTCTGACTTCGACCCCGGCGGACGTATGACGGCATCGACCGGCCCGGAGAGAGTTGGAACCTGATAGGTCATTGCCCCGCCAGCACTCTATGGATGTCGGACGCGGTGAGCCGTCGCGACTCTCCAGGCTGGAGTTCCCGGTCGGAGAGCCCTCCGATGGCAGTGCGAACCAGCCGGGTCACCGGATGGCCGACGGCATCGAGCATCCGTCTCACCTCCCGGTTACGTCCCTCGACCATCACCAGTTCGACGAGCGATTTCTCGGGACGTGAGTCGATCACCCTGGCGGACTCCGCTCTGGCCGGACCATCGTCGAGCACGATCCCAGACGTGAGACGACGAGCGGTGGCCGTCGTCGGCTTTCCCTCGACCTCGGCCAGATAGGTCTTGGTTACCCCAAAACTCGGATGAGTCACCCGGTTGGTCAGCTCTCCGTCATTGGAGACCAGGATCAGGCCTTCCGAGTCGGCATCGAGACGGCCTACCGGGTAGAGACGTCGCTCGGAGTCGATCAGGTCGACCACTGTCCGGCGACCCTGGGGGTCGGTGGCGGTGCTGACCACACCCGCCGGTTTGTTGAGGAGATGTGTCTCGAGACGCTCGGACACCGGCACCGGACTTCCGTCGACAGTGAGAAGGTCGTGTTCGGGGTCCACCCGGTCTCCCAGCACCACCGGCTCGCCGTTGAGCATCACCCGCCCGTGCCGCATCGCCTCCTCCGCTGCTCGGCGAGACATGAGCCCGGCATTGGCTATCGCCTTTTGTATGCGGACCTTCTCCGCCACGTCTATTCGGGGGTCGGGCGCCCGGGGCGAAGCGACTCCTCGAAGGTGTCCACGATTTCGGCCGCAGGCACGTGATCGGCGAGAGGGGGGAGCTCGTCGAGAGCGTGGAGCCCCATCTTCTCCAGAAACAACTCGGTGGTCTTGTAGACGGCGGGGTTACCGGGCATGTTGAGACGCTCCTTCTCCTCGATCAGCCCGAGTCGTTCGAGAGTGCGCACCGCCGAGTCCGAGTCGACCCCCCGGATCTCGGAGATCTGACCTCTGGACACCGGCTGGCGGTAGGCGACCACGGCCAGCGTCTCCATGGCGGCAGACGAGAGCTTTCGAGCCGTGGCCGACTTCGAGAACCGTTCCAGGTAGGGGTAGGTCTCGGGATGGCTGTAGAGCCGCCAGCCTCCGGCCATGGATTTGAGCACCAACCCGGCCTGGCGTGAGTTGAGTTCCTCGTCGAGCTCGGCCAAGAGCTCCTCGACGCGCGTTGTGGGGAGCTCGAGGACCTCGGCCAGCTCTCCTGTCGGCACTGGGTGCTCGGTCACGAACAGGACCGCTTCGAGAGCTGCGATCTCGTTCACCGCTAACTCCACTCCGAGGTGAGGTCGACCGATCCGTCGTTCACCTGGCGCACCTCGATGACGGAGGCCCAATCGGCCTGGGTCACCTCGATCAAGCCCCAGCGCGCCATCTCGAGGAGTGCGAGGAAGTAGGCGGCGACTTCGACGGGATATCGGCATTGGTCGGTCAGGTCCTCGAACGACGAGAACGTCTCCCGGCGCAGCCTGTCCCTCAGATCCTCGATGGCAGACTCGACCGAGGGGAGGTCGAGATCGAAATGGTCGAGATCGGGCTCCAGCATCGCCCTCGAGAAGACCCGCTCGGCTATCGCCGCCAAACCGGTGGCGTCGACCGGAAGGGGCACCTCGGGGGGCGGCGACGCCACCTCCTGGTCGAGCCCCGAGATCCGGGGAACGAGGCGGTTGGCTTCCTGCATTCGCCGGAGGAGTACCGCGGCGACGTCCTTGAAGGTCACCGACGCCAGCAGTCTTGAGAGCAGGCGGTCCCTCTCCTCGGCGAGGGCGAGCTCATCGTCGAGCTCCAGATCGGCCCGGGTGGGAAGCAGCGATTGAGCCTTCAGCTGGACGAGAGTGGCGGCGATGAGGAGGAACTCGGAGGTGACGTCGAGGTCGAGCTCGCGCATCTCCTCCAGAAGCGAGAGATACTCCCCCACCACCCCGGTGAGGCCCACCGCGGTGATCTCGACCTGATGCTTGGTGATCAGCTGCAACAGCAAGTCGAGCGGGCCCTCGAAGACCGTGGTGCGGACATGAAAGCTCATCTGCGGTTCGAGGTTATCCGTGACACCAGCGATGACGTTGTCTTTGGCGGCTGGTCGGCCCGCACCAGGAGATCCCAGGTTTCGGGAGGGATGCTGGAGGGCCGGTCGCCGTGGTGGTGCATGGCGAAGTCGATCGCCAGGGGTGGCGCCCCGAGCCGGGCCAGCTCCCGCGCCCCGAGCAGGCCGTGATCGCGATAGGCAGTCATCCTCTCCCCCAGGGACATGTGGAGGAGGATCATGATCGACGCCAGCGTCCGTCCCAGGATCCCGAGGCGGGCATGACGCTTGCCGATGTCGTGCAGCAAGGCGGCGGCGATGACTTCTCTGTCATCGACACCGGCGGCGACCACGGTGAGAGCGGCCCCGTATCCATGACGCTGATCCTGGTCACCCTGGGCCAGGAACACCGTGTTGGTTTCCGGGCTCAGCCATCCCTGCACCGCGGCCCGTTCGGACCAGCTCAGGGGACGGGAGACGGCGACGTCGAAGAATCGTCTTACCAGATGAGCCGGAGAGCCCGGCAATTCAGGATGAAGCCTTCGTCTTGCAGTCAATGCAGAGTATGGAAGCAGGGCGAAACTCGAGTCGATCTTGGCTGATGCCCCCACCGCAGCTGTCACAGATCCCGTACTTGCCCGCTTCGATGTGGGCCAATGCGGTGTCCACATCATCCAACTGGCTCTTCAATGACTCCACCAGTCCGAGCACTTCGGTTCGCTCGGCGGTCACGGAAGCGGCATCGGCGAAACTGCCGCCGAAGTCGATGTCCGACCTGAGATCGCCTGACTCGGCAGCGCCCAGCTCGTCGAGTTGGTGTATCAGTTGTTCTCGCTCTCTTTTCAGAGCTTCTTCGGCTTTGGCAATGTCGAGAGCCATTACCTACTCCTCGGGTGCGCCTCGACGTAGATCTCCATCACGTGTGCAGGACTGACTCGTGTGTAGACCTGGGTGGTACTGATCGTAGCGTGACCCAGCATTTCTTGTACGGTTCTGAGGTCGGCTCCCGCTTCCACCATGTGCGTCGCCGCCGAGTGACGGAGCACGTGCGGCGACACCCGGGTGGGCTCGATCCCCACCCTGAGTGCGTGTTTCTTCACGATATCAAACATCCCCTGACGGCTGAGACGACCCCCCCTGAGGTTGATGAACAATGGATCGCCGGCAACCTTCCGGCTCACCAAATGCAGACGATCGGGAAGCCACGAGGCGATCGCTTCGACCGCCTTGGTCCCCAATGGCACCAGCCGCTGCTTTGATCCCTTTCCGGTGACCTTCGCGAATCGGTCTTCGAGATCGACGTCCCCCAGGTCCACGCCCACGGTCTCCGAGACCCGAGCCCCGGTGCCGTAGAGGAACTCGAGCAGGGCACGGTCGCGGCGGGCCGACCGGTCTTTGGTCCCGGGGGATTCGACCAGGGCGATGGCTTCATCGACGCCGAGCGCTTTCGGAAACGTATCGGGCCGACGCGGACTGTCGATCATCGCCGTGGGGTCGGTCGGCCTCATTCCCTCGATGACGAGGAACCTATGGAGACCCCTGATCGATGCGATCTTCCGGCTCACGGTGGAGTCGGCCAGCCCTTGGCGTCTCATCTCCCCGATGTGTCGACCGATGAGCTCTTCGTCGGGCTGACGATCGCCGAGGAACGCAACGTATTGGCTGAGGTCGCGGGTGTAGGCGGCGATGGTGTTCGGGGAGAGACCCCGCTCCACCCTCAGGGAGACGAGATACTCCTCGATCCCGGTCTCGAGTGAGACCCGGCTCACCTTTCCGCCATCGCCTCCATCACCGGGACGTGGTCCACGCCGAGGCTCTCGGCTACGGCCGGATGGCACACTTGGTCTCGCACCACGTTGACGCCGGCCTCGAGTTCGGGATACGCGACCATGGCACCCTCCACGCCGTCGTGGGCCATCCTCACCGCATAGCGCAGGGTGGCGTTGGTGAGGGCGTAGGTAGACGTGTGGGGCACTGCGCCGGGGATGTTGCCCACCGCATAGTGGAGCACATCGTGCATTTCGTAGACCGGGTCCGAGTGCGTCGTCTCCCGGGAGGTCTGGAAACACCCTCCTTGATCGATAGCGACGTCGACCAAGACCGCTCCCCTCCTCATCGACTTCACCATGTCCTCGGTCACCAGCTTGGGCGCTGACGCCCCTGGAACCAGCACCGTCCCTATGACCAGATCGGCGTCGGTGACCCGCTCCTCGATGGTGAGCTTGTTGGAGTGCAAGGTGACGATGCGTCCCTGATAGAGGGAGTCGAGGGCACGCAGCTTGCGGGCGTCGGTGTCCAACACCACGACGTCGCCCTGCATTCCCATGGCGATCACCGCCGCGTTCGAGCCCGCCATCCCACCGCCGACGATGACGACCTTGGCCGGGCTGACCCCGGTGACGCCGCCGAGGAGGATGCCCCGACCGCCCTGGGACTTCTCGAGGAAGTATGCGCCAGCCTGAGTAGCCATTCGCCCGGCGATCTCCGACATGGGAGCGAGCAGTGGCAGCGAGCCGTCTGGCATCTGCACCGTCTCATAAGCGATGGCCACGATCCCTTTCTTGGCGAGCCCGGCGGCGAGGTCCGGGTAGGCGGCGAGGTGGAGGTAGGTGAACAGGATCTGGCCGTCGTGGAACATCTCCACCTCGGCCGGTTGGGGCTCTTTGACCTTGAGGATCATCTCGGCGGAGTCGAATACGTCGGCGGCGGTAGGGACGATGGTCGCCCCCTGGGCCCGGTACTCCTCGTCGTGGATGGTCGAGCCCTCTCCGGCACCGGCTTCTATCAGCACCGTGTGGCCGCGGTCGAAGAGCTCGCGCACACCGATGGGGGTGATGGCGACCCGATACTCCTCTGTCTTGATCTCACGGGGGACGCCGACGATCAAGGTCCCACACTGCTTTCCGACGGTTCGGGCACCACCAGGTCGCTCCGATGCGCCGCGGCTGCCTCGATGAGACCCACGAACAGGGGGTGGGGGTCGTCCGGGCGGGAGCGAAACTCGGGATGCGCCTGGGTGGCCACGAAGAAAGGATGGTCGATCAACTCGATGTATTCCACCAGATTGTCATCGGGAGAGAGGCCCGAGAGTCGCATTCCCGCGTTCTCGAGGTCTTTTCGATAGCGGTTGTTGACCTCCCAGCGGTGCCGGTGCCGCTCGTAGACCAGTTCCTTGTCGTACAGGGCGCGGACTTTGGAGCCCTCGGCGAGCTTGGCCGCATAGAGGCCAAGTCGCATGGTGCCACCCAGGTCCTCGACATCCTCCTGGCTCGCCATGAGGTCGATCACCGGATCGGGAGTCGACGGGTCGAACTCGGTGCTGTTGGCCTCGGTCATGCCCAGGACGGAGCGAGCGAACTCGATGACCGCGCATTGCAAGCCGAGGCACAGCCCGAGGAGGGGCACGCCGTTCTCGCGGGCATGCCGAATCGCCTGGATCTTGCCCTCCACGCCGCGATATCCGAAGCCGCCCGGGATCACGATCCCGTCGAGGTCCTCCAGGTAGCTGTCGGCGAGCAGGCCGGTCAACTCGTCGGAGGGGATCCAGCGCAGGTCGAGCACGAGACCCTGGGCCGCGGTCCCATGTCGCAGCGACTCCGCCACCGACAGATAGGCGTCGGGCAGATCGACGTACTTGCCCACGATGCCGACGGACACCTCATCGGTCGCCGCTGCCGCCTTCTCGACCATCGCCTTCCACGACTCCAGGTTGGGGGGCCCCGTGACCAGGCCGAGACGGCTACACACCACATCGTCGAGCCCTCCTCGGCTGAGGACGAGCGGAACCTCGTAGATGTTGGAGGCGTCAGGCGCCGAGATGACCGCGCGCGGCTCGACGTCGCAGAACAGGCTGATCTTCTTGCGGACCGCCTCGTCGATGTCTCGATCGGAGCGCACGATGATCACGTCGGGATGGATGCCCTTCGACCTCAGCTCGGCCACCGAGTGCTGAGTCGGCTTGGTCTTGAGCTCGTCCGACGTGGCGATGAACGGAACCAGGGTGACATGCACGAACATGACGTTGGCCCGGCCGACGACGTTGCCGAATTGTCGGATGGCCTCGAGGAAAGGGAGGCTCTCGATGTCACCCACGGTCCCGCCGACCTCTGTGATCACCACGTCGACGTCTTGCTCGCCGACGCGGAGGATGCGGTCCTTTATCTCATTGGTGATGTGCGGGATCACCTGGACCGTGTCTCCGAGGTAGTCGCCGCGCCGCTCCTTCTGGATCACCGACAGGTAGACGGAGCCGGCCGTGACGTTGGAGATCCGTTTCAGGTTCTCACCGGTGAAGCGCTCGTAGTGACCCAGGTCGAGGTCGGTCTCGCCTCCGTCGTCGGTGACGAAGACCTCGCCATGCTGGAACGGGTTCATCGTCCCGGGGTCGACGTTGATATAGGGGTCGAGCTTCTGATTGACGACTCGGAGGCCTCGCGCCTTGAGTAGCCGACCCAAGGAGGCCGCCGCGATCCCCTTGCCCAGGCTGGAGACGACACCACCGGTGACGAAGACGTACCTGGCGGCGTGAGGTGGGGGGGGTCGGGACTCTTGCGGCGCTTCCGGCGTGAAAAGTGGCCCGTCCATGACGGGATGCCACAGTAGCACCGCCACTGCATCTAACCCACCTTTACCACCGTTCTGTGCGGGTTTGTGATCACCTGTTGGTAGACAACCCGCACAGAACGGTTCAGACAGTGCTCAGCGGGCGCCGGCGAGCAGCTCGGCGGCGGCGGTCCTTCCCGCCTCGCTCTCGGGCAATCCGGCGAGCATGCGGGTGATCTCCTCGACCCGGTCGCCGCCCTCGACGCGTCGCACGGAGCCAGCCCCCTCGGGCCCGCGCTCGACGACATAATGCGTGTCGGCGTGAGCAGCGACCTGGGGGAGGTGGGTCACACAGAGCACCTGGGTGGTGGTGGCCAGCTCGGCGAGCTTGGCCCCCATGGCGAGTGCGGTTTTGCCTCCGATCCCGGTGTCTACCTCATCGAACACCAGCGTGGTCGTGCCCCGGGCCCTCGTGGCCAGCCTCAGGGCGAGGACCAGACGGGACAACTCTCCTCCCGACGCCGTCACCGCCACGTCACCGACCTGCAATCGGGTGTCGGAGGCGAATCTCATGACCACCCGGTCGGCCCCGGAAGGGCCGGGCTCGACCTCCTGGAGCTCGATCTCGACCAGGGCAGCGCCGAGACCGAGATCGGTGAGCTCGTCTTGCATCTGGTTCACGATCTCGGTGGCGGCCGACTTTCGCGCTCCCCGGAGAGAGGCGGCGCCCTCCCGTACCTCGGCCCGCGCCGAGTCGACCAGCTCGTCGATACGATCGGCATCGGCGACCAGCCGCTCCAGCTCGTCGGCGCGTCGCGCTGCCTCCTGCCCAAAGGCGATGACGTCTTCGAGGGTCCTCCCGTACTTTCGCTTCAAGTCTCCGATGGCGGTGAGCGCCTCCTCCAGCTCCTCGAGCCTCGCCGGATCGACATCGAGCTCCTCGCCGGCCGAGCGAGAGCGTCGCCCGAGGTCGGATACCTCGTCGGCGAGGCCGCCCGCCGTGATGGCCAGCTCACCGAGAGACGGATCGAGGCCCGATGCCTTGCGAAGCCTGGAGACCAGCTCCCCGGCGGTGTCTGCCATCGTCTCGGTGAGCCCGATCGTCTCGGCGAGATGCTCGCGGATCTCTTCGA
Organism: uncultured Acidimicrobiaceae bacterium; assembly: GCA_964558575.1. GTDB lineage: Bacteria > Actinomycetota > Acidimicrobiia > Spongiisociales > ZC4RG35 > JANQRA01. The sequence goes on along the minus strand of CAZLEQ010000016.1, from coordinate 10,719 downwards.
TGTTCCTCAATCTCGAGACCTGAGCCTCCAGCCGCTCGTCGAGCCCCGCCTCCAACGAGGCGGCGGCGATCTCCGAGGCCTGGTACCGCACCAGGTCGAGCTCGCGGGCAAGTGCGATCTGGTCGCCGCCGAGATGTTCCCGGCGGCGCAGGGCCTCCTGGAGCGCCTCCCACGCCTGACGGTATGCATATTCGGCCCGGGCCCCTCGCTCGTCGAGCACGCCGTCGATCATCTCGAGGAGGTGGGATGGCTTGGTGATCGTGAGTTGATCGTGCTGCCCGACTATCTCCACCAGAGAGCCGAGCTCTTCGGCCAAGGTGGCGGCCGACACGATCGTCCCCTCTAGATGGGCGCGGCTGCGTCCCTCACGCGGAACTACCCGGCTCGCGCCCAACTCCTCGTCTCCGGCCACGAACAGGCCGTCGGCCTGTGCCTGCTCGCCCGCGGGACCCACCGCGCCCGGGTCGGCTCTCCCGCCCAGGATCAGACGCAACCCACCCAGCAGGAGTGTCTTTCCGGCGCCGGTCTCGCCGGTGATCACCGTGAAGCCCGGTGACGGCTCGATGCCCGAGTCTTCGAGGACGCCGAGATTGGCGACACGGAGATGGGCGAGCATCAGCCGAGGCCGAATTTCTCGCGCACCAGCCCGGGGAAGGTGGTGGACTTGAAGGTGACGAAACGTGCCGGGCGATTGCCCCGCACTATCTCCACCGTTTCTCCTTCGCCCATCTGCCCCAGGTCGGTCTTGTCGACGTTGACCCGGACCAGGCGGTCCCTTCTCACGGTGACATCGATCTTGGAGTCGGCGGGGAGGACCAGGGGGCGGTCGAAGAGCGAATGGCTGGCGACCGGGGTGAGGACGAGAGCATCGACACGCGGGTCGACGACAGGACCACCCGCGGAGAACGAGTAGGCGGTTGATCCGGTGGGGGTGGCCACGATGAGCCCGTCAGCCCGGTAAGTGGCAAACTCGGTGTCGTCGATGACCACGCTCAGACTGACCAGCCGGGTGCTGTCCACCTTCTCGACGACTACGTCGTTGATCCCGCTGGCCCCCACACCAACGATGGATGCGGAGACCGTGAGCCGCTCCTCGATCTCGTAGTCCCCCGACGTGAGCCGTTTGACCACGTTGGCCAGGTCGTCGGGGTCGGCCTCCGTGAGGAAGCCGAGGGTTCCTAGATTGAATCCGAGGACGGGCACATCCCAGACGATGGCGCTCTTGACCGCGGCCAGCATCGTGCCATCTCCCCCCACCGCCAGCACCATGTCCGGAGAGACCTCGGGATCTTCGACGACTCCGCCGCCGTTCTCCACGATCTCTCTACGGAGACGATCTGCGAATTGCTCCATGGCGGGTCGGCCGAAGCGGACGTGCAGGGCGAACTTCACCGGTTCTCCGATTCGTCGAGTATCTCGCTCAGGAGCGCCACCAGGTCGGTTGCGGGCTCGGGCAGTTCGGACGGGTCGAGGGTCTCGAGCTTCTCGAGAGCCTTCTCGATTTCCTCGACTTGTTGAGGAGTGAGATCCATGTCGTCCCGATTATGACTGCTGCGAGTGTCGGAGAACCAGATCTACGGCGGCGGGAAAGTCCTCGACGATGTGATCGGCCCCGGCCTCGCTGGCGGATTCCCGGGCGGTGATGCCGGTGAGCACGAGTATCGATCGCCAATCGCGCTCCCCGGCGGCCAGGGCGATGTCGGTGTCGGCGCGGTCCCCGATGATCCATGCCGGACCGTCGAGCTTCGACCTGATCAGCTCTCTCATCGCCGGGTTGGGCTTTCCGGCCACCTCCGGCACGGTGGCCGACGATGCCGCGATCGCAGCCACGATCGCACCGCATCCAGGGGCCAGCCCGTGCTCGGTGGGGAAGGTGGTGTCGTCGTTGGTGGCTATGAAACGGGCCCCGTTGCGGATGGCCTGCATGGCTTCGGTGAGCAACTCGTAGCTCAGGGACCTGGTGAGGCCGACCACCACCGAGCGGGCCGCGAGGGGGTCGTCGGTGAGCTCGAGACCGTGTGCGCTGACCGAATCACGCAAACCGTCCTCTCCAACCACGAACACCGGGCCGTCGGCGGGCCCGAGCATGGTCATCGCAGCCTGGGACGAGGTGAGGATCTGCTCACCCGACACTTCGACTCCGGTCGCCTCGGTGATCTTGGTCGCGGTGGCTTCGGGAGTCCGCGTCGAGTTGTTGGTGATGAAGAACACTCTGGAGCCCGATTCGAGGAGACGCCTCAGGGCGTCGGAAACCCCAGGGAGGGCGGACCCGCCCCGGTAGATGACACCGTCGAGATCGCAGAGGACGTTCAAGAGCCGAGAAATCGCCGGAAGATCTCCTGATAGAGCGTCGTGGTCCGCTCCAGCGAGTCGACCGAGACCCGCTCGTCATGGCCGTGGAAGAGGGAGAGCATCTCGGAGAAGTCCATCCGGTCGTCGTAGAGGCCCACCCCGTAGCCGACCGTTCCTCGCTTTCTCCAGAACCGGGCGTCGGTGGCCACGTTCATCATCATCGGCAGAAGTCGGCGATGACCCTCCAAGTCCTCGACACAGTCGGCGATCGTCTCCCAGAAGGGGTTTCCCGTCGGGCTCAGTGTCGCCTCGAAGTCCTGGATCGGCTCGATGTCGATGTCGTCGCGGGCGTTGCCCATGGCTTTGAACAGGAATGAGTCGACGAACGACCTGTCGATCCCGGGAAGGGCCCGGACGTCGATCTGGCTGTTCGCTTGGCTGGCGATGACGTTGGCCTTGACTCCAGCCCTCATCATGTTCGGCGAGACGGTGAGGTGGGTGACGGCATGGGCGTAGCGGGCGAAGAGAGGATCGTCGACCGCAAACGAGTCGAGGGCATCGTCGACCCGGTCGGGGTCGACCAGCGCCGCCTTGAGCTCGTCGGGCAAATCGAGAGAGGCGACGAAGTCCCGCCACTCGTGGGTGATGACGACCGGCATGGGCTCGTTGAACACCCCATGCACCGCCTCCACCATCTTGCGCATGGCGTTGTCCGCCCCGAAGGGGGCCGAACCGTGACCCGGAGTACCCACTGAGCGAAGCATCGACCAGAATGCACCCTTCTCGCCGGTGGCTACCGGGACGGCCGGCTCGCCCGCATAGGAGACCGGCGGATACGCGACTTCTGTCAGCATGTAGTCGACCCGGGCCTGGTCCCAGCGCTCCTCAGTGAAAGGATGAGCCCCAAAGCGGCCGCCTGCTTCCTCGTCGGCGAGGGCTACGAAGAGCAGATCTCCTCGCGGTCGGATCTCTCCGGTGATGTAGGGGCGAACCGCCACTGCCATCGCTGCGGTGACGTTCAACATGTCCACCGCTCCCCGGCCATAGATGTACCCGTCGACGATCTCGGCTCCGAACGGATCCTGGGTCCAGCCTGCGGCTTCGACCGGGACCACGTCGATGTGAGGGGAGAGTCCGAGAGAAGGAGCCTCCGGATCAGAACCTGGGATCCGGTAGAAGAGGGATTGTCGGCCCGGATACGGCTCGAAGACCTCGCCGGTGACACCGAAGAACTCCCGGAGGGTCTCCACCGAGCGGTACTCGTGACCGCTCTCGGGGGTCCCGTCGTTCACACACTGGTTACGGATCAGCTGCTGGAGAAGCAGCACTACCTCACTGTTCATCAGCGCAGGGTATCCATGAGCTGGTACATCGTCGGGGTCAGTTGGTAGTTCTCGGCGTCCTCGAGGGGCACCCATAGCGCCTCGTCGGCGTCGTCGGCAGCACGCAGTTCACCGCCAAGCGGACGCCCGGCGAAGTCGATCAGGACCAGGTGATGGTCTGCGTCGATGTGCTCTCCGACCCAGACCACGTCGCCAATCTCCACGTCCAACCCGGTCTCCTCCAAAGCCTCCCGGCGGGCGGCGTCCCGCAGGGTCTCGCCATACCGGACCTTGCCTCCGGGGACCGCCCACAGCCCCTTTCCCGGCTCCCGTCCTCTCCTGATCAGGAGGATCTTCCCGTCGTCGATCACGGCCACTCCAACCCCGACCACAGGACGGTTCGTCTCCTCCCCCAGTGCCGGCGGCTGATCGGGGGTGGTGTCGCCGTCGGGCGACACCGGGGGTTCATCGCCGCTCATCGTCGTGATGCATGATGATCGACCGGGCCGAGAATCCCCCGGCCTCGAAGAAGTTCTTGGCGAGACGGTGCCCCGGAAGGACATGAGCATCGAACTTGGTGATCCCCCGTTCTCTGAGGATTCGAAGCGCCAACTCCCGCATCTCTTCCCCGAGAGCCACCTCACGCGCCTCCCGATCGACGTAGATGAGTTTGATCGAGCCCACCAGCTCGCCGTCGGCCTGGGCGAGGAGGCGCTCGACGCGTGCCATCAGGAACCCCAAGGGGTAGCCCTCGATCTCCCCGACGACGACGATCGTGCCCGGTTCGCCCAGCGCCACGCGAAACGACTCGGTGACCGGCTCGTCGAGCCCGTCGGCGACCGGCCACATGGTGTGCAGCCCGACCATCTCGCGCTCGAGGGATCGGTACATCGTTTCCAGGGCGACGATGTCGGCCTCTTCGGCTGGACGAGCGGAGACCCTCATCGCCGCCTCGATGCGAACATGCGCCCCAACCCCCACACAGTGACCAGCCTCATCGCCTCGAGGACGATCGGGAGACCCATCTTCGAGGTCCCCCTGGTGCGGTCTCTGAAGCTGATGGGCACCTCGACGATGTCGAGCCCCGCCTGATGGGCCCGCCACGCCATCTCGACCTGAAATCCGTATCCAGACGCCTCCGCCTCCCGGTAGGGGAGCCTGCGCAACGCCTCGGCAGTGAAGGCGCGAAAGCCTGCGGTGGCGTCTCGGATTGGGATGCCGAGCATCGTCCGCGCATAGAGGTTCCCGCCCCGGGAAATCATCTGACGGTGGAGGGGCCAATCGGGCGTGGTCCCGCCGGGCACATATCGTGACCCGATGGCCACGTCGGCTCCGGCGTCGAGCGCCGCCACCAGACGGGGCAGGTCGGCGGGGTCATGGGAGAAGTCGGCGTCCATCTCGATCACGATCTCCGCTCCTTCGGCTAGGGCCCTATCGAAACCTGCGGCGTAAGCCGGGCCCAGCCCGGATTTGGTCTCTCGATGGAGCACGGTGATCTCGGGCAGGTCGGCAGCCAGCCCGTCTGCGAGACGGCCGGTCCCATCGGGTGAGTTGTCGTCGACGATGAGCAGCCGATAGCCATGGGCCACTATCTCGGGGGCGATGTGGGGGAGATTCTCCAGTTCGTCGTAGGTCGGGAGAGTGACGACGACTCTGTCAGTCGACACAGTCGAAGCAGATCATCTTGCGCTTGTTGGCGAGTTGACTGGTTCGTTTCACCATGAAGCACGACTGGCAGACGAACTCGTCGTCCTTCTGGGTCTGAGCGTCGACGTTGAGTGTCAGCTCCTCGCGTCTCATCGCTCGTAGTTCGGCGACCTCGTCGACCAGCATGGCCTCGTTCGCCTCTTCGTCGAGGAGCTGGAGCTCCTGATTCTCCAACTCCTCGAGGGCCTCGGCGGTCTCGTCGTCGTGGTCCTCTTCCTCTTCCTCGTCCGCGGCTTCGTCGTCGAGCTCGACGTCCGCTCCGACCAGGTCGTCCTCCTCCTCGAACTCGTCGTCGTCGAGCTCGGTGGTGAGGTCGTCATCGTCCAGGTCTTCGTCGAGCGCCTCTTCGTCGACGTCTTCGAGATCCTCGAGCTCTTCGAGCTCGTCTTCAGCTATTGGTGCGTCTTTTTCGGCCATTTCCAAGCTTTCCTGCCCCGCGCGGCGCGGGAGTATGGCACATTCCTCAGATTTTGAGGCGGAGTGCCGCGGGCAGAACCCGCCCCGACACCGGTGTATTCCCCACATAGTCCCCGTCGGCCTCCAGGGGCCAGGGAACATCGGTGGTGATGGTGAAGGTGGCCGCCGAGAACCTGCGCACCGCCCGATCGGTGAGGTGATTTCCCCTGATGATCTTGGGCACCAGAGCAGGAGCACGCGCTTTGGTGGTGTTGATCACCTGGAAGTCGAGCACCCCGTCGACCAGGGTCGCTTTCGGAGCCACGTTCCAACCACCGGCGAAGAACTGGGCGTTGGCCATGATCACCGCCAGGGCCTCCGACTCGTAGGAGCGTCGCTCGGTCTCGACGTTGACGCGGGTGTGGGGGAACCCGACCAGCCGGGCGGCGAACGCCATCGGATAGCGAGACGATCCGAGACGCCTGCTGAACCGAGCCGCGGTCTCCGCCGCGGCGGCACCCACTCCAACCTGGGCGACGTTCACGAAGTATCTGCTCCCCCAACTCCCCTCCAGCACCGCTACATCTATGGGGTAGACGTCGTCGGTGGCCAGATGCCGGGCTGCGCCTGCCAGGTCCTGAGGGATCCCGAAGGTACGAAGCAGGTCGCATCCGGTCCCCGTGGGGAGCAGGGCAAGCACCGGCGGATCCAGGCCATCGATGGTCAGGAGGGTGTTGGCCGCCAGGTTCATGGTGCCATCTCCCCCGGCCACGGCGATGTTGGTCACGCCGTCGAGCGCTGCCGTCTTGATCACCTCTTCAGCCTCTGCCTGCGTGGTGGGGGCCTCGATCTCAGCGTCCACGCCCGCCGAGCTCAGGGCGGAGCGAATTGCCTCGAGCCGAACCGGGGTTCGGCCGGCGTCCCGATTGACCACCACCCTCCACTTGGCCATCAGCCCACTCCCTGTGCAGCCACCACCCCACGGTCAACGGCACGCAATGCCGCGTCGATGTCCTCACGCATCTCCGGGGCCGCGTCGCGCAGCTGACCGAGCAGGTCGGCGAGCTGCCTGCTCACTCTGACGAAGTCCCCCGGGGCCATGGCCCGAGCCGTCAGGTCGTCGAATGGTGCACCCTCGGCCCACTCGAGCGCCACCCGGCCAAACCCGGGGTCCGGTCGCCGCATCGGCGACAGGCGATGCTCGGTCTCCAGCCGGTTCAGATTCTTCCAGAGCTCTTCCACTTGCTCCCATCGCTCCTCGAGGGTCTCCGTCGGCCAGTCTGGTGTGGACGAGTTCTCAGACCGGGGTTCGTATACGAAGACCGAGACCAACGCCACCAGTTCGGGCACTTCGAGACCGTAGAGGACGCCTCTCTCCAGCGCCTCGGTGACCAGCAGGTCGACCTCGTTGTAGACCCGGCGGAGCCGGGTCCCGCGCGGGGTGAGACTCCATCCATCGAGATAGTCGAGGTGGTCGAGGAGCTGCTTGATGGCGACGAACTCCTCCACCAGCCCGAACCCGGAGGCCCGTCTCACTGTCCGGTGTTGTTCCAGCCGGGCACGGAGACGTCGCGCTCGCCGCAGGGCCGAGACGTGGTGAGCCGCGTCGGGGCACTCCGCCACCGGGTGGTCGACGGTGAGGTGCCCGCGGGACCTGCGGTCGCTCCGCACCGGAGGCACCTTCCGCAGCATGCGCAGCGTCTCTTGGATGAACCTGCGGTCGCGGGGGCGGAACGGCTTCGGCAATTCCAGGTGCCCTGCCTTCTCGCTCTCGTCGGGGATCTGGCGATACCCGAGTGTCGACACCCGACCTGAGGTGGACAACACCAGGTAGCGAGCCCCGCCATTCTTCGAGGAGAGACGTTTCAGGACCGCGTAGCGACCGTCGCGGGCTCCTCCCTTGATGTCGACGACCACGCCCGGCCCCAGCACGGAGGCGATGCCGTCCCTGCGGTGGGTCGCTGGGGCGGCCTCGACCAGAGCGAGGTACTGCTCGACGTCACCCCGTTCGCAGAGTGCCTGGCTCTCTTCTCTCTCCAGCTGGTGCTCCAGCGCCTCGATGCGCTCACCGGTCTCTGTCTGACGGTCATCCCGCTGGAAGGCGGCGAACGAAGCCCTGAGCAGTTCCATCGCCCTCTTCTCGTCGTAGTTGGCCACCAGGTTGGCGGTCATGTTGTAGGTGGGGCGGAAACTGGAGCGGAGCTCGTGGGCGCCTACGGAGGCGATCTCGGTGACCTGTCGGAACTTGACGAATGGTGAGTGGAGGACGACGCCGAACCCCTCGACGTCGATCCCCCGCCGACCCGCTCTCCCGGTGAGCTGGGTATAGTCGCCAGGCTGGAGCAGTTCGTGGGACTCTCCGTTGAACTTGCTCAGGTTCTCGATCACCACCGACCGCGCCGGCATGTTGATGCCGAGGGCCAGGGTCTCTGTGGCGAAAACCACCTTGATCAGCCCTCTCTTGAACAGCTCCTCGACGGTCTCTTTGAACGCAGGCACCAGGCCGGCATGGTGTGCGGCCACCCCGGCTTCCAGGGAATAGAGCCACCGGTCGTATCCGAGCACGGCCAGGTCGTCGTCGCCGAGGTGGGATGTGCGCTCCTCGGCGATCTGACGAATCGCCCGCCGATCTGCGGTGTCGGTGAGTCGAACCCCGGCGTCTGCCAACCGGTGTGAGGCGGCATCACACCCTGCCCGGGAGAAGATGAAGTAGATGGTGGGCAGCATCTTGGAGCGCTCCAACTCTTCGACGGCCTCGAAGCGGTTCGGAGTCTGGAACCGCTTCCGTCGCCCCTTCTCCAGACCCAGCATGTGCTCCAGACGCGGGTTGGGACGACGGCGGCCCTCCCGCTCCACGAAGGTGGGGAGGAGGTGGATGTTCCGCTCTCCCGACCGCTCCTTGATCATGTACATCGACTCCAACGGAACCGGTCTCTCGTCGCTGGCGATGAGCTCGGTCGGGCCTCGTCGCTCCTCGATCCAGTCGGCGAATTGACGGTTGTTCGAGATCGTCGCCGACAGACAGACGAAGCGGACATGGGGCGGGCAGTGGATTATGACCTCCTCCCAGGCCGCCCCCCGGGACGGGTCTTGGAGGTAGTGGGCCTCGTCGAGGATGACGGTCGATACGTCGTGGAGACGGTCCACGTCTGCGTAGATCATGTTCCTCAGCACCTCGAGCGTGGCCACGATCACCGGTGCCCTCGGGTTGACCACGTTGTCACCGGTGAGCAGTCCCACCTGGTCGGGCGGGTAGGACGCCGACAGATCAGCGAACTTCTGGTTGGAGAGGGCCTTGATCGGAGTGGTGTAGAACACTCTGTGTCCCTCGGCACGGGCCAGGTAGGTAGCTGCCTCGGCGACCAGGGTCTTGCCGGCGCCCGTCGGGGCGGTGACCACGACGGACTTTCCCCCGGCGATGGCATCTGCGGCCTCGCGCTGGAAGTCGTCGGGGTCGAAGTCGTATCGGCCCCAGAAGTCCTCGAGGCTCATTTCCGGAGGACCAGCCTCACCAGCCAGTAGGTCACCTCGTACATGAGGTAGAGGGGAACGGACAGGACGGTGAGGGTCAGGATGTCCCCAGTCGGCGTGATCACTGCCGCCCCGATGACGACGAGGAGCACTGCCCACTGCCTTCCTCGGGCGAGTTGCTCCGAAGAGACCAGTCCGGCAGCGGCGGCGGCGAACAGGAAGACGGGATAGAGAAATGCGGCCCCGAAGCCGAGCAGGAACCTGATGACGAACGAGTAGTACTCGCCGATCTGGAGATTGTTCTCGACGTTGGGGAAGATCGAGAGGAGGAACTCGAGACCCCGGGGGAGGACGAAGTAGCCGAATGTGACTCCGGCGACGAAGAGCACCGCGAGTGCGGCGACGATGGGTATGGCCCATTTCCTCTCCCTCCCCGTCAGAGCCGGGTTGATGAACGCCCAGACCTGGTAGAGGACCACCGGGCTGGCAATCACCAACCCCCCGAAAAGGATGATCCTCATCAGCACCCCCCACTCCTCGCCGACGCGGAGAGCCTGGAACTGGTTGTCTGGGGCTGCGGCGTAGAACGGCGCCTCGAGAACGTCGCGGAGCATGTCGGTGAAGAAGAACGCGACCGTCGCTCCGGCGAACACCCCCAGGGCGGCCTTGACGATTCGCCATCTCAGCTCGTTGAGATGCGAAAGGACGGACTGGGGATTGTCAGTCACTCTTCGTCATCCGCGGACGCGCCGTCGACGGTGTCGTCCGTTTCCTCCCCGAGCGAAGCGTCGGGGGCGGTCGTCTCCTCCCCCAGGAGCGGAGCGACGTTGGGGGAGATGTCGCCGTCGTGCGACGGAGTGGGCACAGTCGAATCACTCTCCCTTTCCGCCATCCGGTTCATCTCCTCGAGGTCGCGCATCGCGTCCTCGGGTGTCGGTCCGGACACGGGCTTCGGCCCCTTCCACTCCCTGCCCTGGGGGCCGAACCCACTCATCTCGTCGCGGATTTCCGTGAACGGTTTCTTCACCTCGTCGATCGGGGCCTTCAGATCTCTCCCCATCTCCTTGATGTCGTCGACCTCCGCCTGGAGCCCGCGGGTGATCTCTCTCGCCGCGGCTCGCAGTTCTGTCGTCCACCGCCCCATCTTGCGCGCCAACTCGGGAAGACGCTTGGGGCCCAGCACGACGAGGGCGAGGAGGAGGATCACGATGATCTCGCCGGTCTGCAGCATTCCGAGGATGGTAAAGCCTTCTGGCCCGGTAGAGAGGACGAGACCCGCAGCAGCGAGGCGACTGGCGTTTGTCTGGGCAGCTTGTCCCTGGAAGCGGGCGCGGCAGCTGCGAGCGGCCCAGCGTCTGTTCCACCGACTTCCCAACCCCCAGCGACACAAGAGTGAGGGTGAAACCCCGGCTCCGCGAGGAAATCGAAGTTTCGGAGCCACCCGGTCGAAGTCCGCTCGCCATCAAGAAAAAGGAGAAGGTGGCGACCGCCCGGATCGCCACCTTCTCAGCGGAGCACCGTCCCCCCGGCG
>CAZLEQ010000015.1:0-58614 GCA_964558575.1 uncultured Acidimicrobiaceae bacterium | reverse complement strand
TGGCAGGGTAGATCCCTGACTTCGACCTAAAAGGCCGTATGCGTATACTCCGCCGCGGTCAGTCCCCCGACCCGATGAGGCATGAGCCCATACTTTGAGAGCTATCTGACTGTTGGCGCCTTCGCGGCGCTGGGAGCGGTTTTGGTCCTGGTGATGTTGGGCGTGGCGTCGGTTCTCCGTCCCGCCAAGCCGACCACGACCAAGCAGATGACCTATGAGTGTGGTGTCGACCCGGTCGGGACCGGCTGGAGTCAGACCTACATCCGCTACTACGTGTTCGGTCTCCTCTTCGTCGTCTTCGACGTGGAGGCAGTCTTCTTGTTCCCCTGGGCGATACAGGTCGAAGCGCTGGGCATGTTCGGCGTCGTGGCCATGCTCATCTTCATGCTGACACTGGTCGAGGGCCTCTTCTACGCGGTCAAGAAGGGGGTGCTCAAGTGGGATTGATCCAGAGTTTCGGCGCCCCGAAGCCGGTGTCCTGGCTCCTCAACTGGTCGCGCCAATACTCCTTGTGGCTGTTCCAGTTCGGTCTCGCCTGTTGCGCCATAGAGATGATGGCGGCCTCGGGGCCTCGCTACGACTTCATGCGCTTCGGGATCATCCCTCTTCCCGCATCACCCCGTCAGGCCGACCTGATGGTGGTTGCCGGCACCGTCACCGACAAGATGGCCCCGTCGGTGAAACGGCTCTACGACCAGATGCCGGAGCCCAAATACGTCATCTCGATGGGCTCCTGCGCCAACTGCGGTGGGCCGTACTGGGATTCCTACTCGGTGACCAAGGGCGTCGACCAGGTGATTCCCGTCGACGTGTACGTGCCCGGTTGCCCGCCTCGCCCCGAGGCGCTGATGGATGGGATCGTCCTCCTCCAGAAGCTCATCAAGAACGAAGACCTGAAAGAGAAGTGGAATCAGCGTGACCTCGAGCCCGTCTGAGACCGAAACCCAAGAGACCGAAGGCCAGGACGAAGCGCCGGAGCCCGAGGCACATCCACTTCAGGAGTTCGCCGACCGGGTAGCCGGCACTGTCGGAGGGTCGGCTGAGATCGAGTTCGACACCGTCAAGGTGAGGATTCCCCCCCAGTCGTGGATCGATGCCCACCGGAAGGCACGCGACCAACTCGACCTGGTGTACTTCTCCTGGCTGTCTGCCATCGATTGGAGGAACGACGTCCAGGTCGGGAATCCGCCGGATGACGAGGTCGAGGAGCGCATCGAGCTGTTGAGCGCACTCTCGGATGTGACCGACGGGAATCTGGTCGTGATGTCGACCGACCTCCCGTCCGAGTCACCCGAGATCGACAGCCTCGTCGAGGTCTACGCGGGCGCCGAATGGCACGAGCGCGAGGCCTATGAGATGTTCGGGATCGAGTTCGTGGGCCATCCCAACCTGATCCACCTCTATCTGCCCGACGCCTTCGTAGGCAACCCGCTGCGTAAGACCTATCCACTGCTGAGCCGCGAGGTCAAGCCCTGGCCGGGCAAGGTCGACGTCGAAGCGATGCCCGGAGGCGACGACTCCGGCGAGCCGTCCACTGAGAACCCCGAGTCATGACCATGGATGCCGACACCATCCGTCACCTCAGCGAGGCTTCGGTCTCGGTCGAGCTCGAGACCCCCGAGATGACGCTCAACATCGGGCCCCAGCACCCCTCCACCCACGGGGTGCTTCGGCTCGTGGCCCGGGTCGACGGCGAGCGCTGCTTCGACGTCCAGCCGGTGATCGGATACATGCATCGCGGCTACGAGAAGCTGTCGGAGGTGCGTACCTACCCCCAGATCACCACGATCATCAACCGCATCGACTGGGTCTCCGGCTATGCCAACGAGGTTCCCTTCATCGTCGCCGCCGAGAGGCTCATGGAGGTGGAGGTCCCCGAGCGGGCCCAATACATGAGGCTGATCCTCACCGAGATGGCCCGCATCGCCTCGCACCTGGTCTTCAACGCCTCCTATCCGTTGGAGCTAGGTGCTGCCACCCCCCTGTTCTTCGCCCTCCGCGAGCGGGAGCGTGTGCTCGATCTGCTCGAGGGAGTGACCGGGGGCCGGTTCCACCCCAACTTCAACCGCATCGGCGGGGTCAAGCCGGTGTATGCCGCCGGATCACAGACCCGGAAACTGCCCCAGGACCTCCCGGCGGGATTCCTCCAGGAGACCAGGGACGCCATGGACAAGGTCGCCAACGCGGTCGACGAGCTCGAAGATCTGGTGGCAGGTAACGAGATCATCCTCGCCCGGACCAGGGGAGTCGGCGTTCTGCCCCCCGAGGTGGCGGTGGGGTACGGAGTCTCCGGTCCCAACCTGCGGGCTTCCGGCGTTTCCTTCGACCTGCGCAAGAACCAGGACTATCTCCCCTATGACCGCTTCGACTTCGATGTGGTCACCGGCGAGAACGGCGACTGCTGGGATCGGTGGTATGTCCGCCTCCTCGAGATCCGAGAGTCGATCAAGATCATCCAACAGGCGGTCGACTCGATCCCCTCTGGCGACTTACAGGCCAAGGTGCCAAAGATCATCAAGGTGCCCAAGGGCGAGACCTACGTCAGGGCCGAGAACCCGAAGGGCGAGATGGGCTACTACCTGGTCTCCGACGGTGGCACCGGGCCCTACCGGCTCAAGATCCGCTCGGCGAGCTTCTCCAACATCTCGATCCTCCCCTGGATCCTCGAGGGGGTCCTGGTGCCCGACATAATCGCCGTCATGGGATCACTCGATTTCGTGCTGGGGGATGTGGATAGGTGAGGGCTGTTTGATGGTGCGCCGACTTTGCCTGACGGTCTCCCGGACTCCCGACGCTGTGCGTGGCGGGGGGTTCAACCTCGCTCCTCCCATCGGCCCCGAGATCTCCAGGCAAACAGACGCCGGTCGGTGCACAGCTACCGCGCCCACTGGAGGTGGCTCCTGATGCCGGCATGGGTGGTCGAGCTGTTCTCCAACTTCTGGGTTTCTCTCGCCGGGAAGCTGGCCCTCGCGGCGCTGATGATCCCCTTGGTGGGAATGGCCATCGGCTTCGCCGAGATGAAGTTGAGTGCCAAGATGCAGGCCCGGGTCGGGCCCTATTTCGCGGGTGGGCGTTGGGGATGGGCCCAGCTGATCGCCGATGGGATCAAGTTCTTCCAGAAAGAGGACATCATCCCCGCTGAGGCGGATCGACCGGTGTTCAAGGCGGCCCCCATCCTGGTGTTGGTAGGCACTGTGGCGCTCCTGGTGGTGATCCCGTTCGGGCCGAACCTGATCTTCCGTGATCTCGAGGTCGGGATCTTCTACGCCCTGGCCATCTCGTCGCTGGGCACCATCGGGATTCTCATGGCCGGCTGGTCTTCGGCCAACAAGTACTCGTTGATCGGGGGCCTGCGCGCCGCCGGTCAGCTGATCGCCTACGAGTTGCCCCTGGTCCTCGCGGTGGTCGGCGCCGTGATCCTCGCCGGCACCATGAGCATGAAGGGAATCGTCGAGGCGCAGATCGCCGCGGGCTATCCCTTCATCGTCCTCCAGTTCCTCGGCTTCGCCATCTTCATGGTCGCCTCTCTCGCCGAGCTGAGCCGCATCCCCTTCGACATGCCCATCGCCGAGTCTGAGCTGGTCATGGGCTATCTGACCGAGTACTCGGGGTTCCGCTTCCTGTTCTTCTTCCTCGCCGAGTTCGCCAACATGTTCAGCCTCTCGGCCATCGCCGCCACCCTCTTCCTCGGCGGGTACTGGCTTCCCGGCGTGCCGGAGGGTGTCCTCGAGTTCGCCGGCCCGGTGATCCTCCTCGGCAAGGTGTTCCTCCTCGTCTTCGCCATGATCTGGTTCCGCTGGACCTTCCCACGTTTCCGCGAGGATCAGCTGCAGCGATTGGCTTGGGTGTGGCTCGTGCCCCTGGCCATCCTCAACATTGCGGCAACTGCAGTATTGAAGGTGATCCTGTAATGGCTGCCAACGGCATGAGGAACGGTCGCTCGCTCCCCGGTTCGGGGATGCTCAAGGGCCTCGGAGTGACCATCTCCACCATGTTCAAGACGATCTTCAGGCCCAACAAGTACCTGGCGACGGTCAACTACCCGAAGGTGAAGGAGACCCCCGTACCCCGGGCCCGAGGCGTGATCGCTCTCGACCAGGAGGCATGCACGGTCTGCATGCTGTGTGCTCGTAGCTGCCCCGACTGGTGCATCTACATCGAAGGGCACAAGGTCGAACTGCCACCGGAGAAGCCGGGCGGCAGGATCAAGGTCCGCAACGCCCTCGACCGCTTCGACATCGACTACGCCCTCTGCATGTACTGCGGGATCTGTGTCGAGGTCTGCCCCTTCGACGCTCTCTTCTGGAGCCCGGAGTACGAGTACTCCGAGGCCAGGATGGGAGACATGCTGCACGACATGGATCGTCTCCAGGATTGGCTGGAGAGCGTCCCCGAGCCACCGGCGTTGGAGAAGTGATGACCTTCGCCGACTGGATGTCCGCACCGGTGAACTGGGTCTTCCTCGCCATCGGATTGGTGGTGCTCTTCTCCGGCTTCCGGGTGGTGACGAGCCAGAACCTGGTCCACGCGGTTCTCTATCTGGTCGGTGCCCTGGGCGGCACCGCCGGGCTCTTCTTGCTCCTCTCCGCGGAATTCGTGGCCTGGGTCCTGGTCCTGGTCTACATCGGCGCCGTCGTGGTGTTGTTCCTCTTCGGGATCATGATCACCCGGGCACCCACCGGTTTCGACGAGGGGCTCGACTCGGAGAAGAAGATCTGGCCCGCTCTGCTCTCGTTGGCGGTTTTCGTCGTCCTGGCGTATGGCTCGATCGAGGCCTTCGGGGACAATCTGGTGGTGACGGCCGGCACACCCACCGCCACCGAGATCCTCGGTGAGTCGCTCCTCGGCCGGTTCGTGATCCCGTTCGAGATCGTCGGTTTCGTGCTGCTCGCCGCGCTCATCGGCGGGATCACTCTGGCGAGACGGGACCTGACCCCATTGGAGGAAGAGGAGAGGAGCTCGGTCTGATGATCGCCAATCAGTTCCTCATCCTGGCTGCCGCCCTGTTCGCCATGGGCGTCTACGGCCTCCTGGTGCGTCGTAACATCGTGCTCATCCTCCTGTCAGTCGAGCTGATGCTCAACGCGGTCAACATAAACCTCGTCGCCTTCGAGTCGATGCTCGACACCCCCGCCGCCCTGGGTCAGGTGTTCGCCATCTTCGTCATCACCGTCGCCGCGGCCGAGGTGGGGATCGGGCTCGCCATCGTGCTGCTGATCTTCCGCAACCGCCGCTCTGCCAACGTCGACGAGTTGAGCTTGATGAGATGGTAGGGGTACCTGTGACTCCCGGCCGACCGGCGTCGGTTCGCCCGAGGTGCTCGCTGAGGAGTCGGTTTCAACTTCCGATGCGCTTCGGCGGCCCGAAGGGCGGAGTCGGCCGGCAACAGAGCTGCCGGTCGGTCGACGGCTTCCGAACCGTCGGTAGGTGCCGGAAGTGAATGATCTTCTGATTTTCGCTGCTGAGTCGCCCCGGAGCTTCGGAGACGGTGGCTGGTGGGCGGACACCGCCGGGATCATGCTGGTGCTGCCGTTCGTCGCCTTCGGGCTGATCCTCGCCTTGGGGAAGCGGCTCAAGTATCAGGGCGGCGAGATCGCGGTAGCCGCACTCGCCATCAACCTGGTCTGGGCCACGGTCCTCTTCGTAGCCAACATGACCGGTGGGATCGTCTCCCAGACCACCTTCGAGATCGCCCGCATCGGCAGCGGCCTGGTCTTCGAGCTGGGGTGGGTGGTCGATGGCCTGTCGATCATGATGTACTTCCTGGTCAACCTCGTCGGCCTGCTCGTCTTCATCTATGCCCTCGGCTACATGAAAGGGGACGTCCGGGTCCCCTGGTTCTTCGCCGCCTTCTCCCTGTTCGCCGGGGCGATGCTCATCCTGGTGGGTGCCCCCAACCTGGTGCAAATGATCATCGGTTGGGAGGGCGTCGGCCTCGCCTCCTACTTCCTGATCGGCTTCTACTGGGACGATCTCGACAACGTGAAGGCGGGCAACAAGGCATTCATGACCAACAAGGTCGCCGACGTGGGTCTGATCCTCGGTGCGATCCTCATTGGAGTCACCCTCGGCAGCTTCGACTTCGCCGCCCTCGACCTCGCCGCGGTCGCGGGCAACGAAGCCCTCGCCGGTGTGGCGGTGGTCGGCGGTCTCCTGCTGTTCTTCGGGGCCATGGGAAAGTCGGCGCAGGTCCCGTTCCACATCTGGCTGCCCGATGCGATGGCGGGCCCGACTCCGGTCTCGGCCCTCATGCACGCCGCCACCATGGTCACCGCCGGCATCTATCTCATGGCGCGGACCTTCCCGCTGTTTCAGAACCTCGCCATGGAGGCACGCGGCTGGATGGTTGCCATCGGAGCCATCACACTGTTCGCCATCGGTCTGCTCGCCCTGGTCGCCGACGACATCAAGAAGCTGCTCGCCTACTCGACCGTCTCCCAGCTCGGCTACATGATGACCGCCGTGGCCGCCGGCGGATACACGGCGGGCCTCTTCCACCTGTTCACCCACGCCTTCTTCAAGGCCCTTCTCTTCCTCGGTGCCGGATCGGTGATCCACGCCGTCCACTCCAACAACATGAGCGACATGGGTGGCCTGCGCAAGTACATGCCCACCACCTATTGGACCTTCGTGGTCGGATCGCTCGCCCTCGCCGGGATCATCCCGTTGGCGGGCTTCTGGTCGAAAGACGAGATTCTGGCCACGCTGCAATACGAGGGATACATCACCGTGATGTGGATCGCCATCGCCGGCGCCTTCGTCACCGCCTTCTACATGGCACGCGCCATCGCCCTCACCTTCCACGGGGAGTACAGGGGTGACGCCCACCCGCACGAGTCGCCGAAGATCATGACCTGGCCGCTCATCGGGCTGGCGATCCCCTCGATCGTCGTTGGCGTACTCAACATCCCCGGGGTGTCGTGGCCGGTGATCGGCAACTTCACGGATTGGCTCGGGGTCAGGTCGGTGGCCATGGGGGACCACCACGCCGAGGGAATCAACTTCGCCCTGGCGGGCATCGGGCTCCTGGCTGCTGTCGCCGGTCTCGTCCTGGGATGGATGATCTGGTCGAGGGATCGACCCACCCAGCGGCAACGAGACCGCTTCTTCGTGCCCGTCCTCTATCCGTTGCTGCAGCGCAAGTACTACGTGGACGACGCCGCCCTGGGTCTGGTCGGGGTCACCGCGGGTCCGCTGGCCCGGTTCGTCGATTGGACCAACACCTACGTCATCGACGGGGTCATCAACGTCACCGGTGCCGCTACCAAGTTCCTCGGAGGTTTCGTCTACAACGGGCTCGACCAGCTCGGGGTGGACGGGTTCTTCAACGGCCTGTCGGCAGGGGCCGACAGCGCCGGGGCGGCTCTGCGCAAGATCCAGACCGGCCGGGTCCAGCAGTACGCTGCCGGATTCATCGCCGGTGCTCTGATCCTGATAGTCCTGTTCGTCTTCGTGATCTAGATATCCACTAAGAGAGGCTGAAGCAATGGAATGGTTAGAGACCTGGGGCCTGACGATCACCGTCTTCCTCCCCGTGGTGGGCGCCCTCCTCCTTGGGTTCATCAAGCGGGACAACGAGGACGCCCTCAAGCGAACGGCTCTCACCGTCTCCGTCCTCGCCTTCCTGGCGTCCATCGCCGTCGTCGCCGGATTCGAGTTCAGCGGAAGTTCCTACAACACCTATCAGTTCGAGGTCAACGAGACCTGGATCGGCGCCATCAACTCCAACTACCACATCGGGGTCGACGGGATCAGCCTGCCTCTGCTGGTCCTGTCCACGTTCGTGATGGTGCTGGCCGTGATCTACTCCTGGAACCACTGGGAAGAGCCCAAGAACCCCAAGGCCTTCTTGATCCTGATGCTGATCCTGGCAACCGGGATGAACGGCACCTTCGTCGCCCTCGACCTGGTCCTGTTCTTCATCTTCTTCGAGATCGTGCTGTTGCCGATGTACTTCATGATCGGGATCTGGGGAGACAAGTCGCCCCGCAAGATCCCCGGGTTCTCCAAGGTGTACGAGACCCGTCTCTATGCCGCCATCAAGTTCTTCCTGTTCACCCTGTTCGGCTCGGCGTTCATGCTGTTGGGCTTCCTAGCCCTCTACTTCGAATCGGCCGACTCCCGCTTCGGCAACACATTCGACATCCCCCAGCTCACTCAGCTCGGGTCGGAGGGGTTCTTCACCGATCCCACCTTCGCCTTCCTGGTCTTCGGGGCGATGTTCCTCGGCTTCGCGGTCAAGGTGCCCATGTGGCCGCTGCACACCTGGCTCCCCGACGCCCACACTGCAGCCCCCACGGTGGGATCGGTGTTGCTGGCGGCCATCCTCCTGAAGCTCGGCTCCTACGGATTCATCCGGATCTCGTTGCCCATCCTCCCCGAGGAGGCGGTCAATTGGGCGCCGTTCATCGCCATCCTGGCCGTGATCGGGATCATCTACGGCTCACTGGCCTGTCTGGCGCAAACCGACATGAAACGTCTCATCGCCTTCTCGTCGGTGGGCCACATGGGCTTCGTCATGCTGGGCATCGCCACCATGACCGACATAGGGATCAACGCCGCCATCATCGGCATGGTCGCCCACGGGCTCATCACCGGGCTCCTCTTCTTCCTCGCCGGCTCGATGTCGCACCGCTATCACACGCGGGAGATGTCCCGGCTCGGCGGCAACATCAAGCTGATGCCGGTGATGGGAGGGATCCTCGCGTTCACCGCCATGGCATCGCTCGGTCTACCCGGGCTCGCCGGGTTCTGGGGCGAGTTCATGTCGCTGGTGGCTTCCTACAACCCGCTCGAGGGCCTCTCCCTCGGAGTCTTCCGCACCGCGATGGTGCTGGGGGCGATCGGCACCATCCTCACCGCCGGCTACATGCTGTGGATGTTGCAGCGGGTCAACCTCGGGGAGCCGAGTCACGAATGGGATGGCCACGACTTCCACGATGTCGACCGTTTCGAGTTGACCGCATGGGTGCCGCTGATGGTGCTCATCGTGGTCATCGGCTTCTACCCGAAGGTGATCTTCGACAGCACCACCGACGCGGTCACCTCCCTGGTGGAGATGGCCTTCGGTGCCGAGACGACGGCCTCGATCTCCACGATGGTCAAGGGCGGCTGAGGCGTGCCTTACGAGATCGACTTCCTCGCGCTCGCCCCCGAGCTCATCATCGTGGTGACTCTGCTCGTGGTGCTGGCGCTCGATCTCACTCTGGCCCGACCACATAAGTACTGGACCGCCACCGCGTCGGTCGCCGGGTCGGCTCTGGCACTCCTGCCTCTCGGTCTGCTCGCCATCAACGGAGAGACCATCTCGATGTTCGACGGCTCCTATGTCGTGGACGAGTTCGCCCTCGTCCTCAAGGGTCTGTTCCTCGTCGCCGCCTACATCGTCTTTCTGATGTCGCACCACTTCATCGAAAGTGATCGCTACTACCAGGGCGAGTACTACTTCCTCCTCCTCACCTCGATCCTGGGCTCGTTGGTGATGGCCTCTGCCCGGGATCTGATCGTTCTCTTCATCGGTCTCGAGATGGTGACTGTGCCGATCTTCCTCCTCGCCGGTTGGCGAAAGGGAGACGTCAAGTCCAACGAGGCCTCCATGAAGTTCTTCATACTCGGGGTCCTATCCACGGCGATTCTGTTGTACGGGATGTCGCTGATCTTCGGGCTCACCGGCGAAGTTGGGTTCGTCGAGATCGCCGCGGCCACGGCAGGCATGTCGGACAATCCTGCTCTGGTGATCGCGATCCTGTTCCTGATCGTCGGCTTCGGCTTCAAGATCTCGGCGGTGCCATTCCACTTCTGGGCGCCGGACACCTATGAGGGCGCTCCCACCCCCATCACCGCCTACCTATCGGTGAACTCCAAGGCTGCCGGGTTCGTGGCCATGCTCATCGTGATGTATCAGGCGCTGCCCCACGCCTCCGACGTGTGGGCTCCGGCCCTATGGTTACTGGCCGCGCTCTCGATGACCATCGGGAACCTCTCGGCCCTACGTCAGACCAACATCGTCCGTCTCCTCGCCTACTCGTCGATCGCCCAGGCCGGATTCATGCTGGTTCCCTTCGCCGCGGCGGCGGTGGCCGGGGCCGACCTCGAGGCAGCTTTCGGAGCCACTCTCATCTATCTAGTCATCTATGCGGTGATGAACCTGGGGGCGTTCGCAGTGGTCATCGCCGGGGCCCGCAAGACCCGTTCGGGGGACATCGCCCAGTGGGCGGGGCTCGCCCGGGTCGATCCCATGCTGGGGGTGCTCACCGCGGCCTTCTTCTTCAGCCTGGCCGGCATCCCTCCGCTCGCCGGCTGGTTCGCCAAGTTCGAGATGTTCCGCTCGGTCATGATCGCTGACCCGGGCACCATCTCGTTGGCGGTCATCGCCGCCATCAACGCGGTGATCGCCCTCTATTACTACGCCCGGGTGGTCCGCAGCGTGTGGCTCGATGATCCGGTCGGCGAGTTCACCGATGCCGAGGAGCCTCCCGTCGGATCACTTCGACTTGCCCTCGGCGTGGTGATGGCACTGACTCTCGCCATCGGCATCTATCCGACCATGGCCGGCTTCGTCCGTGACGCCGCCCAGGTCCTCGCCACCGGCGGTTGAATCGTTCCTAATGCATGGGAGCCGGATATCCGGCTCTGGTGAGTCGAGAAACGTCTACCGGCGGGTGACGCGACTGCGACGGGCTGCTCGGAACTCCCGGTCGAGAAGCGACCACAGGCTGTGATCCACCCAGTTTCCCCGGATCAGCAGCTCCTCTCTGAGCACACCCTCTCTGGTGAACCCGAGCTTGTCGGCCACCCGGTCGGAGGCGTCGTTGCCCACCGCGATGCGCAGGACCACCTTGTGATATCCAAGCGAGTCGAACGTCTCTTCCAGCAGGACTTCCACTGCCTCGGTGCATATCCCCTGGCTGGTCTCGTCGGAGCGTACCCAGTAACCGATCTCGGCGATCTTGCCCAACTTCGAGACGGTCCAGAACGAGACGTTGCCGATGTGTCTCCTGGGGTCGTCCTTGGAGCGGATCGAGTAGTCCCACGCCCGCTCGTCCTTCCATGCCTGCATCGAGTCGCGGATGAAGGCGGTGGTATCGGACGACGTGTAGTCGAGCCGGGCCCAGGGCAACCATTGGTTGAGATCGGCCAGGGACACTCGAATCGCCTCGTCGAGAGTGGGGGCGTCCCGCTTCGTGAAGCGCTGCAGGATCAGCCGCTCGCTCTCCAGTCGTGTCCTGGGCATCGGGCCAGGCTACCGACACGCTTAACCTTCTCAACGGCCATGTGGGACAGACTCAAGTTGATCGAAGATCATCCCGAGCCGGGGGAGAAGGCGATGGCGGCGGTCCTCGCCCCGCTCTACGAGGACGACCGCGGCGATGTGAGGGTGATCTTGACCAAACGCC
The DNA here is from genome assembly GCA_964558575.1 of uncultured Acidimicrobiaceae bacterium. Lineage (GTDB taxonomy): Bacteria > Actinomycetota > Acidimicrobiia > Spongiisociales > ZC4RG35 > JANQRA01. Next base: position 47,218 of record CAZLEQ010000015.1, on the reverse strand, counting down.
CCGACACCATGCCCACCCACGCCGGCCACATCGCGTTTCCCGGGGGTCGGCCGGAGCCGGGAGACGACGGGCCCGTGGCCACCGCCATCCGGGAGGCGGGCGAGGAAGTCGGCATCGATGCCCATCAGGTCGAGGTGCTCGGGTTCCTCGCCCCGATCGACACGGTGGAGTTCACCCTCCTCGTGGTTCCAGTGGTGGCGAGGATCAGCACGCCCCTCGATCTGGTGCCGTCCGAGCGGGAAGTGGTGCGGATCTACACCCCGAAGCTGGCAGACCTCGCCGACGAGTCGAGTTGGTGGCATGTACCTTGGAACGGTTGGAAGGTCTGGTACTACGACCTCGAAGGGGACACACTGTGGGGGGCGACGGCGCGCATGGTTCGCCAGATGGTCGGCCTGGAGGAATAGCCCGGCGCCGACCCCGGGTAAGCCATCGTCGGAGGTGTCGATGGCCGTACGAGGCCCCTGCGTGTCAACGAGTTTGATTCGCCCTGGGCCGCGGTCGGCTTAGAATCCCAGGTGGGGCAATGTCTTCGACTCCACTCAAACGACGTCTGTTGATCGGCGGTGCCATCACCGCGCTGCTGCTGGTGACAGCGGGGGCGATCTTCGCCGTTTCCACCTGGGGCGAGGTGAATCGGGTCGTCATCGAACGGGACCCCGGCTCGTCGAGCGGCCCCGTCGCCGACGAGGATGTCGTCTCGAGCGACGACGAGGCAGTCGGCGACGAGCTCGAGTCGGTGGACTCTGGCTTGCAAGTGTTTCTCCTCGTCGGTTCCGACTCGCGGCTCGATCTCGAGGACATCGAGGGGTTCGGAGACTTCGAGGGAAACCGCGCCGACGTGGTGATGGTCCTCTTCAAGGACCCGGTGCACACAGGCCTTCTCTCGCTGCCTCGGGACCTCCTCGTCGAGGACCCGTGCCGGGGGGTCGAGAATCGGATCGCCGACATGCTCGAGGGTTGTCCGACCATGAACGGGCCCACCATGCTGACCATCGCCGTGGAGCGTCTCATCGGCAAGTCGGTCGACCACTTCGCCCTGGTCGATCTGGCCGGGTTCCAGGCGGCGGTCGATGCGGTAGGCGGATACGAGATCTGCGTGGAGCGGCCGGTCAGAGACCGGAGAGCGGATCTCGAACTCCCTGCCGGGTGCACACTCGCCGATGGCCAGCAGACCCTGGCCTGGCTGCGGTCGCGACACACCCAGGAGCTCACCGAGAGAGGATGGCGGATCATGCCCGGCGTCAACGACCTGGTTCGCAACGAGCGTCAGCGTGCTTTCCTGGTGGACATCATGACCAGGGTCGCCGACGTGGCCAGCCCTCAGGACATGGCCCAGACCGCCCAGGCGGTGGCTCCCTACGTCACCGTGGACTCCGACCTGAGCCTGGTCAGGGCGGTCAATCTCGCCCTCACCATGCGCGGGCTCAGCTCAGGTTCGATCACCGAGCTGTCGGTTCCCGTCTACGACGAGACCACGGCGGCGGGGGCGGCGGTGCTCAGGGCATCGACACCCGTCGACGAGATCGTCGCCGAGTTCCTCTCCACCACCGCCGCCGAATGGGACACGGTGTTCGGGCTCGCTCGCTGACCTTTCACTTCCGAATCGCAGTGCTCCCCCCCGGACAGATCGAGACCAAGCGCTTTCCGGTCGTCGGTGAGCGGGCTCCCGCACCCGAGATCGGTGAGTGGGCCATGTCGATCGGCGGTCTCGTGGCCAACCCGGGCTCGATGGGTCTCGCCGACTATCTGTCGCTCGACCATCGAGGGATCACCTTCGACATCCACTGCGTGACCAGTTGGACCCGTCGCGACAGCACCTTCGCCGGGGTCCCGATCTCCGAACTGGTCGAGCCACTCCCGGGCGCCCGTTTCATGTCGTTCCGCTCCTATTCGGAGAGGGAGCACCACACCTCGTTGCCGGTCGAGTATGCCATGGCCCACTCCTGGGTGGTGCACGAGTTCGAAGGTGAGCCCCTTCCCCCCGAGCACGGGGGCCCGGTGCGGGTGGTCACGCCGGGCAAATACTTCTACAAGTCGATCAAGTGGCTGAAGGACGTGGAGCTGCTCGCCGAGGACCGACTCGGCTGGTGGGAGGTCAACTCCTCCTACCACAACAACGCCGACCCCTTCGCCGGTGATGAGCGCTTCACCAGTGGCTCGATGCGTCCCGAGCTGGTGGAGCGCTTCAAGGAGACCGACTCCTTCGACAAGTACCGGGGGAGGGTGATGATCGGCCTCGATCTACGTGAGTGGACGCCCCGGGCGACCGACCTGCGACGTCTCCACCTCAAGAACTGCGACCTGTCCGGCGCCGAGCTGGCGGCTCGGGATCTGCGGGAGTCCAATCTCAGTCTCAGCAAGCTGATAGAAGCCGACCTGGGCGGTGCCGACCTGTCCGGATCGGACCTCGAAGGCACCGACTTCACCGGCGCCGACCTGAGCGGGGCCGACCTGTCGGGGACCGCATTGTCGGCGACGAGGTTCGATTGCGCCTCGGTGGAAGGCCTCACGATCGACGGGGCCTGGGGTCTGCTCGAGGACCAGGCCTTCTATCTCCGGTCCCGTGGTGTTATCCTGGAAGGACCATGAACAGAGTCTTCGGCACCTGGTGGATCTCCGACTAGCGGACGACTTCCACCTGCCATGATTGTCGCCGCCGGATTCCGGCGGTTTTTTGTTTTTGAGAGAAGGGGGTTCAAAGATGACTGAACAGAGGAAACGAGTCTTCTCGGGTATGCAGCCGACCGGGAACATCCACATCGGAAACCTGATGGGGGCCCTGAGCAACTGGGTGGCGATGCAGGACGAGTACGACACCATCTACAACGTCGTCGACCTCCACGCCATGACCTCCCCCTACGACCCCGTCGAGTTCCGGCGCGAGCGGATCGGCCTGGCCAAGATGATCCTGGCGGTGGGAGTCGATCCGAAGAAGTCGCTGCTCTACTTCCAGTCGGACCTTCCCCACCACGTCGAACTGACCTGGATCCTGTCGGTGCTCACCGGAGTGGGCCAGCTCGAGCGGATGACCCAGTTCAAAGAGAAGGCCGACAGGGCCGGCCAGAATCTCGGATTGTTGTCCTACCCGGTGCTGATGGCGGCGGACATCCTCATCCACAAGGCCCACGCGGTTCCGGTCGGAGACGACCAGGCCCAGCATCTGGAGCTCACCCGCGACCTGGCAGAGCGATTCAACAGCCGTTTCGGTGAGGTCTTTCCGCTCCCGGAGAGGATCACTCCCGAGATAGGAGCGCGAGTGATGTCCCTCCAGGAGCCGACGGACAAGATGTCGAAGTCTGACCCGAGTGACAAGTCGCGCGTCCTGCTGACCGACACCACAGACGAGATAGTGAAGAAGATCAAGTCGGCCGTCACCGACACCGGCACCGAGGTGGCGTACGACCGCGTGAACAAGCCCGGGATCTCCAACCTGTTGGAGATCTTCTCCTATTTCAGCGAAAGGTCTATCGACGACCTCGTCGAGGAGTACGGCACCGGCGGATATGGGGCCTTCAAGATCGCCGTCGCCGAGGCCGTCGCAGACGGGGTCAAGGCGATCCGCGAGGCATATGAGGGCCTAGCCGACGATGAGGTCATCGAGGTCATGGCGGATAGCGCGACGCGGGCGCGAGCCTCCGCCGATCACACGATGTCCGAAGTCCGCGCCGCGGTTGGTCTCTCCTAGCCAACCTGCTCCAGCAGCTCGCTGGGGAGCAGGAGAACGAACGCCGAGAGCAGGTTCCACCCCGAGTGGAGGAAGATGGCCGGTCCGAGACGCCCCGTCCGCTGGGTGATCACGGCCAGGATCACACCCAGGACGAACAGCGGCGGCAGGAATACCGCCGCCGACAGCCACAGCTGATCGGGGTCGAGCCCGCTGAGATGGACCGCGGCGAAGACGGCGGAGCTCACCACGACGGCGAATATCCGCCCCCTCGACTCCAACGCCCGGAGCAAAACCCCGCGGTACATCAACTCCTCGGTGATCGGCCCCAGCACCACGGCCGCCGCGACCAGAGATACCTGGAGGAACATGGTGTCGGCGGCGGCGATGATCTCCGCCACTTCTTGTGGCGGCCGGCCGTCGGGGAACAGGAGCTCACTGAGAGGCAGGAAGATCAGGCCGATGACTACCTGGACCACCAACCCCAAGGCGATGTAGAAGAAGTCTCCACGGTGGACGGTCAACCCGATCTCTGTGGCGTCCTTGGTTCTCGAGAGGATCCAGAACACCCCGAGATTGCCGACATACTGGCCCGCATACGAGAGAACGATCGTCCAATCCGGGTCGCCCCACACCAGGGCGACGACGAAGAATGCCGCCGTGCCCAGCAAGCCGCCCAGCCAGATGAGGATGAAGTCGACTACGGACCAAGAGCGGGGCACGGGCGGCACAGCCTACAACCGGCACGGCGGGACTCACTGTTACCCTGCGACCCAAGCGCTGGACCAAGGATCGGGTAAATGGAAATCGATATCGGCATCGGCAAGTCGGGTCGTCAGGCGTTTGGCTTCGACGACATCGCGATCGTCCCCTCACGACGCACCCGGGACCCCGACGACGTCGACATCTCCTGGCAACTCGACGCCTTCAAGTTCGACCTTCCGATGATGGGCTCGGCGATGGACTCGGCGATCAGCCCCCAGACCGCCGTCGCCATCGGCCGGCTCGGGGGGCTCGCCGCCCTCAACCTCGAGGGTCTCTGGACCCGCTATCAGGACCCGATGCCCTACTTCGAGGAGATCGCCGAGTTGCCGGACGAGAAGGCCACCCGGCGGATGCAGGAGATCTATCTGGAGCCGGTGAAACCCGACCTCATCGGCCAGAGGGTGGAGGAGATCAAATCGGAGGGAGTGGTCACCGCGGCCAGCCTCACCCCGCAGCGGGTGCGTGACTGGGCACCGATGGCCCTCTCGGGAGGGCTCGACATCCTGGTCATCCAGGGAACCGTGGTCTCCGCCGAGCACGTCTCCAGCCGTGAGGAGCCGCTCGATCTCAAGGAGTACATCGCCAGTTGCCCGGTTCCCGTGATCGTCGGTGGATGCGCCAGCTACTCCACCGCCCTCCATCTGATGCGCACCGGGGCGGTCGGAGTCCTGGTGGGAGTGGGCCCCGGCGCGGCCTGCACCACCCGCGGCGTGCTGGGCGTGGGAGTTCCTCAGGCGACCGCCATCGCCGATGCGGCCGGGGCTCGGATCCGGTGCCTCGACGAGACCGGACGATATGTCCACGTCATCGCCGACGGGGGGATGCGCACCGGCGGCGACGTCTCCAAGGCGATCGCTTGCGGCGCCGACGCGGTGATGATCGGCTCTCCTCTCGCCTCGGCCAGCGAGGCACCTGGCAAGGGTTATCACTGGGGCATGGCGACCTTCCATCCCACCCTGCCACGGGGGGCGCGGGTAGCCGTCGGTGACCGCGGCACCCTCCAGGAGATCCTGGTGGGACCGGCCCACGAGAACGACGGGAAGCGGAATCTATTCGGAGGGTTGCGGGTGTCGATGGCCACCACCGGTTACTCCGACCTCAAGGAGTTCCAGAAGGCCGAGGTGATGATCGCCCCATCTCTCCAGACCGAAGGCAAGTCCCTGCAACGGTCGCAAGGAGTCGGCATGGGATGACCAGCACCCAACCATGGGTCGAGGGAGCCAACAACACCGTCCTGGTGGTCGATTTCGGTGCCCAGTACGCCCAACTGATCGCACGCAGGGTCCGGGAGGCGCACGTCCACTCCGAGATCGTCTCCCGTAGCATCACCGCCGACGAAGTGAGGGAGAGACGCCCTCTGGGACTGATCCTCTCCGGGGGCCCGGCCTCGGTGTACGCCGAGGACGCCTACCGGATGGACCCCGCCATCGTCGGCCTCGGCATTCCCATCCTCGGTATCTGCTACGGGCACCAGCTCCTGGCCGACACCGCCGGCGGCGAAGTGGCCAACACCGGCGGAGCCGAGTACGGCAACACCTCGCTCGAGGTGGTCTCCGACTCCGTCTTGCTCACCGAGCTGCCCAAGACCCAACAGGTGTGGATGTCCCACCGCGACCAGGTGACCGGGGTGCCCCCCGGGTTCGTCTGCGTGGCCACCACGGAGGGAGCGTCGGTGGCCGCCATGGAAGACCGGGACCGCGGCCTATACGGCCTCCAGTTCCACCCCGAGGTGGCCCACACCCCACGGGGCACAGAGATCCTGAAGAGGTTCCTCTACGAAGTGTGCGGGGCGGCGCCATCGTGGACCTCGCACTCGATCATCGAGTCACAGGTCGAGTTGATTCGACACCAGGTGGGAGAGAGCCGGGTCATCTGTGGCCTCTCGGGCGGTGTCGATTCGGCCGTGGCCGCTGCCATCGTCGCCGAGGCGATTGGTGACCAGCTGACCTGCATATTCGTCGATCACGGCCTGCTTCGAGCCGGTGAGGCCGAGCAGGTCGAAGAGACCTTTCGTTCCCACTCCGAGGTGGAATTGATCCACGTCAAGGCTGCCGACCGGTTCCTCGAGCGGCTGAAAGGCGTCACCGACCCCGAGGAGAAGCGGAAGATCATCGGAGAGACGTTCATTCGGGTCTTCGAAGAGGCGGCCTCATCGGTGGGCGATGCTCGGTTCCTGGTTCAAGGGACCCTGTATCCCGACGTGATCGAGTCGGGGTCGGCTTCCGCCGCCACGATCAAGACCCACCACAATGTCGGTGGGCTCCCCGACGACATGACCTTCGATCTGATCGAGCCACTGCGCGATCTGTTCAAGGACGAGGTGAGGGCGGTGGGAGAGGAGCTGGGTCTCCCCGCGGAGATCGTGTGGAGGCAACCTTTCCCCGGACCGGGCCTCGCCGTGAGGATCATCGGAGAGGTCGACCTCGAGCGTCTCGAGACCTTGCGTGCGGCCGACTCCATCATCCTCGAGGAGATCAGGCGCGCCGGGCTGTACCGCGACATCTGGCAGGCTTTCGGCGTCCTCCCCGCCATCAAAACGGTGGGAGTGCAGGGAGACGGGCGCAGCTACGCCTATCCCCTGGTGGTGAGGGCGGTGACCTCAGAGGACGCCATGACAGCCGATTGGGCTCGCATCCCTTACGAGGTCCTCGAGCGGATCTCCAGCCGGGTGATCAACGAGGTGCCGGGGATCAACCGGGTGGCCTATGACATATCCTCCAAGCCACCGGCCACCATCGAGTGGGAGTGAGCTGAGGATCCTCAGGAAGGCCCTGCTCGCTGCCGATAGAGACAGTGTTGGCTAGGGACATTCCAGTTGGATCCGAATACTCCTGAACTCACGCGCATCTTCCGCGAGGAGCTGGACGAGCGCACCCGGCGTCTGGTCGAGGGCGCACGCTCGCTCTCCGGGGGACAGTTGACCACCGACGCGGTGGCCGACCTGGTCCGCGACGCCCACACCATCAAGGGCTCTGCAGGGCTCCTCGGCTACCGGTCGATCCGCGACGCCGCCACCCTTCTCGAGGAGTCGTGGCGCAAGGTCTCGGAGGGAGCATCGATCGATCCCGAGGTCGTGGTGACCATGGAGGCCCTGGCGGGGAGGCTCGCGTCGGCCATCGACTCGCCCGACGATGCCGAGCTACAGACGCTGATGCAGCGGGCCAGCACCGAACCGTCCGAGTCTCGGCTGCAGCCCGACGTAATCGGGCTGCGGTCGCCGGATGGAGGGAGTCTGGGTGGGCTCCTGACCTCGGTGTCGGAGTCGCTGCTCGGTGGTGCCACCCGGGTGGACACAGCAGATCTCTACAAGCTCATCAATCGAATCGTCGAGGTTGCTCTGGATGCGGAGGCGATAGCCGACCTCTCGCTGGTCTCGATCGAGGGAGCCGATCCGGAGCTGTTCCGACGATCATGGCGGTCGCAGCTGGAGCGATTGAGCCAGTCGATAACCGACATCCAGGATCAGGCGGTGTCCCTGGCCAACGTCTCGTTCTTCGATGCGGTGTCGACTTTCCCCCAGTTCGTTCGGTACCTGGCCCGACGCTCCGGCAAGGACGTGCGCTTCGAGCTCGCCGGGCGAGATGTCCAGCTCGACCGTCAGATCGTCGATCTCATCAGGGAGCCGCTCCGTCATCTCCTGGTCAACGCCGTGGACCACGGCATCGAGTCCCCGGAGGTGCGGGTGGGCCGGGACAAGACGGCAACGGGGGTGGTGGGCGTCTCCGCCCGGGTCGTGGACGATCGGGTCGAGGTGACGGTGGCCGACGACGGCGCCGGAATCGACTGGTCCCGGGTCGCCGAGGTGGCGCAGCAATCCGGTCTTCCGGTCACCCCTCCGGACCTCTCGCCGATCCTGTTCCACCCGGGGTTCTCGACCCTCGAGGAGCCAACCGAGTTCTCCGGCGCCGGCGACGGCTTGAGTGAGGTCGCCGAGGCGGCCGGTCACGTCCATGGCGCGGTCACCATCGACTCCGAACGCGGCGTGGGCACGGCGGTCACCCTGACCTTGCCCCTCTCGATGGTGTTGCAGAACGTGGTCGTGGTCGCCGAAGCAGACCAGTTCTGGGGCATTCCCGAGGCTGCCGTGGAGGCGTCGATGCCTCTGGCCAACGCCGAGTTCACCACCAAGACCAACGGTCGCGAAGTGCGCTTCGAGAGTGGGGCGGTACCGGTCCTTCCACTCTCCGCCGCCGTGGGTGTCGACGAGCCCGGCGACGACTCCGAGGTGTTGGTGGTCAACACCAGATTCGGTCTGGTGGCGGTGACGGTCAGTGAGATCATCGACCGCCGACGGGTGGCGGTGAAGAACCTGGGCCCGATCATCGAAGGCAGCGGGGCGATCAAGGGAGCCGCACTCCTCGGCGGCGGCCAGGTGCTGGTGGTCCTGGACCCCGACTTCCTGGGGATGGTGGCCCGCCATCGCCCCCACCTGGTGGCGGACAAGCCGCGCGTGCTGGTGGTCGATGACTCGGCAGGGGTGCGCCAGCTCCTCTCCGCCACCCTCAACGGCGCCGGGTTCGAGGTGGAGGTCGCCAGCGGCGCCCGGGAGGCGATGCTGGCGATGGCGAGGGACTCGTTCAGCGCCATGGTCGTCGACTACTCCATGCCCCGTTCCAATGGTGTGGAGCTGGTGAGGGCGATGCGGGCCGCCGACGTGCGCATCCCCATCGTGATGGTGTCGGGTGTGGCCACCCAGGAGGAGAAGGACGCCGCCTGGGCGGTGGGTGTAGACGCCTATCTCGACAAGTTCGACCTCCGCCAAGGGGTCCTCACCAAGACCCTCCGCCGGCTCATCGGTCTCGACGACGCCGACACTGCCTGACGGTGTCGAGTATCGGGCATCAGGACTCCTCAGGCCTGACACCAAACACCTAATACTTCAGGCACGAAGTGCCGATACCTGATGCCTGAGATGCCCGAGTTGCCGCCTCTTGACGATGCCCTGCTGATCCTGCCGGCCGTCATCGGTCTGGTCACTGTCTTCTGGGCGTGGCGGATCACGGCCCAGGGCAGGGAGCGGGAGAAGGAAGTGCGTCGGCTCTCAGAAGAGGCGCACACCATCAAGAACGACTTCGTCGCCCTGGTCAGCCACGAGTTGCGCACACCCCTCACTTCGATTGCCGGTTTCTCCGACACGCTGCTCGAGTCCTGGCAGGACTTGCCCCCCGAGGAGGTCGACGAGTTCATCTCGATCATCCACCGCCAGGCGATGTATCTCGGGGATCTGGTCGAAGACGTCCTCGTCATCCCGAGGCTGGAGGCGAACCGGCTGAGTCTCGACCTCGATCTGTTCGACCTGGGAGATCTCATCGAGGACGTCGCCCAGATGGTATTCCCCAACGGGGGGCGCAAGTCGTCGCTGGTGTCCCTGCCCGATGGGGTGCGGGTGTTCGCCGACCGGCGTCGTGTCCATCAGGTGATCAGGAACGTGATGGAGAACGCACGCAAGTATGGGGGAGATCAGACTCTCGTCGAGGGCTTCGTGCTGGGAGATCAGTATCTGATCATCGTCTCCGACAACGGGCCGGGAGTGCCCGACGATGAGACCAAGCGGGTCTTCGAGAACTTCGAGCAGCTGTCCAAGGGCGACGCCCGGGAGTCGACCGGAATCGGCCTGGGACTTCCCATCGCCAGACGGCTCGCCCGGGCAATGGGTGGCGATGTGTGGTACGAGCGGAGGTTCCCCACCGGGGCGAGGTTCTGTTACTCCCTGCCCCTCAACCGTCGTAACGCCCTCGCCGAGGAGGACACGCCACAGAGTGAACCCACTCCACCGGAACGGGTCGGGGTAGAGATGCCGGAGACGGCGATTCGAAGCAGTTGATCACACACGTGTGATTCAAACCGGTCCACCCGGTACCATCGTTGATAGATGACCCATCAGACCCAGTGGTTCGTGGACGACGTCCCCACCGAGTCGCCCCTCTTCGCCGACCTCAACCCAGCCCAGCGCGAAGCCGTCGCCGCCACCGAGGGTCCGGTGCTCGTGGTAGCCGGGGCTGGTTCCGGCAAGACCCGGGTGCTCACGTATCGGATCGCCCATCTGATCCGCGATCTCGACGTGGCCCCCGACTCGATCCTCGCCATCACATTCACGAACAAGGCCGCCAATGAGATGAAGGAACGGGTGGGACATCTGGTGGGGGGCATGGTCCGATCGATGTGGGTGAGCACCTTCCACTCCTCATGTGTGCGGATGCTGCGGCGAGAAGCGCCCCAGCTCGGGTACAAGTCGGGCTTCACCATCTACGACGAGGCCGACTCGCTCCGGCTCCTGCGAATGGTGACCAAGGACCTCGACCTGGACAGCAAGCGCTTTCCCGAGAAGGCAATGAAGGCGGTCATTTCCAATGCCAAGAACGAGCTGGTCGATTACGAGTCGTTCGCCGAGCAGGGCGACGGCTTCTATCACGAGCAGGTCGCGGACATCTACCGGCTCTATCAGCAGCGTCTGGTCGAGGCGTCGGCGATGGATTTCGACGACCTGCTCATGGTCACCGTCGAGCTGTTCGCTGCTTTTCCCGCCGTACTCGAGACCTATCAGCGGAGGTTCCGCTACGTCCTCGTCGACGAATACCAGGACACCAACCGCGCCCAGTACATGTTGGTCAAGCAGCTCACCGCCGCTCACCGCAACCTCTGTGTGGTCGGTGACTCCGACCAGTCGATCTACAAGTTCCGCGGCGCCGACATCCGCAACATCCGTGACTTCGAGAAGGACTATCCCGACGCTCGGGTGATCGTGCTCGACCAGAATTATCGATCCACCGAGACCATCCTCGAGGCAGCCAACTCGGTCATCGCCAACAACACCAAGAGAACTCCGAAACACCTCTGGTCCGACAGGGGTGCTGGTGTCCCCATCGTCAGGTTCGAGGCCGAGGACGAGCACGATGAGGCCGGCTTCCTGGTCGACGAGATCGAGCGGTTGCAGGGCGAGGGGTTCAATCTCGCCGACATGGCGGTCTTCTACCGAACCAACGCCATGTCTCGGGTCATCGAAGACGTGTTCGTGCGTCGTCGCATTCCCTACACGGTGGTCGGCTCGGTCAAGTTCTACGACCGCAAGGAGGTCAAAGACGCCATTGCCTACCTGAAGATGCTGGTGAATCCGGCGGACGAGGTATCGCTGAAGCGGGTCATCAACGAGCCGAAACGGGGTATAGGAGCGACCAGCGTCGCTCACGTCGATCGCCACAGTCAGGCTAACCGCATCACCTTCTTCGAAGCCTTGCGGATGGTCGAGGACATCCCGCAGCTCAACGCCAGGGCACAGAGGGCAGTGCTCGAGTTCACCGGGCTCTACGACCTGCTGCGCCACAAGACCGGGGAGGGCGGTGTGGTGACTGCGGTCCAGGCCGTTCTCGACGACACCGGAATGGTGGCCAACTACGAATCGGAGCGCACCATCGAGGCGATGGGTCGGGTCGAGAACCTCAAGGAGCTGGTGGGGGTGGCTGCGGAATTCGAGTCCTCCAACGAGGGGGCGGTCATCGGAGACGAGGAGTTCGACTCGTTGGACAGCTTCCGGCGGCTGGAGATCTTCCTCGAGTCCACCGCCCTGGTGGCCGACATCGACGAATGGGACGAGGGTGCCGGGGCGGTGACCCTGATGACCCTCCACACCGCCAAGGGCCTCGAGTTTCCTGTGGTCTTCATCGTGGGCATGGAAGACGGGGTCTTTCCTCACATGCGCTCTCTCGGTGATCCCGAGGAGTTGGAGGAGGAGCGGAGATTGGCCTACGTCGGCATCACCCGGGCCCAGGACAAGCTCTACCTGACGTCGGCGTGGCAGAGGATGCTCTTCGGTGGCTCGAGTTACAACCCGCCGTCGCGGTTCCTCCTCGAGGTCCCCGAGGGGTTGTTCGAGAAGGCGCCGAAGCGGCAACGTGACTCTTCCTCCGATCGGGCCGCGGCGAAGGGTCCTCGTTCCACCGTCTCACCGGGCCAGGTGGGTCCCGGGGACCGGGTCCGTCACGACAAGTGGGGCCTGGGCACCGTGCGTGAGGTGATCGGTGAAGGCGACCGCGCCGAGGCCGAGGTCATGTTCGACACCCAGGGCAAGAAGAGACTGCTTCTCGCCTGGGCGCCGCTCGAGCAGGTCTGACGGGGACCGCCTGGACTCTCAGCTCTCCTCGATCTTCTCCAACAGTTCGTGCCAGCTGGCAGTGAATTTCTCCACGCCTTCACGTTCCAGCGTGGCGACCACGTCGTCGTAGGGAACTCCGAGAGACTCCATTTGCTCCAGATGGTCATTGGCCCGGACGATGTCGACGGCGTCGAAGCTGGGGGGCTCCGGATCACCATGATCCTGATAGGCGTCGATCGTCTCCAGGGGCATGGTGTTGACGGTGTCGTTGGCCACCAGCGACTCCACGTAGAGGAGGTCGCTGTATGCCGGGTTCTTGGTCGATGTCGATGCCCAGAGTGGCCTCTGAGCGCGGGCGCCCTGGTCGGTCAAAGTCTCGAACCGACCGTCGGAGAAGACTTCCAGGAAGAGTCCGTAGGCGGCGCGAGCGTTGGCCACGGCCAGCTTGCCCTTCAGGTCCACTGCGTCGTTGCCGCCTACCTCGTCGAGACGTCGGTCGACTTCGGTGTCGAATCTGGAGACGAAGAACGACGCCACCGAGAACACCGATGAGAGGTCGCCGCCGACGTCGAGGAAGTCCTCGAGACCGTCGAGGTAGGCCCCAATGACCTCGCGGTATCGGGCGAGCGCGAAGATCAACGTCACGTTGATGGAGATGCCCTCGCCGATCAACGCCCTGATCGCGGGGATGCCCTCCGCCGTCGCCGGTACCTTGACCAGGAGATTCTCCCGATCGATCTGCTTCACCCAATCGCGGGCCTCGGCGATGGTGGCGTCGGTGTCGTGGGCCAATGTGGGCGACACCTCCACCGACACGAAACCGTCATGCCCACCTGTCGCCGTGTATACCGGTGCGAGCACGTCACAGGCGCGGGTGATGTCGCCGGCCATCAGGCTCCTGGCGATCTCCTCCGTGGGAACGCCGGCCGATTTCAGGTCCTGCAACTCGGTCGTGTAGTCGTCCGACCCACCGATGGCGGCGGCGAAGATACTCGGATTCGAGGTGACTCCGGTGATCGCGTCCTCGTGGATCCGGTTGGCGAGCTCACCGGAGTCGAGCATCTGTCTGGAGATCTGGTCCGACCAAACGCTGACCCCCGCCGCGGCCAGCCCATGGAGATTCGAGATGGGCATGGTGCAATGGTAGGTGGATGTGAGAGAAGCGGTACTTTCCGTCTCGGCGAACGGGCGCCGCCCTTACGCGCCAACCCTGAGTTCGCCGTTTGATAGGGCGCTACCCTCTCTTCTCGTCCATGCCACGACGGATACTCATCGCCAAGCCGGGTCTCGACGGGCACGATCGTGGCGCCAAGGTCATCGCCCGAGCCCTCCGCGACGCCGGTCACGAGGTGATCTATTCCGGTCTCCACCAGACCCCGTCTCAAATCGCCGAGACCGCGGTCCAAGAGGACGTCGACGCCGTCGGCCTCTCCTCGCTGTCCGGAGCCCACAGAACCCTTTTCCCCCAGGTGGTGACCGAATTGGCCAAACGCGATTCAGCCGACATCATCGTGTTTGGAGGAGGTGTGATTCCCGACGCCGACATCCCGGCTCTCCAGGAGGCGGGTATCGCGATGATCTTCACTCCGGGAACACCTCTCCAGGAGATCTCGGGCTGGGTGGACCAGAACATCCCCAGCAGGGTGTGACGAAAGGAAGAGATGAAGATCCACGAGCACCAGGCCAAGCAGTTGATGGCCGCCCGGGGGATCCCGGTACCCATGGGCCGTGTGGCCCGTTCGGTGGACGAGGCGGTGGCCGCAGTCCGTCCCCTGATCGAAGAGTCGGGCAACCCGGTAGTGGTGGTCAAGTCGCAGATCCATGCCGGTGGCCGGGGAAAGGGGACCTTCAAGGAGCATCCCGATGTGCGTGGGGTGAACGTGGTCACCCATGGGATCGAAGGTGGCCACTCCGCCGCGGAGGAGAACGTGAGAGAGCTCGCCCAGCAGATGCTGGGCAGCACCCTGGTCACGGTGCAGACGGGTGAGGAGGGCAAGCAGGTCAACCGGCTCTACGTGGAACAGGGCATCGACATCGCCCGGGAGCTCTATCTCGCCGTCCTCCTCGATCGGGCGTCGGCGCGCAACATCGTCATGGCGTCCACCGAGGGTGGTGTGGAGATCGAGAGGGTGGCCGAGGAGACCCCGGAGAAGATCTTGAGAGCCGAGATCGATCCGGCGATCGGACTGGCCGGGTTTCAGGCCAACGAGCTCGCCCATGGCCTCCAGCTCTCCGGTGACACCGCTAAGAACTTCTCCAGGTTCGTCAAGGCCCTCGCCGACGCTGCCACCGAGCTCGACACCGACCTCATCGAGATAAATCCCCTGGTGGTGACGTCCGACGGCGAGGTGATGGCGCTCGACGGCAAGATGTCGTTCGACGACAACGCCCTGTACCGGCATCCCGAAATCGCCGACATGCGCGACGAGACCGAGGAGGACGCTGCCGAGCTGGCGGCGAAGAACGCCGGTCTCAACTACATCAAACTCGATGGGACGATCGGATGCCTCGTGAACGGAGCGGGTCTGGCGATGGCCACCATGGACACCATCAAGCACGTTGGGGCAGAGCCGGCCAATTTCCTCGACGTCGGTGGTGGAGCGACGGCCGATCAGGTGACCACGGCGTTTCAGATCATCACCAAGGATCCCGCAGTCCAGGGCATCTTTGTCAACATCTTCGGCGGGATCATGCGTTGTGACGTCATCGCCTCGGGCATCGTGGAGGCCGTGGAACGGGTTGGCCTGGAAGTGCCACTGGTGGTCCGCCTCGAGGGGACCAACGTCGAGAAAGGCAAGAAGATCATCGAGGAGTCGGGGCTGAAGGTCACCAACGCCGACAGCTTGCTCGACGGGGCAGAGAAGATCCTCGAGCTCACGGAGGCGTTGCAATGAGTGTCCTGGTGGACAAGAACACCACAGTCCTGGTTCAGGGTCTGGGCAAGACCGGGCAGTTCCACACCGACAAGGCCATCGCCTACGGGACCCACATGGTGGGGGCGGTCCACCCCTCCCGTGCCGGCACCGAGTTCCACTTCGAAGGTGACACCGACCACTCGGGTGTGCCCGGGCGCGACGACACCTACTCGGTGGATCTTCCGGTCTACGCCACGGTGAAGGAAGCAGTGGCTCGAACCGGCGCCAACGCCTCGGTGGTCTACGTCCCCCCACCGTTCGCGGCGGACGCCATCATGGAGGCAGCCGCCGCGGGTCTGGACCTGGTGGTGGCCATCACCGAGGGCATCCCCGTGGCCGACATGATCAAGACCAAGCGCTACCTGGAAGGGAAGCCGACCCGACTGATCGGCCCCAATTGCCCGGGGATCATCACTCCCGGCGAGTGCAAGATCGGCATCATGCCGGGCTACATCCACCAACGCGGCAGGATCGGTGTCGTCTCCCGCTCCGGCACTCTCACCTACGAGGCGGTCCACCAGCTCACTCTTCTCGAGTTGGGCCAGACCACGGCCATCGGCATCGGTGGCGATCCGGTCAACGGCACCAACTTCGTCGATTGTCTGGCGATGTTCGAGGAAGACGACGAGACCGAGGGCGTCATCATGATCGGTGAGATCGGAGGGACCGCAGAGGAAGAGGCGGCTGAGTTCGTCGAGGAGCACATGACCAAGCCTGTCGCGGGTTTCATCGCCGGGACCACCGCCCCTCCCGGAAAGAGAATGGGTCACGCCGGTGCCATCGTCAGCGGTGGCAAGGGCACTGCTGAAGCCAAGATCGAGGCGATGACCGCCGCCGGCATCGTGGTCGCCGAAACGCCTTCGGGGATGGGGGAGGCGATGGTCCGTGCTCTCGGCTGAGAACCTGGCCGCCATCGAATCGGAGGGACGACGTCTCGGTCAGGCGGCCCGCCGTGACCCGGGGAAGCCGGTGCCTCAGTACCCCGGCTGGACGCTTGCCGACCTGGCTTCGCACACCGCGTCGATCCACGGCCGAACTGCCAAGATCTGTCGGGAGTTGCCCTCTGACCGGGTCTCGGCGCCCCGGCTTCCCGAGGGACAGGATCCGGTCGACTGGTACGAGGAGACCCTCGACGAAATGCTCCAGGCCTTGACCGGTGCCGACCCCGACGCCGAGTGCTGGGGTTTGGTGCCCTATTCGACCGTCGGCTTCTGGGAGAGGCGCATGGTCGTCGAGTCGGGGGTTCACCGCTGGGACGCCTATCAGGCGCACGGTGAGGAGGACCGTCTCACCGATCTCGTCGCCCGGTCCGGACTCGACGAGTTCGGCGAGATGTGGCTGCCCTACCTCGGCGATGTCCAGACGCTGGCGGTGACCGCCACCGACCTCGAGCGCACCTGGGAGTATGGTGAGGGCGCGCCCGCTGCTTCCATCGAAGGCTCGGCATCGGATCTCTTCCTCAGGCTCATGTCGAGACCCGCATCGGTTGTCCTACCCGATGACTGGACATCCGCCGTGGACGGGTTGGCCCCTCCGCCGAAGCGGTAGCCGGTTGCCGTCGAAGCGGACAATCTGCTCGGGGCTCCACCAACGGGCCATCCGCCCCCCGGAACTGGTCGAGAAACGGGATCGGGGCCCACCTCAGGGATCATGAGCCGAGTTCACCGACAGCCGACATCGTGGGGTCTGGCCGGCTGACGGGCTTGTCCCCGGGCCGGGCTAGGTTTCGCTGAGCCCCCATCAACGGAGAGAGAAAGTGAAAGTCGCTTACGTCCTCAACACCCCCCGGGCTGCCAGCTACAAGGTGGCCCAGATGATCCTCCCCCAACTCGAAGCGGGAACCCACGGCGTCGAGGTCGTAGGCATCTTTTTCTTCGACGACAACGTGTGGGCTCTGCGGAAGGGCGACCCCATCGGTGAGCGTCTGGCGCGTGTGGCCGAGGAGACGGGCATGCTCATCATGGCCTGTGACAACTGTGCCCTCGAACGCAACCTGGCCAAGGGCGAGCCGCGCTGGTGTGATCCGAGCACCGGTCAGGGACGGACCGAGCCCGCCGAGTGTGAGCCGGTCGACATGGTCGACGGGGCCAGCGTGGGATGTTTTCCCGACCTCTACACCGCCCTGTCCGGAAACATGCCCGATCAGGTGATCAGCCTCTGACCGCGAACCCTGGGTTGACTCTCCGCGAAAGCGAAGCTCTGGCATCCGGAGTCCCCCGGGTTACCCGCGCGCACCGGCTGCCACCCCTAGGATCCCCGCCATGGAGTGGATAATCGTCGCCGTAGCCGTCCTCCTGGTCCTCGTCGTGGTCGGGATGTACAACAGCCTCATCCGCGACCGCAATCGGGTCGAGAACGCCTGGTCGCAGGTGGACGTCCAGCTCAAACGTCGCTACGACCTGATCCCGAACCTGGTCGAGACCGTGAAGGGCTACGCCCGCCACGAGCAGCAGACGTTCGAACGGGTGACCCAGGCACGCAGTGCGGCTCAGTCGGCGGAAGGCCCAGCCGAGCAGGCCGAGGCGGAGAATTTCCTCACCTCTGCCCTTCGCCAGCTCTTCGCAGTGGCCGAAGACTATCCGGAGCTGCGCGCCTCGGAGAACTTCCAGGGCCTCCAGGCGGAGCTGGGCGAGACCGAGAACAAGATCGCGGTCAGCCGCCAGATCTACAACGACACCGTCCTCACCTACAACAACCGGGTCCAGCAGGTGCCAACGAACATCGTCGCCTCCATGTTCGGCTTCGACCAGCGCGAGTTCTTCGAGGCTGGCGACGAGGCTGAGGAAGCACCAGCAGTCGAGTTCTAGAGGAGGCCGCCCGGCGTGAGACGTCTGCTCGGGCTGGCCGCAACGGCAGCCTTGGTCGTCCTGGTCGCCATTCCGGCGGCGGCGAAGTCCTATCACATCGAGTCCGCGGACGTCACCATCGAAGTCATGCCCGACGGCTCTCTCTTGGTCACCGAGAGGCTCACCTTCGATTTCGACGGTACGTTCTCCGGCGCCTACCGGGACGTCCCCCTCGCCGTCAACGAAACCTTCGAACTGGTCTCGATCGGAGACGAGTTGGTGCAGTACCAGCCGGGCGGGTGTTCGTGGCTGGGGTGCTCGTCGCCTCCGGGCACCTACGGGCTGGATCAGCAGCCCGGTCTGGCCAGGATGGTGTGGCATCACTCCTCGAACAACCAGACCCGCACCTTCGAGCTGGTCTACCGCATGAAGGGGGTGGTCACCGTCTACGACGACGTCGCCGACCTCCAATACAAGGTCTGGGGCGATCAGTGGGGTGTCCGCGCCGACCGGGTGACGGCCAGCGTGTTGCTCCCGGATGACGCCTCACCAGGTGATCTGCGGGTCTATGGGCACCCGTATGGTGTCGAGGGCGAGACGTCTCTCGGTGACGACGGGGTGTCACCGAGCCTCGAGGCGCGCAACGTCCCGCCCCACAGGTTCGTGGAGATCCGGGTGGTGTTGCCTCCCCGTCTCCTGAGTTCGTCGGAAGGCGTGACTATCTCCGCCGGTGCGGGTCTGGATGTGATCCTCGACGAGGAAGAGGCCTGGGCCGAGGAAGCCAATGATGCCCGTGCCGCGGCACGAAACGGCCTCATCGCCGGTGCGGTTGCCTTCGTGGGTCTGGTGGGCGGCGCCGGGGGCCTGGTTTATGTCCGCTACGGACGTGAGCCCCGGACCGGATATGACCGAGAGTACGAGCAGTTCCCTCCAACCGAGCTCTCCCCGGCGGAGGTGGGAGCGCTCATCAGTCAAGGTGCGGTGACCGAGAAACAGTTCACCGCCACTCTCTTCGACCTCATTCGAAAGGGAGTCGTCACTGCCGAGCCGGCCCGGGTCACCCGGTCCACCTGGGGTGGCCTGCGCTCCGAGGAGATCACCGACCTCGTGTTGGGACTCGAGGGGGAGCCGACCGGGTTGAGGGACTTCGAGCAGTCCGTGGTGACGGTCCTGAGGAGGGCGCTGGCAGGAAGCCCCATGCCACTGCACGAGCTCAACGACGCCATCAGGTCTGATGCCGCCGCCAACGCCAAGAGCTATCAGAGTTTCCGCGACCGGGTTCTCGGCTCGGTGCGTCGGGCACACCTGCTCGACGATTCGGGATCGACGGTGTCGTGGCTGGTCCGGATCGGTGCCGTGGGCATGGTGGTGGCAGCCTTCTTCCTGCTTCCCCGGTTGTTCGCCAACCGGCCGGGTGGGGAGGCCTTCCTGGTGCTGTTCTTCGTCGGGGCCGTCGCCGGAGCCGTCGTCCTGTTCATCTTCCTCAGCTTCCGACGGGTGCAGGTGAGGAGGACCAAGCACGGCGCCGTCGAGGCGGAGCGCTGGATGGCGTTTCGCCGTTATCTGCGCGACTTCTCCCGCCTGGAGGAAGCGCCCTCGATCTCACTGGCGTTGTGGGACCAGTTCCTCGTCTATGGGATCACCCTCGGCGTTGCCGAACAGGTCCTCGAGCAGGCCCGGCTCCACGCCCCGGTCGAGCTGGAGCAAGTGTCCTCCCTCTACTGGTATGGCCACCACGGCTATGGGGGAGGCCCGACCCAGAACGCCTTCGTCGGGCTGGAGTCGGCCCTCTCCGGTGCCTTCACCCCACCGTCGAGCAGTTCCGGAGGAGGCGGCGGCTTCTCCGGTGGCGGGGGCGGCGGCTCCGGTGGCGGTGGAGGCGGGGCCTGGTAGTCGCTCAGTCCCGTCGACGCTGCACAGGGCGGCGATTTCCGACACTCGTTGCAGCGTCGACGTGGTCCGGGCTGGAGAAGGTGGTCAGGGCTGGAGAAGGTAGAACGCCGAGAACTTGTTGGTGATCTCCTCGAGGGCCTCGAAGCTGGAGAAGCCCGCCCGTCGGGCATAGTCCCCGGCCATCTCCCGGCCCCAGGCGGCCCCCACGCCCTCACCGCCCGCGGCCAACGACTGGGTCATGCAATGCAACGTCGAGATCCCGTAGATGAGAGCCCCGATATCGTGGAGGTTGTCCTCGAGCCTGGTGGCCACATTCGGCTCCATCATGAGGAATCGCCCGTCTGGGGACAGCGCTTCCCGGATCCTGGTCAGACCGGCGAGAGGGTCGGCCAGGTCGTGGATCACGTCGAATGCGGTGATCAGATCGAACGGGGGATCGACCGGGATCTCCTCGGCCGGGCGCTCCTCGAAGGTGACATTGGGAATCGAGTCAGCGCGGCTCCGCGCCACCTGGAGAGCCTCCTCGGACACATCGAAACCGCGCACCTGTGACTCGGGGAATGCTCTGGCGATGAGGCGCGGCACCGTGCCCGTCCCGCATCCCACGTCGGCCACGCGGATCCCATCGCCGAGTCGTTCCACGAGACGCGGGACTGCGGGCAGCCAGCGATCGACCAGGAACACGCTCTGGGAGGGGAAGTTGCCCCGGTCGATGCCTTTGACCATCTCGACCCCGAACTCCTCGAACCCGACGCCGCCTCCCTCCTTGGTCGCCCGGGCAACCCCGTCTACCTGGGCATACAACGCCGGGACCATGTCCATCCAGCCCCCCATGAAGTAGGGGCTCGATCCGTCGGCGAGGAACAGGGCGTGCTCCACCGGTAGTGTGAACACCCCGGAGTCGGGGTCGAAGTGCAGCGCTCCGGCCGCGGCCAGCCCGGAGAGGATCTCCTGCACATACCGTTGCTCCAGACCGGCACCGGCCGCGATCTCCGCCGACGTGCCGCCACGGTGGGCGCCCAACCAGGAGAGCAGCCCGGACCGGTCGGCGACCGCGAGCAGCGCCATTGTGGTCGCCCCCGAGGCATAGCCGACGAACCGTTCCAGAAAAGCGGCGATACGTTGTTTGTCCACCGAGGTCAACCTACCGGGACCCCTCCCTTGAAGGTGTGGCGAATCAGGTTGGCGCCGGGGCGATATACCAGGTGGGCGGCGGAGGGAGCGTCGACGACTGCCAGGTCGGCGACGGCACCAGGACCCACGAACCCACGATCCTCGAATTCCAGCGAGCGCGCTCCACCCAGGGTGGCGGCGGTGATGGCCTGTTCGACGGTCAGGCCCATCTGCACCACCGCCAGGGAGAGGATCGGGGCCATCGACTCGAAGTAGGAGGTGCCCGGATTGCAATCGGTGGCCAGGGCGGTGGTGCAACCCGACTGTGCGAGCATCGGCCCGGCGGCCTGTCGGGAGCGGAGCGTGTAGGAGGCACCCGGCACCAGGACCGCGGCCACACCGGCCTCGGCCAGGGCCGTGGCGTCCTCCTCGGTGGCATGGTCGAGATGGTCTGCCGAGACGGCTCCGATCTCGGCGGCGAGGAGCGCCCCGCCGGTGCGACCGAGCTGTTCGGCGTGGACCCGGGCACCTAGTCCCAGCTCGGCGGCTGCGATGAAGATTGCCCGGGCCTCCTCGACGTCGAAGATCCCCTCTTCGACGAACACATCGCAGAAGTCGGCCAGCGGGGCCGCGGCAGGCAGCATCTCCTCGACGAGGAGCCCCATGTAGGCCGTCCGGTCACCAGCGAACTCGGGTGGGATCGAGTGGGCGCCGAGAAAGGTGGTCTTGACGGTCACCGGTAGCTCGGCGCCGATGCGTCGAGCCACCGCGAGCTGGCGTAGCTCCGTGGCCGTGTCGAGACCGTATCCCGACTTGATCTCGATCGTGGTGGTTCCGGTTCGCAGCATCCGCCACACCCGCTCGGAGGCCAGTTGGAAGAGGTCGTCCTCGGAGGCTTCGCGGGTGGCGGCGACCGTGGCCAGTATCCCGCCTCCGGACGCCGCGATTTCCTGGTAGGACACGCCGGTGAGGCGTCTGGCGAACTCGTCGGAGCGGTCTCCGGCGAACACGAGATGGGTGTGGGCGTCGACGAACCCCGGAATCACCGCCCGGCCCTCGCATTCGTAGCGATCGCCGGTCTGATGAGGAGCGTCCGCTGCCGGGCCGGCGTACGTGACGAGCCCGGACTCGACGGCAACCACGGCGTCGACAACCGGAGGCCCGGTGTTGGTGATCAGCTGGCCGATCCCGGTGAGAAACAGGTCGGACATCAGGTCAGGGCGGCGATCTCGCCACTCTCGATCATGTCGGCGACGGTCTCGATGTCTCCGGAGAGGGACCGGTCTCCAGCGATGGCCGGGACCTTCGTCCTCACCGCCTCGACGATCCGCGCCGTGCCTGCACCGGGTTGGAGCGGCGCCCGGTACTCGATCGCCTGGACGCCACAGAGAATCTCGATGGCGAGGACCCTGCGGACGTTGTCGACCACCCCGAGCAGCTTGCGGGCGGCTCCCCACCCCATCGACACGTGGTCCTCCTGACCCCCCGATGTCGGAATCGAGTCGACGGAGGCGGGATGTGCCAGCACCTTGTTCTCGGCCACCAGCGCGGCCTGCACGTACTGGGTGATCATGTATCCCGACTCGACACCGGGGTTGGCCGCCAAGAAGGGCGGCAGACCCTGGGAACGAGCCGGGTCGAGGAGCCGGTCGGTGCGCCGCTCGGAGATCGAAGCCAGTTCCGCGAGGGCGATGGCGGCGAAGTCGCTGACAAACGCCAGCGGTTGGCCATGGAAGTTGCCTCCGGAGAGGACTTCCCCGGAGTCGGCGAAGACGATCGGGTTGTCGACCACGGACCCGAGCTCGATGGCGAGCACCCGGCGCATGTGGTCGAGAGTGTCGTCTACCGCTCCGTGTACCTGGGGGGCGCAGCGCAGCGAGTAAGCGTCCTGGACGGCATGCTCGAAGTCGGCGGCATGGCTGGCGACGATCCCCGACCCGTCGATCAACGCCGCGATCCGCTCCGCGGAAGCCGCCTGACCCGGATGCGGTCGCAGTGAGTGGATCTCCGAGCGGAAAGCCCGGGCGCTGCCCAAGAGACCCTCGACGGACAGCGCTGCCGCACCGTCGGCGGCGGCGACCAGGTTGCGCCCGTGATGGAGGGCGATCGCCCCCATGGCAGCCATCCCCTCGGTCCCGTTGAGCAGGGAGAGGCCCTCTTTCGTCATCAACCGGACCGGCTCGAAGGAGGTGTCCCCGACCGGGCGGATTCGCCCCTCGACTCGCACCTGGCCCTCGCCGATCAGGGGCAGGGCGAGGTGGGCGAACGGAGCGAGGTCCCCCGAGGCTCCGACCGACCCCTGGGCCGGGACCACCGGCAGGATTCCACTCTCCAACAGTTCGAGCAGCTTCTCGACGATGATGGGCCTCACCCCGGAGTAGCCCTGGGAGAGGGTTCTCGCTCGGAGGAGGAGCATGGCCCGGACGACTTCGTCTGCGATCGGCTCCCCGACCCCGGTGGCGTGGGAGCGAAGCAGGTTGTACTGCAGCGCCTCGGTCTCGTCCTTGCCGATGTGGGTGGTGGCCAGGGCGCCGAATCCGGTGGTGATCCCGTAGACCACTTCATCGGACTCGACCGCTCTCTCCACCAGCCGACGCGCCGGCTCCAATCTTGCTCCGACATCCTCGGCCACCACCGCCCGGGCGTTTCCGAAGGCGACCGCCGCCACCTGCTCGGGGGTGAGGGGGCCTCCGTCGATGATGACTGTCTCCACGAGCGGTGACGCTAGTGGCCTGTCCACTACCTTGAGGCCATGCCCACGACACAGAAGATCAGGTACTCGGACTGCGACCCACAGGGCATCGTCTTCAACGGCAACTACGCCAGATACTGGGACGACGCCCTCACTGACTGGTTCGAGGAGGCCGGTTTCGGCGGCGAACAGTTGGGAGGCTCTGGAGTCGACATCGTCACGGCTCGAGTCGAGATGGACTTCAAGGCGTCTGCCGGTCTCGGCGACGTGCTCGAGACCAGCTTGGCGGTCGAGCGGTTCGGCAACACGTCGATGACGGTCTCGCTCACCACCAGGCGGCTCTCTGACGCCACGGTCGTCACCGTTGGCAGGGAGGTCCTCGTGTTCGTGGATCCGGACACGTTCCGCCCTACTCTGGCGCCTCGGGCCGTACGGGAGACTCTGGACGGGAATCACGACACGGCGGACCGGGTTGGCTGAGACATGGAAGATCTCACCCCGCTCCTCTCCGAGCCAGGAACGTCGATCGCGGTCATCGGCGCCACCGATCACCCCACCAAATACGGAGGGATCATCTATCGGGACATGAAGCGGAAGGGGTTCCCGGTCTTCGCGGTCAACCCCTACCGCAAGACCGTGGATGGCGACCCGTGTTGGGCCACGGTGAAGGATCTCTCGGCGACCCCGACGATCGCGGTGTTCGTGATCCCGGCGCGGCGCGGTCTGACGGTGCTCCAGGAGTGCGCCGAGGCGGGAGTGCGCAACATCTGGATCCAACCCGGTGCGTTCTCGCCCGAACTGCGCGACGCCCTCGAATCCGGCGACTTCGACTGGCTGGCCAACGCCTGCATCATGGTGCGCTCTCGAGTCGCCGCCGTCTGACCCCTTACGGTCAGATCCGGCCCCGGAACAGCTCGCGGGCGATGATGTTGCGCTGGATCTCCGATGTCCCCTCGTAGATTCGGGGAGCGCGCACCTCTTTGTAGAGATGGGCGAGGGTCGAATCCGCCTGCAATCCGCGTGCTCCCAGCACCTGGATGGCCACATCCACTGCGCGCTGGGCGGTCTCCGTGGCGAACAACTTGGCCATGGCGGCCTTGCCGGTGAGACCGACGTCGTCACCCTGGTCGAAGGCCGACGCCGCCGAGTACACGAGATGTTCCGCCGCCTCGATGCCGACCCGGATATCGGCGAGCTGGTGGGCGACTCCCTGGTACTCGGAGATCGGGGCACCGAACGCCTCTCGAGTCTCGGCATGATCCACCGCGATCCGAAGCGCCGCCTCGGCCATGCCCAGGGCGAAAGCCCCGACGCTGGGGCGAAACAGGTCGAGAGTCTGCATGGCCACCACGAACCCGCCGTCGACATCCCCGACCACGTGATCGGCGCCCACGAACACGCCGTCGAAGGTCCATCGACCGAGCGGGTGCGGTGAGATCATCTCGATCGGCTCTCCGGAGACCCCTTCTGAGGCGATCGGCACTGCGAAGGCGGTGACTCCCTTCGCCCCGGTGCCGGGGGTGGTGCGGGCGAACACAGTGGCGATGTCGGCGTCGGGAGCGTTGGAGATGAAGATCTTCTCCCCGCTGATGCGAAACCCGTCGCCGTCGCGTTCGGCTCTGGTGGTGAGTGCTGCGGCGTCGGATCCTGCCCCCGACTCGGTGAGGGCGAAAGCCGCCACCACCTCTCCTGAAGCCAGTCTCGGAACCCAGGCGGCTCGCACGTCTGAGGTCCCCGAGAGGAGGATCGGGGTCCCGCCCAGGCCCTGAACCGCCACCGCAGTCTCCGCCTCCGGGCACACCCGTGCCAGGCCCTGACGCAACTGGCACAGTTCGCTGGCGGTCACGCCGCCCTCGCCGAAGATTCTGTCGAAGACACCGGCCTCGCCAATGGCTCGTATCAGGTCCCGGTTGACCACTCCGGCGGGACCGGTTCCGGCCACCGCTACCAGCGAGGTGCCGATTCGCTCTGCCTCTGCGGCCAGTGGACGCTCGGTCACGGCTAGCGCCAGCTGCGTATCTGGTCGATGATCTCTCTCAGGCGCGCCTCGACCCCGTCGATCCCCATCCCGGCGCTGATCGTTTTGTTGACCGCATCCGTGAACCTCCCGTCGATCCCGGCGTCGCCGGCGGAGGTGCTGGTGTGTAACAGGTGGAGGTCGAGGAGTCGGTCCCGCACTTCCTGGAGTCGCTCGTAGCCGGCCTTCAAAGCCGCCCGGCTGTGGAGGGGCTCTCCTTCGACGAGCCGGTGCGACAGCGAACGCAGCTCAAAGTCGTCCGCGGGCAGGGCGAGGAGCTGGTCATGTATGCCGGCCAGATCACGCCGGACGCTGTCGAGATCGGGTTCCACGTTGGCGAAGTTACCTGGCGGGTCCGGGTCATGTCGGGGCGGTCCGGCGCGCCAGGTTACCCTGCCGGTCGTGAGCCCCTTTCGAGCCTCTGCTCCGTTCACGGACCGATGGGACCATTTTCGGCTCGAACTGGACTCGGGGGTGTTGACGGTCACCTTCGACCGGCCCGATCGTCTCAACGCCCTGACTTTCGACGTGTATGCCGACTTCCGTGATCTCCTTGGAGAGCTGGAACACCGCGCCGACGTCTCGACGCTGGTGGTGACGGGCTCCGGAGAGGGGTTCTGCTCTGGAGGAGACGTGCACGAGATCATCGGCCACTTGTTGGAGATGGACACGAAGGGGCTTCTCGAGTTCACCCGCATGACCGGTGCGGTGGTGGAGCGAATGCGTCGCCTTCCCATCCCGATCATCGCCGCGGTCAACGGCGTGGCCGCCGGTGCCGGAGCCGTCATCGCTCTCGCCGCCGATCTGCGACTGGTCGCGTCCAATGCCTCGTTTCAGTTCCTGTTCACCAAGGTGGGTCTGGCGGGAGCCGACATGGGTTCGGCGTATCTGCTCCCGAGGGTGGTCGGGTTGGGCCGAGCCTCCGAGATACTCCTTCTCGGAGAGGAGATCTCTGCCCCGGAGGCGGTGGCGATGGGCCTGGCCATGCGGGTTGTCGACGACGATGCTCTCGATGAGGAGGCCGGGCGGCTGGCACGTCGTCTCTCCGAGGGCCCGGCTCTGGCATACGGGGCCACCAAGATCCTCCTCGGCCGGGAGCTCGACATGGATTTGGGCTCGGCCATCGAGTTCGAGGCATTCACTCAGGCGCTCCTCATGACGACCGAAGACCATGCCGAGTTCTACGCCGCCTTCACCGGGAAACGACCACCGGAGTGGAAGGGCAGATGACCCGCCACCATCTGTTCGACCCCGAGGGCCTCCCGGCGGCGGTTGGCTTCTCCTACGGTTCGTTGGCGGCACCGGGTCGTCTCCTCCACATCGCCGGGATCACCGGACATCTCGAAGACGGCTCCCTGGCCGAAGACCTGGTCGAACAGTTCTCCACCGCCTGTCGTTCGGTGGCGAGGGTCATCTCCGAAGCAGGGGGCGCAGTGACCGATCTGGTCGTGATGACCATCTACACGACGGACGTGGAGAGCTACCGGAACCGTCTCGGTCCCCTTGGGGAGCGGTATCGCTCCGTTTTCGGGAGACACTATCCGCCAATGGCCCTGTTCGGCATCGAAGAGTTGTTCGACCCGGACGCCCTCGTCGAGTTGGTGTGTGTGGCGGTGGTCCCGGAACAGCCGGCTACTCGTCGAGGATGAACACCGTCTCTTCGTAGCGGCGCACTCTGCCGTCTCGTGTCCGTTGGGCGATCAGTTCTTCCAGTGCCCCCTGTTTGTCGGAGAGTGACCCGGCTCCGCTCAGGAGATCGAGCGAGACGTTCAAGCGGAGAGCTCGCTCATGGACCAGGAACCTGGTGATGCCAGCAGGGAGGAGGTCGTCGCTGATCGCCGCCTTCATCACGTCGTCGAGAGTGAGGATGGGGAACTGGACCACCGCCGACCAGTCGGGGAAGCTCCATGTCACCCGATCGACCCCGGGATCGGGCACTCGGTTGACCCGCCAATTCCCGATATAGCTGGCTACCAGTGATGAGAGAGTTGCGTTCGGGCTGACTCCGACGCCGAGGACGAGCCGGGAACCATGGTCACGTAGGTGGATGCCTGGGGTGCCTCTCTCTTCGCCTAGTGTGAGTTCGGGTCGGTCGGTGACGGCTGCGAGAAGCTGGTCAGGCGAACATCCACGCACTACGTGATGCCAGGTCTCCAGGTTCACCTCATCCGGGGTGACCATTTGAACCACGGCATGCTCCAATCCGATGCGCTTCAGCGACTCGGTGCGCGTGGCGCCGTCGAGAAGGATCAACTCGCCGTCGGGGGCGTGACAGCAGATCACCGGGTTGACCTGGACCCCCTCCGAGGCGATACGACCGACCAGCCGGTCGACGCGAAGCGGATCGATCTCTTCGTGTCGGCGGATGTTCTCCAGGGGGGCCACACGTAGCACTGGCAGGTGTGGCATGGCGGCCACTGTAGTTGTCGAGCTGTGCACCCGGCCGCCCTGAGGCCTACAGGGCGTCGATGCTCTCCACCAGTTGGGCGACGTCGTTGCGGTCGTGATAGACACCGAACCCGATGCGGAGCCGGTCTCTGCGGTAGTCGGTCACCACCTTTCGGTCGTGGAGCGACCGATAGAGCTCGGCGGCGCGTTCCGACTGAAAGGTGAGGAAGTTCCCCGTTTGCGCCGAGGGGGTCGGGAC
Source organism: uncultured Acidimicrobiaceae bacterium (assembly GCA_964558575.1). Classification (GTDB taxonomy): domain Bacteria; phylum Actinomycetota; class Acidimicrobiia; order Spongiisociales; family ZC4RG35; genus JANQRA01. Next base: position 18,634 of record CAZLEQ010000015.1, on the reverse strand, counting down.
CAGGTGACCCGGGTGGTTGGCGACGGTGTCGAGGAAATACCCTTGGAGGGCGACCACGTGAGCGTGGATCTCCTTCGGGCTCACACCCTCGCCTTCGAGCCATCCGAGGACCGCATCCATCCGGTAGAGCCCCGAAGGGTCGAACGTCGCCCCGGCGAATCGGGAGCCGTCTGCCCCGTAGGGAGTCGCCGAGCCATGTCCCGCCTCGAGGTGGCCGAACGCGGCGTACCAGCCGGTGTTGACGGGTCTCGGTCCGTATCCGGGAGGACAGTGCATGAAACAGACACCCTCACCCGACATGGCGTACTTGTAGCCGCCGGCGATGAAGAAGACCCGATCCTGTATGGCCGAGAGGTCGACGGGCAGGGCCATGAACGAGTGATACCCGTCGATCACGACGAATGCCCGCTCGTTCGAGATCGACGACACGATTCGGTCGATCTCGGGAACGACGAAGCTGGAGTCGAAGAACACATGGGACAGGAAGACCAGGTCGTGGTTCCCGACCCGGGCCACTTCGGTGAACCGATCCGCGAAGGTGTCGAACGGCTCGGCGGGGACGCGGTCGACGTGGGCAAGACCGGCCTCTTCCCAGCGGCGCGATTGGCGGGCGAAGGAATGGAACTCGGCATCGGTGGAGAGGACACGCACCGGAGGCTGGAAACAGGAGAAGAGACGGACGACGAACTCGTGGGTGTTGGGGGCAAAGGTGATCGAGTCGGGCCCTGCGAGCTTCAACACACCGGCGATCCGGTTCCTCAGTTGGGGCATCAACGTCCCCAAGACGTGCTCCCACTTGTCATCCATCAGCTCGGCGGCGTCGAGCCAGGCCCGCTGGTGCGCATCGAAGGACACGTCGGGCCAGGGGTGATGGGAGTGGGCGGCGAAGTGGAGGCGGTTCGGGTCGGATCGGAGGAATCGGCTGAACCCGGGCTCGAGATTCACGACTCGTACCGGAACCTCATCGACTCGACGATGCTCTCCGGCAGTTCGGGTCGATCGGCGCGAGGGACGAGAAAGGTGGAGAGATTGAGCAGGTCGGCGAACACCCGGCTCCGCTCGGCCGATCGCTCCAGGTACTTGGCTCCCGCCGACCCTCCGGTGCCCACCCGTCGGCCGATCATCCGAAGGGCCATCTGGGCATGGCGGTGGCGCCACGCGGTGAATCCCTCGTCGATGTCCATGAGCAGCTCCAGCAGGTGGTGGGGCTCCTGGAGGGCGGGCTGGTCGCGGTACAGGGTGATGAACACCGCCGCCTGGAAGGCGCGTTGGCTGAGCCTGATCCGCCCCGCGGCCCGCTCCAGTTGGTGTTTGTCGGAGTCGAAGAGAGCTTCATACTGGTCGAGCACCTGGTCGAACTCCTTCAGCTGAGTCTTTCGCTCCTCTTCGGTGAGCTTTGGGTTCTCCTCGACGACGACACGGTCCGACTGGATGCGGGCATGGACCGCGTCTCGATAGGCCTCCCAGAAGCTGAAGTCGCCATGGTCGAGAAAAGGAGTGCGCTCCAGCCACCGCTCTACCAGGCCGAACAGGGAGGGCTCGGCCTCTACCCTTTCCACCGCCTCCTTGTCGGCCGGCTCGAACCGCGCGGTGTACTCGTCTCCGGAGAGGAGCAGACGGTCCTGGCGGCGCAGGCCCAGTTTGTTCTCGACCACCCGGAACTGAGCCGACTGGAACCCCGACGCGGGGAACAGGTAGTCCCTGAAGTCGAGGAAGTCGAGTGGTGTCATCGTCTCCAGGACCGCGATCATCTCGATCAGCAGGTCTTGGATTCGATTGATGCGGCGGAGGCGGGCGACCGCGGTGCCCATGGCGGTCTCGTCGACCGTGTCCTGATCGAAGATCTCGATGATGCTGTCCAACTCCCAGATGATCTGCTTGAACCACAGCTCGTAGGACTGGTGCACGATCACGAACAGCATCTCGTCGTGCACCGGGTCGCCACCCCGGGAGCTCTCCAGCTGCTGTGACCCGAGGAGTTGGTCGAGATTCAGATAGTCGGCGTAGTAGATGCCCTCGTCACTCATGGGAACTCACTGAAGTTAGCTGTCATGCCCGCCTGATATCCCACACCAGTCCGCCGAGCGGCTCCACAACTCCGTGGCCAGGCCGTCGTCCTGGGCGACGTCGGATGGATCGCGCAGGCTCATGCGCGAGTAGTAGAGACCGCTGTGGTCGGCGACCTCGTCGGAGGTGGCGCAGTACACGCTGGTGCGGGCTGCCTCGTGAGGCGGGTGACGGTTCCTGAAGAACGGCCGGGCGATGGCGGGAAAGATGTTGGTGTCGGCCACCCCCGGGTGGAGGGAGTAGGTTCGCAGCTCCGGTGCGAGTTGGGCCAGGCGTCGGGCGAAGAGGATGTTGGCCAGCTTCGACACCGCGTACTCGGACCAGCCTCCGAGCAGGCCGGTCTTCTCGCGCACCTTGTTGAAGTCGATTTCGTCGGCACGCCGGTGGACCTCGCTGGACACCACCACGATGCGCGTCCCAGAGCGAAAGGCAGGGCGGAGGCCGCTGGTGAGCATGAAGTGGCCGAGGTGGTTGACGCCGAAGGCGATCTCGAACCCGTCCTCGGTCAGTCCTCTCACCCCTCCCACGCCGGCATTGTCGATCAGGATGTCGAGTGGGCGGCCGGAGGCGACGAAGCGCTTCGCCGCCTCGTCGCACGACTCCAGCGACGCCAGATCGACGAGGAGGAACTCGGCGCTGCCGCCGGCTCCGCTGATCTCCTCGACCACCGCCGTGGTCCGTTCCTCGGAGCGTCCCGCCGCCACCACGTGGTACCCGCGCTCGGCCATGGTGAGTGCGGTGGCATGGCCGATGCCCGAGGAGGCGCCGGTGATCATCACGATCTGCATCTGAGGAACGGTACCGGTTGCGGGGACCCGGCTAACTTCGTATCCGGTGAGCGAGTGGCCCGAGCAACTCAACGCCTATCGGTTCTTCCTGGGGGAGCGTCTCGCCGAAGGTTTGACCCGGCGGACTGCCCTACGTCTCGACGACGGCGTCTTCGACTACGGGAGCGTCGATCGTCTCGTGGCCGGCTACGAGTCGGCGCTCGTCGACTCCGGGGTGAGACGCCAGGAACGTGTCCTCATCGTGATGCCAGACGGCCCAGATTTCGTCGCCTCGTTGTTCGCCACGATTCGGATGGGAGCGGTGGTCGTGATGCTCAATCCGGGTCTGACCGCGGAGGCCATGGGGGCGATCATCGACGACTCCGCGGCGGCTGCCGCGGTGGTGGACGGACGACACCGCGAGCACTTCGACTCCTCTCTGCGCCGTCTCAGACCGCCGGTCATCGACCCGGCCACGGTCGAGCCGACGGAGCACATGAGGGAACCGGTGCCCATCATCCCTGACGATCCTGCGATCTGGCTCTTCTCCGGTGGCACCACCGGGGCTCCCAAAGCAGTGGTGCAGACACACAAGAGCCTGGTCAACACCACGCTCTGTTACGGACAGGGAGCTCTGGGGCTGAGTGCCGACGACATCACCATGTCGGTTCCCAAGCTCTACTTCGGTTACGCGACGGGATCCAACCTGCTCTTCCCATTCTCGGTGGGTGCCTCATGCGTCCTCTTCGAGGAGCATCCCACCCCGGAGGCCGTCTTCGCTCGCATCGAACGGCACCGGCCCACCGTGCTGGTGAACGTGCCCTCGGCGATCAACCAGATGCTCGCCTCTCCCGATGCCGCCGAACGTGACCTCTCCAGCCTCCGCTTCGCCACTTCGGCGGGAGAGGCCCTCCCCGAGACCCTCTATCACCGCTGGAAGGACACCTTCGGAGTCGAGTTGCTCGACGGTCTCGGCACCGCCGAGATGTGGCACATCTTCGTGACCAACACCCTCGGTGATGTCCGGCCGGGAACACTCGGCAGAGTGGTTCCCGGCTTCGAGATCAAGGCGTGCGACGAGGACGGGAACGAGGTCGGCCCCGGTGAGGTGGGTCGTCTCTGGGTGCGTGGGGAGTCACTGGCGCTGGAATATCACGGAGACCCGGAGCACACCGCCGAGGCCTTCAGGGGCGAGTGGTTCGTCGGTGGTGATCTGATCTCCATCGACGGGGAGGGGCATGTCACCCACCGGGGGAGGAGCGACGACGCCATGAAGGTGAAGGGGAAGTGGTTTCGCCCCCAGGAGGTGGAGTCGACCCTCCTCGACCACCCCGCCGTGGAGGCATGCGCGGTCGTGGCAGTCGAGGAAGACTCTGGCCTGGAAAAGCCGGTCGCTTTCGTGGTCACGACCGAGGAGGTGACCGAGAGTGCCTTGATCGATTGGGTCCTCGAGCGGCTGGAGGCATACAAACATCCGCGCCGGATCCACTTCGTCGACGAACTGCCCCAGACCCACCTGGGTAAGGTCGACCGGGCCGCTCTCAAGCGCGCCGCGGGCTGATCCACGCGTTCTCGGGGCGCTGGACTCCGCCTCGCGGGGCCTGCAACCCGGGGTTCGCGGTTTGTGTCCCACCTGGCAGGCAGGATCGCGGTATGGAGCCCACGATCCTCCATGCCGACCTCGACGCCTTCTACGCCTCGGCCGAGCAGATGCTCGACCCAGCGCTACGGGGACGGCCCGTCCTGGTGGGAGGGGGCATCGTCGTGGCCGCGTCCTACGAGGCGAGGGCGTTCGGGGTGCGCGCCCCCATGGCGACCCGCGACGCCCTCGCCGTCTGCCCCGACGCCGTGGTCGTCCACGGTCACTTCCACCGCTATCTCGAGCTCTCCGACCAGGTGATGGCCATCCTCGACGACGCCACTCCTGTCATCGAGCAGATATCGGTGGACGAGGCCTTTCTCGACGTCTCCAGCACCACACACCTCCTGGGCCGGCCCAGCGAGATCGCCCGGACCATCAGACACCGGGTCCGGGCCGAGGTGGGCCTTCCCATCTCGATCGGGATGGCATCGACCAAGTTCCTGGCCAAGATCGCCTCGGCCCGCGCCAAGCCGGACGGCTTGGTCGTGGTCGAGCCGGGCGCCGAGCTCGATTTCCTCCATCCCCTGCCTGTGGAAGCGCTGTGGGGGGTGGGCAGGGTGACCGCGGCCCGGCTCCAGCGGCTCGGTGTCACCACTGTCGGTGAGTTGGCCGAGGTCCCGGCGTCTACCTTGCGACCGGTGCTGGGTAGAGCAGCCTCGGGAGCGCTTTGGTCCCTCGCCTGGAACCGGGACCCCCGCCCGGTCCGAGGCGGCCGGCGCTCCGGCTCGGTCGGTAGCCAGCAAGCGCTCGGCGGGGGAGTGACCGACTCTGGCGACATGGCAACGATCGTGACAGGCCTCGCCGATCGAGTGGGACGCCGACTACGGGCGAAGGATCGGGCGGGCTCCACGTTGACGGTCCGAGTCAGGTTGGCCGGCCGGTCCTCGGTCACCCGCAGCCACACCCTGGCCACTCCTACGGCTTCCACCGCTGCACTGTCCAACCTCGGCATGACCCTCGTCGAGCGTGCCCTCGAGGACCATGGTGGCGAAGCTGTGACACTCATCGGTCTCTCGGTTTCCAACCTCTCCACCGACAACAACGTGCAACTCGAGCTCGACCTCGACGATGGAGACCTGCTCCGCGCCGGCAGTGAGCTGGCGCGGAGACATCGGCGGCTGGAGGAGAGTGTCGATGAAGTGCGGGAGAGGTTCGGCCGCGAGCTGCTCCGCTATGGAGCGGGTGCCGGCGGGGCCAGCGACGACTTCAGACGGCTCGCCGAGCGGTCATGAAACCGGGGTCTCCTCGGCGAGCCTGACCGGTCCTTTGCCCCCAGGCCTGATCCCGGGCTGGTCGGCGTAGAACCCCCGAACCAGGTCCATGAAAGAAGCTCGACTCTCACCGACATCCAAGGCGGGGCCGATGGTGAGCACCTTCGCCACCCCGTCGACGCCGGCGAGGACCACGGGCACCGCGGCGGCCTCGGCGATCTCGACGAACCCGGACCTCCAGCTCGGCGCGGCACTCCTCGTGCCTTCCGGGGCGATCACCAGGATCATCTCGTCCTCGGCGTCGAAAGCTGCCATCACCTGACCGACTACCCCTCCCGGTCTCGTTCGGTCGACGGGTATGCCCCCCACCTTGCGAAACATGAACCCCACAGGCCATCTGAACAGCGAGTGTTTTCCGAGGAACCGGACCCTGATCTCGAAGTGGTGCAGCGCGGCGAGAAACAGGAAGAAATCCCAGTTCGAGGTGTGAGGCGCTCCGACGATCACCATCTTCGGCACGTCCGGGAGCTCACCGCGGATCCTCCATCCGAGAGCTGTGGCGACTCGGTAGGAGAGCCATCTCATCGTGGCGAGGGTTCCAGATCGAAGGGCGAGCCTTTGGTTCTCACTGGCGCTTGGGAGCGACTCGGAAACCGTCGTCGTCGACCCAGACCAGGGCGGGGCGATTGGCCACCGAGGCCACGATCTCATCCGCCATGGCTTCGTCGATCCGACCGGCGTCGTCGGCCCGATAGACCACCTTCATCCGGGCCTCCTTGGGGAACTTGGTGGCGATCATGCCCGGATGTGAGCAGATGATCGTCACCTCGAACGGGGCCACCCTCTCGGTAGCGGCTCGAGATTCCCGGTCACGCTGGTAACCACGCAACAGGTACCACGAGGACAAGCCCGCGTAGAGGAGGATCGTGACCGGCTCGAGGAGCGACCCGTCGGCTGCGGTGGCGAGGACGCGTCGCAAGACAACGAAGACGGTCGCGATCAGCGCCCCCGCGGCGACCAGGCCGAACACCACACCGAGCCCCAGTGTGTAGATCCGGCGCGGCCAGGAAACCGTGGCCCGGCCGCCGCCGATGACGGTCGCTGCATGCTCGAAGACCCGCCAGACAACCAGACCTGCCACCAGGACCGTGGCCAGACCCACCACCACGTTCGATCCCCCGCCGACGATCAGAGCTCGGTCGAAGGCGACGATGGTCAGGGCGGTCACGGTGATCAGCGCGGTGACGAAACCGATGGCGGCCATCGTGTACCGATACAACTGGTTGCTGTCGCCGCCGGTAGCGCCCATGCTGTCGCGATGGATCGTCCAGATCGGCGCCGCGGTGAGGATCACGCCCAGGGCGACCGGGACCAACTCGAAATGCTGTCCGGCGGGCGAGGTCTCGGCGAACACATACTGCAGGCCCACCACCGCGATCGCAGTCGCCGCCCCCAGCACCGCGAACAGCGAGCCGACCATCACGATGACCGACCAGGTGAGACGGGGCACCGACGGTTCGGTGGGCCAGGGGCGGGCCCAGCGGTACCACCAGAGCGGTGCCCCGACCACCAGCATCGCCACGAACGGGTGGAAGCCATCCGCCACCCGGCCACCCCCGATGGCCTCGTACCCCGCCGACAAGGCTGCTATCAACACGCCGGCGAGCCCGATCCCCCCGGTCACCAGCCCAATGGCCGAACCGATCACACGTCTCAGCTCTCCGGTGTCCGACAGTGGCGGTGTCCTCGAAACGGCGTACTCATGGAGTGCGACGATCCCCCCGAACACCACCACGCCGGTCCAGGCAGCGGCCGACTCGTCGGTTAGGAGGCCGTTGAGGAAGAGCACGGCGACGATCACGAACGCAGTGGTGAACACCATCTCGATCAGCGACAGATAGAGCGTCCATCCCGGTGACTCGGGATAGATCTGGCGTCGCCGCGCCTGGCGTCTCCAGAAGTAGACCGCGAACGGTGCCGAGACCACGAGAGCGGACAAGGCGTTGGCCAGGTCCTCCGCAGGGTCGAACACGAATCTCTCACCCGGAAATGCCGTGGAGGCCAGCTGTGCCAAGGAGAAGCCGGCCACTCCAACCGAGAGGGCGAGGAGCAGGTAGGCAACGATGTCGGTGCCGCTGTCCGAGGGGTCGCTCTTCGCCACCAAGGAGCGCTGGACGATGATGACGAGGGTGAGACCTACGGCGAGGAGGAGGAGGCCGGCCAGTACGCTCATCGGCCCTGACAGCTCCACGCGAAATACGGCCAGGGGTCACCGATCAGCCACCAGAACCCGCCGTCGCGTCCCAGTTCGAACGTGACATGCTCGTTCCACCCGCCGGGACCCCCGTGTTGGATGGTCACCTCCACCAGGGTCGTCTCCTCGGGCGTTGTCGGCGATGTGCCACCCTCGATGTCGACGAATGCCTCCTCGACCATCCGGCCTCCGAACATGCCGGCTCCCGAGCCCAACTCTGCGCTGAAGGTGCCCGGGTCGAACGATCCGAGATCGCTGCCCTGGCACGACCGCCGCCAGTCCTCGTGGACCACTTCGAGGGCATCGTCCCAACGCTTCTCGCTGACGGCCACGAGATATTCCTGAACTGCACCTTCGGGTGTGTCCGGGTCGAAAGTGGCCGGCCCCCTGAGCAGTGCGATGGTCACGAGCACGGACACGAGCAGCGCCAGCCCCGCCGGCATCACCCACCCCGGAAGCTCGCGCTGTGCCACTGTCACGACCCGTTAGACGTCACGGCGGGGAAATCGGTTGCACCTCCCTCGGTGAGCACCACAGGCTCGAACCCCCGGTCTTGGAGTATCCCCGCCGCGATGCTGGCCCGATACCCGGTGGCGCACACCACCCACACCGGTCGCTCGAGATCGAGGCCACGCGGCGTCTCTTCGGCGAGGTCGGGGAGGTAGGACAACAACGAGCCTTCGATGACGCCGTCCTCCCATTCGTCGGGGGCTCGCACGTCGAGTATCTGTGCCCCGGATGCAATCGCCTCGCCGAACGCGTCACGGTCCACCGTACGAAAAGACTCCAGTCCCGTGGATGGGTTCCTGACCACCCCGCGGACGTCGTCGTAGCCGATCCGGGCCAGCTGTCTGATCGCCTCTTCGGCGTCCTGGTCGTTGTCCATGACGAGGACCAGGGGGATGTTGTGCCGGGTCAGCCATCCGATCCATATGCCGAAGGTGTCTCGCAGTTCCACCCCGAGCGCACCCCGAAGATGTCCTGCGGCGAACCGTTCCTTGGGCCGGGCGTCGACCACGGTCACGTCTTCGGGGACGTCCTCGATGACCGGAACCGAGAGGTCGGGCTCGCCGAGCCCGGTCAGGTTGATCCGGCCCATGTGCTCGTAGTAGGAGGGGTAGGGCACCAGGCTCGACAACTGCCCTTTCACGAACTCGTCCTCGGTGGCGTAGGCGAGGACCGGGCTGGCAGCCCTTTCGGCACCGATGGTCGAGGTGTGCTCGCCGGCGGCGGTGGTGGTGCAGAAACTCCCCGTTCCGTGCGTCGGATACAGGCCGACCTCGTCGGGGAGCCGGGAGAGACGCTGCACCGACCCGTACTGGAGCCTCGCCAGGCTCTCGGCGCGTTCCTCGCCGAGGAGGTCGGTGCGCCCCGCCGAGCCGACCAGCAAGCTCCCTCCGGAGAAGAGGGCGGTGGCCACACCGTCGACGAGGAACAGGTACGAGGTGTGCTCTGGGGTGTGTCCAGGAGTGTGGATTGGTCGCAGAAGGGTGTCGGCGCCGAAGTCGATCTCCTCGTGGTGGAAAGCCGGCCGATGTCGGAATACAGGGGCGGCTCCCGCGGGCATCACCAGCTCGGCTCCAGCGGCTCGCGCCAGGTCACGGCCGCCCGAGACATAATCGTTGTGGAGGTGGGTCTCGACGACGATTCTCAGATCTGCCCGCGCCTCGTCCAGGACGCGCTCGAAACGGTCTATGTCTCGCTGCGGGTCGACCACCAGCGCCAGCCCATCGTGGATGAGCGCATGGGTCGAGTCGCCGAGACCCGGCGTGCGCACCGTCTCGATCTGGAGGCTCAATCTTGCATCCCGAGCGCCTTCATCCCACCCGAGAGGTTCGCGCTCTGATAGCCGTTGAACGAGAGGAAAGCCGCCACGTTGGAGCTGCGCGCTCCGGAGCGACAAACGCAGAGCACCGGCTTGTCCTTGGGCAGCTCCTGGAGACGATCGAGGAGCTCACCCTGGCTGATCAGGACGGCGCCGGGGAGTGTTCCGAGCTTCCATTCATTCGGCTCGCGGACGTCGAGCACGGTGGCATCGTTGTCGACGACCCACGACCTCCAATCCGGGGCCTCGACCAGGGTGAATGCCGGCATGGAGATCGATGCTAGTGCCCTTCGCCCAATCGCCAGCGTGCGCCTACACTGCCGCCCGCGCCAGCTCCGCGGAGGCTCGAAGATCGACATCGCAGTTCTCGCATCGGGTTCTGGAACCAACCTCCAGGAGCTTCTCGACACTCCCTCAGTGCGGTCCCATGTGGCGGTAGTGGTCTCCGACAATCCGGGGGCCCGGGCGCTACAGCGGGCTCGAGACGCCGGTGTCGAGACCGCCGTCGTGAGATGGGAAGACCATCCCGACCGGGAAGCGTTCTCGACCGCGCTCGCTGACTTGCTGGAGGCCAGGGGGGTGAAGTCGGTGGTCCTGGCGGGATTCATGCGAATACTCGCCCCGTCGTTCGTACGCCGTTTCCCGCACCGGATCCTCAACATCCACCCCTCGCTGCTGCCGGCCTTCCCGGGAGCGCACGCCGTGGAGAAAGCTCTGGAGCATGGTGTTGCCGTCACCGGGGTGACCGTGCACTTCGTCGACGAGGAGGTCGACCACGGCCCCATCGTCGCTCAGGTCGCGGTGGATGTGGCGGAACACGACACGGTGGACACCCTCCACGAGCGGATCCAGACAGAGGAGCATCGCCTCTACCCCAGAGCCGTCGCAGCTCTCATCGAGGATCGCCTCACCGTCGAAGGGAGGAGAGTGCGGTGGCGGTGAAGCGGGCGTTGGTCAGTGTCTATGACAAATCCGGCCTGGTCCCGTTCGTGCAACGCCTGGTCACCGCGGGCTACGAGATCGTCTCCTCAGGCGGCACCGCCTCGACGCTGCGCCAGGCTGGTATAGACGTGGTCTCAGTGGACGAGGTGACCGGGGCGCCGGAGATCCTGGACGGCCGAGTCAAGACCCTCCATCCCAAGATCCATGGAGGGATCCTGGGCCGGGGGGAGAGCGACGAGGCCGAGCTCTCCGCTCATGGCATCAGCCGTTTCGACCTGGTGGTGTGCAACCTCTACCCCTTCCGGGAGACGGTGGCCGACGGGTCCGCCACCGAGATGGACATCATCGAGAAGATCGACATCGGCGGGCCGGCTATGGTTCGCGCCGCGGCCAAGAACTACCGGCACGTGACCGTCGTGGTCTCTCCCGAGCAATACCGGGGGGTGGCGGAGGCTGTCGAAACCGGGGGCCCCGATGGGGAGATGAGACGCCGCCTGGCCTCCGAGGCCTTCTTCCACACGGCGAGTTACGACGCCGCCATCGTCGGTTGGATCGGTGACGACCGGGTGATCGCCCTGCGCAACGAGGGCAGCCTCCGTTACGGGGAGAATCCCCACCAATCGGCTTCTGTCTATCGGGACGACGGGGCCCACCCTTGGTGGGCCGCGGCCACACAACACCAGGGCAAGGAGATGTCGTTCAACAACTATGCCGACGCCGAGGCGGCGTGGCGTCTCGCCGCCGACCTGGGCGAAGGTTCGGTGGTCGTGGTCAAGCACACCAACGCTGCGGGCGCGGCGTCGGGTGAATCTATCGCCGACGCCTTCGACAAGGCCTGGGACGGCGACCCGTTGGCCGCCTTCGGTGGTGTCGTCGCAGTCAACGGCGAGCTGGATCGCCCGACCGCAGAGGCGATCGCCGATAGGTTCGTCGAAGTGGTGGTGGCGCGGTCGGCCGTCGGCGAGGCGCTGGACGTGCTCGCCGGGAAGAAGAACGTCAGGGTGCTCACCGCACCACTGCCGGGCTCGGGAGACCTCGACTGGCGTCGGATCGATGGAGGGATGCTGGCCCAGGAGAGAGACCGGGTCGATCTCGACGGGTGGGAGATCGTCAGCGAGCGCGAGCCCGACGCCGCCGAGTTGGATGGCCTCCGTTTCGCCTGGGTGGTGGCGGCCCACACCAAATCGAACGCCATAGTGATCGCCGACGGAGAGAAGGCGGTGGGTGTGGGAGCGGGAGACCAGTCGCGGGTTGGCGCTGCCTCGCGCGCCGTGGCCAAGGCCGGGGATCGGGCGCGCGGAGGAGTGGCCGCCTCGGATGCCTTCTTCCCATTCCGCGACGGGCTCGACACCCTCGCCGACGCCGGGGTCATCGCGGTGGTAGAGCCCGGCGGCTCGGTGAACGACCAGGAGGTCATCGACGCCGCCAACGAGCGTGGGCTTGCGCTCGTCTTCACCAACAGACGACACTTCCGCCACTGATGGGACGAGTGCTCGACGGTAGGAAAGTCGCCGCGGCGGTAAAGGACGAGGTGGCCAAGGCGGTGGCGGGACTGGACTACCAGCCTGGTCTGGCCACGGTCCTGGTCGGTGACGACCCGGCGTCGCACACCTACGTGCGAGGCAAACGCCGCGATGCCGAGCAGGTGGGGATCCGGTCGTACCATCACGAGTTGCCCCCATCCACGCCACAGGCCGAGCTGCTCGATCTCGTGGCATCCCTGAACGAAGACCACGACGTCGACGGCATCCTCGTCCAACTCCCTCTCCCCGGGGACCTGGACGGTGAGGAGACGGTCGAGGCCATCGACCCGGGCAAGGACGTCGACGGGCTCCACCCCTTCAGCCTGGGGAAGTTGATGCTGGGCCGTCCCGGTCTTCGCCCCTGCACCCCCTCCGGGGTGATGCGGATCCTGGACCACTACGGGATCGAGACCACCGGTTCCCGGGCGGTGATCGTGGGCCGGTCGTTTCTGGTCGGGAGACCCCTGGCGATGATGCTCTCCGAGCGCGGCGCCGATTCCACGGTCTCCGTCGCCCACTCACGCACCGAGGATCTCGCCGCGGTGACCAGCGAGGCCGACATCCTCATCGCCGCCGCCGGCTCTCCCCGCCTGATCGGCGCGGCTCATGTGAAGCCGGGGGCCACGGTCATCGACGTTGGTGTCAACCGCACCGACGAAGGGTTGGTCGGTGACGTCGACTTCGACGCGGTGGTCGACATCGCTGGCGCTATCACTCCCGTCCCTGGGGGTGTCGGCCCGATGACCCGCGCCATGCTGCTCGTCAACACCCTGAGCGCGGCCGAGTCACGCAGAGCGGCCGCCTAAACCGTTCTGTGCGGGTTCTCTACCAGGGGGTGCCATAGAACCCGCACAGAAGGGTGTTGGACCGCCCGTTCACTAGTGTCGATCGCTCTGGAACCACCTCTCAGGAGACTCATTCATGGGCACACCCATCACCATGGGACCGGACGGTCTCAAAGTTCCCTCCGACCCGATAATCCCGTTCATCGAGGGAGACGGGATCGGCCCCGACATCTGGGCTGCGGCAGTCCGTGTCTTCGACGCCGCCGTGGACAAGGCGTTTGGCGACCAGCGTCGCATCGCCTGGCAGGAGGTCCTCGCCGGGGAGAAAGCCCACAACGAGACGGGAAGTTGGCTCCCGGATGAGACCGTGACCGCCTTCCAGGAGCGTCTCGTCGGGATCAAAGGCCCCCTGACGACACCAGTCGGTGGGGGGATCAGGTCGTTGAACGTGGCGCTGCGCCAGATCATGGACCTGTACGCCTGCGTCCGGCCGGTTCGCTGGTTCGAGGGGGTCCCCTCACCGGTCAAGAACCCGGGAGACGTCGACATGGTCATCTTCCGTGAGAACACCGAGGACGTTTACGCCGGCAAGGAGTTGGAGGAGGGAACCGAGGAGGCCAAGCGGCTTCTCGCCTTCCTCAAGGAGACCTACGACTGGGACATCAGGGAGGACTCCGGCATCGGCATCAAGCCGGTCTCCGTCACCGGGTCGAAGCGCCTGGTCAGGGCGGCGGTCAACCACGCCCTGCAATATGACCGCCGGTCGGTGACCCTGGTCCACAAGGGCAACATCATGAAGTTCACCGAAGGCGCCTTCCGTTCGTGGGGCTATGAACTGGTGAAGGAGGAGTTCGCCGACGTCGCCGTGTCCTGGGAGGACTGCGGTGGTGACCCGGGCGACAAGCTCCTGGTCCAGGACGTCATCGCCGATGCCATGCTGCAGCAGGTGCTGACCCGGCCTGCGAACTATGACGTGATCGCAACCACCAACCTCAACGGCGACTACATCTCCGATGCCCTGGCCGCCCAGGTGGGAGGTATCGGGATCGCCCCCGGAGGCAACATCAACTACGACACCGGTATCGCGGTGTTCGAGGCGACCCACGGCACCGCGCCGAAGTACGCCAACAAGGACATGGTCAACCCGGGCTCGGTGATCCTCTCGGGCGAGATGATGTTCCGCTACATGGGCTGGGACGAAGCCGCCGATGCCATCATCCGCGGCCTCGAGGGTGCCATCGCCGCTCGCACGGTCACCTATGACTTCGAGCGGCTCATGGAGGGTGCCACCAAGGTGAAGACCTCCGAGTTCGGCGACGCCATCATCGACCACATGTGAGACCGGTTTCCCGGGCGGGAGGCGGTTGGGTGCTCCGATCGGGGAAGCCCTAGAATCAAGGAGAATCCGGGAGTTCCCTTGACCACCATCCAGATCACCCGCGCCAGCGACGTCCTGCCCGACGAGGAGGTGGCCGCGCTCCAGCCGACGATCGATGAGATCGATCGGCTCAAAAGAGAGCGCAATGCCATCGTCGCGGCCCACAACTACATGACACCCGACATCTTCCACCTGGCAGCGGACATAACGGGAGACTCCCTGGCGCTGGCCTATCTCGGCCTGGAGACCGATGCGGATGTCATCGTCCTTGCCGGAGTCCACTTCATGGCGGAGACGGCCAAGTTGATCGCCCCCGACAAGATCGTGCTCATCCCCGACCTCGAGGCCGGTTGCTCTCTCGCCGACGGGATCACCGGCGAGGACGTGCGGAAGCTGCGCCGTCAGTACCCCGGGGTTCCGGTGGTCAGCTATGTCAACACTTCGGCCGAGGTCAAGGCCGAGTCCGACATCACCTGCACCTCCAGCAACGCGCTCGCCGTGGTCGAGTCCCTCGGCGTCGACCGGGTGATATTCACTCCGGATCAGTACCTGGGAAGCTGGGTCGCCACCCAGACCGACGTCGAGGTCATCCTCTGGGAGGGCGCCTGCATGGTGCACGAGCGCTTCACCGGCGCGGAGATCGCCGACTACAAGGAGCAGATGGGAGACATCCCGGTCATCGCCCACCCCGAGTGCCCACCCGATGTGCTCGCCGAGGCCGACTATGTCGGGTCAACCCACGGGATGATCACCTGGGTGACCAGACGACAGCCCGAGTCGGTGATGATGCTCACCGAGTGCTCGATGGCGGACAACGTCGCCAAGGCCACACCTCACACCACCTATGTCCGCCCCTGCAACCTGTGCCCCCACATGAAGCGGATCACACTCGACAAGATCCGCCACTCGCTCGAGACCATGACCCATCAGGTGGAGATTCCCGACGACATCGCCGAACGTGCCCGGCTGGCGGTGTCGCGGATGCTCGAGGTCGGTCGGCGGGACTGACCGGCGAGTCCCATGACGAGAATCATCCGGCTCGACGCGCCCCTCGTGGTGGGAGCCGGAGTGGCAGGGCTCACCGTGGCCCTGGGGATGCGCAGGGCCTATGTCATCTCATCGAAAGAGATGGGCTCGACCTGGTGGGCTCAGGGGGGGATCGCAGCCGCCCTCTCCGAGGAGGACTCACCGCAGGACCACGCTTTCGACACGATCGCAGCCTCCGGCGGCCTCGCCGTCGACGATGCGGTGGCGGCACTCACCGTGGGCGGACCGGAGGCGATCTCCCGCCTCGTCCGGATGGGTGCGGAGTTCGACCGGGACGACGATGGGGTCTTGCTGCTCGGTAGGGAGGGAGGTCACCGGGTGAGGCGGGTGGTCCACGCCGACGGCGACGCCACCGGCGCCGAGGTGATGAGAGCCCTGCATGAAGCAGTCGACTCCTCCGAGACCGTCGACCTGATCGAGGCCCGGGTGGTCGACCTGGCCCGTAGCGGCGACCGGGTGGTCGGGGTGGTGACCGCGGACGGGAAGCGGCGCACGATCTACGTCGCCCCCGGGGTGGTCATGGCCACAGGTGGAGCCGGCAGGATGTACGCCAGGACCACGAATCCCCATGGGGTGACCGGCGAAGGGATCATGATCGCCTCGCGTGCCGGGGCACGACTCGCCGACCTCGAGTTCGTTCAGTTCCACCCCACTGCGATGAACGCCGGCAAGGACCCGATGCCGCTGCTCACGGAGGCGCTGCGGGGTGAGGGCGCAACACTGGTCGACGGGACCGGTCGGCGGTTCATGGACCGCTATCACCCCATGGCCGAGCTCGCCCCCCGCGACATCGTCGCCAGGGCCATCTTCTGGCAATACGACCGGGGATCTTCCGCCTATCTGGATGCGCGATCGATCCTCAACTTCCACGAGCGGTTTCCGACGGTCACAGCCCATGCCATGTCGGTGGGGCTCGATCCGACGGAGCATCTCCTCCCGGTCTCGCCGGCGGCCCACTATTTCATGGGCGGCATCGACGCCGATATCCGGGGTCGTACCTCCATCCCCGGGCTCTGGGCAGTGGGAGAGTGCTCGTCCACGGGAGTCCACGGAGCCAACCGGCTCGCCTCCAATTCGCTGCTCGAGGGTTTGGTCTTCGGCGCCCAGGTCGCCGTCGACGTGGAATCCCACCCCGAGCCGGAGGTCGGAGTGGTGGAGGTCCCCAAGGAAGCGCTCGATCTGCCAGTGGTCGCCGGGCCGGTGACCGAGGACTTGCGCCAGCTCATGTGGGACCGGGTCGGGCTGATCCGCACCGGGGACGGCCTCTGGGAGGCGCGCAACACCATCATCGAGATGGAGTCGATCCTCGATCGCACCATCGCCGGGCGCAATCTCGCCGACCTGGCGATGCTGATCACGATGGCGGCGCTGCGGCGTTCGGAGTCGAGGGGTGGCCACTACCGGGCCGACTACCCCGACGAAGACCCTCGTCAGGCGATGCGCGCCCTGGTGGCTCCGGGACCGGTCGACACGGTGAGGGTTTCGTGATGCGTGTCGAGGACTACTCAGACATCGTCGACCGGGCGCTCGCCGAGGATCTCTCGGATCGCGGTGACATCACCAGTTCTTCGATCTTGCCGGTGGAATCCGAGTCACGAGGCGACGTGGTGGCACGGGCGGTGGGAGTGGTGGCCGGGATACCGGTGGCGAGCCACGTGTTCGCCCGGGTCGACGATCGAATCGCCTTCCAGGCTCGACTCGAAGACGGCGCTCGGGTGGAAGCGGGCGCAGTCATCGCCTCGGTCTCGGGCCCGTCGCGGGGGATCCTCACCGCGGAGCGGACCGCGCTCAATCTGCTGGGACGGATGTCGGGGGTGGCCACCGCTACCGCAGAGCTGGTTTCCGCGGTGGCCGGCAGCGGTGCCCGGATCACCGACACCCGCAAGACCATGCCCGGCCTGCGGGTGCTCGACAAGTACGCGGTGACGGCAGGCGGCGGGGTCAACCACCGCATGGGCCTCTATGACGAGGTGATGATCAAGGACAACCACATCGTGGCGGCGGGCGACATCGGGGCAGCCGTGGCTGCTGCCAGGGAAGCCTGGGGGCCTGAGGTGAAGGTGACGGTGGAGGTGGAGGGCCTCGATCAGCTGCAAGAGGTCCTGGAGACCTCGGCTGACCGGGTACTGCTCGACAACCTGAGCAACGACACCCTGGCGCGCGCCGTCGCCATGGTGGATGAGGCAATGGAGACGGAAGCGTCGGGTGGAGTCACCCTCGAGACCGTCAGGCGGATCGCCGAGACCGGGGTCGACTTCATCTCGGTAGGTTGGATCACCCATTCGGCACCCCAGCTCGACGTGGCCCTCGACTTCCAGCCTCGTCCCTGATCGCTGCTCGTGACGCCGGTTGGGCTAGCGGATGACGGCAAAGGTAGCCTCGTTGGCCATGAATCAACCAGTGCGTGTGGCGGTCACCGGTGCCGCCGGCCAGATCGGATACAGCCTGCTCTTCCGTATCGCGGCAGGGGAGATGCTGGGGCCCGACCAGCCGGTCATCCTCCAGATGCTGGAGATCACCCCGGCTCTGGGTGCCCTCGACGGGGTGGCGATGGAGCTCGAGGACTGTGCCTTTCCCCTCTTGGCCGGCATGGTGGAGACCGACGACGCCGAGACCGCTTTCGCCGACGCCGAGGTGGCGCTCCTGGTGGGGGCCATGCCCCGCAAGGAGGGGATGGAGAGATCCGACCTGCTCGCCGCCAACGGCGCCATCTTCACCGGCCAGGGCGATGCCATCGCTGCTGCGGCGAGGCCAGACGTGAAAGTCCTGGTGGTGGGCAACCCCGCCAACACCAATGCGCTGATCGCCATGAACAACGCCGATGGCATGGACCCGTCGAACTTCACCGCCATGACCCGGCTCGACCACAACCGTGCGATCAGCCAGCTCGCCGATCGTCTCGACAAGCCGGTCACCTCGATCAGGCGGATGACGATATGGGGCAACCACTCCACCACCCAGTACCCCGACCTGGTCCACTGCGAGGTCGACGGACGGTCGGCCTGGGACCTGGTAGACGACCCGGATTGGATCGACACCGAGTACATCCCCAAGGTGGCGAAACGGGGGGCGGCGATCATCTCCGCCCGCGGCGCCTCCTCGGCGGCGTCGGCGGCCAACGCCGCCATCGACCATGTCCACGATTGGGTGTTCGGCACCCCCGAGGGCGACTGGGTCTCGATGGGGGTGCCGT
>CAZLEQ010000014.1:0-59417 GCA_964558575.1 uncultured Acidimicrobiaceae bacterium | reverse complement strand
AACGCCAGACGATACGGCCCCGGGTCGGGTCGTAGGTCGACACCTCGACGTCGACTTGGTCTCCGGGGAGGACGCGGATGCCCCGTCCCCGGCGCATCCGGCCGGAAGGCTTGGCGAGGAGCTCGAATCCACTCTCCAGCTTCACCTCGAAGGTGGAGTCCGGGAGCATCTTCGTGACTGTGCCTCGCATCCGGATGTATTCGTCAGAGTCCTTGGCCATCAGTGGTGAAGACTAGGCGATCGGGGCACTAGTCCCATATCAGATGAGAGCCCCAGGCGTTGGGCGCGACGTCGTCCAGGAGATCGGCGATTTCGCCCAGGATACGCTGCGCCTCGTTGACCCACCGTTGGTAGTTGGCCAGGTCACCGGCCCGGAGAGCTGCCTCGGCGTTGGCAAACGCCTCTTCGGCTTCTGCGATCAGCTCCTCGATGGTTCCCACTTCCCCGGATGGAAGCTCACCATCGTCGCCATCACCGTCACCAGGCTCGTCCTCGGCGATGCCAAAGACCAGCTCGAGGGCTCCGTTGAGCGTGTCCGCCCACTCCACCCGATCGGCGTAGACAACGGCCACTCGCCGGAACTCCGGGAAGGCACCTCCATCCTCCTCGAGGAATATGGGCTGGAGATACACAACGGACTCTTCGATGGGGACGATGAGCAAATCGCCCTTGATGACGTTGGAGCCCTCACCGCGCCATAGGCTGAGCTGCTGGGCGATGTCGGCATCCTGTTCGATCCGTTGGCCCGCCTGTTCCGCCCCGTCGACCAGCGCCCCCTCGGGCATCCGGAAGTCGATCAGCTGGCCATACCTGCCCGGCGTGGAGTCGGCGACCAAGAAGCTGACCATGTTGCGTCTCGCCCGGGGGTTGAACGGCTGGAGCAGGAGGTAGGAGAGCTCGGTCTCGCCGGGGAGCTCTGTGAGCAGGTAGTAGGGCATGATCTGAAGCAGGGGCGATCCGTCCGCGGAGCGGAAGTCGCCGAAAAGGCGGTCGTTGCCGACCCGACCCGGCGTCGACGGGTCCCCCGGGAACGACCACTCGTCGTTGCCCGAGAACAGCTGGTTCTCCTGGTTGACGTGGTACCGGAGGTAGATGTGGCTCTGGATCCGGAACAGGTCCTGTGGGTAGCGAAGGTGGTTCTCGAGCTGGTCGGGCATAGCCGAGGCATCGATGAAGAGCTCGGGGTGAATGGCAGCCCAGGTGGCGATGATGGGGTCGTCGGAGTCGTAGACATGGAGATTGACATCTCCGTCGTTGGCGTCGATCACCGCCTTGACC
Source organism: uncultured Acidimicrobiaceae bacterium (assembly GCA_964558575.1). Lineage (GTDB taxonomy): Bacteria > Actinomycetota > Acidimicrobiia > Spongiisociales > ZC4RG35 > JANQRA01. The sequence continues at coordinate 58,139 of CAZLEQ010000014.1, read as the reverse complement.
GAGTTCCTCACGTAGTTGACGCCAACGTCGAGTCGGGTGTTGAGAGCGAGACGGTCACGCGATGCGGAGTCGATGGGCTGGGAGTACGGATAGAACGACGTCGTGGTGTACATGTCGAGCACCCACTTCAGCCGACCGTCGATGATCACCGGGTAGGGGTCGGCGTCGGCGGATAGGAACGGGGCCACCTGGTCGACGACCCCCATTATGTTGCGTTCCACCAGGACTCGGCTGTCGGGCCTGATCTGATTCGAGATCAGGAGGTTCAGATCGCGATAACGGAAGGCGAAGGCCACCCTCTTGAAGAAGTTGTCGAGCACGACACCAGCGTCTCCCTCGTACTCGTTGAAACCGGTCCCCTGGGCCAGCGGGATGTCGATCTCCTGGGGGACGCTCCCGGTCTTCACGATCACGGGACGGCCCTCTTGATAGGTCTGGCCGAAGTAGACGCGTGGCTCCTCCAACTCGAAGATGGGATCCGCCGCCACCGGCGGGACGTCACGGAGGAGGAACACCGGCTGGCCGTCGCTCTGGACCACGTTCGCCTGATTGACCACGGCCCCGTACCCGTGGGTGTAGAAGAGACGCTGGTTCTGCCAATCGGTCGCCGGCAACTCGACCTCGTCGAGCTCACGGACCGCGAGCATCACCTGGTTCGGCGATCCATCTGATATGTAGCGATCGGTGGCGACATGCTGCAGGGTGTAATAGGGCTCCAGCTCCTGGAAGTTCTGATACGTCCGGGGGAGGACGCTGGTGCTCCAGATGCGGAGATTGTCGACCGTGGTGCGATTGTCCTCGATGTCCTCTGCGGTCAGATCGTTGGTGGCGCCGAAACTACGGACCTCGACATCGTCGAGCATCCACGCTTCCTTGGTGGCCGCCATGTTGTGGGTGATGAACTCGGTCTCTTTGTCCCTCTGATCGGGGAGCACGCTGAACCTCTGGATGAACGCCGGGTAGATGGTCCCGGCGGCGATCGCCACCACGACCCAGGAGCCGACGGACACCAGGGCCAGGGTCCAGCCGCGGCGAAAGATGTTGATGATGAACAGGGCGGCCGCGATGAGCGCCACGACGAGGAGGAGTTGCAGGGCGGGAAGCCGGGCGTTGATGTCGGTGAACCCGGGCCCGAAGAAGATGCCGTTGCGGTCGGCGTAGAGCAGCTCGAACATGTCGAGGCGATAGGTGGCCGCCCGTACCAGGGCGACCACGGCGAACAACGCCGAAAGGTAGACCTTGGCTCCCCGGGTGGCAGTCACCCTCCGGCCGTTGAATCGGATCGCACCGTTGAGATAGAGGGCTACCGCCACCAGCACCGTGGTGAGCACGAGGAGGTTGAACACCCAGTCGACGACGCTGACCCACAGAGGGAGCCGGAACACATAGAAGCCGACGTTGGTGTCGAAGATCGGGTCGACGTCGCCGAAGGACGTCGAGTTCAGAAAGAGGAACACCTGGTCTCGCCAAGTGGCGACGGTGAGTCCCATGACCAGGGCGAGGCCACCGGTGACGACGAGACGCAGCTGGCGGACGCGAGGCTCGACCCACTCCCGGAAACGCTCGACCAGCTCCTCTTCGTCGGTCAGATCGAAAGGTGCCCACCGTGGGGTGAAACGATCGACCAGCTTGAGAGCACCCCAGATCACCCCAAAAGTGACCACCACGCCGACGGTCCCGAGGAGGATCGACAGGCCCCAGTTGCGCAGCCACACATTGGTGAAGCCCATCGAGTCGAACCAAAGGAAGTCGGTCCAGAGGGTCCCGGCCGCGGTGAGGAGCAGGTAGATCGCCAGGACGATGACGACGATGACCGACCAGGGACGACGTCGCCCGGATGAGTAGTCGGATGGGACCCTGGTGAACATTGGGGGTCGAGTCTAAGACCGGCTGGCTCTAAGGCTCGGAGAGATCCAAAACACGTCAGCCGGTGCTGACCCGCCGCGAATCTTCGATTCCGGTCTCGTATCCGAGGATGGCGAGGTCCCTGATCCTCCGCTCTGCCTCATCGCTCCGCCAGACCCGGAACACCCGGGAGGCGGCCGATTGACGCTCGCGCGGCCCGTCGCCTGCCGACTCCAAAGCTACGGCCACCGCTGCCACGAGATCGGAGGCGAACTCGGCATCGGCCTTCGACGACGGCGTGCTCGGTCGCCTCAGTTTGGACCCGGCAATCTCCTCGGCAACGGAATGGCCGGCGGCGAAGCTCTCGGTCCAGACCCCCACCAGCTCGGCGTGGACCGACTCTGCGATCGCAGCCTCGTCGGGTTGCCACTCGCCGTCGGTCCGCAAAGTGTCGAGAACCAAATTCTGGACCTCGGTCATCGCTTTCTTGACGCCGCGCAGGGCGCGATTGGTTATCGGCAGCAGCTTCGAGTCGCGCACCGCGATCCAGTCGGTCCCTCCGCTCGGCGGTTCCTCCGACGCGTCCTCCACTACAGACTCCTCGGAGGATGATCTTTCTTCGGGGAGACTGGGGACCGGTGCCCTGTCGGCCCCTCCGCGCAGTGCGGCGAACAGGGCCTTCACATCATCGGCGTCTTCCGGTTCGGGGGAGGGCACTGATGGCTCGTGTGGGGTCTCCGGCTCGTGCGAGTGCTCGGGCTCGTGCTTGGGCTCGTGCTCGGGCTCGCTCCGTGAGACTGGCTCGGATTCGGGTTCGATCTCGGGCTGTTCTCTCGGCCTGGGCTCGGACCCTCCAGCCGGCTCCGATTGGATGCGAGCGACCTGATCGCTCACCTCCTCAGCGATCGTCGTGGTCGGGTCGGGCCGCGGGCTCTGATCGGGATGGACCACCCGCACCGTCTCGCCCAGTTCCCATTGTTCCTTGGCGTCGGCGGGAGGATGCACCACTCTCACGCTCGACGGTTCGGGGGTCTGGGTCAGATCCAAGGCTTCGCGCCGCTCCTCCAGGGAGCCCTCGAGCTGGGTCAGGGTGGCTCGGACGTTCTCCAACTCCTCCAGCAACTCGTCCCTTCGGTTCTCGAGCGCCCTGGTCCTCTCCTGGGCCGCGGCCGCCTGCCGGTTGGCTCCGTCGATGATCTCGTCGCGCCTCTTGTGCGCGTCCGCGGTGATCTTCTCGGCTTCCATGCTGGCGTTGCGCACCTGATCCTCGGCTTCACGACGAGCCCCGGAGGTGAGCCGATGGGCCTCTCTCTCCGCTTCGCCCATGACCGTGAGAACATCTCTCTCTGCTACGGCTCTCATACCCTCGGCACTGACCCGGGCCTGGTCGAGGAGCTCAGATCCGGTTACCCAGGCGTCACGCCGAAGTGCCTCTGCGTCGGCGGCAGCCTCTCTCCGCAGCGTCTCGGTCTCTTCCGCGGCCTCCCTCCGCCATCGGGCTGCATCGAGGCTCGCCCGCTCCCGCATCGACTCGGCAGCCTCACGCGCCGCCTGGAGGATGGAGGAGACCTCGACGCCCACCTTCTCGAACTCCGCTTCCAGATTGGGGATCGAAGCCTCGTCGAGCTGGGCCGCCAGCTTCTCGAGCTGGCCCTCCAGCCGCTCGACTCGACTCGCCACCGCGTGGAGAAACCCTTCGACCTCGCCACGGTCGAGCCCCCGCAGGGTGGTGCGAAACTGGGCGCTTCTTATGGCGTCGGGGGTGACTTCTGAGGCCATCGGATATAGAAGATACTGACAGCTTTGCTCCTTTTCGCGAATACTCAGGGTTAGCCGGGCATGTCTCCGATGAACTGAGGGCGCCAGACTTCGCTCAGCGGGGCCTGGAACCCAGGGTTCGCGAGGTCGGGGGTCAGGCGGTGGCCAGACCCTCGAGGAAGTCGATGGCGTCGGCGAGGGTGGCGACCGGGACGATCTCGATCGCCTGGCGAGGGGCCGTCCTGGCCGCTTCTAAGTTGCCTTCCGGGACCAGGATGAGCTCGGCGCCGGCTGCTTCCGCCGCCACCACCTTCTGACGTATCCCGCCGATGCTGCCGACGTTCCCGTCCAGGTCGATCGTGCCGGTACCGGCCACGACCCTGCCACCGGTCAGGTCGACTTCGGTCAGAGAGTCGATGATGGCGATGGTGTGCATCAGCCCGGCCGAAGGTCCCCCGACATCCCCCGAGTGCAGGCTGATCGGGAAGGGCGTCTCGGTGAGCTGACCGAGGACCACCCCGATCATCGGCGTGCCGGGCTCGTCTTCCCGCTCCGCCAACTCCACTCCCAGATCCAACACCTCGCCATCACGCTCCACGGTGAGGTCGATGACATCGCCGACTTCGAACCCTTCCAGGGCCGAGACCACGTCGCCCAGCTCCGTTACCGGGTCGCCGTTGACGCTGAGAATGGTGTCTCCCAGCTCCAACGCTTCCCCGGCGGGCACCCCCACGACGATGTCGTTGATCACCACCTCCGTGGGCACCAACTCGTAACCCAGGTACTCGAGGGCGACGGCGATGGCGCGGTAGTTGGAGTCGTCCATCTGTTGGAGCACCCGGTTGCGGTACTCCTCGTCTGTCTCCCCCACCCGACGAACGGCCTCCTTCCGCACCAGGTCGATGGTGGGGTCGAACCCGGCGATCACCGCTTCGAAGATGTTCACGTCCTGTTGCAGCACCGTCAGCAAGAGCAGCTCCCCCTGCGGGGGATATACCTCGACCTCCTCGGCCACGACGGTGTCGGCGGCGTCGGACACCGGGCCCACGGAATAGGCGAGGTAGGGGAGCTCGACGTTCCACGCCACCACGCCGAGGAAACCGGCGAGGAACAGCGACCCGATCAGGTACAGGGGCCACGACGCACTCTCGTTCCTCGCCTCGGCAGCGCTCATGGGCAATCGGAGCGTAACGACGACCGGCCGTTACGAGTCTCAGACCTATTCTCAGACACCCACCTTCGAGGAGATGACAATGACTTCTGCAGTGATCAGCCATCGGGCCCTCCCCAGGTCCGGCGTGGTCTCGGTGCTACTGATCGTGGCCGCGGCCGTCTTGACCGCCTTGGCCGCCCAATGGCGGATCCACCTGCCGTTCACCCCGGTCCCGATCACCGGCCAGACCTTTGCCGTCCTGCTCACCGGGGCCGCACTTGGCTGGAAACTCGGCGCAGGAGGCCAACTGTTGTACCTGGCGATGGGAGCCCTGGGCGCACCCGTATTCAGTGACGCCTCGGGCGGTATCGAGGTGGTCACCGGGGCCACCGGTGGCTACTTGATCGGCTTCGTCTTCGCCGCGGCCCTCGTGGGTTGGATGGCCGAGCATCGTCAGGACCGAACTTTCCCCACGATGTTCACCGCCTTCATGCTCGGTTCAGCAGTGATCTACGCGTTCGGAGTCAGCGGCTTGATGATGTTCGCCGACTTGTCGGTCAGTGGCGCCGTCGGGGCCGGGGTAATCCCTTTCCTGGTAGGTGATCTGATCAAGGCCGGCGCCGCCGGCCTGGTGCTGCCCGGAGCCTGGAAACTCATCGGCGGAGACCGCTAGGCCGTCTCGAGCTCCTCGCCCAGGTAGGCCTTGATCACATTGGGATCGGCCTGCACCTCGTGCGGCGGCCCGAGTGCGATCTGCTTGCCGAAGTCCATCACCAACACCCGGTCGGCGATGTCCATCACCAGCCCCATGTCGTGCTCGACGAGGATGATGGCGATTCCCATCTCATCCTGGACGTCGAGGATGAACCGCGCCATGTCCTCGGTCTCCTCCAGATTCATCCCGGCAACAGGCTCATCGAGCATCAGCAACTCGGGGTCCATCGCCAGGGCACGGCCCAACTCGACCCGCTTCTGGATGCCGTAGGGAAGCAACCCCACCGGGTACTTCCGCCACTGCTCGATCTCGAGGAAGTCGATGATCGACTCGACGATCTCTCGATTCTCGATCTCCTCTCGCTTTGCCTTGCCCAGCCAGAAAGAGCCCGCCAGCCACCCCGACCTCATCCGGATGTGACGCCCGGTGAGGATGTTCTCCAGCACGGTCATGTGGGGGTAGAGGGCGATGTTCTGGAAGGTGCGCGAGATGCCGCGTTCGGCGGTGACGTTGGGCTTGAGCCCCATCAGCGACTCGCCCTTCCACAAGATGTCTCCCTGCTGGGGCCGGTAGACCTGGTTGATCGAGTTGAAGATCGACGTCTTGCCGGCACCATTGGGGCCGATGATGGAGAACAGCTCCCCATCCTCGACGTGGAACGACACGCCGTCGATCGCCTTGACCCCCTTGAAGGACAGACGGATGTCGCGGACCTCGAGGAGATGGTCGTAGTCCGAGGGCCCATAACGCTCGGCCCGCCTCTGCAACAGCTGACCACTCATCGCTTGTCCCTGGCAATCATGACAGCCATCTCTTTCTCCGCTTGTAGTGCTTGACGTCACGGAACGACTTCTTCTCTCCCGTGGCGCCCAACCCGAGATAGAACTCCTTCACGTCCTCGTCCCTGAGCAGCTTGTCGGCTGCCCCGTCCATGACCATCTTCCCGGTCTCCATGACGTAGCCGTGATGGGCGATCGACAACGCCATCGTGGCGTTCTGTTCGATCAGCAGGACCGCGGTTCCTTGGTTGTTGATCTCGACGATTGTGTCGCGCACCTCCTGGACGAGGAGCGGGGCCAGACCAAGCGACGGCTCGTCGAGGACGAGCATCTTGGGGTCCTGCATCAGGGCCCGTCCGATGGCCAGCATCTGCTGTTCTCCACCGGAGAGATACCCGGCAGTGGCCCCACGTCGCTCGGCGAGCCTCGGAAAGAGGCTCATCACCCGGTCGTGCGCCTCATTGACCGCGGCAGAGTTCCGATTGATGTATGCCCCAGCCCGAAGATTGTCATCCACATCGAGCTCGGCGAAAATGCGGCGCCCCTCCATCACCTGCGAGATGCCCAGGACGACACGTTTCGCCGGATCGATGTGAGTCACCTCGTGACCGTCGAAGTGGATCTCGCCTTTGGTCACCTCGCCCTCATGGACGTCGAGCAGTCCGGAGATGGCGCGCAGGGTCGTGGTCTTACCGGCGCCGTTGGCGCCCAGTAGAGCGACGATCTGGTCACTTGCCACCTCGATCGAGATGCCGCGTAACACCAGGACCACGTCGTTGTAGACCACTTCGAGGTTCTCGACGATCAACACGCTCTATCGGTCTCCATTTCCTGAGTTACGTGAAGGCAGAACACGCCATGGAGGGAAGTGCCCATTCACAGAACGGGGTGGGGTGACCGGGACCCGGTCACCCCACACCCGCCGTTGTCAGTTCTCCAGGACGAAACAGGCGCCCGTGAAGTCGTAGGCCTCGGTGATCTCCGCGGTGTAGTCCTCCGCCAGCACCGTCTCTCCGGCGGACTCTCCACTGAGGAAGCCCTCGAGGTCCGGCTCGTAGATGAACGACGTCCTCTGCAGCTGCTCGTTGGGGGTGCCGACATATCTCTCGTTGGGAGCGAGACCGTTGAAGTCGACCTCCTCCAGCGATTTGGCCGCGGCAAGGACTCCAGCCTGGGTCATGTCACCGGCCTCGTATGCGGCCTCGAGAGCCGCATGCATGATGATGGCTTCGACGAAACCCTCGAAGATGGCCGTGGTGGGCCGCTCCAGGACTCCTGCGGCCTCCGCCAGCGCCCTGGCGTCGGCAACACCGGGAGCATCCGAGGTCCAGACGTTGAAGTACCCCGACCAGATACTGGATGCCGCCAGCGCTTCACCGATCGGTGAGCCGAGCAGGGCCGGGTTCCAGCTCGGGTTGGCACCCGTCCAGATACCCTGATAACCCTGGGCGATGGCCTGTCCGAAGATCGAAGCCGTGGCCGTCGGGTTGGTGACGAGGTAGACCACATCAGCACCGGACGCGACGATGGCATTGGCCGCCTCGGTCTCGGTCGACTCGTCACCGGGGATGATGGTTCCGGAACCGTCGTAGACGATCTCGAGACCGGCCGCTTCAGCCGCCTCAACCGCTCCGATGGCACCGTCGAGGCCATAGTCACCGGGGAAGGTGACGATGGCGATCGTGTTGACATCGTCTCCCATCGTCTCGGTGAGATAACCGATCAGGTTGTGGGCCTCCATGCAGTAGTTGATCCCGTGATGCATCAGGTTGGAGTTGATCGCCGGATCGGTCCATCCCGAGTACCAGGTGAGTGGGATCGCCAGGATCCCGTCGGCCTGGAGCTGGGCGTTGATCGCCATGGTGTGCGGTGAACCGGTGGAGTGACCGAAGGCCACCACGTTGTCCTTCAGCTCCTCATACCGTTGCACATGGTTGGGGACCTCGTAGACGGTGTCGGTCACGACGAGCTCCACCTCGAGGCCGTGGATTCCACCCTGGGCATTGACGTCGTCCCAGTAGGCCTCGTGGCCGGCCACGATGACCTGCACCAACGGGCTGAAGATGCCGGTCAGGTCGGAGAGCAATCCGACCCTGATCACACCGGCGTCGAGGTCGACGCCGACATCGGTGAGGATCTCACCGGGCTCCATGTCGTCATCGTCGTCCGGTGGTGCGGTGGTATCAGTCGTGTCGGGTTGGGTGGTTTCGGGCGTGTCCGCCGCGGTGGTGGTGGTGTCATCACCGGCGCCGTCGCCGCAGGCGGCGACTACCAGGCCAAGCACCAGGAAGATCGCCAACCACTTGGTTTTGGCTTTCATCTGTTCCTTCCTCCTTGATCAGTGGAGACGGGAAAGCCCGTCTCCTGTCGGGCCGCTCAATATGTGAACGGCCAACCCTTCCAATAATTGCGTATCCGCAGCCATATGCCGTACAAACCGAGTGGCTCGAAGATGAGAAACCCGATGATCAGCAGACCGTACAGCACCTGGTTGAGCTGGGCTGTGGACAACCCAGGTGCCGTTCCAGCGACGACGTTGATCAGCCCGAAGTCACCGGAACCCGTGGAGACGAAGAAGTCGGCTAGCCAGGCAAGCAAACCCTCACCCGACCTGGCCACCCCGGCAAGCCAGTGGGTGAAGTCCTCGACGAACCGGGGGAGGATGACCACAAACACCGCGCCCAGGAGTGTCCCGGTGACGACACCGGCACCACCGATGAGGATGACGGCGATCATCAGGACCGAAAGGAGGAGGTTCCAGGTCTCGGGGATCATCCGGCCCACGAAGCCGGCGTAGAGGGCGCCGGCGACTCCCGCATAGAAAGAGGAGACTCCAAAGGCGACCAGCTTGTACTTGACGTCGTCTACGCCCATGATCTCGGCGGCGATGTCCCGGTCCCGGATCGACTGAAAGGCCCGGCCCACCCGGGTGCGCTGCAGGTTCTTGACCAGAACCGCGGCGACTATCAGTAGAGCGGTCAGGAAGTAGTAGGTCTTGGCCTGGGAGGAGAGCTCGATGCCGAACCACGGGCCGGCGGCGGAGAAATCGATCAGGGGTGTCTCTTCCTTCCACAGCCGGAAGCTGAACCTGGGGAAGTCCCTGCCTGCCTGGGAGCCTCCGGTGAGCGAGTCCCAGTTGCGCCATAAGTACTCTCCGACGAACACCAGCCCCAGGGTGACAAAGGCAAGATAGAGCCCCCGCACCCGCACCGCGGTCGGGCCTACTGCCACTCCGATCGCCGCGGCCACCAGTCCCGCAGCCGGCAGCCAAACCCACATGGGGAGCCCGAGACCGAGTAGTGGACCCGGCGCTGCCCCCAGCCACGCCGCGGTGTAGGCGCCCACCCCCATGAAGAAAGCATGCCCCAGGGAAACCTGACCGGCCATTCCCGTCAGGACGTTCAGTCCGAGCGCGGCGATACCGAAGATCGCCACCGTTGAGAGCAACCGCAGCCACGAAGTCTCGGCGAGGAACGAGATCACCGGGAGGACACCGAAGGGGATCAGGACCAGGATCACCAAGAGGACGCCGAACATCACCTTCTTGGTCCAGCTGTTCATCAATGCCTGATCCGACTCGTACGAGACGTGGAGCAGCGGGCGCTGGCGCATCAGAAATGAACTCCTCCGGAGCTAGAGACCCGGCTCATACCCGCCTGATCTCCTCGGTCCCGAAGATCCCGTGCGGCCGCACCACCAGAACCAGCAGCATCAAGAGCCAGGGGACGATTCCGGCGAAACCGGTACCGAAGAAGTCCGCACTGGCGTAGAACGTCGCCGCCGACTGGGCGAACCCGACCAGCAGGCCACCGACGATGGCTCCGACGATCGAGTCGAGACCGCCGATGATGATGGCGGGAAATGCTGCGAAGGCGATGAAGGCGGTGCTCTGGTCGACGCCGGCGGCCCGTCTCGGGAACATGGAGATGAAGACTCCGGCCACCGCAGCCAACAGCGCCCCGATGACCCAGGAGACGGAGAAGACACGGCTCACACTTATCCCCTGGGCACGGGCCGCCTCCTGGTCGAAGGCCGTCGCCCGCATCGCGATGCCGAGACGGGACCTGAAGAACAGGGTGATCAGGACCACAACCACCACCGCCACGATTATCTGAGCTACCTCGGTATGGGCGATCCGAAGCCATCCCAGATCGAAGAGAGCGACGCCGAAAGGATCGCCAACCGGCCGGGGAAACTGGCCGATGAAGTCGTTGGTGATGGTCCGGATGACGATGTCGAGCCCAAGGGTGACTATGGCGATGGCGAAGAGCTGCTCGCCGACCATGGGGCGGAGGAACACCCGCTCCAGGACCATCCCGAGGATCCCCATGACGATCAAGGCCAAGACAACCGCACCGACCCATGTGATCCACCGGGGTGCATCGGGCATCCAGCGACCCGGGATGTCGACGATGGTGGCGAAGCTAGCCACGAAGAAGGCACCCAGCGCGGCGAGGGCCCCATGGGCGAAGTTGATGACCTGGGTCGCCTTGAAGATGATGACGAAACCCACCGCAAGCAAGGCGTAGATGGCCCCGAGACTCACACCCTCGACGATCATGTCGGAGAATCGACTGGGACCGGCCGTCAGCTGGGCGAGAATCGCCAGGCTCGGATTCACGACCCGTACATGTCCTCGATGAGTTCCCCAAACATATCGGACATCGCCGCCCGCTTCAGCTTCTGCGTCGCGGTCAGCTCCCCATCCTCATGGTCCAGCTCTTTCGGGATCATCCGGAACTTGCGGATGTTCTCGACCCGGGCGAACTTCTCGTTCGTCTGGTTGACCACCTTCTGCATCAACTCGAGGACCTCGGGCTTCTCCGAGAGGTCCCGATAGGTGGTGTAGGGGATGCCGCGACGGGTGGCCCAATCGCCGACCGTGTCGAACTCGATCGCCAGCAGGGCGGTGAGGTACTTGCGACCGTCTCCGGTGACCATGGCCTCCTTGACGAAAGGCGACACCTTCAAGGAGTTCTCGATCTCGGAGGGCGACACGTTCTTGCCTCCCGAGGTGACGATGATGTCTTTCATCCGGTCGACGATCTTGATGTGGGTGCCATCGACCATCTCGCCAACGTCGCCGGTGCGCAGCCAGCCGTCCTCGGTGAAGGCCTCCGCGGTCTTCTCGGGCTTTTTCCAGTAACCGACGAACACGCCGTCGTGCCTGGTCTGGATCTCGCCGGTCTCCGGATCGAGACGCAAGGTGCCCTCCACCACGGGCTCGCCGACGGTCCCGACCTTGGCCCGACCCGGGTAGTTGGTGGTGGCTACCGCCGAGTTCTCGGTCATGCCGTAGAGCTCGTAGACGGGCAGCCCCAGGCCCATGAAGAACTCGAGCACCTCGGGGGCTATCGCCGCCGCCCCGGAGGCTGCATAGCGGCAGCGACGAAGCCCGAGGCGCTCCTTGAGGCTGCGGAAGTAGATGATGTTGAAGATCCAATAGAGGACCTTCGACACCGGGGTGAAATCGCCTCCGTTCTCCACCCGGACCTTGCCGATGTAACGGGCCACCGCCATCGACGGCTTGCCCACCAGCTTCTTCCCCAAGGTGGCGTCACTCAAGCGAATCAGAACCCCGGCATGGATCTTCTCCCAGATGCGGGGCACCGAGAAGAAGACCGTGGGTTGGATCTCGCGCAGGTTCTGTTGCACGGTTTCGATCGATTCGGCGAAATTGAGCGTCGGGCCGTTGGCGGCCATGGTCCATGTCGAGAAGATTCGCTCGGCGACGTGGCACAACGGCAGATAGGTGAGGAGGATGTCGTCGAGGCCGACTGGGTCCTCGGAGCCCAGCCTCTTCGGATCGTTCACCAGGTTGTCTATGCAGTACGCGACGTTCTTGTTGGTGAGCATCGCCCCTTTCGGTGGTCCGGTCGTGCCCGACGTGTAGACCAGCGTCATGACGTCATCTGCGGTGGCCTCCGCCATGATCCGCTCGACGGCGCCAGGGTTCTCCGCCCGGTGGGCCCGTCCCATCTCGATGAAGTCGTCCCAGAAGATGAACCGCCGATCGTCACGCCACTGGCGGAACCCCCGCGGCTCGACGTGGATGATCTTCTCGAGGTCGGGGAGCCTTTCGATGACCTCCATCACCTTGTCCGCCTGCTCCTGGTCCTCGGCGAGATGGATGCGCGCACCCGAGTCGTTGAGCAGATACTCCACCTCGGCGGCCGGGTTGGTCGGGTAGAGCCCCACCGTGACCCCGCGAATGGCGACGGTGGCCATATCGAGGATGATCCACTCGGGACGGTCCTCGGAGTGGATCGAGACCCGGTCCCCTTGATCCATGCCAAGTGACAACAGACCATGGGCGGCATCGAGGATTGTCTCCCAGAGCGCCCCCCATGTGATCTCCTGCCAGATCCCGAATTCCTTCTCGCGCATCGCCACCCTGTCGGGGAGCAAGGCGGCTCGCTCGCGCACCATGGCTGCCACGGTGCGATAACCGACGTCCACCGCGGGCACTTCGGGACGATCGACCAGTGTCGTCATGGATTGTCCTTCCTCACAGAGTCGCGCAGACTAGAGAAGCCCGCCCGATGGTGCAGCCAATGTACCCCATAAATTCGAGCACATATTTCGTCTCTCCAGGGTCTCTCAGCTCCCCGAGCTCCACTCGGCACCTCCTGGCCAGAACTCCTTCTTCCAGATCGGAGCGCGCCGCTTCAACTCGTCGATGATGTAGCGAGCCGACTCGAAGGCATCGGATCGGTGGGCGCAGGCGACGGCCACCGCGACCGAGGCTTCGCCGAGATCCACCTTCCCCGATCGATGCTCCACCACGGCGCTCAGTATCGGCCAGCGTCTCGAAGCCTCTCCCACGATCTCGCCGATCTTGGGCTCCACCCGCTCTGCGAAGACCTCGTACTCCAGGTGCGTCACTCCCTCCTTGCCCTCGGAGTGGTTTCTCACGGTGCCCAGGAATAGCACCGTCGCTCCGGAGTCGGGACGGCTCACCTCGGCGATGAGGGCTCCCCCGTCTATCGGCTCATCCCCGACCGTCACCCTGATCGATTGTTGCACTTGACCCATAGACTCCAAGCCTATGACAACTCCCCTCCCTCGAGGGCCGTCGAGCTTCGGGGTAACCGAGCCCGAACCGCCACCTGAGAGGCGGACCGACCCGTGGGCCATCGCTCTGGGGCTCCTGGGTGGGGTGCTGCTGGGGACGGGGCTCACATTCGCCATCCTCGGTTTCGTCGGAGTCTTCGAGGAGCCCACGCCGCCGACGATCCCACCGGCGCCAACTCTCACCGCTCCCAGCCCCACCGCACCACCACCGACTTTCGGCGACGAGGTCAGCGTGGCCTCGGTCGCCGCCCGCGTCATCCCGTCGACAGTGGCGGTCGAAGTGAGCAGCTTCCTCTTGGGAGGCTCGGGCAGCGGCGTGGTCTACGGGGAGAGTGGCTACATCATCACCAACCACCACGTGATCAACGGCGCCGGTCAGGTGGCGGTGGTGTTCGCCGACGGAGCCAGGTTCCCCGCTGAGGTCATCGGTTCGGACCCGGTCACCGACATCGGGGTGCTGAGGGTGGAACGCCAGGACATGGCACCCGCCATCATCGGCAGCGCCGAGGGCTTGTCCATCGGCGAGCCGGCCGTTGCCGTGGGCAATCCGCTGGGGCTCGCCGGCGGTCCGACGGTGACCACCGGGGTGGTGAGCGCTCTCGATCGTCGCCTCGAGGTCACCGCGGGCGAGACCCTGTACGGGTTGGTGCAGACCGACGCCCCCATCGCACCCGGATCCAGCGGAGGTGCCCTCGTCGACGCCGCCGGCCGGTTGATCGGGATAACCACGGCCATCGCAGTGTCCAACGTCGGCCCGGAAGGGATCGGGTTCGCGGTCCCGGTCGAAATCGCCGTGGGAGTTGCCAACGACCTGATCGAGGCGCGCGAGGTGCGTCACGCCCTGATGGGCATCGTGGGAGCCACCGCATGGGCAGAAGCTGCCGGCGCCGAGTTTCCCGTCGGGGTTCTCATCGAAGAGATCTCGGCGGGGTCGGCCTACGAGGAGGCGGGGGGGCAGTTGAACGACGTGGTGGTCGCCGTCGGCGAGGCCGAGGTGCGCACCATCGACGGCCTCATCGCCCGTTTGCGTCGTCTTCGGGCGGACGACACCATCCCGGTTCGTATCCTTCGCGGTGAAAGCGAGATGATCCTCGAGGTGACTATGGGGCTGTTGAACCCGTGAGCGACGACCTGTTCTCCAGGCTGTTCGAGCTGTTCAACCAGCCAGGCCCGGTCAACTGGAAACTGGCGGCCGAAGTGGCGCGTCATCTCTCCGGTGAGCGCCAGCCGGTGGAGCCCTGGGCGGCGGAGGAGTTCCGGGAGTTGACCCGCCTGACCGAATACCGCCTCGAGGAGGTGGCTCCGTTCCCGGTCCACACCGCGATCGACGTGCTCCCGCTCGATCCGAGGTCGTGGGCGGAGAAGAACCTCGAGATGTACGGGTCACTGGTGGAGCCATTCGCCGCCTCGATGGGTGGCGGCGAGGCGGCGCCGATGATGGCCCAGTTGGCGCCGGCCATGATCGGGCTCCAGGTCGGCTCTCTGGTGGGAAGTCTCTCGGCATGGGTCACCGCAGGGTTCGACGCCGGCCTCCCACCCGATCAGACCGGCCCGATCACCTTGATCGTCCCCAACATCGAGTCGCTCGAAGTCCCCCGGGTCGATCCGCGGGAAGTGCGGCTGTGGGTGGTGGCCAACGAGGTGGCGTTCCGGGCGGTATGCGAGGTCGCCTGGGTCCGGGATCGTCTCGCCGATCTGGTCGCCGACTACGCCGCTGCCGCTCAGATCGACCCCACCAAGCTCAGCGGGCTCATGATCGGGGGCACCGACCCGGCCGCGATCGAGAAGGCGATCGAAGAGGCCGGGGGTGTCGAGGGGCTGATCGGCGGCGAGGAGGCCGAGGCGCCGAGAGCCGAGTTGGAAGCCTTTCTCGGAGTCGTCACCGGCTGCTCCCGGCTCTTGGCGCGGCGCGCCGTCGGGGAGATGGCACCCCATTTCGATGCGATCTCCGAGGTGCGTGACCGGGAACGGGAGTCAGTGACCGACACCCCGGCCATCGGAATCGGCCCGGTCCCCCCCGAAGCGACTCAGGCCGGCGACGCCTTCAACCAGGAAGTGGAGAATCGCTACGGAGACGACGCCCTCGCCACGTTGTGGGCAGACCCGGTCCGCATGCCCGCCGCTTCCGAGCTGCGCGACCCCACGGCGTGGGCGGCCCGAGTCCTCCTCGACGGCTGGACCTGAGTAGCTTCACAGGCATAGGGGCCCGTGATCGGGTCGTCGAGCCGAGAGAAAGGTCCTGGAGTCAGTGCCACTCGCCGAAGGTACCCCCGCGCCCGACTTCACCCTGTTGAATCAGGACCGCGAGCCGGTCTCTCTGCAGGACCTGGCTGGTTCGAGGTCGGTGCTCGTGTTCATCCCTTTTGCCTTCACCCGGACCTGTGAGGGCGAGCTCTGCCAGATCAGGGACGAGTACGTGATGTTCACCGATGCCGGCACCCGGGTCGTGGCCATCACCTGCAACACACTCCATGCCAACAAGGTGTGGGCTGAGCAACAGGGATTCCAGTTCGACATCCTCTCCGATTGGTGGCCTCACGGCGCAGTCTCCCGCAGATACGACACCTTCAACGAGGGTTACGGCTATCCCGAGAGGACGACCTACTTCCTCGACGAAGAAGGGATCATCAGCGGCGTGTCCAGGTCGGAGCACCTCAGAGAGGCGCGCAACTTCGACGACTACCGGGCCGCTTTGTCGCCCTAGCCGAACAGGGCCCGCCACCAGCGGCGGAGGAAGCCGGGGTCCTCGGGGTAAGGCATCTCCGCGAGCACGGCGGGATGGAGGTCCGGGGGGAGATCGCCGACGAGGGCCATGCCGCCGTGGTAGGTCTCCCACACGTAGGCAACCTGCCCGGCGGTGAAGGCCCGCTGGTACACCCCCGAGTCGAACTCGACGACCGTCGCATCAGGAAGGGCGACGGCCTGCGGGGTCTCGAAGAGGGCGAAGGAGAAGAAGCCGTCCGAGTAGTAGACGAAGGTGAAACCGTCTTCCTCGGCATACTGATCGAGCAGCTCGAAGCCGGCCACGGACTCGGGCAACGACGGCGACTCGATCGCCACCGGGGCGGTCGTCTCGGCTGTTCTGGCCTTGGTCTCGAACTCGGGCGGATCGGTGGTCAACGACACGAACCGTCGCTCGCAATAGACCTCGTCGTCGATGGTCAAGGTGACCGCCTTGACGACGGCTCCGGTCTCGTCGTCGATCACCAGCTCGGCGCGCGGCTCACCCTCACGAATGAGCAGATAGGCCATTGCGGCGCGGCCCAGGTACTCGACCGCCCCTTCGTCCTGCACGACATAGAGAGGTTCGGCGGAGACGTCGCCGGCATCGACGGTCGCCTCGGCGACGAGGCCGCCACCACGGGTGAGGGTCCAGCCGCCCGCCCCGGCCACGACCTCCACTTCGTCCCTGACACCCGATGAGACCCGCAGCTCCCCGCCGGCCTGGTCGATACGGACCAATGCGTCCCGATCCCCGTCGGGAGTCGAGCAGTTGATGATCTGCTCGGCCGAGTAGGTGGCCCCCTGGCTCCTGCTCAACAGCTCGTCCAGCTCGGTCCCGGATGCAGCCGTCACCGGGACCAAGGTGAAGAAGGCGACGAGAGCTATCAGACGTCTCATCGGTCGACGAAGGGAGGGACGACGACTTTCGCAGGGCCGAAGGCCGGATCGAGACTCGCCCGGGCGCCGAAGTGGCTGTTGAGCTCCTCGATCGTGAGTGACCCGGCCGGCGGTGTGACGAGAGCGGCCACTGCGATGACGATGGCGACGACGGCAGCGGCGACACCGGCCCAGACACCTCTGTTCCGGTGGATCGGAACCACTACGGGATCCGCTTCCGGCACGATTCCCTCGGGCAGCTCCAGAATGGGAAGCGACCGCACCGCGGCCCGGACCCGCTGCAACTCCTCCATCTCTGACGAGCACCTTCCACATCCGGCGAGATGATCGACCAACTGGGCGAGCTCACGACCGTGCAGCTCGCCGTCGAGATGGGCGCTGATCAGCTCGGTCGGGTGGATCACGACAACAGCTCCTTCAGCATCTTTCGCCCGCGATGGATACGACTGCGCACCGTCCCGATGGGAACTGCGACCGCTTGGGCGATCTCTTCGTACGACAGACCCACCACGTCGCAGAGAACCACCGCCTCGCGAAAGTCGACAGGGAGTTCGAGTAGAGCTTTCTGGATGTCGTCACCCAGTGAGATGCGAGCATATTCGGCGTCCGCCGAATCCGACGATGCCCGCTCCCAGCGGTCGACTTCGTCGGGGAGTGGTGCGGTGGGACGTCGCTTCTGGCGACGCACGTCGTCGAGAAAGGCGTTGCGGGTGATGCGCCACAACCAGCCCTCGAAGCTCCCCGGCTGATAGGTGGCCAGCCCGCGCCGGACCCGGAGGAGGACTTCTTGGACCAGGTCGTGGGCGTCGTCGGGGTTACCGGTGAGCCGGTAAGCGAAGTTGTAGATCTTCCGTCCGTAGACACGGGCCACCTCTTCCCAGGTCAGCGGGATGGATTCCATCTCGGAGACCTACGAGGGAAACGAAGCCCGTGGGCGTTCAGTTCCTACGAATCTGGAACGTTGTCCGAGTCTGACGACGGGGTTTCCGTGGCGTTCGTCGTGGTCTCTTCGTCGTCCTCCCGGGCTCCCTCCTCGATCCCCTTGCGGAACTCCTTGGCGGACGAACCGAGGGAGCGGGCGAGCTCGGGCAGCTTTCGTGCGCCGAAGATCAACAACACGATGAGCAGGACTATGAGCCACTCTTGTCCTCTGATCACAAAGATCCTCCTTGGGCAGCCATCATAACGGTGGCCTCGGGCTTTCTCCTGGGGCCACCATCCCGGTCAGAGTCGTCAGACATCAACCAAGCGCCATGGAGTCGACGAAACGTTGGATCCGTTCCCGGGTGATGAACCTCACCTTTGGCTGGTTGGCCTCGATCTCGTGGATCAGAAACGGAGCGTACTTGTCGGAGATCAACATGCCGCGATTGGCCCCCGATGAGCCGAAGTCGGCCAGGAATCGGCGTATGACCCCTTCGTCCACCTCGGGATACTGACCCTTCTCGTATCCATCGGTGGCGATATAGGTGGAGACCCCGTCCTTGATCGCCATGTAGCTCCCCGGATAGGCCTGCTCGGTCACGCCGTATCCGAAGATCCTGAGCAGAGCGATCACGAACTCGGGGCCCCCGAGCGAGTCGGGGTCGGTTCCGAGGGCGCGCAGACCCCGATCGAGGCCTTTCGGAATCCTCAGATCCTCACGCAGCGGGGGGAGTTCGTCCTCGGGGACGTCCGCACGCGTCTCATAGGCGACACCATGGTCGGTGCCCCCGTCGTCGAACGGCGCGGCGAACGGGTCACGGGCGATCTGGGTGAAGCTCAACCCCGAGTCGAGCGCCGGCGGCGGCAGCTCACCGGGTGAGGGCAGCTTGGTGCGTCCCACCTCACGAACCTTCTCGCGGCCGGCGAAGACAACTATGTGGTGGACCTCGTCTATGGGGAGGGTGTGCCGTTTCTGCCGGAGCACCTCCACGGCCTCGTCCATCAGCAACTCGTTGAGAACGTCGTCGTCGTCGTCGTCGAGGGGAACGTCGAAGGTGACCCTCGCCTCGTCCCCGACGACGTGGAACGACTCCACCGGCGCATGGTGCCCCGAATCGGCCTCGAACAAGTCACGGCTCACCGATATCCCGGCTGCAGGAGCGGTACTCCCGGCTCGGGCGGCTTCTTCCATCCGGCGCTTCCGCGCCCGAAACATGTTGAAGACGACGTACCCGGCTCCGGCCAGCACCACGACGATGATGATTACTTCCACTGTTCGCCAATCATTTCGCTCAAGGGGCGAGTCTATCCATCAATCTCCGCCTCGCTCGAAGGCTCGGCCGCGATCTCTTCGAGGAGGATCTCGGCGGTGGGCTCCTCGGCACCTGCATTGAGACGGTCGATCATGGTCTGCCGGGATGCGGGAGTTCCGAACGCGGTCACCACGTCCCCGGCCTCGAGCGTGGTATCGCCGTCCGGCACCAGGACCTCACGACGGCGGCGCACAGAGACCAGGGTGGAACCCTCCGGCCAGGCCACCTCGCGAACCTTGCGGCCGTCGGCGATCGACCCGAGCGGCACCCTGAAGTCGAAATAGCCGGCATCGGGATGAGTCCGCTGGGCGAGACGGAGACGATGGAGATGATGGTCGGTGGTGCTGGTCAGGGCCTCGTGATAGGCGTGGACCGCCTCCTCACGCCTGAAGATGCCCACGAGACGCCGGGGGTCGTCGGGCGAGACCACCGGAAGCCGCCCCACCCCGAGCGCGGCCATCCGCTCCAGAGCCCGGGACACCGGAGTGTCCGGGTCGACGGTGGCCGGGCGCGGAGTCATCACCTGTCCGACGGTGACCCCCTCGGGGTGGTCGGCATGCCGGCTGATGTCGGTCACCGTGACTATCCCGACCAACTCGCCGCGGTCCACCACCGGGACGCCGTGTGAGCGGTGTGAGGTGAGCATTCGCTCCGTCTCCATGATCGACTGGTCGGGCGCAGCGACGAACGGGACCGGCGCCATCACCGAGCCCACGCTGACGGTGTCGAGTATGTCGACCTCGCCGGTACGGGTGAGACGTATCCCCTTGCGCTTCAAGGCCAATGTGTATACCGAGTCCTTCATGAACCGCTCCCCGAGGAAGGTTCCGAGTGTGGCGGCGAGCATGAGCGGGAGGATGAGCCCGTAGTCCCGGGCTCCGGTCACCTCGAAGACGATGAGGATCGCCGTCAGCGGAGCCCGGCCGACGACCGAGAACATGGCGGCCATCCCGACCACCGCGAACGCACCGCTCTGCAGCTCGGTGCTCCCCGTCCAGAAACCATCGGCGAGCCGGGCGAAGCCGGCACCGACCGCAGCGCCCATGAAGAGAGAGGGCATGAACGCGCCACCGGAGCCGCCAGACGAGATGGTGAGACTGGTGGCAACCGCTTTGCCCAGCGCCAGCAGCATCAAGATCCACCACACCTCTCCCCCCGTGCCGGTGACGGCCACGATCCGCTCGTCGAGGAGAAGGGCGTTGGTCACCTCCTGCCCGGTTCCGAAGAGTTGCGGCTCGACGAAGAGGAGACCGGCCACGACGATCCCGGCGAGCACCGGGCGCAGCCAACCGAGACCATCGGCGTAACGATCGGCCAGCCCCTCGACTCCGTCGATGGTCTTGAGGAAGAAGAAGCCGACGGCCACCACCACCAGGGCGAGGAGGCCGTACAGCCAGAGCTCGGAGAACCCCTGGAGGCCATAGACCCCCGCATTCAGGGCCAACTCCGGGCCCACGATCGACTGCGACGTGATGGCGGCGGTGACCGAGGCGATGACGACCGCCGACATGTGCCTCGGTGCGAACGAAACGAGGATCACCTCGAGGGCGAAGAGCATCCCCGCGATCGGTGCGTTGAACGACGCCCCGATCCCGGCCCCGGCCCCGGCGGCGACCAGCGACCGGACCTGGTCTTCGCCCACGTTGAATCGGCGTGACACCCACGACCCGATGGCGGCGCCGATCTGGACGATGGGGCCTTCGCGCCCGGCCGAACCACCCGAACCGACGGTCGCCGCAGTGGCCAGCAGCTTGAGAGGGGCAACCCTTCCCCTGATGTAACCGCCGCGGACCATCAACGCTTCGGTGGAGGCGGGAACACCGTCGCCGGCCACCTCGGGAGCGAAGGTCCGGGCGATCCACCATGCGATCAGGAACCCGAGCGGGACCGTCAGGAAGACCCAGAGACGGGACGGGTCCCAGAAGGCGACCTCGCTCGACGGGAGGATCCGATCGGTGAGATGCCCGATGGCCTCGAGGGCTAGGACCAGTCCCGCGGCGCCGACACCCACGCCCACGCCAACCAGTGCGGCGAGGACGAGAAACCCACCCATCTGCCGCTCGGCGAGTGCCCCGACCGCGGGAAGCCTGCGCAGGTTGGCCAGGGGATTTGTCACCTGCGGCAGGCTAGAAGGCACAATCTGGCAACAGATGGACTTCAGAACGCATCTTGGCAGGCCCATGGATTTTCGCCGCTGGTCGAATGTCACTCTGGCAGCGATCGTCTTGGTGAGCGCCGGGGTCGCCGCGGTTCTCTGGCTCAATGGCGAGCCGGGAGTGATCGTCCTGACACCGGTATACGTGTTCCTCATCTGGGCCCTGCTACGCGATATCGACCCGGACCACGACTGGACCGCCCTGCTCGGCGCGGGGGGGACCGCGGGGTGGGGTCTAACCGGAGGCCCGATCACCTCTGGGTTGGCGCTCGCCGGTCTCCTGGTAGCGGCGCGCATCATCACCTCGACCACCGGCCGGCGTCCTTTGCTCACCGACGTGGCCGCGGTGACGGTGTTCGGTGTGGCCATCGGGTTCACCGTCGAAGGTTGGGCTGCCGGTTTCGGGATCGCCCTGGCCATCTATCTCGACGATCGGCTCAGCGGTGACAGCCGCTTGCCGGCGATCGCAGCCTCGGCTTTGACCGCCATCGGCGCCACGGTCGTCGCCAACCTGAGCGGAGCTTTTCCCGAGCGGCTGCCCAACATCGTGCAGGGGATGGCCGCTACGGCGGGCATTGCCGCGCTGTTGCTCGTAGTGCGCGACCCGGCCGAGCCGATCAGCCAGGTCGACGCCCGGCACGCAGCATTCATGGATCGGGTTCGCCTGCACACTTCCCGATCGGTGGTGGGGATCCTGGTCTTTTTGATGGCGATCCTCACCGGGGCGCGTGCGGACGGGTTGATCGTGGTCATCGCCGCCCTCGGCCTCGCCGTGGTCTCCAACGAGATCGAGCTGATAAGGCGCCGAAACCTGTAGGTTCGGGCCACATGTGTCGTTCGATAAAGGTGCTCCGCGAGGGCGCCACCCCCGCACCTGAGGAAGACATCGAGGCTGCCGCCCGTCAGTTCGTGAGGAAGATCTCCGGTTTCTCCAAGCCGGCCCCCCACAACCAGGAGGTCTTCGACCGCGCGGTCGCCGAGATCGCAGACGTCTCCCAACGCCTCCTCGACGGTCTCGAGGTCAGGGGGGCCAAGAGGGCTTCCTGAACCGTTCAGTTCACGGAGAGACCGATGCCGTCACGCTCCGCGTTGGCGAGGGCGCGGACGGCGGCGGCGACGTCCTGGGCTGCCACCCCGACACTCTTGAATACGGTGACGTCCTCGCCGATCTCGGGGTGGGTGCCGGCGAGCAGGTCACGCAAAGTGGTGTTGGGGGGACGGCCGGCCTGGATGAGATCGCCGGCCTCGGCTGCGGCGGCCTCGATGTCGTCGACCACCACGTAGGCGCGCTCGAGGGTCTCCGGGCTCAGTTCGGCCATCTCCGGAGTGAAAGCCCCTACTGCATTGATGTGAGTCCCCGACCTGACCGACTCCTCGGCGAAGAGCGGCACCGTCGCCGGGGTGGCACAGGAGACGACGTCGGCCCGTCGCACCGCTCCGTCGGCATCCTCGACCGCCTCGCCGCCGACGCGATCGGCCAGGGCACGAGCATTGTCGAGACGACGCGACCAAACGTAGATTCGCTCGATGTCGCGCACGGCGCGTACCGCCTCGATCTGGTCGAAGGCCATGGCGCCGGCACCAAGCATGGCCAGGAACCGTGAGTCATCCCTCGCCAGGAGCCTGGTGGCGAGGCCGGAGCCGGCGCCGGTCCTGATCGCAGTGATCGTCGGACCGTCGACCACACCGAGCGGGCTTCCATCCTCCCCGAACACCACGACGAGGCCTGCCGGGTTCCCGGGAACCGTCGAGACGACTTTCACCGCCATGTACTCATCGAGGCGACCCGGCATCACCAACGAGGGCCCGACCAGAGTCCGCAGAGGAGCCTCTGCCTCGCCGGAGAAGGCATGCTCCATCGCCTCGACCGCGTCGACCATGGGCAGGGCCCCGCGGGTTGCTGCCCCGTCGAGGATCCGCATGGCTCAGCGGACAGTGACGGTGTAGTCCCCGACCCCGTCGTCCCAGGTGAGGTCGATGACCCCCCGGGTTGCGGCGGCCTTGCAGAACTGGAGAAATCCCCCGTAGCCGAACTTCTTCTCGGTGAAGTCGGGCTGTCGCTTGCGCAGTTGGTTCTTCAGGCCGGAGAGGACCACCGGGCCGTTGGAAGAGTTGATCTCTTTGACCACCTTGCGGAGCAGGTCGAAGGCACCCTGCTCACCCGACCCCGTGGCCGGGAACTGCACCACCGGGTCGCCGCGTCCCGGGCCCTCGGACAACTCGATCGCCCCCTCCGACTCGAAATGACGGAGCAGCTCGCCGAAGGCACGGAACCCGTATTCGGCCTCGGTGAAGGTGGGGTCCTTGCGGAGGATGGCCCGCTTGAGCGAGGAGGCGAGCACATCGCCCTGGGTGCTTCGCAGCAGGCCACCGAGGGTGGTGGTGACCAGCGAGTCGAGCTCCTCGGCGTCGTCGTCGGCCCCGTCCACCGAAGACGGGTCGGCGCGACGGGCGTCGACCCCGGCGAGGTTGTCGTAGAAGAGGAACTCGTCGCACGCCGGTGGCAGCAGGTTGGAAGTCGACGCCTTGACCCCGACACCGATCACCTTCTTGTTGAGCTCGCGCAGTTTGTGGACCAGCGGGGTGAAGTCGGAGTCACCGGTGCAGATGACGAAGGTGGTGACATAGTCGCGCTCGAAGGCGAGCTCGATGGCGTCGACGGCCATCTTGATATCGGCGGCGTTCTTCCGGGTGGCCCCCATGCGTTGGGGGATCTCGATCAACTCAACGTGGCTGCGGGTCATCGACTGGCGGGCGTCGGAGAACATCGACCAGTCGGCGTAGGCCTTGCGAGAGATGACCCGGCCCCGCTCGGCGAGGGCGTTGCCGATCGGCTCGAACTCGAATTCCATTCCCCCGAGGGCTTCCCTGGCACCGATGGCGAGATTCTCGTAGTCGATGAAAAGGGCTATGCGTTCTTCATCCATTGGCCTGAATGTAGTGGGCGGCGGTGCTCTCGATTCGATAGGTTGGCCCACTCGAAGCAAGGGAGTCCTCTGCCAAGCGAGCTCCGCGTCCACGGCGTCTCCGGCACGCAGCCTGCGGACATGCTCTACACCGAACCGGTCACCTACGACCAAGGGTGGGATCTGGCCAAGGTGTTCGAGCCGAATCGCGACCGTTGGGAGGTCAAGGCCTTCCATTGGGGCAGCCTGACCTCTAAGTCGTCGCTGTCCGCCTTCTGGATCCTCCTCGCCCCGTTCGCCATGGCCAATGTGGCCGGGTGGATGAGCGAGTCCCCCAACGTGTGGTCACGGATCTGGATCCGGGTTGCCGGGCTGTCCCTGACCGGAGTCTTCTTCACTCAGGTCGCCAACATGAGCCTGGACATCCCGCTCGCCTCGGGTCTGTCCCCCACCGCGATCAAGTGGATGTATCTCTTCGCCTGCGCAGCCCTCGTCTTCGGGCTGGGCTGGCTCTCCACACAGTCGACATTCAAGCCACTGGGATTCGTCGAGCGGCTGCGCCATCTCTTCTGGCCGACGTTCCTCGCCATGAATCCTCTGATGAAGGAGCCCACCTGGAACGATCCGGCAGGTGAGGGCAACGTGGTGGGGCCCGTTATGTGGGGCGTCCATTCCATCGTGCACCGGCTCCGCCGCATCCATCTCACCTTCGGGATGGCGCTCCTCTCCGTGATCGTGGCCCGGGTGACCGGCGAAGGCGCTCTGGAGTTGGTCGGGCTCGCCGTCGGTGGCGTGATGCTGGTCCTCATCGCGTTGACGACGGGGGCGACGGCGGCCAACCGGGGGGTGCTCGCCATGACCGCCGCGGCCCCGCTGGTCGGGCTGGGTCTCCTCGTCTGGTCGCTGTCACGGCTGGCCATGTTCGCCCTGACTCCAGAATCGATCGCGATCTCCGACGACCTCACCTACGAAGTGGCGCTGGTGCTTGGCGCCTCCGCCGTTGCTGGACTCCTCGGCGAGTTGCTGGCCAGCCGGTTCCGGAGCGGTTGGGTCTCGCTCGGGCTCCTCACGATCGGCACGCTCATCGGCAGCACCTACGGCCTCACCGGAGCGATGCTCGTCGAGACCTACCTGACCGGATCGTCAACGACCGCTGAGACCTTCGATGGCGGAGCTGCCTTCGTCACCGTCGGCATGCTCGGGCTTGCGCTCGTCATCGCCATCGCGTTCGTCGTCGCCATGCTGGTCCCCAAGCCGAACTCGGACGACTCGCCGCTGCGACGGGGCGTCCTCCGTGCCCGGATGATCCTGATGGTCGCGGCAGGATACGGCGCCGCGGTCGGAGCCACCGCGGCCCTGCTCAGCTGTCGGGGCCCGATCACCGGGTGCGACCAGGCAAACATCCGGATGCCGGACTGGGTCATCGAGGATCCCGAGAATCTCACCATCCTCTTCGGTCTCCCATTCGACCCTGCCTCCGTGCTCGGCTGGGCCAAGATCCTCATGGTGGCGGTCCCTGCAGTCCTCATCGTCCGATCCATCGGCGGTGGGCTGCTCAATGGCCAGGACTCGAGACGAAAAGTGGGCATCCTGTGGGACCTCGGGTCGTTCTGGCCACGCTGGTTCCACCCGCTGGGCCCACCCGGCTACGGACCCTACGCGGTGACGAGGATGCAGACGGTCATCTCCGAGACGAAGCCCGGCGTGCTCGCCGCCCACTCCCAGGGCTCACTGATCGCCGCGGTTGCTCTGTGCCTGAGTGAGGAAGGCCCCGCTCCCGGGCTGTTCATCACCTATGGGTCTCAGCTCGGGGAGCTCTATCCCGCCTTGTTTCCCGCGGTCGGCATCGGCGAGCTGGTCGAAGCGGCGGATGCGAAGGTCGACGGCAACTGGGTCAACCTGTGGCGGCCCAGTGACACCATTGGTGGACAGGTCATCCCCGGCCTCGGCTTCCGGAACTGGCAGGTGATAACGGGGACGGGTCACTTCCGCTACGAGCTGACCCCCGAGTTCTGTGCGGCCCGCATGGCCCACGAGTCCGGAGACCTGACGCGGCCGCCCGATCTGGATTTGGCCGACTGCTGGGACCGTTAGGCGGCGACCCTGGATGGCGCCCGATGGGACGCGCCCTGGGGATGGTGGTGGCTCTCATCCCCACCACCCGACCCGCATCTGTGGCGATGCCTCCAGTTCAGAATCGCACCAAGCGTGAGGGAGGCCGAGGAGCTGACCCCGACCAGGATCGATGACCGCGACGGGGTGAGACCTCCCAGTGATTGGACGAGCTACGTGACGAGTCGTCCCACCGCACCCGGTGACGCTGTGCGACTAATGGATCCAGGCGTAGAAACCCGATGCGGAAACCCCGGGGGTACTACGGCCGATTCAAGATCTCTGCCGCCGGATGCCGATGGAAGAAAGAGACGCGCCCGTCGACGTCAGGAGCATTGAGGGGATGAATTGCGCGAGATGCGATAAACGGGCGGCCTTCCTCTCCCCCGTTGGGCCCCTCTGTCCAACCGACGCGTTACTCGCCGCAGCCTTCCACGATTGGATCCCCGAACAGATCCGTCCCGAGGACCATGAGTGGGTCCTCGCCGAGGACCGCTAACAGCCGAGCCCGCCGAGTATGGAAGCTATGCGGCTGTTCTCCGTCCCGCACCTATCCTGAGTCGGAACGAGCAAGCCCTCGTAGCTCAGGGGATAGAGCACCGGTTTCCTAAACCGGGTGTCCCAGGTTCGAATCCTGGCGAGGGCGCAAACTCACTGCCTGGAAGAATTACCAGAAATGGCTTCTGACCAGGGATGATACGGTCCCGTTGGTCTCTTGCTCGGTCTTGCCCCCATTTGCCCCGTCTTGCTATGTTTGGCCTGTGTTGTGCAATTCTTGTGCAACGATTGATACCCGGACAGGTGATCCGATGGGCAGTGTGAAGCGGATCGACAACTGGAAGCAGAAGTCGGGGCGGAAAATCCAGAAACCCTGGATGGCCAGATATCGCGGGCCCGACGGCAAACAGCACTCCAAAACCTTCAGCCGAAAGGTCGACGCCGAGCAATGGCTACTGGCAGAGGAGAGCAAAGCACAGCGCGGCGAGTGGACGGACCCGACCGCGGGCACGGTGTCATACGAGGAATGGTCCCAACACTGGCTCAAATCCAGACACGGCCTCACTGCCAAGACAAGGGACGGTTACGAGTCGCTGTTGCGTTCCCGGATACTGCCCACATTCGGCAACATCGAGATACGCCATATCTCGACCCCCGCGGTGCGGGAATGGGTCTCGGAGATGGTCGAGGACCTGAGCCCGGCCAGGATCAAACAGGCGCTGCAGGTACTCCACGCCAGTCTTGACATGGCCGTCGACGACGGGCTGATTCCCCGCAATCCGACCGTCCGGGTCAAGGCACCGCCAGTGCACAAACGCAGGCAACTATTCCTGACCGCCGACCAGCTCGAGGACCTCGCCGACACGGCAGAGGACGTGCGGAAGGGGTCCGGAGGACTGGTCCGGCTTCTCGGCTACGGAGGTTTGCGCTGGGGTGAAGCTGTAGCCCTCAGATGGGAACACGTTGATCCCGGCAGACGTCGGGTGCGTGTCGAGGAGGCAGCCAGTGAGGTAAACGGGCACCTGGTATTTGGTTCACCGAAGACTCGCGAAACCAGAACCGTGATCGTCCCCAGCTTCGTCATGGAGTCGCTCGGTACCCCCGACGAGGGCCTTGTCTTCACCGCCCCACGCGGTGGTCCGCTGCGCCGACCCAACTTCAGACGCTCTGTCTGGCTGAAAGCAGTCGACACTGCGGACGTGCCCGCGGACCTGATCATTCACGACCTCAGAGACACGGCAGCCTCGCTCGCCATTGCTTCAGGCGCCTCGATCAAGGCCGTTCAGCGAATGCTCGGCCACGCCTCCGCGGCAATGACGCTCGATGTGTACGGCTCCTTGTTTGAGGAGGATCTAGAGGATCTGGCCGACCGAATGGAGGAGCGATACGGGCGCCGGCGCGGCTAAGAACAGTCAAGAGCTCCCTATCGGTGGAAAGAGACCTGGTTTTCGGCGAGTAGCTCGTCGAGGTACCGGCTGATGTCCGAGGGCCGGTAAAGGATCTTCCTGCCGACCCGGATTCCAAGAGCACCAGGTCTGTCTCCGCGGTGACGCTGGGTGTAGAGGGCGGCGGGGGTGAGCCGCAGATAGTCAGCGGCCTCCTTCAGGGTTAGCAGCGGTTCGGGCATTCGCTCCGACCGGGTCCGCTGTCGGGTCTCTTTATCCAACATTTCATGCCTGATTCTGAGGATCGAGTCTCCCAACGGTCTGACATTGGTCTCGCAACAGTCTCGGCGGAGTCTCGGAAATCGTCCCATGTGGTCGAATCGGTGTTCGGAGCGGACATTCCCGGACTGTAGGTGAAGATGGCGTTGACCTGGGGTTCCGCCGAGTTTGGGAGACTGTTGGTAGACCGTTGCCATACTTTTGCCAGACTGTTGAGAGACTCGGCTTGTTGTCTTGTCGGCCGTGGACACTCAGATCCTCTCCCCGGCGTCGGACGATCACGACTCCGGTCCGCGAGCTCCGTTGGTCGGCGGTTCTGGTCAAAGTCTTGGTCCGTTCCCCTGCATTGCCAGCTCTGAGGTGCCGGCGCCTCATTCTCGGCGTCACGCCCCGTATCTGTGCAGAACGCGAGAGAGCTCCACATCCACGACCAAGAGCCTGCCGACTTAAGGGAGCTCCGATGATCACGATCGACCAGGAAGCCGACCGATTCCAGGATCACAGACGAGTGCACAGCTGCGCTTGCCGGGTTGAGAGGGGTGTGGGATGACGGTTCGGGTGACCACGTTGAAGGGTCCGGAAGCCGGGAGGTATTACACGGAGCGGCTTCCTTCCTACTACTTGGACGGCAGTGAGCCTCCGGGCCGGTGGTGGGGGAAGGGTGCCGGCCTGTTGGGTCTCGACGGTGACATAGGCCCCGAGAGTTTCTTGAGGGTGATGGCGGGACGGGATCCGATAACAGGCGTGGAGCTCGGTCGCCGGTATGGGGAGGGTTCGGTGCGGGGTTTTGACGCCACCTTCTCGGCTCCGAAGTCGGTGTCGGTCCTGTTCGCCCTCGGCGGCGAGGAGGTGCGGGAACAGGTGGTGGAGTCGCATGACCGGACGGTGGAAGCAGTGCTCTCCTGGGTCGAGGGCCATGCTCACACTCGGATGCGACGTCACGGTCATGTGATGACAGTGGATGCTGAAGGGATCGTGGTGGGGGTGTTTCGTCAGCACACCAGCCGGAGTCTGGACCCTCAGCTTCATACTCATGCGGTGATCGCCAACAAGGTGAAAGCTCCGGACAGGAGATGGCTGGCATTAGATGCCCGTCCCATCAAGGTCGACCAGCGGACCCTCTCCGCTCTCTACCACGCCGCTCTCCGTGCCGAATTGACTCGGCGGCTTGGGGTCCGCTGGCATCCACCGGAGAATGGCATCGCCGAGATCGCAGACATCGAATCTGAAGTGTTGGCCGAATTCTCCCAACGCACCAACCAGGTACAGAAGCGGCTCGACTGGAAGCTCGCACGGTTCCACTCCGGCATGAGGCGAGAACCCAGCGACAAGGAGCGATGGCGGCAGGAGCGGGAAGCCGTTCTCGAAAGCAGACCCGTGAAACAGCACGGTCTCACCGACCAACAGTTGAGAGAGGACTGGGCGACCCGCATCCGGGAGCTGGGCCATGATCCCCAGCGGCTGGTCAGGAATGCGGTTGGACAGCAGCGCCACCTCGAAGGCATCGATCCTGGAACAGCCAGGTGGATGGTGGACCGGGCCCTCTCCAATCTGGGTGAACGGCAGTCGTCGTGGCGGCCTGCCGAACTGGTCCGAGAGTTAGCCGCGGTGGTTCCCACCACGGTCACCGCAGACCCCGCCGAGCTCACCGGGTTCGTCGAATCACTGGCTGGACAAGCCGCTGTCGTTCGTTGTGTCGACATCTCCCGTCCTGTCCCCGACGGTGTAGCCCGCAGGAGAGATGGAAGACCGATCACCGAAGCTGCTGTGGATCGGGCGCTCACTACCCGGTCGATCCTTGATGAGGAGGAGCAGCTGATTTCATGGGCGGAGCGGCTACTGGGGGGTGACGCTCCTTTGGTCCGCTCGCAGTCGATGGCTAGAAGCAACGGCATGTCGCTGGGACAAGCCGAGGCGATGTCTGCCGTTGCCGGCGGTCGGGGTTTGGAGTTGATCGTCGGCCCGGCCGGTGCCGGCAAAACCACCACCCTGAAGGCAGGCGTAGCCGACCTTCAAGCCCAGGGTCGCCCCGTGTTCGGGGTAGCCCCTACCGCCGCTGCAGCCGAAGTCCTCGCTACGGAGACCGGCATGGCTGCTGATACCTTGGACAAGCTTCTCACCGAACACCGTCTCGCGGCCAGACCACCCGACCCCGTCTACGACCTTCCCGCAGGGACCACTGTGATCGTCGATGAAGCGGGCACCGCTTCGACCCCAAAGCTGGCCGAGTTGGCTCGTCTCGCTGACCGACACCACTGGCGGGTGGTCCTGGTCGGCGATCCCAGACAATTCTCCGCGGTAGGAAGAGGTGGCATGTTCGCCCACCTCATCCACAGCCACGGGGCCGTCGAGTTGGATCAGGTTCATCGGTTCCGCCACCACTGGGAACGGCAGGCCAGTCTCCGACTCCGCACTGGCGATCCAGCAGCTCTTCTCGAATACGACCGGCGGGGTCGCATCCACGGCGGCAGCCAACAGCATATGGAGATCGAGATCATCGAATCCTGGTCGGAGGCGCGTGAACGGGGGGAGACGGTGGCGCTGATGGCCAACAACACCGAAACCGTGACCCGGCTCAACCAGTTGGCCCAACAGGCCCGCATCCAAACCGGAGCACTCGACCCCAGAGCCCCCAGACGCCGAGTCAGGGGTCTGCAGCTCTTGGTTGGGGATGAGGTGGTCACCCGCCGCAACAACCGGCGTCTTCACACCGACCAAGGGCTAATGGTCAAGAACCGGGACCACTGGACCATCACCAACATCCACCGCGACGGCGACATCACGATCACCGGACGCACCGGCACTATCAGACTCCCCGCCGACTATGTGACCCGTGACCTCGAACTGGGCTATGCCCAGACCAGTCATGCCAGCCAAGGCCGCACCGTCGATGTCGCTCTCCTCCTCGTCGACACCCCCGCAGACAGCCGAGGTGTCTACACGCCAATGACCCGAGGACGGGAAGCCAACCACGCCTACGTGGTCACCGAAGACAACCAGACCGCACACGACATGCTCATCCAAGCTCTCGGCCGGGATTGGATCGATCAGCCCGCCGTTGCCCGACGCCTCCAACTCGACCCCCACCATTCCAGACAGCTCTCACCCGATCGGCCGGAAGGCGAGAACGAGGAGCATTCGAGACAGCTCGAACCCGGCGGCCCAGGTGACGAGTCCGACGAGCGGACGAAGAGTCGAACACTCGAACTCATCGCAGACCGAAAAGCACGACGGAGACACTTCGAGCGTTCACGAGGCCTCGGCTTATAGCCGACCAGTTAATGGCAACCGATCGCCATCACCCAGTGGCGTTTACGAACCCGCTCGGTAACACCTGCGAATAGCGCGCGGGTGATTCGGTCGGTCCCCCTGGGTTGCAGAGCGCGCGTTATGCGTGGGGAGAGTCCAAGGACCTGGGCTCGGTTTGTCGCTCTGGGAGGAGTTGGTCCCTGTTCCGAGCCCAGGTCTGTGGTTGTTGGCGCTATCGGTTTTCGTATCGGCTGTTCCAGGTGTTGCCGTCGGTGGTTTCGAGGATCAGTCGGCCGTAGCCTTCGTCAGCGGCGAAGAAGCTGGTGAGCGTCTGCAGCTCCTTTTCGTCGAGTGGGAAGTCGACGTTGATGGAGTCGAGAGCGAGTTGTAGGTCTTCGGAGCTGTATGAGCTTCTTCCGTTGGCTTCGACCCACTGACGCAGTTCGTCGATGTCGGCGATGCTGGCGGGGGGACCGGGTGCGGCTAGTCCGATGTGAATGTCCAGGGCGAGTACACCGTCGCTGATGGTCGACACCACGGTGGATCCCAGCCCGTCAGATGCTTCCTCGTCCGGGAACATTATTGGGTAGCCGTTGGCGGGAAGTACCGAAAGGTCGATGTCCGCTGTTTCCCAGTCGGTCAGATCGTGGGAGGTCCAAATCTCCAAAATCTTGGTTTGGTCACCCCGGTACCAGGGCACGTCGGATCCGTAGGCGACATAGATACCGTCGAACCAGGTGATCCCGGTCATGTAGCCGGGGACCCCGGCTGGTTCGGTGACCGTCCAGGTTGTCCCGTCTTGAGAGGTCCAGAAGATCTGGTAGCTCTGGTCGCAGATGGTCTCTTCGGTGATCCGCTGCTCGCCGGCGATCACGTACTGGTCGCCGATGGCGATGGATATGGCGTCCATCGTCCACTGGATACCGCCTATGCCGCAGTTGCCTGACCCGTCCATCGGGACTGGTCGGGGGTCGTCGACGGGGAACTCCGGTCTGGGCAGCTCCGTCATTGTCCATTGGTCGGCGACCGGGTCGTAGAGGTGAACTTTGGGTGCTGGGCGAACCGACGAGTCTGGTCCCAGGGCGTCCGTGGAGTCCTCATGCTCACTGTTGCCGATGGCGATCACCGTTCCATCGGGGGCGACGTCGATGAGGTTGGCGCCACCATCGACGAGGATCTCAGACCAGGATTCGCCACCGTCGGTCGACTTGAAAGCGTGTCCACGCTGAAGCCCGATCAGGTCTCCGGTCGCTTCTACTTCGACCACCACGGGGAACCGGTCGAGATAGTCCGGCTCGGGAACGACTGTTGGTGTGGTCGACGCGGGGACAGCTGTTGAAGGAGTCGTCGCCTCCCCCGGTGATATGACGGTGTCTGGTCCGTTGAGGAAGACCAGGGGGCTGAATAACACCAGCACCCCGACAACGGCAGCAACTCCCACCCAGATCCCGGCTGGACGTCCGGTCTTCGACCGGTGGTCACGGAGACTGGTTCCCGTCTGGTCGGGAATCCGCTGCGCGGTCTCGTGTAATCCGGATCGGATTCGGTCTTCGAGTCTGGTCATGATGGGTCTCCTAGATCACGGGCGAGTCTCTGTAATGCTCTGGACAGTCGGCTCTTCACAGTTCCTTCCGGGATCTCGAGAGCCTCGGCCACTTCAGAGGTGGAGAGGTCGAGGTAGTAGCGGGCCACGACCACCGACCGCAGCTTCAGCGACAGGCCAGCCACCGCCTCGATGAGGTCGGGATCGGGAAGCGGATCCTCCGAAGACTGCAGATTCGGTTCGAGGTCGGTCAACAGCTCGTAGCGTCGTTTCCGGAACATGCCACGGGCCCAGTTGACCCCCACCCGATACAACCACCCGTCGGGCCGGTCATATGCACGGACCGTGTCCCACATGGTGAGAGCCCGGGTCATCGCCTCGTCGACAGCATCATCAGCCAAGGCGACGTCTCCCAGGGTCAACACAAGACCACGGCGTACTTGTGGAC
This sequence comes from uncultured Acidimicrobiaceae bacterium, assembly GCA_964558575.1. GTDB lineage: Bacteria > Actinomycetota > Acidimicrobiia > Spongiisociales > ZC4RG35 > JANQRA01. The sequence continues at coordinate 24,382 of CAZLEQ010000014.1, read as the reverse complement.
GCCACTGCTCATAGAAGACCGTGAACTCCTCGTCCATGGTCACCGAAGCGCTTTTCCCATCGACCAATCCGGCTTCCTTTTCTGACACCACGCCGTATACACGCGTAGGAGACCAGTTTGGTTCCGTCATTCCAACGAAGGCCGAGGATCAAGACAACGGGCTACCCGCCGAGAACGCCCATGGCTCTTGCTGACGGATGTCAAGCAAACCCGAGCGAAACCCGATGACATTTGAGATCGCTCGATACCAGCGCCTCGGGGAGGGGGTTGAAACTGCCCCGTGCGCGGTCAGTCCTTCCTGGTCCAAACCGGACGGGTTGGTCGTGGGGTGGCCGTCCCTGGGGGGAGTGTGTCAACGCCGGTTGAAAACTGCGCTTTCTAACGGTTGTCCTTTGCAGCGCACCTCCTCTTGTTTGTCTTTGAGCCGGTAGGAAGTCGCCTTTGAGGACGATGATCTCAGCGTGGTCCTGGTCGAATTGGATGGAAAGATGTGGGGTGTCGTGGACATGTACTTGCGAATGGCCAATGCACTAGGCGTCAGTTGACCTTCGACACGATCTGGTTTCGGGGTCTGTTTGAGGACCACTATCGGGACTTGTTGGCCTATGCGCTAAGACGGGTCCGATCTACAGAAGATGCCAGGGATGTTGTCGCGGATGTGTTCGTGGTTGCTTGGCGGCGGAGGGCGACCATCCCAGATGATCCAACAGAGCAGCGGATGTGGCTTTATGGAGTAGCCCGCCGAACCCTGTCAAACCGGCACCGCAGCGAAACTCGGCGGGACCGGCTGACCGCTCGTCTTGTGGCCCTCGATGCTGGCGTGGTCCCGGATCCCTTGTCTGATGACGACCTATCCGACCTAGCGACTGCGTTCGAGGTCTTGGATGCTCTCAACCCCAACGACAAGGAGATTCTCCTCTTGTCTGTGTGGGAGGACCTGACGGTGAGTCAGATCGCAACCGTCCTGGGAATCTCTGCGGCGAATGTTTCGCTGCGTTTGCACCGCGCCAAGACCCGTTTACGTCGGGAGTTTCTTCGGCAGGTGAAAGATCACGGCGCTGGTGGACATGTTGTCGATAGAAGGGCACACGGGGACGTGGCCCCGGAGACATCGCCATGAGACACAAAGTTGACCCAGTTGAACTGATCCGAGACCACAACCCCGTGCCTGATGCGCATCAACTGCCCGATGAACCGAACTCAGCCTCAGCAGAGGCCCTATTCGAGGCGATCATCGGAATGCAAGACAACACCCCCATCCCGATCAGGACACCCAGCCGGTCAAAGATCGGGCGGATCGCAGCACTCGCTGCGGCCTTCCTAGTCGTTTCGGCAGGGGCCGCCGTAGCAGCAGGAGTCTTCTCACCAGACCCTGAAGACGTGGCAACCATCGAAGAAGAAGGCGAACAGCGCGCTCTAGCTCACGTGGAAGGATGGCGTCCAGAACTACAAACCGAGTCGGTCTGGTGTATGTACGACTTGCAGTCGGGAGCACAAACGCCGGTATCGAAATTCCCGTTAGGCGAACCACTGACAACAGAAGTCCTATTAGCCGAATGTGCCACAGGCAACGATGTGGCCCGCAACGAGGCCCGTGTCCCCACCGACTTCACCCCCTGTCAAGCAACCTTCACCGATCAGGCATTCAGCGACAGACTGGCACAGGACGAACGCTTCGAGATTCTCGTAGGAGACCCATCAGCGGAGCGACCCGGATTCCCCGTGGTCCTCGCATGGGACGCAGAGTGTGCTGAGACCACGCTTGAGACCTCCTCTGCAGTCAAGCTCACCTCGCTGCAGTCTCTTGACGACGTAAACCAAGCCCGCGACATCGAGATCGGACTGAAAGCTGCTGCAATTCGAGCCTGTCTCACAAAAGACGAGGCCAACGCAATTGCCCAGACGGCACGAGCCGACCTAGGGCGCGCATGGTTAGTTATCGACATGGGACTCGACGCCCCAGGGGGTTGCTACGACTTTCAGCTTGACCCCCAGTGGGGGACGATCGGAGTGGTCGGCCGCTTCGATGGGACCCAGAACGATGAAACCTCCACGCCAACCACGGCACCACCAACCAACAACTAAGCAGCCTCGGAATCCGACCCAAATCCCACCCACCACTAGAGCAGGGTGGACATTTCAGTTAGGAGACGGCCCGCACCGATTACCAGATCCCGGGCGAAAACGCTCGTCTAGTTCACCCGCTCGATACCAGCACCTCGGCGACTGGGTTGAAACTGCCCCCGTGCGCGGTCAGTCCTTCCTGGTCCAAACCGGACGGGTTGGTTGTGGGGTGGCCGCCCCTGTCGGGGAGTGTTGATCGGGGTTTCTGCAAGATTGGTGGAACCATTGTCCCGCTGGTGGCAACAGATATGACGTGAGACCCCAAAAGGATCATCGGCTGCTCGCTCGAATCGCCCGTGGCGATCAAGCGGCGTTGGCTGATCTCTACGACTCACATGCCGGTCTCCTTGCTTTCCGCCTGCGGCGTGATGGCGCCTCCCAGGAGGAGACGGAGGACGTTCTTCAGGAGACCTTTCTGGATGTTTGGCGTGCGGCCGAGTCCTACCGTGGCGAGTCAGAAGTTGCTGGCTGGCTTTGGGGGATGGCTTCACGCAAGTACCGGATGCTGGTCCGTGGGGAGCTACGTCTGCGACGGCGCGAGGAGAGATCTCATTCGACGCAGTCACAATCGGTCGCCAGCGATGACGGTTGGGCTCTCACCATCGACAGCGACGATGCAATCAGTCGTCTCAGCCCTGAGCTCCGAGACGCCTTCGAGGCAGTTGCGATTCAGGGCCAGTCGGTGGCGGAGGCGTCGAAGACCCTTGGAGCCCCGGAGGGGACCATCAAGAGCCGCGTTCACAGGGCACGGATCGCCCTGCGGAAGGAACTGCAATGAGCCACATCTCGACTCCGACGATCACACATGCCAGCGACGAGGACATGCGGCACCTGGAGACCTGTGAGGAGTGCCGGTCCCGCGTGGTCACAGACGTCGACCTGGGCTCGGTCCGAGGCCGCATTCTCTCGGAAGCGACAACCGAGCCCAGGTCGATAAGACCAATGAAGCGCGCTTCGGCTAGACCATGGCTGGTTGGGCTGTCGGCAGCAGCTGCAGTTCTGGTCGTGTTCCTGCCGCTTCTGTGGATCGGTGACAACCAGCCGGATGACACTCCAGTGGTGTCGTCGCCCGATCCCGCGACACCGGCGACGGGGAAGGACAGTTCCACGTTCGAGATGACCTTTCAGGGATCGGATGGCGCGATTGGCCGGCTCGTCTGGAGTGGCGCCGACTTCTATAAGGGTCTGCGCGTGACGTTGGTCGACGGTGAGCCGCAGCTTCAATACAGCTTCCACCGAGACTCCGAAGGAGCGGGCTTCAACGACGCCGCCATGGATCCGTTTCCCAAGAACGAAGAAGGTGTTCCACTAATGGATGCACCACCAAAAGATCCCTCAGTCCCATGGTCGATTCTTCTGGAGCGGTTGAGTCCTCAAGAGATGTGGGAAGAGGTCGGGGGCACATCGATACCAGTGGAGACCGATCCCACTCATGCGTTGGCGACCTCCGCCTTCGTAGACGGTGAGTTCCGTCTGGAATGGGACGAGCAAGGGGTTCCGGTGTTGGTGGAGTCGCCGGTTTACGGACTGTTTCGTGTCACCGAACTCACCCGGCGGGACATCGCAGTCGACGAAATCGGAGACAACGTCGACCTTCCCTTCCAATATGCCCTCTATCTCTCGGATTCCACCAGCGCCGAGCAACAGCCGGTCCTTAGCGACGGGATCGTCACCTTCTCCGACTACCAATCTGCCGCCGAGAACGCCGCCAACTGCGCCGGCGTCGAGGCACGCTTCGATGACGAGTCAGGCGTGTTCACGTTCGGGGAAAGCGCCGCTCTCGAAGACTGCCGGGCGCAATACGTCGACGAGATCGAGGAAGTGTGGCGCGTAGACAGCCAGCGGCTCGATGAGGACGAGTGGACTCTCCTCTGGGCAACAGTCAACGAAAGACCAGAGGAAGCGGAGATCTACAAGGCAGAACCCGGACCGGAAGTGACCCTCGCCAGCGGCGACAACTGGGCAATCTCGATCTGGCAGCGCGGCCCGGGCATCTGCCTCCGTCACCACAACTACAAAGAGAACCAGAGCGGCACCAGCGGCCACGGATGCGGGCTTCCCTCTGAGTGGCAGATACCCCACGTCCTCAACGCCCAATTTGGGAATGCCTTCGATGAAGACCAGGTGATCGAAGGCGAGATCCTCGGCTTCGTCACCGAAGAGGTAGATCGCATAGTGGTGACCTTCGAATCGGGCGACACCATTGAGATCGGGACGGGAGAAACCGTCCACCTCGGCTACCGAGGCTTCGGTCTGCCCTGGTACGACGGGACTACGCTCGGTTTCTCGAAAACCATCGAGGTCTTCGACGGCGATACCAGTCTTGGCGTCTATACGTTTCAACGCATCCCCGGTATGGAATCAGATGGTTCTTGACCGCCGGCCGGGAGTCGTCACATTTCGGTTCATGCTGGGAGTTCTGATCCTCACCATCGCCGTCATTACCGGATGCTCGAACGACCGGGCGTCGGAGCCGGCAGCTACGAAAACTCCGGACGCTCCTGTGACGACAGCGGGAACCAGCAGCACTGCCACGACGGCGTCGAGCGAGCAGACGGAGGTGACGGCAGTGACCATGCCGGTTCCACCACCGCCTGATTATGGGATCTATGAGGATGCGATTCTCGCGGGTGGCCAGACTCATCGGGGGAGCATCGGATATGCGAACTTCTTGGCTTCGTGTTATGCCGAGTTCGGTATTCCGGCGCGGGTGTTGGGTTCTGGCCATCTCGAGGTGCACGCCACCGAGGAGCAAAGCTCGATTGCCAATCGGGCCCACTTGGAATGTGAGCAGCGCGCGGTCGATGGTGGGCTTATCGCCGACCCGATGTACTTTCCGCCGGAGCGCCTGCGGTTGTGGTATCGGGCGTATGTGGAGGTTGCCTACGAGTGTCTCGTAACGAATGGCTTTCCGACGACTGCTCCGCCGTCGAGGGAGGTGTGGGTGGAGGAGTATCCGGATACCTGGCATCCACATGGCAGCCGCCTGCCGGATGAGGCGTTCGAAGTGTGTCCTCAGGACCCCGTCTTGTTGCTCATCGAGTTGGGAGAACGTGACGAGGCTGACTCTGGTTCATGAGCGACGGATCTGACGACTTCCACCGTGGTTAAACCCCCGCCATGCCGGAGCAACGCGCGATGAGTCGACTCAGAAGCGGCAGAATCCTGATGCTGCTGGCCGTGGTCGGGATGGCCGGTCTTGTGGGCTGGTGGGCGGGCCGGGAGGCGTTGGTGGCTCCGGAGGGTCCCCTTGCCGAGCCGGAGCCGGTCTCTACCTCGGTGGTGGAGGGTCTGGTGGACCATTCGTTGTCGTTTGTGGCGGTGGCGGAGTGGGAGCCTGCGCTGTTAGGCCGTTCCGAAGTGGCGGGTGTTGTGACGTCGGTGTCTGTGGCGCCGGGTGGGGAGGTTTCGGCGGGTGATGTCTTGTTTGCGGCTGACCTGCGTCCGGTGGTAGCGGCGACGGGACAGACGCCTGCTTTCCGAGAGATGTCTTTACGGGATAGCGGCGACGATGTCGGTCAGCTTCAGGAGCTGCTTAGGGATCTTGGCTTTTTTGGTGGCGAGATCGATGGTGTGTTCGGGTCGGGTACGGCGGCGGCGGTGAGGGAGTGGCAGGAGTCGTTGGGGCTCGCGGATGATGGGGTGGTCCGTCTGGGGGATCTGGTGTTCATACCGGATCTGCCGGCCCGGGTCGTGTTGGGTGAGGAGGTGGTGGTCGGCGGGCGGCTGTCTGGTGGTGAGCAGGCGGTTTGGGGGTTGCCTGTGGATCCGTCGTTTTGGATTCCTTTGTCACCCGAGCAGCGGAATCTGGTGCCGATCGATGCGCCGGTGATGGTGTCGTATGGTGGCGGCGTTTGGGATGCTGAGGTGGTGGAGGCGGTCGAGTCGGTGTCACCTCAGGGCGGCATCGGAGAGCTGCGTCTCGTCTTGGAGGCGCCTGGGGGCGGGTCGGTGTGCGGTGCGGAATGCGGTGATTGGGTGGCGTTGGAGGGCAGGTCGGATTTCCCGGCGGAGATCGTGGTCGTGCCGGAGACGTCGGGGCCGGTGGTTCCGGTGGCAGCGATCCAGACCTCGGCCGACGGGTCGACGTTCGTCACTCTCGATTCCGGGGAGGCTGCGGCGGTGGATGTGGTTGTTTCTCATGCGGGTCTGGCGGTGGTGACCGGTGTCGAGGCGGGTGATGTCTTGTTGTTGCCGTTCGAGTCTCCGCCGGAGCCGACGGGATGATTTCTGTAGAGGAGATGTCCTTCGGCTATAGGCCGTCCGAACTCCTTTTCGAGAGGGCGACCCATGTTTTTCGTCCTGGGGAGGTCACGGTGGTGACCGGCCGGTCGGGGTCGGGCAAGTCGACGCTGCTTTATGTTCTCGGGTTGCTGCTGTCTCCTCTGGCGGGACAGGTGAGGCTGGACGGGGACGATGTCGGTGGGTTGGGGGATGCGGAGCGTTCTCGGTTGCGGGCTGCTCGGATGGGTTTCGTGTTCCAGGATGCGGTGCTGGACCCGGCGCGGACGGTGATCGACAATGTGTGCGAGGCCGGGTTGTATGCAGGGTTGACCCGCACCCAAGCCCGGCTCCGTGCCGCAGCTCTGTTGGAGCGGTTCGAAGTGGGGTTGCAGTGGGACCATCGTCCCGGTGAAGTATCCGGTGGGCAGGCGCAACGGGTGGCGCTGTGCCGGGCCCTGTTGAACCAGCCTCGGGTGATCCTCGCCGACGAGCCGACAGGAAACCTGGACCAAGTGTCCGCCGGTCTCGTGTTGAACGCGTTGCAGGAGGCGGCACGGGAGGGTTCGGTGGTGGTGGTCGCCTCCCACGACCCCGACGTGGTCGCCCGGGCAGACCGAGTGATATCGGTAGGAGACAGCATTGGCTGAACGTGGCTACCCCCGTCTGCTGGCACTGGTCGGCGAGTCGATCCGAACCGCGGTCAGTCAACCAGTCCCCACCATCATCCTGGGACTGTTGGTCGCTGCAGCTGCCGGGGTGATCCTGGGGACGGTGGGTCAGACCGCCGCCGCCGAAGCCGACGTTCTAGCCCGGATCGACGAAGCAGGCACCAGGTCGATCGTCCTCGTCGACACCCAAGGCCGCGCCGGGCTCGCCCCCGAAGCCGTGGAACGAATCGCAACCCTCTCCGGTGTGGAATGGGCCATCGGCTTTGGCCCGGCGGTCGACTTCCGCAACTCCGAACTGGACGGCGGCAGACCCGCCGCTGTCCGAGTCGTCTACGGCGGACTACCCGGAGAGCCATACGTCACCACTGCTTCATGGGACGGGCGCGCTGGAACCGTGCTGGTAGGGCCAGGGGCTCAAGCAGTCCTCGGTCTCGCCGCACCCGTCGGTGGACTCACCGGCACAACCGAGCATCTAGCAGTGATCGGATGGCTCCGAGCCCGCGAACCACTCGAGTTTCTCAACAACGGCGTCGTCGCCGCACCCGACCCCCAAGCCACAGACCCGACGGTGAGATCGATCCAAATACTGGCCAACAGACCAGAAGACGTCGCCGCCGTAGCCCAAGCCGCCCGGGCACTTGCCGGCGCCGAAGACCCGACCAGTCTCGCCGTCGAAACATCCGAAGCCTTCGCCCAACTACGAGCAGCAGTAGCCGGCGAACTAGGACGCTACAGCCGACAGCTGGTCATCATGGTCCTCGTCGTCGCCATAGCGCTCGTCGGATTGACCGTCTATGGGTCAGTTACCACCCGAAAGCGCGACTTCGGACGCCGACGCGCCCTCGGCGCCAGCCGAACCAGCCTCATCGGCCTCGTCGTCACCCAGACACTCACCATCGCCCTCACAGGCGCGGTCATCGGCACCGCAACCGGCACCTGGGCAGCATGGCAATGGAGCGGCAGCACACCCGACACCAACTTCATCCTCGCCGTCACCCTTCTCTGCATCCTCGCCGCCGTCACCGCATCACTCCCCCCCGCAACCATCGCCGCCTACCGCGACCCCGTCCGAATCCTCCGCGTCCCTTGACCTCCAAGGACCGGCAAGGTGTTCATCATCGGTCTCGGCGATTGTTATAAGTTGTCGTCACAAAGGGATTCTTTCGACTCTTGGAGCGTGTTGAGATAGCGCGGATCACCAGATCCCGGACGAAACCGCCATATTCGAGACCGTCCGCTATCGGCACTTTGGCGTGCGGTTCAGAACGGCCGAAGCGAGGGTGGTCCAGTGTGAATGTGGGCTCCGGGGAGGGTGGACCTGGGTCCGGTGTCGCTTCTCAGGAGGAGTTGGTCCCGATTTCCGAACCCAGGTCTGTGCTGTAAGCGCTGGTCTTCTAGTCCGTTACGAACTCGACGTCGAGAATGTTTGCGTCTCGGGCTTCGACGAGTGCGACTCCAAATCGAGGGTCGCCGCTCCAGTCCACGCTGACAGTGTCGACGGCGTCAGAACCCTCGAACCAATGGATCCTCGCTTCGTCGAACTTCTCGTATGGCGTGATGTCGATCCCTTGCGCTTCGAGGAATTCGGATGAAGGGATCAGCACGGCGATCTGCGTTGCGTTGACGGGCACCGGGAGGAACGCGACATCTGTGCTCGCTGCCGGGGTGGGCTCTTGTGCGGCGCTCTTGGTCCAGATCCGCATGTGGCCGTTGTCCTCTGCGATGGCTGCTACTGACAGCCCGCCGGGCAGTTCGACCCAGTCTTCGGCGGTGGGTTGAGTCGGCTCGTCGGCGTCGGCTGGGTCGTCCTCGGTGACAATTCCGTCGCTGTCGTCGCCGACAAGTGCGTCCTCGATTGCCTGGTCCTGCTCCGGCGTCAGGCCGCTCGTTGCGGGTGGGCTATCGGCCGGGGGCGTACCCGCCATGTCCTGGCTTTCGCCCGGGGAAACCAGGCTGGTACCGACGATCACGGCGACTACGACTGCTCCGGATGCGATCAACGCGGTTGTCTTCCTGTACTGCTGACGACGCCTAATCGTGTGCGCCGCTCGGGTTGGCATCTGGGCGACGCTGCGCTGGACGTCGGCGCGGGCCGAGCTGAGCTGGTCTTCGACTGTTCTCATCTTTCCATCTCCTGTCTCAGAGTTGTCATGGCTCGTTTGAGGTGTGTCTTCACCGTGTTCTCCGAACACTCCAGAATGCGGGCGATGTCAGAGACGTGTTGTCCGTCGAAGTACTTGAGGGCCACGGCTTGCGCCTGACGTGTCGGTAAGCGACGTACCGCATCCCATGTCGCAACCGTTTCGGCTGGTAGGGCCGGAACCGTGGACCGCGCCCCCAAGCGGATCAGAGCTCGTGTTTCGGCTGCCCTCTTTCTGAAACCCGACACGGACCTGTTGGCGACGACTCGCCTCACCCAAGCTGCAGGGTCGTCATAGGAGCTGATCTTGTTCCAGTTCCGCAGGGCTGCCAGGAAAGCTTCCTGAGCAAGATCCTCAGCGCCCGGGCGGCTACCGGACAGGACATACGCCAAGCCAGTGATTCGTTGGCGCTCCCGGGCGTAGAACGTCTCAAATGACTCCCGGAAGGCGTTCTCTGTCACCGCCACGGCATCTTCTTGGATGGTCACGTGATAAACCTCTCAGTACTTGGATTCACTTAGTAACACGCACCAGGTCGCACAAACGGGTGACAGAGAATCCACATGCGGGCTGACCTGGATCGGCGGCGGCGACGGGCGCGCCCTGTCCCCGAACAAGCCTCACCTACGCGTCCGGCATAAGCCAACTAGCGCAGATCAACAATTACCGAGCAATAACACGCATTTCCCGTGGTGCGCGAGATCGGCACGTCTCGCTCGGCTGGCCAACGCTAAGCGGGGGTGAGGACACGGCCGTCACGTAGCTCGACAACCCGATCCGCTAACGCCAGTGGGGCCGGGTCGTGGGTGGCCATGATCACGGCCACACCAACACTGCGGACGAGGTCGTGGATGAGCTCCACGATCATCTGACCGGTCCGTGTGTCTAACTGGCCTGTCGGCTCGTCGGCGATGAGGACCTTGGGTCGGTTGGCTAGGGCACGAGCGATTGCAACCCGTTGCTGTTCGCCACCCGAGAGTTCGTGTGGCCGGTGTTTGGAGCGGTCCGCCAACCCGACCCGATCGATCAGCTCCCGGGAGCGAGTTTCCCTTTCGCCGACCGGGGTATTGGTTAGCCGCATCGGGATCTGCACGTTTTCTAGGGTGGTGAGGATCGGAATCAGCCCGAAGGACTGGAACACAAAGCCGACCTTGAACCGGCGGATCTCGACGAGCTCGTCGTCAGACAGTTGGTTGAGATCGTCACCGTCGACGACCACCGTGCCCGACGTGGGGCGATCGAGACCACCCAGCAGGTTGAGCAGTGTGGTCTTCCCGCTCCCCGATCGTCCCCGGATCGCCGTCAGGGTGCCCGCCGCCACCTCCAGGTCGACATCGGCCACCCCGGTGACCTCGTTGGGACCCATCGTGTAGGTCCGGGACAGAGCCAGAGCGCGTACCAGATCGTGGTTGGATGCCGCCGTCATCGCTCATCCTCTTCCCGGGCGGATCCGTCCGGCCAGACATTGACGTGATCAGGGTCGAGGGTCAGCCGTACCCTGTTTTTCAGGTCGAGCTCTTTGACGTATTCCTCGGGTAGTTGAAGGCGGCCTGCCCGGTCGAGCACCACGAACTCCTCGGCCACCGTCTGGTAATCCCCCCCATCGCCGACTTCGAATCGGCGGACCACCTCGCTGCTGGTGCGCCCGTCGCGAATAGCCACGGTCCTCGAGACGTGCTCTGCCACCAGTGGGTCGTGGGTCACGATCACGATGGTGGTCCCGAGGTCTGTGTTGACTTTGCGGAAGAGGTCGAAGATCTCGGCTGAGGTCGCCGTGTCCAGTTCGCCGGTGGGCTCGTCTGCGAGCAGGACCTCGGGTTGGTTGCTCAAGGCGATTGCTATGGCCACCCGTTGCTGCTCACCACCGGAGAGCTGGGTCGGGAGATGGTTCCCCCGATCGGCGAGGCCGACAAGATCGAGCAGTTCGGCGACACGATTCTTTCGCAGAGAGGAGGGCGCCCCGGAGAGGATCAGCGGCATCTCGATGTTGGTGGCCGCGTCGACATAGGGAAGGAGGTTGCGACCGGTCTGCTGCCACACAAAGCCGACGGCCTGGCGTCGGTATCGGGTTCGCTCCTGGGAGGACATGTCGAGCAGGTCGTGTCCGGCCACGGAGACCCGGCCCGCCGACGGCCGATCAAGCCCTCCCAGGATGTTCAGGAGCGTCGATTTCCCGCTTCCCGACGATCCCACCAGGGCAACCAGCTCACCTTTGTCCACCAGGAGGTCGAGTCCCTGCAGAGCGACAACCTCGATGTCGGCGACCTTGTAGATCTTGACCAGGTTGTCGCACACGATGACGGGACTCGACTCCGCAGGGTGATCCGGGGCGATGTGATTGAGACTGTCGGAATGTCTCATTCGTCCCGCTCCATGTCGAGTACCGACGAAAGAGGTCGCCGTCTACTGGTACCAGCGACTAGACGCATCGCTATCAGACTGACGAGGGTGACAGCGCCAACGACGGCAGTAAACCAAGCGGCACCAGGCGTGGCGACGGTCCCCAGGCCGAGCTGATCAGCCATCAGACCGGTGCTGTGAATCCCGACTCCTAGACCCACTGCTGTGGCCACGGTGACAGTGGTCGCTACCTCAATCGTTGTCATTCCGGTCACTTGGCCTGTGCCCATACCGAGGACCTGAAGGTAGCCGACGTCGCGGGCCCGGGCTTGAGCTCTCAGGGCAACAAGCAACACCGCGGCCAGCGCGGTGAAGGCCACCAACGTGACCAGTGACAAACCCAGTCCTAGGTCCACCGCCCGGGCCAACGGCCGATTCCGGACTTCTTCGAGGTTGGCTGCGCTCGATTCCACCCGTGCCTCCGGATTCCAGGCAATTACCTCCGCTTCGATGTCGCGGAGCGTCTCCGGGTCCCCTCGGGCGAACATCAGGTTGGCAGCCATCGCCGCGGTCGAGCCGGCAGACCCAACGGCTTCCCGGCTGGCTATCACGAAAGGCCGACCGGGCTCGACTCCGGGGAATCGGTCCCGAATGTCGGCCACCACGAACCAGGGAGAGTACGCACCCAATTCGACTGTGAATAGCTCTCCGCGCGCGGGCGGGCCGGGGGAGGCCCAGTCCGATGAGATCAGAGCCGGGATCGGGTTGTCCCTGGTTCCGGAGCCGTCGGAGTCGACCAGGGCGTCCAGCACGCCAGAATCTATTGGGGTGTCCGCCACCACCGACGCATAGTCGGCTCCGTCCAACCCGACGAAGTTGACGCGATCGTCGCGGTTTCGTCCGTCGATGCTGCTTCTCGCTGCTGGCAGCATCGCTCCCAGGGCGGTGTGCTCAATACCGGCAATCCCCGAGACGTCGACGTCGAGACGTTGACCGGGGAAGCTGCCGGTGACCCGGTAGTCGGCGCCGACCTCGACATAGACGGCTCTCGCCTGGTCCTCGTGGATCGAGGCTCTGGTGGCGAGAGTGAACCCGGCGAGGGCGACGGCCAATACGAGTACGAGGAGAGCCGGTTTGAAGCGGGCGGTCTCCTGACGGACGCGGCGGAACCCCATGAAGACAATGACTCCTGTCAACCTGCGGCTCACCCGTGCTCCCAGACCGATCAGTGCGGGCATCAGGCGGAGAGCGAGCAGACCGGCGGCGAGAGCTGCCAGTGCGGGTGCTGCGGCCGCCAGCAAGTCGGCCTCTCCGCTGCCCAGCGGGTCCCGTCTCTGGATCAGCAGGAATGCTCCGACCGCGATCACGGCCACAATCCCCTCGAACAGGAGAACTCGGAGGCTATCTGCCGGCTGGTGTGCCTCGTGAATGGAACTCAGGTCGGCAGTGGTGGCTTGTCGGCTGGCGGCCACGTAGCTGACCGGAACCAGCAAGCCGAACCCGACGGCGAGGCCCATAGACAGTGGGCTGGCAGTGGGGTAGAGCCAGGATGACAGAAGGTAGGCAAGAGCCACCGTGGGTATTGACAGCATGCTCACCTGGAGTAGCTGGGAGCGGACAAGCTGGCCAGGTGACCCGCCGCGACTGCGCAGCAGCACCAGCGACGACCGGTTCCGATTGTGCAGGAGGGCCGCCAGCACCCAGATCAGACCGAGCGCCACCGCGCCCACACCGAACAGAGAAGCGGCGAGGACGGCCATTGCGCGTCCCTGATCGGTGAGGTAGTCCTCTATGACGGGCACCATTCCGGTGGCCACCGAGGCGCTGGCCAGGTTGTCGGTCAGACGTCTCAACTGGATCGCCCTGAGATCGTCGGCAAGGCGAGTCGCCGACTCCGGACCCACTGCAGCCGGGTCAACAGGATGCCGGAAGTACAGATTCGGCAAGGTCTCGGGCCAACCGACTGCGGTCAGCCGCTGGTAGTCGGATGGGTGGAATACGCCGACGGCGTGGACGGCCACGATGTCCAGGTCGTTGTTGAGGGTCATGGCTGGAACATGCAACCGTTCGTCTCCGAACAAAAACCCATCTCCGGGGTTGTTGATCGCGATCTCCGCCGAGACCTCCACCACTCTCGCCAAGCCGACTGCCAACCCGGATGCCCCCAGAACATCCGCCTGCACCATGAGGCGATCCCCGACTGTCAGGCCGAGCGCATCGAGTGTCCGCGAGGTAAAGGCGGCTTCGATTACCGGAATGTTCCAGAGTTGACACTGGGTAAACCAGTCTCCGTCCGGATCGACGGCCTCCTCCCACTCGGTTCGAGGCGTCCCAAGAGGCAGTTCGGGACAGCCCGGCCCCGACCCCATGGGCAGTGTTGCCCCATCGCCGGTCAAACTCCCCGAAGTCACCGTGATGTGCCTGTCCGCCCCGTCATAGTGACGTAACACGAGGTCGGTGGTGTGGGTGGGTGTCGCCGTACCTGGGTAGGGGTTTACGACAAGTCGTGGTGACTCTGCCATGAGCAGCGCCGCCGGGAAAGCCATCTCGAGCGTCGACGACATGTGGCCGTCCCGGAACTCCTCGGCGAGGGAACGATGTCTGTCGAGAGGCCCTTCGGGGGCGCGTAGGGACACTTCAAGGCTTCTCGCAGAGGGCCTGGCCTCGGTGAGCGCAGTCTGGAGTCCTTCGCCCGACACCCGGGTGACCAGCCGGGGCCACGCGGTGACAAACAGACTTGCCACCAGGATGACAACCACGATGACCGCCACCACGGCGCGCTCCGCCCACAGGGGGAGGAGGATGGCCTTCGAGCCAGCGGTCACCGACGGCCTCCGAGGTGTTGGTGGAGACATCAGTCGTCACCCATTCTCAGCTGCGAGGCCAGATCGTGGCGCCGCGCCAGGCTGACGAGGACAACCACGACTAGGGCCACTATGGCAATTACGGCCAGTTCCAGGCCAAGGATCTCCGAGATGGGATAGACCACGCTTGGCTCCGGCACCGCTGGCTCACCGCCCTGAGTGACCGAGATCAAGGGCAGCACCACCCAGGAGAGAAGGACACCGATCCCGGTGCCAAGCAGGAGCCCGGCCGTGAGCAGGGCACCCTGCTCCAGGATCAGCCAGGAGCGGAGCTGTCGGATCGACAAACCTAGGGCGCGTAGGAGAGTGAACTCTGTGCGGCGTTCCCGGGCCAGTACCACGATGTTCAGGGTGAAAGCGATCACGGCGAAGACCAATGCGGCGACGAAGCCGAGGGAGAGGGCAGCGATGGTGCTCAGTGCCAGTGGATCGGCCAGTAATGCGAGGGTACGTTCGAAACGATCGACGACCCGCATCGAAGAGATCGGAGGTTGCCGGAGTTCCTCCGCTATCGACTCGGTCCGGGATTCGTCGACCGAAAGCCAGTGCTCGCTAGGCGTCTGAAGTCGGGATCCGGGGAGGTAACTGACCGCCTGCACTGTGGCCAGGTCCATCACCACCGCCTCTTGGGTGCCGGGGGCAATCGTCGGGAAGAGGTCCATGCCCCCCACGACGACTCCGGTCCCGTCAACGATCCGGAACGTGTCGAGCGTCACCATGTCGCCGACCCGAGTTCCGGTGTCCTCGAGGAAGGTGCTGGTGACCAGCAGCGGGACCGGGGCTGCGGCTTCGCCTCCTCCCTCGGGTCGAAGTGCGAAGTGGACGGCATGGTTCTCGGCGAACGCCACCGCCCCGGTGTTGATCGTGAACGCGATCCCGAAATCGGCCTTGTGTGAGTGGACTACCAGGGACGGCTCGACCCTCACATCGAACCAGCTGCCCGACATTGCCATCTCGGTAGCCAGCTCCACATCTCCCAGGTCGACGACCATCGGGTCGCGGCCGTCGGCGTGTTGACTGACCGAGATCGATAGCGTGCCTTCTCCCTCCTGGTCCCAGGCGAACCCGCTGGGAGTTCGGGTGCTGAATTCGATGGCCACCAAGGACAACGGGTACGACGGGCTGAGCGCTGTCCCATCGGACATCTCCTCGGCGAGGGGGATCGCCAACGTTGTCATTCCCTCGTTGACCTCCACCCTCCCGGCAGCCAACCGGTGCAGAAGCCCGTGCTGGTCGTTAACGACGAGGCTCGCCAGCGGTTCGAGACAATCATCATTTACAACAAGACTGTCACCGTCTAGTTCGAAATCTGGCGGGAGGTCTCCGCCGAAGTACTCCTCTACGTCAAAGGGGGCACCACAAGGCTCCGGAGAGGTGAGCTCAACCTCCAGAAAGACCCACTGGGGCTCTCCCGGCAGCGGGATCGCGGCTAGAGCTGGACGAGCATCCACTAGTCGGGCCATCATGTCGGCCAAGTCGGTGGCTATTTCCTCCTGTGTGGCCATGGTCCCCGAGGCCACCGCAGCATCGAGAGCGATAAAGCGGACCACCGGCCCTCCGCGGATTGGCTGGCCGGAGGCAAAAGCGACCGGCATCGAATGGGTCACCCCCTCGAGGTCCTCATGTGCCTGGCGCAGCTGCATACCAACGTCTGAACCAGAGACACGACCTGGCACCACGCGAAGGTCCGCGCCGGACTGAAAGGCCGCCTGGTCATGCTGGGAGCGGGTCCAGGTCTGGGAGTATGCCGAGACGAAAACCCCGATGCTCACCGCAATAATCAGGAGAAGGGCAGATCGCGAGTATCGCTGGGGACGGCGCGCGATCTGCCATGCCGACAGAGCGGACACGGTGGCTTTCCCAGAACCGGTGAGTTTCTCGATGATCGCGGCGGCGAGAGGCACAAAGCGCAAGGCGAGGACCGCACCGCTGACCAGACCGAGCGCCGGCACCGCGATCAACAAAGGATCCAACCCCCATCGGTCCCGAACCGAGGAGCTGAGAGCAACGCCGTGGGTGCTGAGTTGCCAGAAGCCAACGGCAGCCAGCGTGAGTAGGGCAACATCCCACCCAGCTCGCTGAGCAAGCGATCTGGTCTCCTGCCGCGACCGGGCCACCAGCGAGTCGTTGAAGGTACGAGATGAGCGGTAGGCGGGAATCGACAACGCGGCAATGGCAACGAGGCCCGCCAGGAGTGATAAGCCGTAGGCGGTCGTGCTGGGCTGAGGATCAAGGGTCAATCCAATGGATGCCAGTGGCCCCACCGAGCTGAAGAATCGGAGAAGAAGCGAGGCGAGTGTCGGCGCGAGCAAGATTGCAGGGAGGGTGAGCATGGTCCCCTCCATCGCGGACAAGGTGAAGACCTGACCGTTTCCGGCACCCCGTGCCCGGAGAAGCCCGGTCTCAACCGCCCGGCTGTCGACGAGCAGCCCTGCAGTGTGGATCAGTGAATAGCCGGCTAGGAGGCCCAGCTGCACCGAGAGCATGAGCACGCTCGATCTGGTGGCGGCCACCGACTGCTCGGCTTCGGCGAGGATCAAGGTCAGGTCGGTCTCGACTGTGAATGTGGTTACCCCCTCCCCGAGCGCCTGATTGAGGCGTCCTTCGAGTGATCCGACGGCCCGCCTCTGATCGGGAATTCCGGACACCGTCATTGCTTGGTGATCGGGGAACACCCGCCACCTCATGTCGGCTCCCCCGGCTGTGAACTCACCGAACACAGTCTCCCGGTCAGCGATGAAGGGGCCGTGGGTCCGGAAGGTTGTTGACGCTTCCGCTCCGGTCTCCACCAGCGGGTCGTTGTGCCAGAACAAGTCGTTGGGATTCGGGATCTCAAAGATGCCCGTGACGATCATCTCTGACACGCTGGAGTCGTGACGGCTGGTGAGCGGAATCGTGTCGCCGACCGTGAGTTCGAGTGCGTCAGCGGTTGGACCAAACACCGCAACACCGTGGTGTCCGTCATCGCCGTCGGGCCAGGCGCCCTCGATGAGCAGAGCGTTGGCCTCGATGCCCTCCATGTGGCGCAGCGCCGCTAGAGGGATCAACTCATCCTCAGAACCGAACGGGAGCTCAAAAGCCCCAGCCGAGACCATGAGCGCAACCTCAGCACCGGTGGCCGCGAGAGCGTCGTCGACTTGTCGACGCACTAAGCCGTCGTACTCTTCAAACCGCTCAGGCGCCGCCCGGGCGCGGATCTCGAGACTCGCATCCGACTCGCCGTCCTGGAGGATGCGATGGAGACTGGAAAGTGTCACCGAGTCGGCGAAGATCGGGCTGGCGGCGAGGAGGGTTGTGGCCAACAGGATGCTGGCCATTGCCGCGGTCAGCATCAACCGATCTGAAAACGCTCTCCGCGCCACGACCGTCCACGATGCCGGCAGCATCTCCGGCAGACTAAGTGTGTCTCAGCACCTCCCGGGTTCAGCGAGGATCAAGCGGTCGTTGACATTGGGTCTGTTTCGGTCATCGCTCTCCATGCCGGACTGGCTGAACTGCTCCGGACTTCCTGGAGATTCCGCGATCAGGAGAGGAGGGAGTGGAAGGGACGATAGATTCCAATTGGCAGCGAATCGTCGGAAGAGCCGTTGCGTTCATCATGCCGGTCGGAAGAACGCTGAACCCGGCGACCTTGTCCGCCCTCGACGCCAACAGCAACGAAGTCATTCAACACGAGACAAGGACCTGGATCTAGGGACATCGGGTTCTGGCCGGCTGCGGAGTGTCTCAATGAGGGCCCGTTCCCGCCGGCCGCTGAACCCGCCCGAGATCACCCTGTTCTCGGACGGAAACGCACATATTCCACACCATCCGCTATCGGCACTTCGAGATCGGGCTCGTATCGGTGGATGGGGGATTGGTGGCGGTCTTCGGCTAATTCTTGTGAACCGATCGCGTCGCTGGTAGCGACAATAGGGGTAATGACGGACGCTGAGCTGTTGGCCCGTATCGCCGAGGGGCGGATTGATGCCCTAAAGGCTCTTCATGAGCGCCATGCCCCTTGGCTGGCGGCACGGCTTTCGCGGAGGGTTGCGGATGTGGCGATGGTTGATGAGGCCGTTCAGGACACGTTTGTGGTGGTGTGGCGGAAGGCGGGGACCTACCGGGGTGAGGGTGGGGTGGGGGCCTGGCTTTGGGCCATCGCCATCCGCAAGCTGGTCGACCGCATCCGTGCTCACCGGCTACCAGCTTTGGAGCGTCCTGCCATCGTGCGGTCGGCAGAGGAGGAGGTATTGGCCGGTATCGCCTACGGCGACGTGGGGCAAGCGATGGAGCGGCTTTCACCAGAGCTGCTGGCAGTGGTTCAGGCCCGGATTCTTGATGGGTTGAGCACCCGCGAGGCGGCTTACCTCCTCGGCATCCCGACTGGGACTGTTAAGACCCGGCTGATGAGGGCGAAACAGATCATGAGGGAGCAGCTGGCATGAGTTGGCATGTGGACACCGAGACCCTGAGCCGCTATCAGGACGGGACGGCGGATCGGGTTAGCGCAGCTTCCATCGAGACCCACCTGGCCGATTGCGACCAGTGCCGCGGCCGCCTTGCCGTGGACATGCAGTGGCTGGAGCGGTCTTGGGCGAGGATCGCCGACCGTGTGGAGCCGGGCCGGTTGGGTGTCGTAGAGAGGGCTCTCATGTTTCTTGGAGCACCGTCTCATCTGGCGCGGCTGGTGGTGGTTAGCCCGGTGCTGCGGGTGCCGTTCATGGTTGCTTTGGTTCTGGTCCTGGGTTTTGCCGTGATTGTTTCCAATGTTGATTCGTCTGGGGGGACGATTCACGTCTTCTTAGCGGTGGCGCCGTTGCTTCCCGTTGCAGGCGTCGCATTCGCCTATGGGCCGTTGGTTGATCCGGCCCATGAGATCACCCTGGCCGCGCCGCTGGATTCGCTGTTCCTGCTCCTGTTGCGAGCGGCGACCGTCCTCATTGTTGCTATTAGCGTCAGCCTGTTGGCCTGGACCGTGGTCCCGGCGGCTGATGCCATGGGTGTCACCGCCTGGCTGCTTCCCGCCCTGGCCCTTATCTTCATTACCTTGGCCGGGGCGAGCCGACTCCAGGTGTGGGCTGCAAGCAGTGTGGTCAGCGCAGGCTGGCTGATCCTCGTCGCCTTCTCCGCTCACCCTGATGTGAGGGTTTTCACAGGATCAGCACAGCTCGCCTACTTGGCGGCGACCGTCCTTGCCGCTGGGGTGATTGTGCTCCGCCGGCACAGCTACAACAGGGAAGGAGGCGGCAGGTGACCACACGAGTCAGCGACATCCACCAGCACTACGGGACCGTGCGAGCCCTGGATGGGGTCAACCTGGAGCTAGGTTCGGGTATCACCGGTCTTCTCGGCCCAAATGGTGCGGGCAAGACCACCCTGCTCCGCTGTCTGGCCACCGTCCTCGCCCCGGACCAGGGAAGCGTAGAGGTGCTCGGTTACAACCCCGACGATCCCAGGGAGCGTGTCGAGATCCGCCGACGTATCGGGTACCTGCCCCAGGAGCCAGGCTTCTACCGAAACTTCACCTGCTTCGACTTCCTCGACTATCTCGCCATCCTCAAGGAACACACCGACCGCAGGCAGCGGCACTCCGACGTGCGACGGGTCTTGGAGCTCACCGGCCTGATCGACAAGTCGACCACCAAGATCCGCAAGCTCTCCGGCGGGATGCGTCGCCGTCTTGGCCTGGCACAGGCGCTGCTGGGTGCTCCAGAACTGCTCATCCTCGACGAGCCGACCGCCGGTCTGGACCCAGAGCTACGTTTCCGCTTCCGGGAGATGATCACCGACCTCGCCTCCGACACCATGGTGTTGCTCTCCACCCACCAGACCGAAGATGTGGCTGCCATCTGCGATCGGGTGGTCGTGCTCCTAGCCGGGAGGCTCCTGTTCGATGACACACCAGCCATGCTGGCCGAGCAGGCAGCCGGGAAGGTGTGGCTCTCCGCGGAGCGGCCTCCATCCGCCCACATCAGCTGGCGGACCGCCACTGGCCAGTACCGGTCGGTTGGCGAGCCACCAGACGGTGCCCAGCAGGTTGAACCCACCATCGAGGACGGATACCTGAAACTGGTCGGACCCTCCAGCCTGCAACATGTGATCGAGGCGGCGTGACCACCACGGTTGCCCCTCCAACAGGCGTCCCCACCTTCCCCAGGGCGGTCATTGGCGCACTGGTCCGTTTCGAGGGACGCAAGATGCTCACCCATCCACTGCTCTGGGTGGGGACACTTGGGGCGGTCGTCCTGTCGATCCTCGAGCTCCGACTCGAGGCACCAGTACTGAACAGGGTCAGCGTTCATCTCGCCTGGACCATCCTCCCCATCGCCGCCGCGGTGGCCCTCATCGCAGGCTGGGCGGTCTACCGGGCCAAAGGCCAGACCGACGCCCACCCGCCGCACATCCTGCCCATCCCCATCGGCCACCGGGTCGGGGCAATCCTGGTCGCCCTTCTCTACCCCGCCCTCCTCACCCTGCTGGTGCAGGCCGTTCTCCTCGCCTGGGTGATGACCCGAAGCCCGGTTACAGCCGTGGTGTGGACTGAGCTCCTGGCAGGGCCCCTTTACGTGATCCTGGCCGGGGCGATGGCGGCTGCGATGACCCGCTGGCTGCCTCACCCCTCCACCCCGCTGCTGACCGTCCTCCTCCTGGGGCTGGCCATGGCAGTGACCTACCCGTCCTGGCAGGACTGGGGGAGCAGGGTCGGAGTCTCATGGCTGTCTCCCGTGCCCTGGCCCCACGACGACATCCCCTATGAGGTCAACTACCGGCCCACGACCCTGCATCTCATCTATCTGACAGGGCTGATAGCCGTGGCCGCTGTTGTCTCAACCATACGAAGGACCGGCGGCTCCCTGATCGGCCTGAGCGCCACGTTGATCGTCACTGTTGCCCTCGGTCTATCCCAACTGGGACCAGTCCCCGAGTCATGGCAACAGGCCGTGACAGGCAGACTGGTGGGCGACGACTCCGAAGTCACCTGCCACGAGCGCGGAGCCATCCGCTACTGCGCCCTCCCCGGATACGAGCCCTGGATCGACCGATGGGAGGCGGCTGTCGACCCGGTGGCACAAGCAGTCCCATCCGAGGTGATAGCCGGGCTCGAGCTGCGCCAGTATCCGGTCAGCGTTGGTCGTTACCTCCTCGAGGATTGGTTCAGCGGCTGGTGGTGGATAGAGGCGGCGAACATTGACCTGGCTCAGCGGCCTAACACCCTGCCCGTGGGAAGCGTCATCAACTGGAATCATGGACATTTGTTCCAAGCCGCCGAGGTGACCGCTGCCCTCGTGGGATGCGTCGACAGCTGCGAGAGCGGGCCCCGGCTGATGGTCTACTTGTGGATGATGGCAAACCACCCAGAAGTCCGAGCCAGCCTGGAAGCAGGCAACTACCCGACCGGGGCCAGCTGCATGGCACGAGACCTCCTCGACCGCCCTGATGCCAGAAACCTCATCCATGCCAACTGGGACTTTCTTACCGACGAGACCACCAGCTATCACGAAGCCGCCGACCTACTCGGCATCACGGTCCCCGCGCTAAGCATCAACGAGTGGGGCCAGGAGGTGGCCACGTGTTGACCTCCAAGGACACCCCTGTTTGAGCCTACTGCGAAGAATTACTCCGGCTCTGCCCTGGATTCCATGGCTTCCCGTTGCCCTGCTGGCTGGACTAACGGCCAAGATTACGTCCGGCTTTCTTCCTGACTTGAGTAGCAGACACGTTCACCTGCGATCCGGGCTGCTGTTGGCTGCCATTGGGCTGACCTTCGCCTTCGACGATCCCGCCGCCGAAACCACCGATGCCACCCCGTCGCCGCTACGGCTGAGACGAGCTGTGCGAGCTCTGCTCGCGGTCATACTCTGGCTGGCCGTGGTTCTCGGTGTCATCTGGGCCGCGGCACAGACCGGCCCGGAAGAGGATCTGGTCGGCCACGCCGAGGTGGAGCTGGTGAAAACACACACCGGCCGCCTTCTCCTCGAAGCGGCCACGTTGGGGGCATGGGGGCTCGCCATTGCTGCTCTAGTTGCCTCGCGCTGGGATCGAGAGCCGGGAAAGATCGCCTCCCCGGCCCTCCTTGGCATCTTCGCTGCCTCCTGGATGATTCCCCAACCCTGGAGCCCATGGGCACTACCTCCCGGGATCCACTGGGAAGCCACTTGGATCTGGTGGTGGGGAGCACTGGCATCGGGACTGGCGCTCACCTTGGTATGGAGCTGGGATACCCGACACCGAGCGCGGCCACAACTACCCAAAGTCCGCAAGACCCTCCTGTCGACGCACCGCACACGATGAATACGTGCGCGACCCGAGCTACAGCGATCAAGAAGGCCGGCGAGGCCAACTAGCGGCGAGCGGCACATACCGCTCAGGGTGGCTGGCGGAGTCGGCTGGTCGCCGTAGCCTCAAACACCGGAATGTCAGCTCTCGATCGGTGGGACCAGAACCAGAAAGCAGTCAAGAATGCACAGTGACGTACGCCGTGTGGCGACCGGTCCGGATGGCAGTCGCTACGAAGTACTCGTGGTGGCCAAGGACTGGAAGCTAGGCACGAGCTCCTTGGTACTCGATGCAGCCGCCTTCCTCTGGGCGGCTGTTCGCCGGGCCAGAGGGAAGGAATGGGTCGTCATTGTTCGGCGAACCGACTCGAAGTCAGATCCGCTCATAACGCGTCTCGTAAGAACTCGAGAAGAGGCCGTTACGAGCGTCACCGAACTGGCCGAGGCGGTCGAGACAGGGCAGCTCACACCATCTACTGACTAGCGCCGATCAACAAATCGGAAGGTTTCAGGTGCGCGCTATGAGAACACATCTGAAGCGGTCGTGGATGGGAATCTCACCACGCTTCGTGACTACCAGGAGTACTGAGGAGGAGAGGGCGACCGGTCGTCCCGTTTGAGGGCTATCCGATTGATGACAATGAGATATCCTTGGGAGTATGACCAAGAGACTGATCGATGTTGATGACGACAAGATGGAAACGGTACGAGCGCTTCTGGGAACCACCACGCTGAAGGCAACCGTGGACGCCGCCCTGGATGAAGTACTCGCTCTTGATCAGCGTCGTCGCACACTCCTCGCCGAGAGAGATGTCGACCTCGCTGAACTGGCAGATCCTGAGGCCCGTCAAGCCGCGTGGCGTTAGCGCCCTACTACTTGGGTGACACCTCGGCGTTGGCGCGTCTAAACCGACCCGAAGTCGCTGACCGGCTGGAGCCACTGTTGGAGGCTGGACTGGTAGCCCGCTGCACACCAACTGACCTCGAGGCGGGATTCGCCTCCACCAGCCCTTCGTCGCATCGCACCATGCGCGGGATGCGCTCCGCCTGGCCGTTTGTTGCGATGGACCAGTCGGTGTTGGATCGGTCCGTCGAGGTTCAGGATGCCCTTGCCGAGCGGAGCCAGCAGCGTGGCGTCAAGATCGCCGACCTTCTCATCGCTGCTGCCGCTGAGACCGCCGGTCTCGTGGTGCTCCACTACGACCACGATTTCGATCGTATCGCCGAGATCACTGGCCAGGCCACAGAATGGATAATCCCCGCCGGCACCGTTCCCTGACCAGTGTGATTGTGCAACTAGCGTGCAACTCGACGCACGATCTGGCCTAAAGTCCCTGGTAACAGCGCTGACACGCCCGGTTTCCTAAACCGGGTGTCCCAGGTTCGAATCCTGGCGAGGGCGCAAAACGCTCTGACCTGCGGTTTCAGGGTCCACAGCTCTCGGATCCGCTGGCGGCCCAGGGATGCGAAGATCGATCAGCTCGGCGACGGGCGGCAGAGGGCTTCTCCGCGGTCTCGGATGCCGAGTACCCTCCTTTCACTCGGCGGCAACGGTCGCCATTCGATGATTTCGTTCATCTAGTGCAGACGGCTGTCACACCACGAGGGTGCGCCTCGAATCTATCGGCCAGTCGGGAGGAAATCCTTTCAAGTCCCTGCCGCAGGCCGCTAGCGGCTGGCCATGGCTTGGGACCCCTCAGTCACCTCACTCTTGTGTGCCGCAAAGGCTGCCAGAACCTCCTCCTGTTCCCGCTGGGGCACGC
>CAZLEQ010000013.1:0-60293 GCA_964558575.1 uncultured Acidimicrobiaceae bacterium | reverse complement strand
AGCGATCCCGCCATGAGCCCAAGTGCCCCGAGGTTCGGAGAGAGGCCTCCGTTGAGTCGGGCAACAACGTGATGGATGGGTTTCGGTACCAACTGAATAGGGCTCTCGACATTCTCGCCTCCACAGAGGAGCGGCGGGTGTTCGCTCATCTTCTCGCACCCCACACCCCGTTCCTCTACGACCGCGGTAGCACCGGCTCTCCCCCAGACTGCTGGCCTTCGTGCGCAACATTGGAAGTCCGGGCCAGTGTTCTTGAGATGACTGGGCGACTGGCATCGATGGCTATCTCGCCTGGTTAAACCCGAGGATCCTCGAAGCAGTGGACGCGATTATCGCCAGATATCCCAACGCTGACATCGTGTTGTTCTCCGACCATGGGGGTCGGTTCGACTCGTCGGACCTGGACGAGTGGCGTCGCACTTTCCTGGCTGCCCGAACGCCTGGACGTCCTGCGCTACTTGCGGATTCGCCGCAGCCGGGCAGTCTGCTCCCAATGCTTGCCGGTTAGCGGGTCGACATCAACCCGCTTCAGCCACCTCGCGTAGCTCCCGTTTCAACTCGTTGACCTCGTCCCTGAGCCGGGCCGCGTACTCGAACCTGAGATCCTTGGCCGCCTCGTGCATCTCCTCCTCGAGGCTCATCACCAGCCGGGCCAGGTCCTCGCCTTCGAGGTCGATGGGCGCGCGGCGCTCTACCTCGCGTCGACGCCTCTCCCCCGCCGGGCGATCTGCCTGCACCAACTCGAGGATGTCGGAGACCCGTTTCCGTACGGTCTGGGGGTCGATACCGTGGTCTTCGTTCCACTCCTGCTGAGCCTGGCGGCGACGATTGGTCTCATAGATTGCCCTCTGCATCGAGTCGGTGATGTTGTCGGCGTACATCACCACCTGGCCGTCGACATTGCGGGCGGCCCGGCCGATGATCTGGATCAGCGAGGTCTCCGAGCGGAGGAACCCTTCCTTGTCGGCATCGAGGATGGCCACCAGGGACACTTCGGGCAGGTCGAGACCCTCACGAAGCAGGTTGATCCCAACCAGGACGTCGAAGTCCCCGAGTCGTAGCTCACGCATGATCTGCACCCGCTCCAAGGTGTCGATCTCCGAGTGCATGTAGCGGGCCCTGACCCCCATCTCCAACAGGTAGTCGGTGAGGTCCTCGGCCATCTTCTTGGTCAGGGTGGTCACAAGGACTCTCTGCTCCCGGATCGCCCGCTCCTTGATCTCATGGAGAAGGTCGTCGATCTGGCCCTTGGTGGGACGGATCATCACCTCGGGGTCGACCAGCCCGGTGGGACGGATGATCTGTTCCACCACCTGGATGGAGTGGCTGATCTCGAACTCCGATGGGGTGGCGGAGAGAAAGATCACCTGGTTGGCCCGTTCCAGCCATTCGTCGAAACGGAGCGGACGGTTGTCCTTGGCCGAGGGGAGCCGGAACCCGTGATCGACCAGCACCTCCTTGCGTGACCGGTCGCCCTCGTACTGGCCGCCGATCTGGGGGACGGTGACATGGGACTCGTCGATGATGGTCAAGTAGTCGTCGGGGAAGTAATCGAGCAGGGTGTAAGGAGCCTGACCGGGCTCTCGGCCGTCGAGGTGACGGGAGTAGTTCTCGATCCCGGAGCAGAAACCGACCTCACGCATCATCTCCAGGTCGTAATTGGTGCGCATGCGGAGCCGTTGCGCCTCCAGCATCTTCCCTTCGCTTTCCAGCTTGGCGAGCCGGTCTACCAGCTCCTCTTCGATGCCGGCGATGGCACGGAGCAACCGCTCCCGCTCGGTCACGTAGTGAGTGGCGGGGAATATGAACAGCTCGGACAGCTCCTCCACCACCTCGCCGGTGACCGGATTCAGCCGCAGGATCCGTTCCACCTCGTCGCCCCAGAACTCGACCCTGGCGATGGTCTCCTCATAGGAGGGAAAAACCTCGAGGGTGTCCCCCTTGACCCGGAACTTGCCCCGGATCAGGTTGACCTCGTTGCGCTCGTACTGGATGTCGACCAGCCGCTTGATCGCCTCTTGCATCGGGTACTCGACACCCTGGATCAGCCGGAGCAGCTGACCCTGGTACTGCTCCGGGGAACCGAGACCGTAGATCGCCGACACCGAAGCCACGATGACGACGTCGTTCCGAACCAGCAGCCCGGCGGTGGCCGAGTGACGCAGCCGGTCGATCTCGTCGTTGATGGTGGCGTCCTTCTCGATGAAGGTGTCGGTCTGGGGGATGTAGGCCTCGGGCTGGTAGTAGTCGTAGTAGGAGACGAAGTACTCCACCCGGTTGTTGGGGAAGAACTGGCGGAACTCGTTGGCCAGCTGGGCGGCCAGTGCCTTGTTGGGGGCGAGGACGAGGGTCGGTTTCTGGACCCTCTCGATGGTCCAGGCAATGGTGGCCGACTTCCCCGAACCGGTAATTCCGAGAAGGGTCTGATATCGGTCTCCGCGCTCAACTCCGGACGCCAACGCGTCGATGGCTTTAGGTTGGTCACCGGCTGGTTGGAAGTCGGATACAACTTCGAATCGGGGCACCCCGTGCAGAGTAGCCAGGGGGTGAGACTGGTTCTCAGCGTGCAACTGGAGATACATGGGGATAGAGCAGTCGAAGCGAAACCGAGTCCTGCTGGGCCTCTCACTGATCTCCGGAGCTGCGTACTACCGCCCACTGGTGCTCTGGGCTGAGAATGCATGGGACCTGGCCAACCCACAGAAGGTCTTCGCCACAGGGTCCGTGGTTCTCCTCGCAGCGGCCATCCTGTATTCGGGACTGATGGTGGTGAGAGTACGTGAGCTGCCAGCCGCCTATCTGGTCTCAGGCCTCGTCTTTGTGATATTCAACTACCACTCTCTCATCTGGAGCCCAGCGATTTGGCTTATCGCCGTGGGAGCGATCGCTTTGTTGTTCCACCTCTTCGCTTCGGACCTCTCTCAGACCCGGATAGTCCCGGTGGTCTTGGCGTTGCTTGTCATCGCTCCACTCCTCCAGGTCGTGATCCAGCACGTCTCCCAGCGCACGCCCTACCCGCTCAAGGAGTTAGAGACCGAGATTGCGGCCGAATCGAGCGGCGCCGTCGAGGACGTTCTCGTCATCATCGTTGACAGCTATCCGATGCTCGCAATTGCGAGGGAATGGTTCGATCACGACACGGCTCCACTCGAGACCGCGCTGACATCTTCCGGTTTCACCGTGGCTCCGGTGTCGTGGTCCCACAACACCTACACCGGTTTGGCTGTGCCCAGCATCCTCCAGCTCCAGCAGGTCGCGGACGACTCCCCAAAAGGAACATGGGGAAATCGAAGAACCAGCCATCAGATCATCGGCGGAGAGAGCTTTGTTGCAGGGACCTTGCAGAACGCCGGATTCCAATACATCCACGTCGAGAGCGGCTGGGACGGCGGCGCATGCCGGCAGGTAGACGTGTGTCTCGAGAGCTTCTGGCTTGACGAGGCGAACTGGAGCCTTCTGGCTCCAAGCCTGTTCGCGGGAACCCTCCAGGACCAGTTCGGCTCGATGATCGCAGTCAATACGATGCGCGCGGTCGAGCACCTCACAAGCCTCGAAGTGTTTGGCAATGGACGACACGACTTCGTCTATTCACATCTCCTACTCCCACACGCGCCTTATGTGGTTGATTCAGGGTGCAATGTCATCCCAAGCGCCGAACGCTCCCTGGGCAATGATGCCCCTCAGCTAATCCGCCACCAACTCAGCTGCGTCGACTCGCTACTCGAGGAGATAGTGGAGAAGGTGGACGACACCACAGCAGTGCTGATTGCTGGAGACCACGGCCTTGGAGTAGGCGGTCAGGTCGGTACAGCCCCAGATGAGTGGAGCGACGCTGACGTTGCCGATCGTCTCGGCGCCCTCCTCGCTTATAAGCTCCCCACAGGGTGCGACGAGCCGCTCCACCCAACCAATGTCTATGTCATGCGGGCGATCATGGAGTGCGCCCTGATCGGCGACTTTCCGACAGGTCCCGTTGAGTTCCTCCTGGGTGCCGACGAACCCAGGTCACTCGACCCCGAACGGCTGGCCGCGATCGCCCAAGATATCTCGGAGGGGAGTCTGACGATCACCGACTAGGGACGGCCGTGGCCACCCACCGTCGGACCGCCTCTTCGAGCTGATCGAGATTGCCGTGGTTTGGTATCACCACATCAGCTCCGGCCAGCCACTCAGCTCGGGAAGGTTGGGATGCCAGCCTCGCCCGGGCATCATCCTCGGCCATTCCCCGTTCGATCGCCTGGTGCAACCGCACTTCGTCCCTGCAGTCGACGACGACGGTCCGCCAATCGGCCAGAGTGTGACCTATCAGGGGCATCTCGACCACCACTGGATCCTCGACTTCCTCCACCCGGGCATCGATCCTGCCGAAGATATGAGGGTGTGTAATGGCCTCCAAGTCAGCCAGCTCCCGTGGATCGTTGAACACGATCCCGGCCAGAGCGCCTCGGTCGATTTCGCCGCCATCGACGACCTGCGGCCATCGTTTCACGACCTCTTCGAACGCCGGGCCATCGGAACGGAGGACTTCGTGACCGACGCGGTCGGCGTCGATGGTGTGGAAACCGTGTCTTTCGAGAAACTGTCTCACCTGGGTCTTCCCCGAGGCGAGACCGCCGCTGAGGACCCAACGATGTTGCTCAGAACCCACGAGGCGGGACGGTAGCCTTCGATCATGCTGGTGACACCCGTTCCCTGGGAGACGCGCGTACACCGCACCGTTGTCATCGGTCAGTGGGTGGCGCTCACCGTCGGCATCATCTCCTCACTGGTGCAGACCAGCGGATCGGTTCAATCTCTCGTCGCGATGGGGATAGCAGCCGGATACGTCATCGGGACCACTCTCATACCGGAGACATGGTTTGGGCGCCGGTTCGGGGTCGAGGCGATCTGTCTATTGGGTGCTCTCGTAGTACTGACTGCGATGACCCTCACCGGTGGTGCCGGTAGCCCATATCTGCTCCTCTCCATGGGCCCTCCGGTGTTTGCCACTATCTACGGCGGCTTTCGTACGGGGCTCGCCACAGGGGTGCTGGCAGGAGCTCTGCTGGTCCTGGTGACCCTGGCAAATGGGGACCCACTCATCGGCACTGCGCCGGCCATCGCCCTTTATCTGATCTTCGTCCTACTCGTCGGAGTGATCCGTCGCCTCCTAGAGGACATCCACCAACAGGCCACGGCTCTGGCGGAGGAGAAGGAGTCTGCCACGATACGCCTGGAGCGTCTCGAGGAGACCCATAGCGCCTTGCTCCGCCTGTCCGAAGACATGTCTGCGGGTCGACTCAATGCCATCGAGGTCGGGGCCGATACCCTGGAAGCGATCCTGGAGCGTTTTCCCGGGTCGGCGGGCAAGCTCGCCGTCGAAGGAGATCAGGGGACAGTCGTCCTCGCCGCCAGGGGCATCCCCGACGAGAACGGACACGTCTACGACATCCCACTCTCCACATCGGACTCCAAGGTAGGGAACCTCGAGTTCACCACCGCCAAACCGATGTCGCCGGGAGACCTAGCTCAGGTGGCAGCAATCATCCATCCCGTCAGCGTCGCATTCGCCAACCTGCAACTGCTGCAGGACATCGTTGGCTCCGCGGTTGCCGAGGAGCGGGTGCGTCTGGCGAGGGAGATGCACGACGAGATCGGGCCGTCTCTGGCCTCGCTCGGGCTCGCCCTGGACATGACCGCCATGCAGCAATCCGAGCATCCCGAGGTTGCCGCCGATCTCCAGGTGTTGCGCTCCAACGTCACCAAGCTGGTCGAGGATGTGCGGGCGTCGGTGGCCGATCTCCGCAACGCACCCGGCCCGACATTGACCGCACGCATCCTCCAGGCCACATCGGCCCTCGATGGAAACCCACCCGTAATCGTAGATCTCGAGGAGCGGCGTCCTCCCCGACCAGCCCAGATCGGTGATCTGACCTCGATCATCGCCGAGGCCGCCCGCAACGCCCATCAGCATTCTCGAGCATCCAAGGTGGTCGTATCCGGCCAGATCGACCGCGCATTTGGCTCGTGCTCCGTTGTCGACGACGGGGTCGGCTTCGACCCGGATCACGAACCTGAGGGGCACTTCGGCCTCCTCGGGATGCGCGAACGAGCCTCGAAGATCGGTGCCATCATCAAATTCGAGTCAAAGCCGGGAGTCGGCACAGCGGTAACGGTTGAATGGAGGTCGCGATGATCCGAGTCATGGTCGCCGATGACCATCGATTGTTCGCCGAAGGGCTGAGCCAGGCGTTGAACAGCCTCCCCGACACCCGGGTGGTGGGGGTGGTCAACTCCGGACCTGACCTTGGAGCCAGTCTGGAGAGTCAGCCTGCCGAGGTCTCGATCGTCGACATCGAGATGCCCGGTGGTGACGGCATCGACGCCATCTCGGTGCTCGGCAAGAAGACCCGGGCCATCGTGGTCTCCATGCACGCCGACGACGAGCAGCGGGCAAGGGCGGCGAAGGCAGGAGCCATGGGGTTTTTCTCCAAGGGTGTGCCGCTGGCCACCCTGGCGGCCGCAGTGCGAGCGGTGGCCGACGGCCAGAACCTCATCGACTTGGACGACGAGCAACGTGACGTGCTGCTGGAGTCTTATGGCGAGGCTGCACTCGATCCAGGAGCGGCTTCGTTGACCCCTCGAGAGCGGGAGATACTACGACTCCTTGCCGTCGGGGTCTCCGCCACCGAGGAGCTCGCCGATCGGCTCTACATCTCACAGAAGACAGTCAAGAACCACCTGGCCTCGATCTTTCAGAAGCTCGCAGTCAGCGACCGGACCCAGGCTGCGATCGAGGCGATCCGACTCGGAATCGCGCGACCAAACTGAACACATCCGCCCAATAAGCCCCGCGACCTATCAGCAACGCGACACGTCCGGCTTACGCTGGTCGCATCCAGAACAGAGGTTGAGAGAATGTTGATTCGTCTCTATCAGAAGATTCGGCTCGGCGATCGAGGTGCATCGATGGTCGAGTATGCGCTGCTGGTGATTCTCATTGCGATCGTGGGATTGGTCGCCGTGGCTCTCGCCGGCACCCAGCTTTCTACGTCATACTCAGAGATCGCCTCCAGCGTGGCGCAATGATGACCGATGTAGATGTGGTTCCGGAGACCCATTGTCTTCGGACCGAGGTGGGCTAATTTGCTCACTTGCGAGCCAACGTAAGACAACCCAAGGAGGGGTTCAATGCTTGCTCTGTGGACCAAGGTAACGACTTGGATGAAGGATGAGAAGGGTGCATCCATGGTGGAGTACGCACTCCTCGTGGTCCTGATCGCCATCATCGCCCTCGTCGCCATCGCACTTGCCGGGACACAGGTCTCGGAGACCTTTAGCGAGATCGCTTCTGGCCTCGACCAGACCTAAGTACCAAACCGACTAGAAGGAGAGGGGCCCGAATGAGGGCCCCTCTTCTTTGGGACGATCACGGCGCAGCCGACGTCTCACATCTTTCCGAGCCAGCCGGTGAAAATGCTCGCCACGATGTTCTCTCATTCGACGCCGACTAACCGGGCTCGCATGAGTCCGGCGACCTATTGGTTCCCGACCTACCTGAGTTAGCTTGCTCTTCGCAGGCCATGTCAAACAACTCAAGGAGGGGTTCCATGCTTGCTCTGTGGACCAAGGTAACGACTTGGATTAAGGATGAGAAGGGTGCCTCCATGGTGGAGTACGCACTCCTCGTGGTCCTGATCGCCATCATCGCCCTCGTCGCCGTCGCTCTCGCCGGGACACAGGTCTCGGAGACCTTCAGCGAGATCGCTTCAGGCCTCGAAGGGGCCTAAGGCAATCCAAAACCAAAGAGAAGAAAGGGCTCGCCTCGCGAGCCCTTTCTGCTCTTTGGCACTCACGCCTGTCTATGTCCGATTCATGGGTCGGGTTGGAGAATCGTGAAATGCTCGTCCATGTGAACAGCCGCCCACCCCGCTGCCATCAATTCCTCGACGAGATATTCCTCGTTGCCGAGCAGCGTCTGCTCGATCCCGTCACGGTCGAAGATCGGCTCCCAGGGGGTCTCACCACGGCGGACCGCTACGAATTCCCCCATCCGCTCTCCATACAATTCGGCCCGGTCATCGATGTAGACCTTGCGCTCCGGACCCTCGGCCCAAATCAAGTAGCCCCCGACCCGGTCGTCATGGAAGGTGGGCACGTCACCGAGATGGTCGATCGCCTCGAGGGGGAACCGCTCCTCCGATAGCCGCCCGTCGGAGATGAGCCCGAACGGCAATGCCAGCACCACGAGAGCGAAGATGACCGCAAGACGGGGTCGGAGGCCTGAACTGGATCCGATCGACAGCCCCGAGAGTGACAGGCCCACAAGTGGTACCAGGGCCAGGAACGCCGGCGGTACCGCCCGCAACGAACTGAGCCCGAGAACCAGGAACGGCACCAGGAGCCATAAGTGCCGGGGGAAGATCCGCTCGCGAAATGCACCGATCACGATAAACACCACCGCCCCGGCGAAGGGCAGGAAGACCGGCTCGAGCAGCTCGGGACGACGCCATTCGGTCAGATATCGAAGAGCCTCACTGTTGGCACCGAACTCCAGCAAGAAGTTGACCACGCCCAGGCCATGTGCGGTGATGAGCGTGGCCAGCCCGGCCACGACTGCCTGAGGGAGGAGACGCCACTCCCTTCTCGTCAGGAGGGTCAAACCGATGTATCCCAGCCCGATGAGAAAGCTGGCGTGAACCGAAGCCCAGATCCAGAAGAGAAAGGGGATCGTCCAGCGAGCTGTGGGCCGGTCCCAGGCGAGGATCACCAGCACCATCAGCAGATAGGAGAACAGGACCGGTCTCGGGACCAGGAAGCTGATCAGAGCAAGGACGCTCAGGATCAACACGAAGGCCGTTGCCGGCACACTGTGGGAGTGGTGGTAGGCGATCAGGCCGATTCCGACAAAGGTCAGCGTGGCCACAACGAGCAACAAGTAGGGAACGAATCCCAGCCCCGAAAAGCTCTCCGCCCAGGCATATAGCAACTCCACCAGCCAGCTCTGAGTCAGCCAGGGCTCTCCGCCAAGTGTGAAAGAGAAGGGGTCGGATGTGAGGACCGAGCCCTGCACCATCTGCACCGAGCCGGCCCGGATATGCCACAGGAATGAGTTGTCAACGATGGGCTGAAAGGCATCGATGACAACTGCCACCCAGGGAACCAGGAGCGCCAGATGGGCGATGGAGAGACGCCGCGGCGGCTGCGCGGCCGCCCCGGTCATGTCGAGGCGAACGCTTCAGCGATCTGGATCGCCGCCGGGCCGAGCAGGACGATGAACAACGACGGGAAGATGCAGAACACCAGCGGGAAGACCAGCTTCACCGGCGCGGCGAACGCCTTCTCCTGGGCGCGCTGACGCCGCTTCACCCTCATCTCATCGGCCTGCACTCGCAGCACCCTCGCGATGGTGACGCCAAAGGCTTCGGCCTGGATCATGGCCAGGATGAAGGAGCGCAGCTCGTCGAGGTCGGTTCGTTCCATCAAGTGCCGCATCGCGTCACGGCGACTCACCCCCACCCTGGTCTCCTGGAGCATCCGGAAGAACTCCTCGGACAGCGGTCCCGGAACCGTTCCCACCACCCGGGCCAGAGCCGAGTCGAAGCCGAGACCGGCTTCCACCGAGATCACCAGCAGGTCGAGGACGTCGGGGAGCGCCCGCAGCATCGCCTGACGACGCTCGTCGACCTTCCGTTCCAGCCAGGCATCTGGCCCGAAGAAACCAAGGGCGATGGGGAGGACGAACAGAGCGAGTTGTTGTAGGACGTCCGCCCCGAAGTCCCGCACCACGAATGCCGCGCCCAGACCGAGGGCCGTGGTGAGAAGCTTGATGACGATGAAAGCCGGGGCGTCGAGATTGCCCGGATAGCCGGCCAGCATCAGCTTGCGCTGCTTCTTCTCCAGATAGCCGACCGGGGTGAATCGCTTCAGGAAGTTACCCAGCCGGATGACGACCGGCCCCACCGTGCGCTGGGATAGTGGCTTGGCCAGCTCCTCCTCGCGCGCCGCGGCCACGGTCTCCCGCCCGTAGAGCTCGAGACGGGTGGAGAGCTCCTCACGGGCCCTGGTCACACCCATTCCCGCCCACACCACGACGAACAGGACCAGGGCGAACACTGCTCCTACGGCGAGGACGATGGGGTCGAATCCACTCATATCTCTATATCCACGATCTTCTTCAGCCAGAAGATGCCACCCGCCATGAGCAGCAATCCGACACCGATGGCAATCTGTCCGAACGTGTTCTCGAAGAGCGGCATCAGATACTCGCGGTTCGACGTCCAGAGGAACAGAGCCATGGCGAAGGGCAGCGAGCCGAGCACGAAGGCTGAGATACGGCCCTCGGCGGTGAGTGCCCTGATCTCGCCTTTGAGGCGGTTACGGGCCCGCATGGTGTCGGCCACGGTCTGGAGGACCTCGGCCAGGTTACCGCCCACCTCACGCTGGATCTCGATGGCCATCACCGCCCACTCGAAGTCGTTCGATTGGGTGCGTTCCACGATCCCATTGAGCGCATCGGTCACCGTGATACCCAGGCGGGCCTCGCTGATCGCCCGACCGAACTCACGTGCCGTCGGATTCTGAGCCTCCGAGGAGACGGCCTCGGTCGCCTGGAGCAGGGAATAGCCGGCCCGGAGCGAGGTCGACAGCAGCGTCAGCGTGTCGGGAAGCTGGTTCTCGAACTTGCGCTTCTCCCGAGCTCCGGCAAACCGGATCAAGAACACGATCACGAGCAGGAAGATGAAAAAGGAGACCAGCCCAACGAGGGGGCCGTTGAAGATGGCCACCATGATTCCGGCCACCGCGGCGAGACCGAGCATGCCCATGATCGCCTCTCCAGCGGACATCGGGATGTTGGCCTGCTCCAGAGTGGAGTTCATCCCCGACAGCAGCCCGCGCCTCCTCACCTCTTCCTCGGCCGCCTGGCTGAACCGCTTCAGAAGGGGCAGCCGGGTGAGGAGCGAGCCCTTCTCCTCCTCGGGTCGAGCGCCCTTTCGCCCATAGGCCTGGAGCCGCTTGGCGAACCGACCCGGATCGTCCTCGTCCTCGCGGCCAAAGAGGATGATCAGGAACAAGAACAGTGTCAGGCCCAGACCGGCGGCACCAAGCAACATCAGGCTGTCGATGTCGAGGACGGCGCCACTCTCGACGACCATCGTGGTCAGCGGGGCCAGGGTGGTGGTCGTGGTCTGACCCGGCTGGGTAGTGGTGGTCACGGCGAAACCGGAGACGGCGAAGGTCTGCGACGAGCTCAGGCTCTGATATCCGACGGCGAACTCGACCTCGCCCGGAGTCGAGATCGGGGAGACGAAGCGGGCCACCAACGTGTTGCTGATCTCCCGGCTGATCTCGTCATAGAGCTGCGACAGTGCTTCGGGGTTGGGGGTAGAGAGAAAGAGCCCGTTCCCGGCCGCGGAAACCTGCTCGACGGCGTCGGGGTTGAAATCCGAGCCTTCCAGGGCAACCCCGAAGGTCCTCACGTCGCTGCTTTCGACCGCGGCGAGGGCCTCCTCGAGAGTCGCCTCCGACGAGGTGTCCTCACCGTCGGTGAGGACGATCAGGTTGGGGAGCAGGTTGCGAGCGTTGGCCTGGTTGAACAGAGAGACGCCCTGGATCACCGCATCGTTGAACGCGGTCTCCCCTTCCGCCTGGATGCCGTTGACCGCCTGAGTCAGCGCCTGCTTGTTGCCGGTGAAACCGCTCAAGACGCGGACTTCGTCGGCGAAGCTGACGATGGCGATCCGGTCCTCGACCCGAGCTTGGTCGATGAAGCTGACCGCCGCCGCCCTGGCCTCCTCGATGGGCGCTCCCGCCATGGAGCCCGAGGCGTCGATCACGAGGACCACCCCGACCGGCACTGCAGAGTTGCCGACTGGCTGGACCTCGAGATCGGACACCGGCTCCCCGTTCGCCGTTATCTCGAGGGCGGACGTGTCCGGCTCTTCGGCGAAGTTGCGGAACTCGATGACCATCTGGGTCTGGCCACCGTCGGGATACCGAGACCCGTTGATATCGACGATCTCGATCTCCTGCGACCCGGCCTGACCCCAGGCCGGCATGGCCAGGAGCATCAGGGCGACGACAGCCGCGAGGAGTCTCCTCAATTGCCTCTCCGGGCGAAGGGCTCGGGATTGAACAGGTCGGCCGGGAGCCTGATGCCCTGGTTCTCCAACTCCTCGGAGAAGGTGGGGCGAATGCCGGTGGCCTTGAGACGACCCTTGTACATGGCTTCATCGTCGACACCCATGCCGTAGTCGAAGAGGAACAGGTCCTGGAGGGTGATGATCTCACCCTCCATGCCCTCGACCTCGGTCACATGGGTGACCCGGCGGGTGCCGTCCTTGAGACGGGCGACGTGGACGATGAGGTCGACCGCCGAGGCGATCTGCTCGCGGATGGCGCGCATGGGCAGGTCGAAACCGGCCATCAGCACCATGGTCTCGATACGGGACAAGGTGTCACGTGGCGAGTTGGAGTGGACTGTGGTCAGCGACCCGTCGTGACCGGTGTTCATGGCCTGGAGCATGTCGAGGGCGGCCGCGTCGCGGACCTCACCGACGACGATGCGATCGGGCCGCATACGGAGGGTGTTCCTCACCAGGTCCCTGATGGTCACCGAGCCCTGGCCCTCGATGTTGGCCGGTCGGGACTCGAGGGTGAGCACGTGCTCCTGGTGGAGCTGGAGCTCGGCGGCGTCCTCCACGGTGATGATCCGCTCGTCACCTGGGATGTAGGCCGAGACCACGTTGAGGG
Source organism: uncultured Acidimicrobiaceae bacterium (assembly GCA_964558575.1). Classification (GTDB taxonomy): domain Bacteria; phylum Actinomycetota; class Acidimicrobiia; order Spongiisociales; family ZC4RG35; genus JANQRA01. Next base: position 47,561 of record CAZLEQ010000013.1, on the reverse strand, counting down.
TGGTGGTCTTGCCCGAGCCGGTACCACCCGAGATCAGTATGTTGAGACGTCCCCGGACACAAGCCCTCAAGAAGTCCGCCACCCGCTGGGTCAGGGTCCCGAAGCTGATCAGGTCGGCTTCCTGGAAAGGGTCGACGGCGAACTTACGAATCGTCAGGAATGGCCCGCCGATCGCCAACGGGGCGATGATGGCGTTGACACGGGAGCCGTCGGGGAGACGGGCGTCCACCATCGGGGTGGCCTCGTCGACGCGACGGCCGATCTGGCCCACGATCTTGTCGATGATCCGACGCAGGTGCACCTCGTCGACGAACCGGACGTCGGACTTCAGGATGCGACCTGACTTCTCGTAATAGACGTCGTAGGGGCCGTTGGCCATGACCTCGGTGACTTCCGGGTCGTTGAGCAACGGGTCGATGGGACCGTAACCGAGCACATCCGAGGCGATCTCGTTGAGCAGTGCCCTGCGGTCCGCCGAGGTGAGCGGGAGACCCTGTTCCTGGTCGACGGCCCACTCCAGCATCTCGAGGACACGGAGACGCAACTCGGCATCGGACATTCCCCTGTCGTACAGGGTGGGGCCCAGCTCCTCGACGACCTTGAAGTGAAGCCGACCCCTCAGCTCACTGAGGGCGTCGGAGCGATTGACGCTCGAATCCGTCGACTCGGTCTGCCTCGCGGCCGCAACTCTCTCGGATAGTGATGGCAATGCTGGCCCCCTTCCCTACTTACGCCCGAACAGGCCGGACTTGACTTGAGCCTCTGGCACTTTGCCTGCAATCAACTCGGCAACTGACTCGAAGCCTTTAGCGACTTTCGATTTCGGATCGGTCTCCACGACGGGACGCCCCTCGTTGACCGAGGCGGCGACGACGGCATCGGAAGGGATCGCCGCGGCGATCTCCATCTTCAACGCGCCCTCGATCTCCTTGTTGTCGAGCTTGGCCTTGGAGTTGGAACGGTTCATGACCAACTGCACGTTGGCGGTGGAGAACTTGAGCAGTCTCAAGGTCTCCAACGCCAGCTTGGCGTTCTTCACTGACGGCAGGTCCATGTCGACCAGCATGAGCACGTCGTCAGACTTCTCGATCAGCGACAGAATCAACTCGTCGAGCATCGCCGCGGTATCGACGACGACGTAGTCGTAGTTCTCCTTGAGGACGTCGAGCATCTGCATGAGACCGGCGGTGGTGATGTCGTCGGCGAACGCCGGCTCCAGCGGAGCGGCGAGGACCTTGAGCCCGCTCGGATGCTCGGTGAGCAGCGAGTCGAGCAACTCTCCGTCGAGGTGGTGCAGCTCGTGGGCGGCGTTCACCATGGTGAAGCGGGGCTCTAGCTGGAGCACCAGACACACGTCCCCAAACTGGAGGTCGGCGTCGACCAGACACACCTTGGTGTCCGGGAACCGGTTCAACACCAGGGCGAGGTTGGTGGCCAGGACGGTCTTGCCGCTGCCGCCCTTGGCCGAGCTGATGGTGATGATGCGACCATGTTCACTTCGCTCCTCGTCGGGGCGGGGCGGGGCGACGGTGGCAGATGACTTCCGACGCAGCACGTCGTGGGCGAACTGCTCGACCGCGGCCTCGATCTTGGCCTCGTCGAGCGGCGACTCCAGGACGTCTGACACCCCGGCGCGCATCCCCTTGCGGAGGAGATCGGCGGTGACCTCCTCGGCCACCAGCATGAGGACCAGAGAAGGATCCTGATTGTGCAGCTGGCGAATCTCGTCCATGGCCTCGTCGCTGCTGTATGAGGGCCCGATGAGGAGCATCCGCACGTCACCCGAGCTCACGGTCTGGGCTGCCTCTTCGAGCGTGCGCGCAACCGGGAGACTGCCGTCGAACAGCTCCTTGGCGCTGGCGACGAAGTCGTCGTCCTGGTCGACTACCAGGAGGTTGTGCTCGGCCATTGACATAGAAATCTGCCTTTAGTTGTCCCCGAAGATGGCGTCCTGCAAGTCCCCACCGAACAGATTGTCGATGGTGACACCGTCGGTCTCGACTTCCACGAAGTCCTCCGGGACCAGGGTAAGCCAAATGGCGCCGTTCTGGAACGCGTACACGATGCGCTCGGCCTGATCCGGGGTCACCTCCAGGGTGAACACCGTGGAGTTGCCCTGCTCGGCGGCCTCGGGATCCGGCGTCTCCGGCGTCGCATCGATCTGCCCGGTGAGGTCCTCGTCCTCATCGACACGCACGTCGCGTCCGGCGGCGAGGACGTTGAGACCCTGGAGGACGTAGCGGGTGTAGGTGACCGTCACAGTCTCCTCATCCGGTGCATCCGGTGCTGCCGCATCGGGATCGGGGAGGGTGGGGATTCCCTCGATCGGGATGAGATCGAACTCGATGTCGAGCGTGATGATCATGTTGATCCGGTCACCGGCCTCGACGAATCCATTGACACCCTGGACGTCACTGGTGGAGATGGTTATCGCCTGGTTGCCCGAGGCGATCTTGGTGGAAAGCGGCTCGATGTCGACGGTGATCTGGGTCCACTGCGCCCGGGTCAGGATTCCGTTCTCGGAGATCGGACCGGCAGCGACGCGGCCACCGAGAACCGACCGCAGCTCCTCGGTGCTCTGGATGGCGTCGGGTGGGGTGTTCTCGATCACGTCGACGCTCTGCTGGATGAGGGCGCCGCCGCCGTCGAAGTCGGAGACGAGCACGTCGCCCTGGGTGCCCTCGGCGATGCCGCCGGCACCGGCACGGAACACGGTGACCTGCTCCTGACCCGCGGTGGCATCCTCGCGGACGTTCTGCATGAAGTTCCAGACAGCCCAGGCCGCCAGTCCGGCCAAGATCAAGGCCACTAGAAGAACGATAGCTCTCCTACCCATTGAGTCCCCTTCGGTTGTCCCCTCCGACGCTCAGCGCGCTCGCCGCGTCGAGGTGGGAGGGCATAGTACTGGCGGGCCGGAGCCCGCCCTGCTTGTCAGGTTCGATAACACTGTGATTGTCGGACCTGCGAGTATCAGTCTTGAGTTTTTCGGCGATAAATCTATGGGCATCGCGACCCACTCCGACGGACCGCCGAGCAGCTTGAGCTCGTCTCTGCCAAAGGGCTGCGGGGATCGGGGCAGAGGCCGCGGTCTCACCGCCGGCCGATGCCACGCTCCTTCAGCTCCTTGAGGATCGCCTCGAGGGATGCGTCCACCGGCATCGGCGGCCTCTCCTCGGCTTCGGCGCCGAACTCGCGCTCGAACTCGCGCTGTTTGCGTGGCTTCTTCTTCTCCTCGGCTTGGGCGGTCCGCTCTTTGTAGTCGGGCAACGCCTGTTTGATGGAGAGCGAGACCCGGCGGCGCTCGTCCTCCTTCTCGGTGATCTTCACCTGGACCTTCTGGCCGATGGACAGCTCCAACTCGGGTGACTCGACGCGGTGCACGGCGATCTCCGATACGTGGACCAGACCTTCGACACCGTCGGCCACCGAAACGAAGGCCCCGAACGGGACGGTCTTGGTGACGGTGCCCTCCACGACGTCGCCGACGTCGTTCTCGTTGGCGAAAACGTCCCAGGGGTCTTCCGTGGTCTGGCGGATGGACAGTGAGATTCGCTCACGATCCTGGTCGACCTCGAGCACTTTGACCTTGACCTCGTCACCCACCTTCACCATCTCGCTGGGGTGGTTGACATGTTGCCAGGACAGCTCGGACACGTGCACCAGCCCGTCCATACCCCCGAGATCGACGAACGCCCCGAAGTTGACCACCGACGAGACAGTGCCTTCTCGGATCTCGCCTTCCTGCAGGTTGTCGAGGAACTCGGTCCTCTCCTCGGCGAGCGCCTCCTCGAGATGGGCCCGGCGTGACAGCACCACGTTGTTGCGCGCTCTATCGAGCTCGATGACCTTGGCGGTGATGGTGTCGCCGATGAACGGGTCGAGATCGCGGACCCGCCGCAGGTCGACCAGCGACGCAGGGAGGAAACCACGCAGCCCGATGTCGACGATCAGCCCACCTTTGACCACCTCGATCACTGTCCCCTCGACGGTGCCTTCCTCGTCGGCGATCTTCTGGATGCGACCCCAGGCGCGTTCGTACATGGCGCGCTTCTTGGAAAGGACGAGACGGCCCTCGTCGTCCTCCTTGTCGAGGACCACCGACTCGACCCGGTCTCCGACCGAGACGGTCGCCTCGGGGTCGATGTTGTTGCGGATCGAGAGCTCGCGGGTGGGGATGAAACCCTCGGACTTGTAGCCGATGTCGACCAGGGCGCCTTCTGAGTCGACGCTGACGACGGTTCCCTCGACTATGTCACCTTCGCGAAACTCGAGGACGGTGGCCTCGATCGCCTTCTCGAAGTCGTCTCCGATGTCGTCGGGCAGGTCGCTGAGGTCGGGTGCCACCAGTGCCTCCCGCTCCTGATACTTGGGAGTGGCGCCTTCCTCTGACGTTTCTGCGGCCGTGTCCTCCGAGGGCTCGGCAGGGGCTTCCTCGACGGTGACCTCGAGGGTGGGAGTCTCGGGCTCCTCGGTGCTGGCTACGGGGTCGACGACCTCGTCAGCAGCGGAGGTCTCGGGCGCCTCCGCCGTGTCCTCGTTCTCGGAGGGGGCTACGGGCGCGTTCTCTTGGGGGTTGGACATGTGTGGGTAGTTACCTCTTGGGAAGATCTCTGCCGACGCGCGGGTCGGCAGGCTCCGAAAGTGTACGCAGATGCCCGGGCTTCGCCAAGCCGTATCGGCCCTTTCAGCGAACCCTGGGTTGCAGGCCCCGGCCAGCGAAGTCCAGCGCCCTCAGTTTGCGGGGACGTCCCACCCACCCGTCTCAGAGTTTCACCGAGGCCAGATCGGGCCCCCAGGCGACATCGACCACCAGGGGCACGTCGAGGCCGGCGACGCCCTCCATGGTCTCGGTGACCAGTTTCTCGGCGATCTCCTTCTCCTCCAATGGCACCTCGAGGATCAACTCGTCGTGGATCTGGAGGAGGAGCGTGGCTCCCAGCTTCTCCCGACGCAGTTCGGAGTCCAATTCGATCATCGCTGCCTTGATGATGTCGGCCGCCGTGCCCTGCACCGGGGCATTCAACGCCATGCGCTCGCCCATCTGGCGGATGCGGAAGTTGTCCGACTTCAGCTCGGGCAGATATCGGCGGCGACCGAACAATGTGGTGGTGTAGCCCTGGTTGCGGGCGGCTGTCACCACCGACGACATGTACTCCTTCACGTCCTGGAACTGGGAGAAGTAGGCGTCGATGTGCTCCCTGGCCTCGTCACGGCTGATGCCGAGACGGTCGGCCAGGCCAAAGGCCTCCATGCCGTAGAGCAGGCCGAAGTTGATCATCTTCGCCCGGCGCCGCTGCTCCGCACTCACCTCGTCGGTGGCGACGCCCCACACCCGGGCGGCGGTGGCGGTGTGGATGTCGAGCCCCGATCTGAACGCCTCGATCAGGAACGGGTCGCCGCTCATGTGGGCCAAGACGCGCAGCTCGATCTGGGAGTAATCGGCCACCAGGAACTCGTTGCCGGCGCCGGCGATGAAGGCGCGTCTGATGGTTCTCCCCGACTCCGACCTCACCGGGATGTTCTGCAGGTTGGGGCTGTCGGATGAGAGCCGCCCGGTGGTGGCCGCCATCTGGTTGAAGCGGGTTCTGATGCGCCCGTCGCGGTCGATCAGGGGCAGATACCCGTCCACGTAGGTCGATCGGAGCTTCTCCAGCTCGCGGTACTCGAGCAGTGCCGTGACCAGAGGATGATCGAGCTTCTGCAGCACCGAGGCATCGGTCGACGGTTTTCCGGTAGAGGTCTTCTTGAGGACCGGCAAACCGAGCTGATCGAAGAGGATGACACGCAGTTGGTCCGTGGAGTTGACGTTGAAGGGCTCGCCGGCCAGCTCATGGAGCCTCTTCTCGAGCTCGGCGATCTTCTCGCGCAGATCGGCCCCCATCTGCTCGAGATAGGCACGGTCGACACCGATCCCGGCGTGCTCCATCCGGGCGAGGACCGGCACCAGGGGAAGCTCGTAGGTGAGGAACAGATCGAGCTCGTCCCGTTCCGACAGCTCGTCGCGCATGACGTCGACCAGCTGCCGGACTGCCTCCACCCGTCGCCCCTCCAGCTCCATGTCTGGCCCCTCGTCGAAGGGCAGCATCCCGTCGGCGCCCTCTTCGCCGTCGGGTGAAACCAGTTCCAGCCCGAGCACCCGCTCTGCGATCTCCTCGAGCCCGTAGGTGCGCTGGCTGGGGTTGACGATGTAGGAGGCCAGTGCGGTGTCCATGGCTGGACTGGCCAGATCGTGGCCGAAGTCGAGTAGCGCGCGCGCCAACGTCTTCAGGTCGTGGCCGGACACGCCGGCCTTCCCCTCGCTGATCGCCTCGAGGACCGGCTCGGCACTCTCGAACGGGACCACCACCGCTTGGTTGGGGCCGGTGGACACGGCGAGCCCATAGGATTGGCCGCCGTCGCTGACCAAACCGAGCACGAGTTGGTCCTTCCCGGCGAGCCTGGCGACGCGGTCGGGGGTGGTGATCAGCTCGCAGTCGACGTCGATCAGCTCGGTCGCCCCCCCGGTCGAGGGGAGGGCCTCTTCGAGGTCGCTCCACATGGTGTGGAACTCGAGACTGTCGAAGAGCCCTTTCACCGTCTTCTTGTCCCACTCCCTGGTGACGAACTCGCCAGTCGGGCTGACAACGTCGAGATCGTCGATCAGCGCCATCAGCTCACGGTTGAGGAACACCTGGTCCCTGTGGGCCGAGAGACTCTCCCGCAGCTTGGGGGTCTGGTCTGTCACCGCCTGATAGACACCGTCGATGCTGCCGTACTCGGAGATGAGCCTCGCCGCGGTCTTCTCCCCGACGCCGGGCACGCCGGGGAGGTTGTCGGAGTTGTCGCCGCGGAGGGCGGCATACTCGACGTATTGCGCCGGGGTGATCCCGTACTTCTCCGTGACCCAGCCCTCGTCGGCGAGGACGGTGTCGCTGATGCCGCGCCTGGTGTAGAGCACCTTCACCGGCCCGCCCACGAGCTGGAAGGCATCGCGGTCACCGGTGACGATGAGGACCTCCCAGCCGTCGGCCACCGCCTGTTTGGTGAGGCTGGCGATGATGTCGTCGGCCTCATATCCCTTCTCCTTCAACTGGGTGATGTGGAGTGCCTGTAGGACCTCGTCGATGAGAGGGAGCTGGCTCTTGAAGTGGTCGGGTGCCTGGGCGCGGTTTGCCTTGTACTCGGGGTACGACTCGGTGCGGAAGGTTTCCCGGGAGACATCCCAGGCGACGGCGACCCCCTCGGGATGATGGTCCTTGATCAGCCGGATCAGCATGCGGGTGAATCCGAACACCGCGTTGGTCACCTGCCCCGACTTGGTGGCGAGGTCTTCGGGCAGGGCGTAGAAGGCGCGATATGCGATCGAGTTGCCGTCGATCAGGGCGAGTGTCGGCACCCCACTGACGGTACTACCACCGGAGACACGGTCTCCCGGCTCGAAGGTCCGCCAACCCAGGGTTCGGAGCCCCGCCCAGCGAAGTCCAGCGCCCCGAGTTCAGAGTTTGGTGAGGAGACGGTCCCGCTTCTCGGTCAGCCTGGCGGCCCTCCTCTCGAGACTGGCGAGGGTCTTCTCGAAGCGGTGGACATCGGCCGCGGTGAGACCCGCCTCTTCACGGTCGATGTAGTTGCCGATGGCGGCGTCCTCCTGGGCGTCGTCGTTGATCGACCGGTGATACTCCAGCTCTGCGGCGACCTGGCTCGCCTCATTCTGGAGGTCGGCGATCTTCTCGTTGAGCCGGAACATCGTGCGGTGGATGCGTTTCACCCCACGGAGGGTATCGACGTCCTCGACACCATCGATGGTCCCCAACGCTGACCGGTAGAATGGGCATCCAGCCGGAGTGATGGAACGGCAGACATGCGGCACTCAAAATGCCGTGCCCTAGTGGCGTGTGGGTTCGAATCCCACCTCCGGCACCTCGACCCAAGCCCGACCGTAGAGCTCGTCGGTCCGTTGGTTGGGGAGTCGAGTGGGTCATCACGGTAACTTCCCGGGATGACCCGCCAGACCTTCTCACCCGACCGGGTGTTCGACTCGATCGCAGGCCGGATGCTCGAAGGCCAGGCCGTGGTGATCGACGACGCCCGCATCGCAGCCGTCGTGCCGGCAGAGCAAGCCACCCACGCCACTCCCCTCCCCGGCCACAGCATCCTTCCCGGCCTCATCGACTGCCACACCCACCTCATCGGGCCGGTGGACAACGGTCAGGGCTACGCCGCACTGGTCATGCGAAACGCGGCCCAGGACGCGCTCATCGGCGTCGAGCACGCCGCCACCACCATCAGGGCGGGATTCACCACCGTCCGAGACATCGGCACTTTTCGCGCCTTCACTGACGTCGCTCTGAAGGAGGCCATCGACCGTGGCTGGGTGGAGGGGCCCAGGATGATGGTGGCCGGCGCCTACGTCACCTGCCCCGGGGGCGGGGGGGACATCACCGGTCTGGCGGTCGACGTGGACGCGGCGCTGCCACGGGAGATGAGGTTCGGGGTGACCTCTGGAACCGACCAGATGAGGGAGAACATCCGCCAGATCCTCCGCTTTGGGGCCGACTTCATCAAGGTGATCGCCACCGGGGCAGTGCTCACCTCTGGCACCAACCCGGGGGCGCCTGAGTTCACCGAGAAAGAGATCCGGGCGGCCGTCGAGGTGGCCTCCGAGGCCGGCACCCATGTCGCCGCCCACGCCCACGGGGCCGAGGGGATCAAACGGGCGGTGCGGGCAGGAGCCCGCTCCATCGAGCATGGCTCGCTCCTCGACGACGAGGCCATCGACCTAATGGTCGAGCACGGGACCTATCTGGTCGCCGACCTCTACGACGGGGACTACATCAACGAACTGGGACCTTCGATGGGATACCGCGAGGAGGTGCTCCGCAAGTCGGAGATGACCACCGAGGCGCAACGGGCCGGGTTCGGCAAGGCGGTGGAATCCGGGGTCCGCATCGCCTTCGGCACCGACGCCGGGGTCTACCCACATGGGGACAACGCCATTCAGTTCGGCCACTACGTCGAGCACGGGCTCACCCCGGGTCAAGCGATCCAATCGGCCACCCGCTGGGCGGCGGAGCTGATGGGATGGGAGGACCGGGTCGGGTCGCTCCAGCCCGGTCACCACGCCGACCTGATCGTGGTCCCCGGCGACCCCACCGAGGATGTCGCCCGACTGCGTGATGTGACGGCGGTGATGAAGAGCGGGGTCTGGGTAGTACCGCCGGAGGTCAGCGCGTCCGCCTGAGAGTCGGCCGATCACTGATCCCTCAGGACAGTGCCGGCCACCACCATCCGTCATGCATCGTGGGCGTAGTCAGATGGGGATGGCTTCAGACCTGGCCCATCGCCCACTCGGATCGATGCGAGGAAACGGGCTCGATCGGGCCTCCAGGACTCCAAGATGAGGGCAACCGGCACGGTGAGTGCGACCAAGTAGTGAGACCACAGAACAGGTGACGCCAGTAGCCCGACTGCGATGGCCAGGGAATAGACCTGCCACTTCTCGAGACGGCGCAGACCGTAGACCACTGCCGCGGCCGTAGCCGCGGCGACCCATGGGTCAATGTCTCCGATGAGGCTTGGGGACCCAAGATCGCCGGCGTCCATCAATCCGTTGACTACACCGGTCAGTGTTACGTGAGGAAGGGCTAACCCTGCGAGATTGAAAGCACTGAACCCGACCACGCATCCAGCCGCCGCCTTCCGATGGCCCGTCCACCATAAGGCGGGGACGAGCGGCCACGGCCACAGCTTCAAGGAAACGGCCACGGCAAGGGGAAAACCAGCGGAGGTGCGATCACCATCACGCATCATCAACCAGGACAACCCGATAGCTCCCGCGACGAGAAAGCTCGTCTGACTGACCGCCAGCACATCCGAGAAAGGCGGAATCAACAGCAGGAACGGCATCGCAGCCAGACACCAATGGATTGGGATGCGCGCGATCCGGGCGACCACCCAGGCAAATCCGGCGAACGAAGTGATCGTCAGCAAGCGGCCGACCACATAAGCCCACTCTCTCGGAATGAGCCCCACCGGAGCCTGAATCAACAGTGCTGCCGGGGTCCGGGGATGTATCCAGTGGCCACCGCCGTCGATGCCGACGCCAAAACGCTCGCCGAGCTCAGACAAGGGCTGATGTGGGTCGATTCCCGACAACAAGGCACGGGCGGTAAGCCAATCCAGACCGAAGTCGAATGTGTGTCCATCGACGACGAGTGCCACCAGGACGGCGCCGACGAACCCGATCGCGCCGACCAACGCTGGTTGTAGTCCACGGCTCACAACGCCGCCACGCTACCGACCGTTCCACTCGAGTCCATAGGGGAAAAGCCCCATATCCGGGTACTACTGCCCTCACGCTCCCCAGGTACCGATGAACTATCGGATCGATTTGACCGGGAGGTCCTCGACAACGGCTGACGATCCCCCGGCCTCGACGCGGTCACCGATCGAAACCGTCCTCTTCAGCATCGCCAGAGCTACCCCGGAGGTGGCCGATGTCACCATCCCCACCTCGGCACCGTCGAGACGCACGGGGTCACCGGCCACCACCTCGTCTTCGGTCTCGAGGAGGCGGAGGTTCCTCGGGGTATTGCCGCCTCGGCTGTCGATCCGGGCCACCAGCTCCTGGCCGAGGAAGCATCCCTTGTCGAAGTCCACACTCGCCGGCACCAGACCCGACTCATGGGGAATGGTGCTCTCGTCGACGTCCACACCCCAGCGCGGCTCTCCGGCGGCGATCCGGAGTGCTTCATACCCGGCCTCGTCCCCGGTCTCGAGCGCAGGGCGCTCCCCGATGACGAGCCGGCGTTCCACGCCCGGCCATGAGAGGTCGTAGCCCTCCCATTCGCCGATCACGAGCCAGATCTCTTCGGGCTCCTCTTCGATCTCGACGTCGACCCGGATCAGATACCGGCGCAGGGCCTGGGCAAGCTCGGCGCCCCGCCCGCCATCGGTGACCAGACCGATCCGGTCGTCATCGCGGACCACCCAGAGCAGGAAGCGGAGCTTTCCCTGAGGTTCGAGGAGAAAGGAGCGACGGGCATCCCCCGGCTCCATGTCAGCGATCTCCTGGCTGATGATGTCGTTGAGGAAGCGCAGACTGTCGGCGCCGGTGAACCAAACGAGGTCAGGTGGCTCGGGGGCGATCCAGGAGGCGTCAGACATCGGCTATCTCACGGAGAAATGGTATTTCGTAGAAGGTCCTCTGAAACCACACCGACAGGTCACCGAGGCTGCCGGTGAGCATCACGACACCGAAGCCGGCGAGTAGGAGACCCGAGGCGATGTTGATCGGACGGAGATAGGGCCGGAGTCTTCCGAATACCTTGAACAGCCCGAGCCCGGCGAGGAGGAACGGGACTCCGAGGCCCAGAGAGTACGAGATCAGCAGGAGGATGCCCTGACCGACGGTCTCCTGGGTCGCCGCGGTGAGCAGGATCACCGTGAGCACCGGCCCGATGCACGGCGACCAGCCGAAGGCGAACGCGGCTCCCATGACCGGCGGGGCCCACCTGCCCAGCCGGGAGGGGCGGACATGGACCTTGCGCTCCTGGTTGAGAGTCCCCAGGAAGCCCCGGCTCGACACCGCCATGGCCACCATCAGCAGGCCGAACGCCACGATCACCACCCCCGCCAACCTGGTCAAGGTGTTGAGGTTCTGCCTGAGGAGGTCACTGATCGCGGTGGCTCCGGCTCCCAGTGCGGCGAACACGATCGTGAACCCGAGGATGAACAAGAGGATCACCCCGGTCATGCGTCGGGGTGAGGTCTGACCCTGATCGAGCTCGGACGCCGAGTAGCCCGACATCATCGACAGGTAGCCGGGAAGGAGTGGGAGGACACACGGCGAGACGAAGGAGATCACCCCGGCACCGAAGGCGACCACTAACTGGATTGTGAAGGCGGCGTCGCCCACGCTCTCGAACATGATTCCTGGCTGTTCAAACGGAGACCCACGGGACGATCTTCCCACGGTCGGTGTTTACTCTCGCTAAATGCGAGCTGGCTTGCGGCGGATTCTCGACCCCCTCCTCCCCGTCGGCCGTTTCACCGCATACGACCGGCGGGTCGTCTTCATCATATGGGTGGCGGGGGTGATCCAGGGATTCGGCCAGTCCCAGGCCAGCGCCAGCCTCCCCTTCACCCGGGTCGGCCTCGGTCTCTCCGAAGGCGAGATGAGCCTCATGCTCGGCCTCGCCCGCCTCGCTGCCTTCGCCGCCCTTCCCATCGGTTGGCTCGGCGACCATCGGGGGCGACGCCGCCCGTTCCTCATCGCCATGACCGTGGTCGTGGTGGGAGGCGCCGGAGCGGGGCTGGCCGTCGACGCTTGGCAGTTCGGACTGCTCCACGCCCTCCTCCGCACCGGGACCGCAGCGGCATCGGCGTTGGCGGTGGTGATCCTCACCGAGACGGTTAGCGTGCCGATCCGGTCCTACGCCATCTCGTTCTTCGGAGCTGCGGTGTCGTTCGGGAGTGGGCTGGCGCTGATGACCCTCCCCCTCGCCGATGGCGGAGGCGAGGCGTGGCGGATTCCGCACCTGCTGGTGGCGCTGGGGTTTCTCCTCCTGCCCTTCCTGGTCCGGAACGTCCCGGAGAGCACCGTCTACCGGGACGACCCGGAAGGAGGCCAGTGGAGAGAGTTGGTGTCGGGCCCGTGGGCGCGCCGCTTCTGGACCATCATCGTCATCAACCTCCTCGCCGCCGCCTTCGGCGCCGTGGGAGCCGCCTTCTCCACCGAACGGCTGATCGAGGGCGTAGGCATGAGCACCGGAGGCACCATCGCCGTCCTTCTCGGTGGCGGGACCCTCGGGGCGGTCGGCTTCTTCGTCGGGGGTCATCTGTCGGATGCCTGGGGGCGCCGTCGGACCTCGATCACGAGCCTGCTGTTGACCATCGCCGGTGGCTTGACCCTGTACACCTCGACGTCGGTGCCGGTGATCGTGGTGGCGGCGATGGTGTCGGCCTTCGGCACCTTCGCCTTCGTCCCGTCAGGAGGAGCCCATCGCGCCGAGCTGTTCCCCACCCAGCTCCGCTCGAGCGCCAACACCGCTGCCTCCAACGCCGGCATGGTGGGCTCGGCATTGGGGCTGATCTCGGGGATCTACACCATCGATACCTTCGGGCTATCCAACACCATCTACATGTTGTCGGCGGGCGTCGCCATCGCCGCCGCGCTTACCGCCACCCTCGACGAGACGCGGGGTCAGGACCTCACCGCGGTCACCGCCGACCGCCGGTAACCGGCCAGGAGCACCAGACCGCGGACCAACAACATCGCCGCCAGTGCCCACCAGATGCCGTTGATCGTGTCCCCCAGTGGGGTCCACAACATGAGGGCGACCGCGGCCAGGCTCCCGGCTCCGGTCGAGACCACCATCGTCCCCAACGCCAGCAAGCCGAGGTAGATGCCGTCGGCGACGAACAACACCGCCGCGGCGGGCTCGGCGAGTGCCACCACCCCCGCGGCCTCGACCGCCAGCTCGGCCACTTCTGCCTCGCTGGCCAGAAGCGCCAGGCCGAACCTGCCCAATCCGACAGCGATCATGAGAGTGACGCCGGCGACCACCCCCCAGAGGATCAGTCGTCGGCTGAGGGCGTGCAACGCATCGAGGTCGCCCCGGCCCGCGGTGTCGGCCACCATCGCCTGGGCGGCGATGGCGAACGAATCCGCCAGCAGTGCAGAGAGCAGGAACACCTGGGCCACCAGTTGATGGGCCGCGATCTCGGAGGGGCCGAGCCGGGTGGCGACCGAGGCGGCCACCGTCAGCGCAGCGAGGAGGAAACCGCTCCGCATGGTGAGGAGAGCACCATTTCGGCCGAGGTCGAAGAGCGAGGGAAGACTGGCGCGGAGCCCGCGGGGCGGGGCCGCCATCCGGCGTACCACGATGAGACGCAGAAACCAGACCGCGCCGGAGTACTGCGCCATGACAGTGGCGATGGCGGCTCCCTCGAGACCCCACCCGGCGACGAAGATCAGGATCGGGTCGAGCACGAGGTTTGCCACATTCACCCCCAGCGCCACCTTGAGCGGGGTCTTGGTGTCCTTGTGCCCCCGGAAGGCGCCATGTCCGACGGTGACCACCAGCACCGCGGGGGTGGCCAGAGCCCGGATCCGGAGGTAACTGACCGCCGGGTCGGCAACGTCACCACCAGCACCCATCAGATCGACGAAGAGGGGGGCCGCCACCTCGAGGGCGACCGACACCCCCAACCCCAGGACGACCGCCAGGAGCAGGGCGTCGCCGACCCAGCGCCGCGCCTCGTCGACCTGACCCGACCCGAGAGCCCGGGCCACCAGCGGCGTCAGCACGTAGGCGAGGAAGTTGAAGGCGAAGAAGGCGAAGCCGAGGATGGCGGTGTCGACTCCGAGAGCCGCCAGTTCCACTGTCCCGAGACGGGCGACGAAGGCGGTGTCGGCCAGGGTGAGCAGCGGGTCGATGGCGAGAGCGCCCATAGCCGGGATGGCCAGGGCGAGGATCTCCCGATCGGTCCGGCCCAACCGAGATGTCACCCGAGCTTCCCCGCCGCTTCGTACCGTCCCGGCCACTCGCACAATCCGAACAGCACACAAGCCCCGCAGTCGGGCCGACGGGCATCGCAGGTGTCTCTCCCGAACTGGATGAACCGCATCGACAGACCCGACCAGGTGCCGGTCGGGTAGAGAGCCTTGAGATCGGCTTCTATCTTGACGGGGTCGGACTCTTCGGTGAGACCGAGACGGGTGGCGACCCGCTTGACGTGGGTATCGACTGCGATGGCCGGGACGTCCCAGACCTCTGCCAGCACCACGGAGGCGGTCTTGCGACCAACCCCTCTCAGCTTCACCAGCTCCTCGAGGTCCTGAGGGACTTCACCCTGATACAACTCGTCCAGGTCCTGAGCGAGGCTGACTATCGACTTGGTCTTCTGTCGGTAGAACCCGGTGGAGAAGATGATCTCCTCCACTTCCTCGGGGTTGGCATCGGCCAGATCCGATGCGGTGGGATACCTCTCGAAGAGCCTTGGGGCGACCCGATTCACGTTCTCGTCTGTCGTCTGAGCCGACAGGACGGTGGCGACGAGCAGTTGCCAGGCGTCCTGGTATTCGAGGGCGGTGCCCATCTTCGGATAACGCTTCACGAGCCGGTTGAGAACCGCGCGTGCTTTGCCCCGCTCCGAGGCGCTGGGCATCGACCCGTCTGCTCTCTGTCCCGGCATTCGGGGAGAGTATCGCCAGGCCCTACCCTCCCGGCGGTGTTCGCCTCCAGAGAGAACCGTGCCGTCCTGGCTCTGGTCGCAGCGGCCTTCCTGTTCGGCGCCACGTTCGTGGTGGTCAAGTCGGCACTGGAGTCGATCGAGCCCTTCGCCTTCATCTCCTGGCGTTTCGCCATCGGGGCGTTGCTGCTGGCCGCCCTAGCGCTGCCGCGCGGGAAGACCCTCTGGGCCCACGGCCTCCTGGCCGGAGTTGCTCTCTTCGCCGGCTATGGACTGCAGACCCTCGGCCTGGTTCACACGACGGCCGCGAACTCGGCCCTCATCACCGGCCTGTACGTCGTGATCACCCCCTTTCTGGCCGCTGCCTTCAGCCGGCGACTGCCCAGCCCGTGGGTAGTGGCCGGGGCGGTAACCGCGTTCGTGGGACTGACCCTGGTGACCGGGATCAACGGGCTCCGGCTGGAGACCGGCGACCTGCTCACCGTCGGATGCGCGTTCGCTTTCGCCACTCACATCGTCCTCCTGGCCCGCTACGCCCACCGGCATCCGGTGGTGCCGTTCACCACAGTCCAGCTCGCGGTGACGGCGGTGCTCGCGGTCTTGGTTTCCTGGGGTTTCGAGTCGGAGCCTCAGATCCCCGACCGCTCGGTGTGGGGTGCAATCGCCCTCACCGCGATCGGGGTGACCGTTGGGGCGTATCTCCTCCAGATCTGGTCCCAGACGGTCGTCGGCGCGGGCACCGCCGCCGTGGTCCTGTCGGCGGAGCCGGTATTCGGCGTGGCCACCGCATGGGTCGTGCTCGAGGAGCGGCTCACCACCTCGGGGTGGTTCGGGGCGGCCCTGATCGTGGCCGCGATCTACCTGGTGGTCACCAAGCAGCGCGATCCCGCCTCACGCGAGGCGGAGGCGGTGACTCCTGCTCACTGACTCACCTGATAGCTGTCGTCCTGCAGGCGGCGCGCCAGCCGCATGAGGAGACGTATCCCGGCCACGGTGAGGAACAGACCGAGGGTCAGGATGATGATCAGCTCGGGGCCGGTGGAGAAGGGCTTGTCGCAAAGCTCCAACCCACCGGGACAGAGACCCCAGCCGGTGCCTCCGTCGAGCAGGTCGATGAGGACCAGGATCGGGACGATGGCGATGCCTATCGCTACCAGCACCAGGATGAAGACCGCAAGCCTCACGAAGAAGACAGCCACGACAGACAAGGTAACCAGGAAAGGCCCGCAATCCGGTTGCAAGTCGGGAGACGAGACCCGGGCTCGGTCACGCCCGTTCGTAGGTCACGAAGCTGAACCCGGGATGATCCTCCCGCGCCACCTGATGCCACTGTGATAGGTCGAAGTCGGGGAACCAGGTATCGCCTTCGGGCTCCGCTTTGACCTCGGTGAGCTCCATCCGGTCGGCTCGCCCCAACGCGGCTCGGTAGACCTCCGCACCACCGGCGATGAATGCGTCCAGCTGGAGAGACGCCGTCATCGACAGCGCCTCCTCCAGGGACCCGGCCACCTCGACTCCGTCGTGTGACCAGTCAGGGCGACGAGTGAGGACGATGTTCACCCGGCCCGGCAGTGGGCGGCCGATCGACTCGAAGGTCTCCCGCCCCATCACCAGGGCGTGGCCCATGGTGATTCGCTTGAACCGAGCGAGGTCCTCGGGGATGTGCCAGGGAAGGCCACCGTCGACACCGATCACACCGTTGCGCGCCACGGCGGCGACGATGACCGTGCGGGATGACACCCTCTCAGACTGCGATGGGGGCGCGTATCGCCGGATGGGGGTCGTAGCCCAGCACTTCGACATCGTCGACGTCGAACTGGTCCAGCGAATCGCGCTCGGGGTTGAGTCGGAGTGTGGGCAGTTGCTTGGGCTCCCGCTCCAGTTGGAGACGCGCCTGCTCGATGTGATTGCGGTACAGGTGGGCGTCACCCAGGGTGTGGACGAAGTCCCCAACTCGGAGATCGCACACCTGGGCCACCATGTGGGTGAGGAGGGCGTAAGAGGCGATGTTGAAGGGGACTCCCAAGAAGATGTCTGCCGAGCGCTGATAGAGCTGGCAACTCAGCTCGCCGTCCGCCACATAGAACTGGAACAGCGTGTGGCAGGGCGGGAGTGCCATGTCGTCGACGTCGGCCACGTTCCAGGCGCTGACGATATGACGGCGGGAGTCGGGCCTCTCCTTGATCGAGGCCACCACCCTCTCTATCTGGTCGACATGGCCACCGTCCGCTGTCGGCCACGACCGCCACTGATAGCCGTAGATCGGCCCGAGGTCGCCATGCTCGTCGGCCCATTCGTCCCAGATGGTGACACCGCGCTCTTGGAGCCAGCCCACATTGGTGGAACCGCGTAGGAACCAGAACAGCTCGGCGATGACCGAGCGAAGGTGGACTTTCTTCGTGGTTACGACCGGGAAGCCGGCGGAGAGGTCGAAACGCATCTGGTGCCCGAAAACGGAGAGGGTCCCGGTCCCCGTTCGGTCCGCCTTGTCCACCCCTTCGTCCAGCACCCGGTTGAGGAGCTCGTGGTACTGCAGCACCGGGCCATCGTATCGGTAGCGCCCGCCCCGCCGGTGTCTCTCCCACGCGTTCTTTTCCCGCTCCGGGGTTTATGGTTCGCCCATGGCCAAGTTCGACGTTGACGCCATGCTGCAGCGGTATGCCCAGCGGGCAAAAGCCGTGCGTGATCGGCCGCTGCCCCCGGTGGCCGGGGAGGAGCGGAAGAAGTTCATCGACCAGGCGGAGACCGACTACACCGACTATGCCCTGGTGGCGAGCGCCTCTTGGGAGATCGACGACGACCATCTCGTGTTGAAGATCCCGCTCCAGGGAAGCGGCTGAAGACGAACCGGATGCTCGACAAGCGTCTGGTGATCGTGTCCGGGAAGGGTGGGGTCGGCAAGTCCGCGGTCGCCTCCGGTCTCGCCCTCATGGGCCAACGCCACGGCCTCCGCATCCTCGCCGTCGAGATGGAGTCCGGTGGCGGAGGGTTGTCTGCCCACTTCGGCACTGGGCCGCTCGCCTTCGAGCCACGCGAGGTGAGACCCGGGCTGCACGCCATGGAGATGGTGCGTTCCGACGCCCTGCTCGAATATCTCTCTCTGCAGCTGCGGCTCCCCGGCATGGGTCGATTCGGCGCCGTGGCACGCGCCTTCGACGCTCTCGCCACCGCGGCCCCGGCGGTGCGGGAGATCGTGACCATCGGGAAGATCCTCTGGGAGGTCCGTGAGGATCGGTGGGACATGGTGGTGGTCGACGCCCCACCGACAGGACAGATCGCCAGTTATCTGCGCGCCCCCTACTCCATATCGGAGCTGGTCACCACCGGGCGCATCCGGAGCCAGGCCGACTGGATGGCCGAGACCCTCCGTGATCCGGATTCGACCCGGCTCCTGCTCGTGACGCTCGCCGAGGAACTGCCCACCATGGAGACCCTCGAGACCATCGATTGGGTGAGAAAGTCCGGAGTGGTGACCGAGCCTGTGGTGGTCACAAACCGGGTTCTCGATGAGATCGGCTCCACCGCCGCCCCAGACGGCCCCATCGGCGACATGCTCACCCTGCAACGGTCGCTGGTGGCCGAACAGCGGAAGTGGCTGGAAACACTGCCCCCAGACCTGACCCTTTCCTACCTCTTCGGGCTGTTCACTCCGGGCGAGGTGGCCGCCCACATCAGCGACGACCTTGAGGCCCTCACATGACCCGGATCGTCTTGGTCACCGGTGCCGGCGGGGTGGGGAAGACCACCTTTTCTGCCGCCCTAGCGGTGAAGGCTTCACGAGCGGGAGTGCGGACGCTGGTGGTGACGGTGGACCCCGCCCGGCGGTTGGCCTCGACGCTGGGAGTCGACGATCTCGGGGACGAGCCTCAACCTCACGACCAGGAGGACAACCTTTGGGCGGCGATGCTCGACTCCGAGGCCTCGTGGCGGGCGGTGGCGATGCGGCACGCCGACCCGAAGGTGGCCACCCGTCTCGCCGACAACGAGTTCTTCAGGGCGGCGTCGGAGCACTTCCCCGCATCACAGTCGTATGCCGCCGCCGACCAGGCGGCCACGTTCGTCCAGGCCCGGGCCTGGGACCTGGTGGTGGTGGACACCCCACCCTCGGGAGGCGGGATCGACTTCTTCACCGCACCGGCGCAGATGGCCGATCTGGTAGGGGGACGTCTCCTCCGCTGGATCACCGGCGGGCCCCTGCCCGGGCGGAGGTTCTTCTACGACCGGGCGGCCCGCCCCATGCTGCGGATCGCCGACACCATCCTCGGCTCCGACCTGTTGCAGCGCGTCTCCGAGTTCCTGCTCGACCTGCGCACCACCTACGACGGGGTGGCCCGCCGGGGTCGGGAAATCGAGAAGGTCCTGCGAGCGGCGACGACGCTGGTCGTCACCACGGCCGATCCGGCTCCCGTGGCCGAGGCGGTGCGGTTCTACCGCCAACTCCCCGACCTGGCCTCGATCCCCGCTGCAGTGGTGTTCAACCGAGCCCTCCCTGCCGAGTGGGCGGGAGTGAGGCCGGACCCGGAGCTACCCGCCGAGTTGGGCCGGGTGACCGAACAATGGAGCGCCGAGACGCTGCGACAGGCCGATGCCCGCGATGAGTTCTCGGCCCGATACGGGGCACGTGTCGCCACGGTCCCCTGGCGCCCGGATCCACCCAACGACCTGGCCGGGTTGGCTGCACTCCTCGAGGAGTCCAACGGTCTCCCCTGGGACGACTTGCTTCCTTGAACACGGAGCCAAATAGGCTGGAGACATGGCGAGCTCAGCCGCATTCTTCGATCTCGACCGCACCCTGATCTCAGGGGCGTCAGCATTCCCCTTCGGCGTTGAGGCTTGGCGTCAGGGCCTGGCCACCCGGGGCGACATCCTCCAATGGACGATTGCCGCTCTCGGCTTCCTCGTCGCCGGGGACAAGGGCGACGGAGTCTCTGTCGACATTCGGGGCGAGTTCCTCGCCCGCATCCAAGGGGCATCGGTCTCCGATCTCGAGCAGATCGGACAGGCGGTGCTGCCCAAGCTGGCTTCACGGGTGCGTCCCGAGTCTCGAAAGCTGGTGACGATGCACCACGATGCAGGGCGGGACACCTGGATCGTCTCGGCGAGCCCGCACGGGATCGTTGAGCCGCTGGCGGCTTCCCTCGGCATGACCGGGGCCATCGGCACCGAAGGCGAGGTGGTCGACGGCCGCTTCACCGGACGTCTTCACGGACCCTTCATCTACGGGCCCGGCAAGGCAGAGGCGATCGAGAAGCTGGCCTCGGACCGGGGCTATGACCTGGCGCTCAGCTATGCCTACTCAGACTCGATCTCAGATCTGCCGATGATGGAGCTGGTGGGCCACCCGGTGGCCGTCAACCCCGACTCGGAGCTGGCATCGATCGCCCGCGACCGCGGCTGGCCCGTGGTCATCTTCGCCCGCAAGACCAAGCGAGCGGCAGCACTCAGTGGAGTCGCCACCATGACGGCGACCGCGGCGGCCGTCGGGTACACACTGGGACGTCGCCACGGCAAGATCTCGACCCTGGCCCGTC
The DNA here is from genome assembly GCA_964558575.1 of uncultured Acidimicrobiaceae bacterium. Lineage (GTDB taxonomy): Bacteria > Actinomycetota > Acidimicrobiia > Spongiisociales > ZC4RG35 > JANQRA01. Next base: position 26,859 of record CAZLEQ010000013.1, on the reverse strand, counting down.
TCACCAGATCGACCCTGGGTCGCTGAGCCACGATCTGTGAAGAATGGTTGGTCGGTGCTCAGCTGAGGATGGCGCGCGGGCCGAGGAGCTCTTTCAGCTCGGCGAACAGGGCGGAGCGCGGCTCGACCTTGTGATCGTCCCCCAGCTTGAGGGTCTTGGTGTCACCGTTGTCTGCCAGGCTGAGCATCACCGTCGCCGAGCCGGGGTGGTTCTTGAGTATCGACTTGAGACTCGACACCACCTCGGGAGTCAGCCGCTGCGCCGCCACCGACAGGCGGACGGTCGAGTCATCGCGAATGGCCAGCTCCTTGATCTCGCGAGCCACCACCTTGACGTCGTCTCCCCGATGGTCGAGATGACCCGACACCACCACAATGGCGTCTTCGACGATCAGGGGCCCGAAATCGTGGACCGTCTTGGGGAAGACGATGACCTCGACCGACCCTTCGAGATCCTCGAGCTGGAAGAAGAGCATCGGGTCGCCGTTACGGGTCCAGCGCCTGGTGATCGCACCGACTATCCCACCGACGACCACCGAGGAGCGATCGCTGAGCTCCTCGAGCTCGGAGATCGTGGCGGTAGCGGCCGCGGCGAGCGACGCGCCCACCGACAACAGAGGGTGGTCGGACACATAGAGACCCAGCATCTCTTTCTCGAAGGAGAGCTTGATCTTCTGGGGCCACTCTTGATCGGTGATCTCGAAGTCCTCTTCAGAGGCCACGGTGGATTCGCCGGCGAACAGGGAGTACTGGCCCATCTCCTCGTTGCGCCGTCGCTCCACAGTGCTGTCGAGGATCAGCTCGTGCATGAGGGTGAGCCCTTTGCGGCTGTGACCGACGGCGTCGAACGCCCCCGCCTTGATCAAGGACTCCACGGTGCGCTTGTTGAGCGCCGACACGTCGACCCGGTTGACGAAATCGAGGAACGACGCGAAGGGGCCGGCGGCGCGCGCCTCGGCGATCTTCTCGACCACCCCCTCGCCGACGTTGCGCACTGCCGACAGCCCGAACCGGATCCGGCCGTCGCGCACGGTGAAGTCGGACTCCGACTCGTTCACATCGGGGACGAGGACCTCGATGCCCATTTGGCGGCACTCGTTGAGGTAGACCGCGGTCCGGTCCTTGTCCCGTTTGGTGGCGGTGAGCAGTGAAGCCAGGTACTCGGCCGGATGGTGGGCCTTCAGATAGGCGGTCTGATAGGCGACCAGGCCGTAGCCGGCGCTGTGGGACTTGTTGAAGCCATACCCGGCGAAGTGGGCGATTAGCCGGAACATCTCCCGGCCGGTCTCCTCGGTGTGCCCTTGCTCGATGCATCCGGCGACGAACCTCTCCTCCTCTGCCTCCATCACCTGCTTGATCTTCTTGCCCATGGCCCGGCGCAGGTTGTCGGCATCGGCCATCGTGTAACCGGCGAGGTCCCGGGCCACCTCCATCACCTGCTCCTGGTACACCATGATCTGATAGGTGTCACTGAGGCTCTCGGTGACGGTCGGATGCAGCTCCTCGACAGGAGCTCGCCCGTTCTTGCGGTCGGCGTAGAGGTTGTGCATGTTGGCGCCCATCGGGCCGGGGCGATACAACGCCACCAAGGCGATGACGTCGTCGAAGCTGTCCGGCTTCAACGAGCGAATGAGGGCGCGCATGGCGGTGCCCTCCATCTGGAACACCCCGATGGTGTTGCCCGTCTGGAGGAGCTCGAAGGTCTTCCAGTCGTCGAGTGGGATGTTGTCTATGTCGATCCGCTCACCGGTGCTCTTCTCCAACAACTCGAGACAGCGCTCGATGATGGAGAGGTTGCGGAGGCCCAGGAAGTCCATCTTGAGGAGCCCGAGGTCCTCCACGCCGTGCATCTCGAACTGGGTGACAGTCTCGGCACCATCCCCTTTGCGCTGGACAGGGACGATATTGGTCAGCGGCTCAGGAGCGATCACCACCGCGGCGGCGTGGATCGAGTCCTGGCGCCGGAGACCCTCGAGACCCTTGGCGACGTCGACCACCTCTCTGACTCCCGGGTCGGACTCGTACATCTCCCGCAGACCTTGAGCGTTGGCGTACCAGTCCCTGACATCGGAGGGAGCAGAGGAGTCGGGAGGGTCGAGCACCTGGTCGAGAGTGGGATCCTTGCCCAGGATCGACGGCGGCATGGCCTTGGCCACCCGATCCCCCAGCGAGTAGGGGTGGCCGAGAACCCGGGCGGAGTCGCGAATCGCCTGCTTTCCCTTGATGGTGGAGAAGGTGATGATCTGGGCCACCCGGTCGTGCCCGTACTTCTCGGCTGCGTATCGGATCATCTCGCCGCGGTAGCGCTCGTCGAAGTCCATGTCGATGTCTGGCATCGACTTGCGGCCGGGGTTGAGGAAGCGCTCGAAGATGAGCCCGTACCGAAGGGGATCGATGTCAGTGATGCAGAGCACGTAGGACACGATCGACCCGGCCGCGGAGCCCCGTCCCGGCCCGACCCGGATCCCGTTGTCCCTGGCATGGCGGATGAGGTCCCAGACGATGAGGAAGTAGGCGGGAAAGCCCATCTCCTCGATGATCTTCAGCTCGTGCTCGACCCGCTCCCAGACCTCCCCGCCCGGATCGCTCCCATACCTCTCCCGGGTTCCCTGCTCCACCAGCTTGCGCAGATAGGTGACCTCTGTCTCCCCCTCGGGGACGGGAAACTGGGGCAGGAGGATCTTGCCGAACTCGAGGTCGACATCGGAGCGCTCGGCGATCCACAGGGTGTTGTCACAGGCGGCGGGGAAACCATCATCGGGAAAGAGGCTCCGCATCTGCTCGGCCGACTTGAGATAGTGCTCCGACCCCTCGAACCGAAGACGCCCCGGCTCGTTGCGCAACGACCCGGTCTGAATGCAGAGGAGGGCGTCGTGGGCGTCGTGCTCCCCCTGGTGGGTGTAGTGGGCGTCATTGGTGGCGAGGAGTGGGGCACCGATCCTCCTGGCTATGTCGAGGAGATCACCCATGATCCGCCGTTGTGCCTCGAGACCGTGGTCCTGGACCTCTATGAAGAAGTTGTCCTTCCCGAAGATGTCCTGGAATCTCCCGGCCGCGGCCACGGCGGCGTCGAAGTCACGGACGGTGCCCTTGTTACCCTCCTCGGAGACCGCGTCGGGTCCGAGAAGCTGGGGGACCAGGCCACCAAGACAGCCGGAGGTGGCGATGATCCCCTCGGAGTGGCTGGCCAACAGGTCGAAGTCCATGCGTGGCTTGTAGTAGTAGCCCTCGAGGAACGACTTCGACGAGAGCTGGAGCAGATTGCCATACCCGGTCTCGTTCTCGGCATAGAGCAGCATGTGATAGCGCTTGTTCTGATCCGCCGGGGGACGGTCGAACCTGGAGCCGTCGGTGAAGTAGGCCTCGATGCCGATGACCGGCTTGATGCCCTGCTCTCTGGTGGCCTTGACGAAGTCGACGACTCCGTAGAGATTCCCATGGTCGGTTATCCCGATGGCAGGCTGGCCCATGCGAGCCGCGGCGGTGACGACGTCGTCGATCCTCGCCGCACCGTCTAGGAGGGAGTACTCGGTGTGGAGATGGAGATGAGAAAACGACACGCTCTCGAACCAACTTACAAGGTTGTAGTTCGATGAATGTAGCACTCGTCGCAAAACCGGGCCGCGTCGCGAAAAACGCGCGTGTCACACCGGGCGGAAGTGGCAGCTGGCGATCGACCGGCGTCTGTTGATGGGCGATCATCCCTCGGAGGGAAGTGGGGAGGGTGAACCCACTGGTCGGGCACGCGTCCCCCGGGGCGACCCGTCAAGGTCGACCGCCCACTGTCAGAGCACCAGCACGGCGACGATGGCGAGACCCGCGATCGCCGCGGGGATCGCGATCCGAGCCGACTCGTCGCGGGCCCTGGCCCACAACTCGCCGATGACGAACCCGGCGATCAAGCCGCCCAGGTGCGCCTCCCAGGCGATGTTCCTGATGATGAAGGGAAGGGCTGCATTGAGGAGGAGCAAGAAGCCGATCTGACGCAGCAGGAACCGTCCCTGCGCCGTGTTGCGGCGCCGCACCGCCCAGTTCAACCAGATGCCGAACAACCCGAAGATCGCTCCCGACGCCCCGACGGCCACGTCCCCGGGACCGCCCATGACGTAGACGAAGGCACCACCGACCCCTGCTGAGGCGAGATAGACCCCGACGAAGGGCCAGGTGCCCACACCCCGCTCGATCTGGGGCCCCAACACCCAGAGCGCCCACATGTTGAACAGGATGTGGGTGAATCCGGGGGCGTGTAACAGGACCGGAGTGAAGATGCGCCACCACTCCCCCTCGGCGACGAGGAGGTTGGCCTGGGCGAACATCTGGAAAAGGGGCTCGCGCAGACCGACCATGGTCAGCAGGAAGAACCCCGCGGCGATCCCGATGAAGGTCTTGGTGGCCGGGGCACCGCCGGTCGGGGACACGATCCGGTCCTTGGGGATCACCTTCTGCGTGCCCTCCTCACGGACACAGTCGGGGCAGCGTTGTCCGACCGAGGCGTCGATGGAACAGGCGGCACAGATGGGCCGCTCACAACGACTGCAGTGGAGCAGGGTGTGACGGTCGGGGTGTCGGTAGCAGGTCGGAGCCGCCGTCGTGTGGTCCTGGGTCACGAGGATGAGGGTATTGGGTATCGGGTACTAGGACAGGCGCTCTAGGACCGTAGCGAGGTCGGCAGGGAGCGGCGAGTGGATGGTCATCCTCTCACCCTTGCTCGGGTGGGTGAACTGGAGACGCGAGGCGTGGAGAAAGGTCCGTGGCGCGCCGATGTCGTTGCGAATTGCTCCGTAGGCCCGGTCTCCGGCGATCGGATGGTGGATCGCCGCCAGGTGGACCCGGATCTGATGGGTGCGGCCGGTCTCCAGGGTCACCTCGAGCAGAGATGCGTCCGAGCCCTCGTAATAGCGCACCACCTCGTAGTGGGTTCGGGCGTCCTTGCCCCCGTGGACCACGGCGCGGCGGGTGGGATGTGACGGATCCCGTCCCATCGGAGCGTCGATGGTGCCGGTGGGCGCACCGAGCCTGCCTTCGACCAGCGCCGTGTAGATGCGGTTGACACGGCGATGCCGCAAGTCGGTCGTGAGCGAATCGAAGGCTTCCTGGGTGCGTGCCACGAGAACCGCCCCCGAAGTGTCCTTGTCGAGCCGGTGGACCAGACCCCAGCGGTCCTCTGCCCCCACCCCATCGAGCTCGGGGAAACGAAAGAGCAGGCCCGCGGCCAGAGTCAGGTTCGCCTGTCCACTCCCCGGGTGCACCACGACCCCGGCCGGCTTGTCGACCACGATCACGTCCTCGTCTTCGTAGAGCAGCCCGAAGGCGACTTCTTCGGCCTTCAACCCGGGACCACTCTCCGGGCGGGTGCAGCGGATCACCTGACCGGACCGGACCCGATCGGAGCGGCGTGCCTGGATCCCATCCACCAGGACACCACCTTGCATCATGAGCGACGCCTTCGCCCTGCTCACGTCGAGGAGCTCGGCCAGCGCCTTGTCCACCCGCGCCCCGTCGAGCGAGGCCGGGACCTCGAGGTCTATCTGGTCTGCCACGCCCTGAGGAGTAGCAGACCGACCGCCACGGTGACCGAGGCGTCGGCGAGATTGAAGGTGGGGATGAGCCAGAGCTCGATCCAGTCGATCACGCCACCGTCGAGCAGACCGTCCCCCCGGGCGAATCGATCGACCAGATTGCCGATGGCACCGCCCAGGACGAGGCCGAGGATCACGGTCTCGAACACGGGACGCTCGATGGCGATGGCGCCGATCACCACCACGGTGACCAGCATGGCTGCTATCGCAACCACCGTTCCCCCGTCCTGGAAGAATCCGAACGCGCTGCCAAAATTCTCTACGTAGGTGAAACCGAAGAATCCGGGAACGATCTCGACCGGATTGCCGGCGAACTCGACGGCGGCAAGACGCTTGGTGAGGAGGTCGGCCGCCACTACCAGCGCGCCCACTACGAGCGCGATCAGATAGCGCTTGATCAAGAGGTGCGGGAAGCGCACTCGACGCACAGCGTCGAGTAGGGAAGTGCTTCCAGCCGCTCCACGGGTATCGCCTTCCCGCACGACTCGCATATCCCGTAGGTCCCGGCGTCGATCCGCTCCAGGGCCCGATTCGCCTTTCTCAGCAGGTCGACGGTGTTCTGCTCGATCGACAGCTCCTTGGCATACTCGAGCTTCATCGAGCTGGCCTCAGCGTTGCCTGGATCGGGGCTGCGGTCGGACGAGCTCTCGGTGAGACGCGCCTCCTCGAGAACGCGTTCGTAATCCGCGATCTGGTCTTCCAGTCGCTCGGTTTCCTCCTCGAGCTTCTTCTTGAAGCGCTCGAGCGTTGACTTGGCGAGTTTTCTGGGCACTTCAACACCTCACGAAAGCGGGAGACCCTACCAACGACCACGGTCACAGGTCGAGTTTCCTGCGCACTGTGTCGACATCGGTCTTGCGGACGACGAACACCTTCGACCGACTCCGCATTCCCGATTTCAGGGTCACCTCCGAGTCGAGCACATCGATGAGGAGCTTGCTCACCTCGCGATTCGCCTTGCCGCCCTCGGGTGGCGCAGTCACCCGCACCTTTAGACGGGCACCATGGCGACCATCTATCCGGGCGCGCGAAGACCCGGACACGACCCAAACCGAGATGGCCACGCCGTCATCGGTCTCGATGAGGAAGTCTTCGCGCATCGGGTATCAAGCTAACCGGGTGCTCGATCACAGTTGCCCAGGTGGGACCGTTACCCTGCCGGTCTCTATGACCACCAAAGAGACGGTGTTCAAGCCACTCGACAACCAGCCGAATCACGAAGCCCTGGAGCGACGCATCCTGGAGTGGTGGGACGAGAACGGGATCTTCGAGAAGCTTCGATCCAAGAACTCGGGGGCGGACCCGTTCAGCTTCATCGACGGCCCGGTCACCGCCAACAAGACCCTCGGGGTGCACACCGCCTGGGGACGCACCCTCAAAGACGTCATCCAGAGGTATCAGGCCGCCATCGGAAGGGATCTCCGCTATCAGAACGGCTTCGATTGTCAGGGTCTGTGGATCGAAGTCGGTGTCGAGCAGGAGCTGGGACTCGACTCGAAGAGGGAGATAGAGGAGTTCGGCCTCGAGGAGTTCGCCCGCCGGTGCCGTGACAAAGTCGCCTGGTCGGTCGAGGAATTGCGGCGTGGCTCACAGCGTCTCGGCATGTGGATGGACTGGGACAACGACTACCTCACCTTCTCCGACAACAACATCGACTACATCTGGCGCTTCCTGGCCACTCTGGGCGAGCGCGGCTGGCTGTATCTAGGGCATCGGTCCACCGAGTGGTGTCCCCGGTGCGGGACTTCGATCTCACAGCACGAGATCACCGGCCAGTCCGGGGTCTACCAGGAGAAGACCGACCCCTCGCTCTCGGTGCGCTTCCCCCTCACCGAGCGTCCCGGCGAGGCGGTCGTCATCTGGACGACGACTCCGTGGACCATACCCGCCAACGTCTCGGCAGCCGTCCACCCCGAGTACAGGTACGGTCTGCGCCCCAACGGTGACTGGGTGGCGGTCGAGCGCTACCCCGACGACGGGTTCGTCGAGACCAAGCTCGGCAGCGAGCTGGTGGGCTGGTCCTATCGGGCCCCGTTCGATGACCTGGAAGCCGGAGCCGGCATCGACCATCGGGTGATCCCCTGGGACGAGGTCACCCTGGAACAGGGCACCGGCGTGGTGCACATCGCACCCGGTGCGGGCTCGGAGGACTTCGAGTTGGCAGCCCTCAGGGACCTCCCGGTGCTCGTACCTGTCGACGGCGCCGGCCGCTTCTACTCCGAATACGGCTGGCTGGCCGGGATGTCGACCACCGAGGCCAAACAACCCATCATCGACGCTCTCGACGAGAAGGGCCTCCTCGTGGACGCAGGCGAGTATGTCCACTCCTATCCCCATTGCTGGCGCTGCGACACTCCTCTCATCTTCCGGGTCGCCGACGACTGGTACATCTCCGTCGACGAGATCCGTCAGCCGCTGAAGGACGCCAACGCCACGGTGCAATGGACCCCGGCGTACATGGGCAAGCTGATGGACGATTGGCTCAACAACATGGGCGACTGGAACATCTCGCGCCGTCGCTACTACGGGCTCCCGCTCCCCTTCTACCCCTGCGAGTGTGGCGAGGTGACCGTCATCGGCTCACGTGCCGAGCTGGAGGAGAAAGCCACCGCGGGGATGGACCAGCTCGAGGAGTTGCGCCGCCCCTGGATCGACCGGGTCACCATCCGCTGTGACCACTGCGGCCGCCAGGACCTGACCCGCATCGAGGAGGTGGGGGACGTCTGGCTCGACGCCGGGATCGTGCCGTTCTCGACGCTGGGCTGGCAGAACCCGGAGTGGGTCCCGCAGGGCAACGCCACCGGGGCCGCCCGCGGCCTCACCAGCGCCGACCTTCCTGACCACGCCTATTGGGAGAAGTGGTTCCCCGCCGATTGGGTCTCCGAGATGAGAGAGCAGGTTCGGCTCTGGTTCTACTCCCAACTCTTCATGTCGGTGGCTCTGGTGGGACGAGCTCCGTTCCGCACCGTTCTCGGCTACGAGAAGATGCTCGCCGAGGACGGCCGGGAGATGCATGGCTCATGGGGGAACCTGATCAGCGCCGAGGAGGCGTTCGAGCGCATGGGCGCCGACGTGATGCGTTGGCTGTACTGCGCTCATCCGCCCGACCGCAACCTCCTCTTCGGTTTCGAGGGGGCGCGCGAGGTTCGTCGCCGGCTCCTCACCCTCTGGAACTCCGCCCGGTTCCTCATCGACTACGGGAACATCGAGGGGTTCGTGCCCACCTACTCCGACCTCGACGGTGGTCTCGGGGACGTCGACCTCACCACCACAGACCGCTGGCTCCTCGCCCGTGCCGGTGAGGCGATCGAGGACGCCACCGACGGTTACGACCGTCTCCGGACCGACGAGGTGATCGAGTCGTTCCAAGCCTATCTCGACGACCTCTCCAACTGGTACATCCGTCGCAGCCGGAGGCGGTTCTACGAGTTCGACCAGCCTGCTTTTCGGACACTCTGGGTCGGGGTGGTGACCGCGTTGCGGATCATCTCTCCGGTGATGCCCTTCCTGACCGAGCACCTCTGGTCGAGTCTGGTGGCGGGAGCCTGTGAGGATGCGCCCGATTCGGTGCACCTGGCGGGATGGCCTCAGGCTCCGGGACCGGTCGACGAGGACCTCCTCGCCGAGATGGGTGCGGTGCGTCGGGTGGTAGAGGCGGGAAGGCGAGCGCGTATGGAGGCGAACCTCAAACTCCGCCAACCCATCCGCCGGGTGGTGGTACGCGGAGCCGACCGGGCCAGCGCCCACGCCTCCCAGATCGAGGAGGAGCTACGGGTCAAGGAGGTCAGCTTCGACCAGGAGACCACTGTCGAGGTGACGGTGAAGCCGAACTTCCCGCTCGCCGGGCCCCGACTCGGGCCCAAGATCAAGGAGGTCGCCGCGGCCCTGGCCGTCGGCGACTACCAGGATCTCGACGACGGTGGGGTACTCGTTGCCGGCGAGACGCTGAGCGTCGACGAGGTGCAGCGCACCGAGCGAGTCGTGCTCGAAGGTTGGGTGGTTGCCCATGACGGCAATATCAGTGTGGCGATCGATCCGACGCTCGACGACGAACTGATTCTCGAAGGTCGGGCCCTGGAGCTGATCAGGGCGTTGAACGAGCAGCGGAAGCAAGAGCAGCTCGCATTGACAGACCGGGTGCATTTGCGTCTCCCTGCCGAGCACGCCGATCTGGTCGAGTCATACCACGGCCGGATCGCCGCCGAGGTCCTGGCCACCTCGATCAAGATCGACGACGGCATCCGGGCTCCGGTGATGGTCCGGGACGACCAGCCTTCCTGACACCCGCTTCGGTTTCAGGGCCCGGCGGCCGATATCACCACACGTGTCAGCGACCTTCTTCGAGGTTACGGCGAGATGGCGTGATGGCCATGGCCGCAAGCTGTTTCGCTTTGCCGCGGTCAGCGCCTTCAACGTGTTGGCCGGCCAGGCCATGCTCTACGGGGGCCAGGTCCTCTTGGGATGGCCAGCGGTGCAAGCCAACGTCGCATCGGTGTGCTTCGGAGCCATACCTGCCTATCTCCTCAGCCGCTATTGGGTTTGGGAGAAACGGGGCAGGAACCGTGTCTTGAAGGAGCTGGTCCCGTTCTGGACTCTCGCCTTGGTCGGGTTCGTTCTCTCCACCGCTGCGGTCTGGTACGTCGACACCGAATGGGCAGCCCCACCGGTGGTGGTGAACCTGGCAAACCTCACCGCCTTCGGTGTGGTTTGGCTGGTGAAATTCTTCCTCCTCGACCGCTTCCTGTTCGGCGCCGATCGGGTTCCCGCGGTCTGAGCGCAACCGGCGATCTGTAACTGGGCGCGGGGCGACGCTCTATTCGTCTTCGTCGGGCTGCTCCGGGTGGTCGTCACCCTCGTCGGGGTGGTCGTGGTCGGAGCGCAGTCGGAGGTCGGTGGCCAGACCGGTCAGGATCTCGTCGAGACGATCGCCTCCCTCCGCGTTGGGAGGGTCGACCGAGTCCTCCGAGTCGACGGAGCCCAGTGAGTCATCCGAGCCCTCGGCATCGATGCGCTCGGGACCGATGACCTGGCCCTCAGGGGTCGGCTCCTCGCCAGACATCTCGATCACCGCGTCCATGTCGTCGAGCTTCTCCGCCACCTCCCCGGCCAGCACCGCCAACTCGGACCGCACCGTCGCCACCCGAGCCGCCAGGGCGGAGATCTCGGCCTCGGCCTCGCGCCGTTTCGCCTCGCGCTCCTCACTCCAGGATTCGGCCTCGCTCTTGGCTTCGTCGAGAAGGCGCGCCGCTTCCGACTCGGCCTCCTCGACGAGACGGTCGGCCGCGGTCTGCGCCGCGATCAGGGCTCGCCCGATGGCACTCTCGTCGATCCCGGCCCGGGACTCCTCGACCGGAGTCTCCGACTCGGCGGCTTCGGGCTCGGGGGCCGCCTCGGGCTCCGGTTGGGCAACGGAAGGGGTTGCCGTCCGCACCGCGGCCCGCGCCTGTTCGAGCTCCTCGTTGAGCTCCTTGAGGGTGGTCACGATCTCGTCGAGGAAGTCGTCGACTTCGTCGAGGTCGTAGCCACGCAGTGCGGTGGAGAATGTCTTCTGTTCAACGTCTGCTGGGGTCAGCATCGATGCACCTCTCGAGTTCGTCGGGCAGGATAAGAAAACCGAGGGCTGACTCCAAGGATCAGCGGACGATGCCGCTCAGGATCCTGATCGCCACCAGGAGCACGATGGGCGAGAGGTCGAGTGCTCCGCCACCCAACCTGATCGGGGGGATCACCCTCCTGATGGGGAGTATCACTGGGTAGATGATGCGGTCGAGGAAATGCTGCACCCTGCCCAGGGGGTGAGCCGACGAGACCCGGATCCAGGAGAGGATCACCCAGGCGAAGACCGCGTAGAAGTAGAGCTCCAGGATGGTGACGATGACGTCGCGCACTGTCAGTCGATGTCGTCGAGCTGGTAGGCGCCCAGGGTTGCCAGGCGTCGTTTCTCGTCGCGGCTGAGTGTCACCCGGGGCGGGAGCACCAGGACCAGGCCGTCCCCGACCCGACGCATCGAGCCGTCCAGGGCATAGATGAGGCCCGAGGAGAAGTCGACCACCCGACGTACCAGGTCGGGGTCGGTGCCACGCATGTCGAGCACCACAGGGACCCGGTCACGAACCCGGTCGGCGAGTGCCCGCGCATCGGAGAACTCCTCTACCACGAGGATGTCGGACTGGATCTCCACCGGCCTCACCATCTGCGACGTCGGAGGTGGTTCCACGCGGCGGCTGGCCTCTCCGAGACTGGGCGGCTCCACCCTGGTCTGGGGGCGGTTGGCGGCCCGGGCGGTGGGGGGCGGCTCCACCCTCCGACTCTCCGGTATGGCCTCCACTGCCCGAGGGTGTGTCGCCGGTTCCTCGAAGCTGGTCTGGTGGTTGGAGTACTCAGCCGCCTCGGCCTCGATTTGATCCTCGTCCACCAGCCCGAGGTAGACGAGTGCTTTCGAGAACAGTGAAGACATTCACTCTCCGATTCGTTTGCGGGGGCCAAAGATAGCCCGTCCCACCCGTATCATCGAAGCACCTTCTTCGATTGCGACCTCGAAGTCGTCCGTCATCCCCATGGACAACTCGACCACCGAGGGATGTTCCGGGGCGACCCGGTCCCTCAGGTCGCGGAGTGTCTGAAAATGGACGCGGCTGTCCTCGGCCCGGTCGGGCAGGGGCGGTATCGCCATCAGACCGCGCACGTCGAGGCCCATCCCGAGCATCCACTCGACCGCTGCGGGAAGCTCGACGATCGATACCCCCGACTTCTGCGATTCGTTGCCCACGTTCACCTGGGCCAGCACCGGTGGCGGAAGGCCGTGGCCCTTCATCCATGCCTCGCCCAGCGACCGGCGGTCCATGGAGTGGAGGAGATGGGTGATATCCCTGACCAGGCGCGCCTTGTTCGACTGGAGTGCGCCAACGAAGTGCCAGCGAATGTCCCCCGGCAGGAGGGGCGTCTTCGCGGCGAGCTCGCCGGCACGGTTCTCTCCGAAGTCGCGATGGCCCTGGTCGTACACCACCATGATGTCGTCACGGCTCATCGTCTTGGAGACCGCAACCACGGTGATCTCCTCGGGCGAGCGTCCAACCCGCTTTGCTGCCCCGGCGACCCGACCCATCACCTCCCGATAGCTCATGGCAGCCACCCTATGGTGGCGAGACGCTGGTTCGTGCCGTCCCCACGGTGACTGAACCACCCCGGCTCGTGTCGGGTACAGCTGGGGAGGGACCAGGTCTCCACTCCGACGAGCTGAGCCTCGATTACTCCGGGAAGGTCGACCGAGGTCGTCCCCCATGTGGTGCTGGCCACGCCGCCCGGGAACTCCGCGGCCACCTCCGGGCCCACCTCGAAACAGCACGGGCCGATCCCGGGCCCAATCGCGGCCCGGCTCGGTTGATGGCCGTTCGCCGTCATCTCCTGGCGCAAACGTGTCACCAACCCGGCACGGGCGCCCCGCCAACCGGCGTGGGCGACCCCCAACGCATCGGAGGCTGAGAGCACCACACCGAAGCAATCGGCAGTGAAGACGGCAAGTGGCAGACCACGCTCGCTGGTCCAGAGGGCGTCGGCCTCACCGGCGTCTCCGGGTGAGTTCACCTCCACGACATCTCCCCCATGCACCTGTCGCACCTCGGCCCATTCGGGGCTCACTCCGAGAGCGCGCGCTGCCTGGCTCCGGGCATCCCGGTCGTTGCGGAGGTCTCCGTCGGATCCTTGGCTGAATGCCACCCCGTCCCAGCCGGGGGGTTGGATCATCCCTGTACGAAACTGGGGATGTCGAGGGTGTCCTCACCGGATCGGGTCGACTCCAGTTCGTCGGCCATGCGGGTCGTGGGCCGGGTGGGACGTCTCCGCCCCTCGAACCCGGCTGCGATCACGGTGACTTTCATCTCCTCACCGAGGTCGTCATCGATTATGGCGCCGAAGATGATGTCGGCTTCGCTGTCGGCGTGGTCCGAGACCACCCGGGCCGCCTCCGTCGCCTCGTGCAGGGTCATCGAATTGGGCCCGGAAACGCTGAGCAGCACACCCTTTGCACCGTCCATCGAGGCCTCCAACATTGGGGAGGCGATCGCACGCTCCGCCGCCTGCCGGGCGCGGTTCTCCCCGGTTGCCCTCCCGATGCCCATCACCGCAGAGCCGGCGTCGGCCATGATCGTGCGGACGTCGGCGAAGTCGACGTTGATGAGACCAGGGGTGGTGATCAGGTCGGTTATGCCGGTGACACCGCTCATCAGCACCTCGTCGGCGAGTCGGAAGGTGTCGGCCATGGGGGCGTCCGGATCGCCGACGTCGAGGAGCCGATCGTTGGGAATGACGATGAGTGTGTCGACCGCATCCTTCAGGGCGTCGATGCCAACCTCGGCGTGGACCGCGCGCCTCCGTCCCTCGAACCCGAACGGCCGGGTAACCACGCCGACGGTGAGTGCCCCGACCGAACGGGCCACCTCGGCCACGACCGGAGCGCCTCCGGTTCCAGTGCCGCCGCCTTCACCGGCGGTGATGAAGATCATGTCGGAGCCCTTGAGCACCTCTTCCAACTCGGCCCGGTGCTCTTCGGCTGCGGCCCGGCCGATCTCGGGGTTGGCGCCGGCGCCCAGACCGCGGGTCACCTCGCGGCCGATGTCCAGTTTGACGTCGGCGTCGCTCATGAGGAGCGCCTGCGCGTCCGTGTTGAGGGCGATGAACTCGACTCCCCGGACACCTTGGTCCACCATCCGGTTGATGGCATTGACTCCACCGCCACCGATCCCAACCACTTTTATCACGGCCAGATAGCCGCCACTTCCGTTGCTCAAGGGCACCTCCAGAATCCAAAGACAAGCAAAGGTTCAAGTAGAGGTTTACCTTTAGACATTTGCAAAGTAAACCCCCTAGCTCTCAGCCTTTAGTTGAGGTTTAAGAATCGTGGGTTGTTTCGTCACCGTTATCTTCCGTTCTCCACTTAATCCGAGTCCTCCTCGGCGGGCTCCTCGGCCCTTGGGGTCATCACCGCCGGGTTGGTCGGAGCCAACAACACCAGGGTCGACCCCTCGGGGATTTCCTCGTCGAGCAACGCCCCCAAACTCAGGGCCTTTTCCGCCATGGCGTCCGCCCTCCCCAGACGCACCTGGTACCCCGTGACCGTCGCCCAGATCTCCCCTTCGTGATAGGTGACCACGGTGCCGGGGTGATGGCTCGTGTCGAGGGCGGCGACGAACTCGAGGGCCCCCAACAAGTCGAGGGAGTCGGTGGCCTCGTCGTCTCCTACTCCGGGCATGTCGATCCGGGCCAACTCGTCGTCGGGTTGCTCGGCCGAGGGCAGGGCCACACCGTCGATCGCTCGCCTGGTCCAACCATCCCCGCCCCGGGTCCATGCCACCGGGACCCGTTCGACGATGTCCACGGTCACCTGGTTCGGCCAGTGGAGCATCACCTCGGCCTCGGCGACCCAGGGGTCGCGGAGCAGAGACCCCTCCACGGCCGGTGCGCTGATCAGGATCATGGGGGTGCCGGCGGTGACCCTGTGGTCGACGAGCACGGCGTGGGTCGTGCTCTGCTCGACACCGCGAGTGGTGACCTGACTCACACTCAGCCACGGGGAGAACATCAACCACACCAACGATCCCGCCGCGACGAGAAGCAGCAGGAATCTGAGGAGCCTGCCGATGCTCCTCTTGGCATTGTTCTCGGCCACGGTCTTCCGTCGCTCCATCAAGCGTGGATCGATGCTCATCTCTCGAATCCGACGAACTGGATTTCGGGTTCCAGCATGGTCCCGGAACGCTCGAATACCGCGTCTTTCACCTGTAGTACCAACCGGTAGATGTCGTCGGCGGTTGCCTCGGGGCCGGCAACGAAGAAGTTGGCGTGCTTCTCGGAGACCGATACGTCACCCACTGCGGCCCCCTTCAGCCCGAGGCGATCGATCAGCTCACCGGCAGCGATGTCAGGCGGGTTCTTGAAGACCGAACCGGCGTTGAGGGTTCCCCCCGGTTGATGCTCCTTCCGCCACCGGGTGATCTCCCTCATCTCGGCCTTGCCAGCCTGGCGGTCTCCGAAGCGCCCCTGGAAGGAGGCTGTGGTCACCAATTCGGTGGGCTCCAGGTTGGAGTGGCGGTAGGAGAGCTCGAGATCGGCAGAAGCCCTCACGGTGCGTTCCCCGGTGGTCAGGTCGACGATCTCGGCGCTCAGCAGCCGATCGCGGGTCTCGGTGCCGAAGCATCCCGCGTTCTGACGCACCGCCCCACCGACCGACCCGGGGATACCGACGAAGAACTCGAGACCGACCACACCGGCCTCGACGGCCTGACGTGCGACTCTCGGCAGGGGGGCCGCGCCGCCGGCCCGTACCCGATCGTCCTCGATGGTGATCGAGGCGAACCACCCACCCAGTTTCACCACGAGCCCGTCGAAACCGGCGTCGGCCACCACCAGGTTGGAGCCCCGCCCGAGGACGAGGACCTGGTGCCGGCCGGTGAGCCCACTCGCCACCAGCGTCTCCAGTTCCTCGACCTCATTGACCTCGGCGAAGTACGCCGCCGGCCCCCCCGCCTTGTAGGTGGTCATCGGCCCCAGAGGCACCTCACGGCTGACGAGACCCGAGCGAATCAGTCCTTCGACATCGGTCATCAGCTGCCCCCGAGTATCGGGGCCAGCTCATTGTGGAGAAGGGTGATGTCACCCGCTCCCATGCTCACCACCAGGTCTCCCGGCTCGAGTAGCGGAGCCAGGAAGCCGGCGAGATCGTACCGGCGGGGCACGTAGTGGACGGTCCCTCCCGCCGCCTCGACCGCCTCCGCCACCAGCTCCCCGGTCACCCCCGGGACCGGCTCCTCGCGAGCGCCGAAGATGTCGGTGACCACGGCCACGTCGGCTCCGGCGAGGGCGTGGCCGAACTCCCGGCTGAAGCGCTCGGTACGCGAATAGAGATGGGGTTGGAAGACGGCCCAGAGCCGGCCCGAGGTGGTCCCCGCTGCCGCCTCGATGATGGCGGCGACCTCTGTGGGGTGGTGGGCGTAATCGTCGTAGAGTGTCACCCCGGTAACGGTGCCCCGGTGCTCCCAGCGTCGCCCCACTCCCCGAAACTCCGACAGACCGGAGGCGGCCGCCTCCAGCGAGTATCCCATCTCGGCGAGCAGGGCCAAGGCACCCGACGCGTCGAGGGCAACGTGACGACCGGGCTGGTCCATCCGCACCCGCGCCGACCCCCCCGGCCCTGTCAGGGAGAATCCCACACCCGCGGGATCCGAGGTGAGCTCGCCTATCCGCCATACGGCTCCCTGATCGAACCCGTAGGTGATGGCGCCCGCCTGGTCCGCCACCCGGCGCGAGCCCGAATCGTCGGCGCAGGCCACCACCGGCCCCTCCACGCCCCGGGCGACCCCCAAGAAGCTGTTCACCAGGTCTTCGGCAGACTCGAAGTGGTCCACGTGCTCGTGCTCGACGTTGGTGATCACCAACCCACGGAGGTGCAGGCTCTCGAACGTGCGGAAGGCCTCGTCTGCCTCGAGGACGAGGAGATCTGTCTCCCCGAAGTGACCGTTGGTGCCGAGACCCAGCATGTCGCCGCCCAGCACGAACGAGGGGTCCTCCCCGAGTGATCTGAGCGCGGTGACCAGCATCGCCGTGGTGGTGGTCTTTCCGTGGGTGCCGGTGGCTCCGATGGTGGGCATCTCGGCGGTGACGGCTGAGAGCAGCTCTGGCCTCCGCCACACCGTGATCCCCCGGTTGCGCGCCGCCTCCAACTCCTCGTCGTAGTCGGGCACCGCAGATGACGCCACGACCAGTGCCGCACCCGGGACCGCCTCCGGGTCGTGCCCGGTGTGGACGGAGACTCCGAGGCCGGTGAGCACGTCCAGGACGGCTCCGTGACGTAGGTCCGACCCGGACACCACGTGACCTCGGGCCACCAAGAGCTTGGCCAGTGCGCTCATCCCCGCGCCACCCACTCCAACGAGGTGGATCCGTCCCTCCGGCAGACTCATCTCGATGCCTCGATCATGACCCGGGCGATGGTACGGGCGGCGTCGGGCTTGGCGATCGCGCGTGTTGCCGCCTGCATGGCCTGGCGTCGGCGGGAGTCAGAGACCAGGTCGAGGAGCACCGCGCCGAGACGGTCGAGGTCGTCCTCTTCGACCACCAGCGCGGCGCCCGCCTTCTCCAGAAACCTGGCGTTACCGGCTTGATGCCCTCCCGAGCCGAAACGCCCGGGAATCAGCACCGAGGGGGTGGCGGTGGCGGTCAACTCGGCGACCGCTCCTCCGGCCCGAGCGACGACGAGGTCGGCGGCGGCGAAGAAGCTGTACATCTCCTCCTCGAAGCCGATCCGCCTCCAGATGACGCCAGGTGGTGCCGTCCTCCCCGACATCGCCTCGACATGATCGGAGCCGGTCAGATGGATGACCTGTATCGGCGGACCGTCCCACATCCCCAGCATCGCCGCGACCGCCTCATTGATCGCCGCGGCGCCCAGTGAGCCCCCGAAGACCCCTACCACGGGGAGGTCTGGGTCGAATTCGTATCGATCCAGGGCGGCCGGGCGGAGGGCGGGTCGGTCGAACTCCCAGAAGACGCGACGAACCGGGTTACCGACCCAGGACCCGTCGGGGAGGCCTCCGGTGTCAGGGAAGGCTACGAATGTCTTCCGCGCCCACCGCGCCACCACCTTGTTGGCCAGGCCCGCCTCTGCGTTCTGCTCCGCGTTGTAGAAGGCGACACCGCGCTTGCGCGCGGCGAGAGCGGCCGGGATGGTGACGTAGCCGCCCATCCCCAGTACCACCTGGATCCCGGCGGCACCGATCTCGTCTGCAATACGCTTCCGGGCCAGGAGAACCACCCTCGGGATGCGGGCATTGGCCAGGGTCAGCGATCTCTTCAGCCCGGCCAAGTCGACCTGAAGGAACCGGAAGCCCGCTCGGGGATAGACTGTTGCCTCGAGGCGGTCACCCCCGACATAAGTGATCTCCTCGCGGGGCACGCCGAGGTCGACCAGGGCCTCCCCCACCGACAGACCCGGGAAGACGTGCCCTCCCGTCCCGGCGGCTGCGATGAGAAAGGTCATCTCCCTCGATCGACACCGCTCTGTGCGATGTTGACGAGCACCCCCACTGCGGCCATGGAGACGATCAGGGCGGTCGATCCGTAGGACACGAACGGGAGCGCGATTCCGGTGATGGGGATGACGCCGAGGACACCGCCCACGTTGACCAGCGCCTGGAACGAGAGCCAGACAGTGATCCCCGAAGCCACCATCTTGCCGAAGCCGTCGGGGGCCCGGCTGGCCACCACCCATCCGCCGACGGCGAGGGCGATGAACAGCCCGATCACCGTCAGCCCTCCGATGAGGCCGGTCTCCTCACCGATGATGGCGAAGATGAAGTCGGTGTGGGCGTTCGGGAGATAGAACCATCTCGCCCGGGAAGCTCCGAGACCCACGCCGAACAGCCCGCCGTTGCCGAGGGCGTAGTAGCTCTGGATCACCTGGTACCCGCTTCCCGAGGGGTCTGCGAACGGGTCGAGAAAGGAGTCGATGCGGCTCGCCCTGTAGTCGACGTCGAAGGTGAAGTAGACGATGGCGAGCACAGCGATGACACCCAGCAACATCACATAGCGCATCGGAGTCTCGCTGGCGATGATCACCGCCATCGCTGCTGCCCCGATGACGATCAGCGTCCCCAGATCGGGCTGACGGATCACCAACAGGCCGACCAGGCCGAGCGTGGCGGCGACCGGCACGATGAAGTGGCCGAACCTGGTGAGGAGCTTGGCCTTCCGTTCCAAGAGGAAGGCGAGGACCATGACCACGCTGATCTTCGCCACCTCCGAGGGCTGGAAGGAGGTGAGACCGGGAAGACTGAGCCATCGGGTGGCACCGCCCTCGGTTATCCCGTTGTACTCCACCGCCACCAGGAGCCCGATGGTGACCAAGAAGCCGGGTAACGCCAGCTTGCGGTAGACGCGATATGGGATACGAGAGGCGATGAGGAGGAAGAGCGTCCCCAGCCCGACCCCCACCAGTTGGCGCTTGAAGAAGTGCCATTGGTCCTGAGCCTCGGTCTGGCTGAGGGCATAGGCAGACGAGGCCGACATGGTGACTCCGAGCCCCACCACGACCAGGACCACCACCAGCCCCAGGAGAGTCGTCGTGGCTCGATCATTGATCTTCTGGCGCGCCATCCTCTCCCGGGCGGCAGCACGCACCTTAGCGATGGAGGTCACGTTGGCGGTCACTCGGCGGGTCCTCCCAACCTCTCTCGGACCAATTCGGCGAAACGATCTCCGCGGGCGACATAGGAGTCGAACTGATCGAAGCTGGCACAGCCGGGGGCGAGCAGGACGGTGTCTCCGGGTCGGGCGGCGCCGGCGGCCACCTCCACTGCGATCTCGAGTGTTCCCGCCAGCCGTCCCCGATCCCCTGCCGTATCGACGAGCCCGGGGCCCGCCTCTCCGATCCCGATGAGCATGCGGATGTTGTCCTCACCGGCAAGGGGGGCGAGATCGATCCCCTTGGCCTGCCCGCCGGCGATGAGGATCACGGGTCCGTGAGCCCGTATCGAGGCCAGGGCGGCGTGGGGGTTGGTCGCCTTGGAGTCGTCGACCCACACGACGCCTCCGCCCTCTCCTACCACCGTGCGTCGGTGGGAACCGGGGCGATAGGAGATGGCTCCTCGGGCCACACCGTCGGGGGTTGCGCCGACCCGGAGGGCGAGGGCGGCGGCGATGGCGAGGTTCACAAGGTGGATGGGGTCGTCCGAGACCAGGTCGGAGACATCGATGGCGACCTCACCGACCCGAAGCGTCCTCCCGTCCACTCCCCCGCCACCATCCGGCATCCGGACACCCGAGACGGGATAGACCTCGGACGGGGCGTCGCCGGCGAGCTTGGCCGCTCCCTCGTCGTCGATGTCGTAGACCAGGAGGTCCTCTCTGGTCTGGTTGGCGAAGATTCGGGCCTTGGCCGACTGGTAGGCGTAGGTCGAGCCGTGCCAGTCGAGATGGTCGACGGCCACGTTGGTGATCGCCGCCGCCACCGGGTGGAAGGTTTCGGTGAACCTGAGCTGGAAGCTGGACACCTCGACCACCAGCGCGTCGTAGACGCCTTCGGCGAAGTCGGCGAGAGGTGCGCCGATATTCCCGGTTGCCGGGGCATCGAGACCGGAGGCATCGAGCATGGCGGCGGTCGCCTCGGTGACGGTGGTCTTCCCGTTGGTCCCGGTGATGGCCACCACCGGGCTCCCGAGGTGGCGGGAAGCGAACTCGACCTCGCTCCATATCGGGAGTCCGCGTTCGAGGACGTCGACTATCGGCCGGGATCGCTCCGAGAACCCCGGGCTGGTCACGACGAGGTCGACTCCCTCGAGCAGTACCGGGTCCCAATCTCCCGTAGCCATCCCGAACTCGATCATCTGCTCGGTGGGAGCGGTGTCGGCGTAGATGGTGACCGTTGAGCCCTGGACGGAGGCGAGCCGGGCTGCCGCCATCCCGGAAACACCTGCCCCGAGCACCAACACCCGGCTGCCACCGTCAGAGGGAGCCATCACAGGATCCCTTCGAAGCGGAGGAAGTCGGCGTAGAAGAGGCCCAACCCGAGGGCGACGCCGGCCGCGGTGAGGATCCAGAATCGGATCACGACCGTGGTCTCCGGCCAGCCGGCCAGGTCGAAGTGGAAGTGGAGCGGGGACATCCTCAGGATCCGTCTTCCGGTGAGCCTGAAGCTGACCACCTGGAGGATCACCGACAGGGTCTCGGCCACGAATATCGCCCCGATCAGGGCGAGCAGTAGCTGAGTGTTGGTCATCAGGGCCAGTGCGGCGAGGAGCCCTCCGATCCCCTGGCTCCCCACGTCGCCCATAAAGATCTGGGCTGGTGGGGCGTTCCACCACAAGAAGCCGAGGAGCGCCCCAAACATCGCCGCCGAGATCATGGCCAGCTCGAGCGGGGAGAGCGCCTGGTAGATGGCATCGTCCCGGAAGGCGCTGGAGTTCCTGTATTGCCAGAAGGCGATGACCGTGTAGGCCCCCACCACGATGGCAGATGCGCCTCCGGCCAAACCGTCCATCCCGTCGGCGAGGTTCACCCCGTTGGCGGCCCCGGTGAGCATTAGAAGCACCCAGACCACGAAAAAGACACCGAGGTCGATGCCGAGCGGGCGGACGAAGGAGATCTCGGTGACGATCCCGGCTTCCCCGGCGAGATAGGCGAAGAGGGCGGCTATCGCCAGCTGTCCTCCGAACTTGGACACCTTGGAGAGTCCGAGACTCCGCTTGCGCGTGTACTTCACCCAGTCGTCGAGGAATCCGACCAGAGCCATGCCCACCAAGGCGAGCACCGCCAGCCATCCTCCGGCTCCGAACGGCCTGGTGCTGAAGGTGAGCCCGGTCTCCGGGGTCCAGAACTGGAAGTGGGCGAGGAACCAGCCGATGACCGCGGCGGCCACGAAGACCACGCCGCCCATGGTCGGCGTTCCCTGCTTGTGGGCATGCCGACCCTGGATGTCCTCCTGGATGAACTGGCCGATCTCCCGGCGGCGCAGCACCCTGATGGCGTAGGGAGTGCCGAAGATCGACAACAGGAGACCGAGGGCGGCGGCGACCAGCAGGGGGATCACGTCGACATGCTCCCCGATCGCCCCCTTGATTCCGCGGATCTACGCTGCTGCAGCGTCTCCGCTGCAACCACCCGGTCATCGAACTCCACCTCCTCGGTGCCCAAGTCCTGAACGAATTCGTGGCCCCGCCCCAGGACGAGGACGATGTCACCATCCTCGGCTCGGTCGATGGCGATGTCGATTGCCCGTCGCCGGTCGATCTCGACCATGTGCTCGGTGGAGGGATCGACACCGGACAGCACGGCGGCAGCGATCTCGGCAGGATCCTCGGAGCGCGGGTTGTCGCTGGTGACCACGGCCAGATCGGCTTGCGACAGGGCTGCGCCCATCGCTGGGCGCTTGCGACGGTCACGGTCGCCTCCTGCACCCAGCAGCGCGATGACGCGTCCTTCACCGAGGCGCCGCCCGGTTCGCACCGCGGCGGCCACTCCTTCCGGGGTGTGGGCGTAGTCGACTATCACAATGATCGGGTCCTCCCCGGAGACCACCTCGAACCGCCCGGGCACTCCGCGGACTCTGGTCATCGCCTCGAAGACCTCTTCGACAGGGATGCCGGCCGCGATGCAGCACGCCCCCGCCATGACCAGATTGGAGACATTGAAGTCTCCGATCACCGGGGCGCTGAGCCGACGGGTGCCATGTGTCGACTCGACCGTGAACGAAGTCCTCCCCCGGGCCGGCTCGATCTCCCTGATCGCGAAGTCTCCGCCCTCCCCGACGCTGAGCATCCGCCCCCGGTAGGAAGAGGCGATCTCGGACCCGGCCGGGTCGTCGATGTTGATCACCGCGGTGCCGACCTCGTAGTCGGTGAACAGCCGCTTCTTGGCGGCCCGATAGGCCGCCATGTCGCCGTGGAAGTCGAGATGGTCCTGTGAGAGGTTGGTGAACGCCGCCACCGCGAATCGCGTGCCCCGCACCCTTCCGTACTCGAGGGCGTGGGACGACACCTCTGCCGCGACCAGGGCCACGCCCTGGTCTCTCATCTCGGCGAGCAGCCTCTGGAACTGTGGAGCCTCCGGGGTGGTGAGGGTGGCGGGGACGGCCGCCCCCGCGGCGCGGGTGTGGATGGTCCCCACCAGGCCGGTGGTCAGACCGGCGTCCGTTGCGATCGACTCGACGTAGTGGGTGACCGTGGTCTTCCCGTTGGTGCCCGTGACCCCGACCACCGCCAGGCTCAGCGACGGGTGGTCGTGCACCGCCGCGGCCAGCGCTCCCATCACCTGCCGGGTGTCGTCGACGATCAGCTCGGCAACACCGCTCCCCATGGCGTGGTCGACACAGACCGCCACTGCGCCGGATGCCACCGCGGCGGGCACGAAGGAGTGCCCGTCGACGTTGCCGCCCCTCACCGCCACGTACATCGACCCGGGGCCCACCTCGCGCGAGTCGTGGGTCACGTCGGTGACCTGGGGATCCTCATCGGACTCGAACGCCCCGTCGACCAGCCCTGCCAGTGTCGACACCGTCTTACCGCTCTTGGCCATCCGGGCTCACCCCGAGTCGGTGGAGCGCCTGCTCCATGATCTCGCTGAAGACGGGGGCGGCGGAGAGGCCCCCGGTGCGGTGGTCGCGATCGGGCGCGTCGATGACCACCGCCACCACCACCTCGGGGTCGTTGATCGGTGCCATGCCGACGAACGAGGCACGGGTCTGTTCGGTGTAGCGCCCGTCATCGCCCAGCTTGTTGGCGGTCCCGGTCTTGCCACCCACGCGGTATCCGTCCACCGAGCCACTACGACCGGTCCCGTTCTCGACTACAGACGCCAGCAGCTCGCGCATCAGCAGCGCGGTCGCCGGGCTGACCACCTGGCGGGTCTCCACGCCAGCGACCTCGGTCTCACCGTCGGAGTCGACCTTCGACCTGACGATGTGGGGGGTCATCCACACCCCGTCGTTGCCGATGGCGGCATAGGCGGCAGCCATCTGCAACGGAGTGACGGCCACCGAGTAGCCGATCGCGGCCGAAGCCCAGCAGGTCTGACATCCGGGGTCGAAGCGCAGGATCCCGGGAGCCTCCACCGAGTAGTCGATGCCGGTGGTGGAGCCGAGGCCGAACTTCTCGATGTACTCGACGAGACGTGCCTGGCCCAGGGTCTCGGCCACGCGGATCGTCCCCACGTTGGAGGACTTGGTGAAGATCTCGGCGACCGTCATGTCTTCGGTCTCGTGCTCATCGAAATCGACGTAGCAGCCATGGACGTCGTCATCGCCAGAACGACAGGCACCGTCGAGCAGTTCCAATTCGTCGTCGACGTCGGGGATGACCGTCCCCACCTGCACCTCGTTCTCCTCCAGAGCAGCGGCGAAGGTGATCATCTTCTGCGTGGACCCCGGCTCGTAGATTCCGCGCACGGCGAAGTTGGCGAACATGCGACAAGTGACTGGATCGTCTGCCACGTCGCAGGACGGATCGATGGTTTGACGGGTCTCGGGGTCGAACACCGGGGCTCCCACCAGAGCCAGAACCTCACCGGTCTCGACCGACAGAACCACTGCCCAACAGGATTCGGCCCTGGTCCGCTTCAGAGCCTCGAGGCAGGACTCCTGTGCCTGATACTGGAGGGGGAGATCGATGGTGGTGATCAGGTCCGTCCCTGGCACGGCGGGAACGATGTTGGTGTAGCCCTGGGGGATGACCCGCCCGGCGATGTCGCGCTCGTACTCGGCGTGGCCGGGGATGCCGCGCAGCTCGTCGTCGTAGACCAGCTCGAGGCCTTCCTGGCCATCGCCATCGATGTTGACGAAGCCCGTGACGTGGGCCGCCACCGAGCCCGCCGGGTAGATCCGGATCGGCTCGGGATGGGCGAAGACACCGACCATCCCCTCGGCGAGGATCTCCTCGGCCAGCACCCCGTCGACCTGGCGCTTTATGTAGACGAAGTCGCGGTCACTGGTGAGCCGCTCATAGAGGGTCTCGGAGTCGACACCGAGCAACCCTCCGATCTGCTGGGCCACCCACAACGGTTCGGTCACCTGGTCGGGCACGGCGAAGATGCTCTTCGACTCAACAGTCATCGCCAGCAGGTTTCCGTTACGGTCGTAGATCTTTCCCCGCTGCGGCGCCATCTCCCTGGTCACCAGCCGCTGGCTGAGCCCCTGCTCGGCGAGTTCCTCGGCCCTCACCACCTGGATCTCGAACAGCCGGTACCCCATCCCCAGCCAGGCCGCCACCACCACCAACCCGATCAGAGCCATACGCGCCTTCGCGGCGGCGGGGCGAGGAGATCTAGTCCCGGGCACGGCCACCGACTCTCCGGCTGGATCTCCGGAGGAGCGGGGCCCCACAGTTCGACCCGGCACCAGCGCGTCCACGGGATCTCATTGATTCGCTCCGTCGTGATCGACCCCCGCCACCACGGGCGACGGAACGTCCAGACTCACCAGCAGCTGATTGGTGTCACTCGGTATCACCAGACCCATATCGTCGGCGAGGGGGGCGATCCGGGCCGGGTTCTCGAGCCGCGCCACTTCCAGTCTGAGCTGCTCGTTGAGTGCGGCCTGCTCGGCGATGGCCTTGTTGAGCTCGGCGAGGTCGAAAGCGGAGCGGTCGAGGCTGGTCCGGGCGAAACCGAGGCCGAGAAAGGCGACGATGGCGATGAGCACCATGAACATCCATGGCGCAACCGATGGTTTGCGCAGCTTTCTCCCCTTGAGCACCCGGAGGCGCTCATCGGTTCCGGGGCTCCGGAGTGTCTGAGCGGTCATGCCGCTACCTTCTCGACGGCGCGAAGCACTGCCGACCGGGCCCGGTTGTTGACCGCCACTTCCTCGGCGCTGGCCCGGATGGGTCTCCGGGTGAG
Organism: uncultured Acidimicrobiaceae bacterium; assembly: GCA_964558575.1. Taxonomy (GTDB): domain Bacteria; phylum Actinomycetota; class Acidimicrobiia; order Spongiisociales; family ZC4RG35; genus JANQRA01. Next base: position 905 of record CAZLEQ010000013.1, on the reverse strand, counting down.
GATGCGGACCTCGGCGGTGTTTCCGCAGCCGCAAACGGGCATGTCGGGTGGGCAGGTGCAGCCGATTGCTCGGGCCGCGAACTCCTGTTTGACGATGCGGTCCTCGAGCGAGTGATAGGAGATGGCCACGATCCGGCCACGGGGCCGCACCAGGTCGATGGCCTTGCCGACGCCTGCAGCCACCGCGGCGAGCTCGTCGTTGACCGCGATACGTATGGCCTGGAAGGTGCGTCGGGCAGGATGACCCACCCGACGCCGGGCCGCGGGCATCGCCGATGCGATGACGGTGGACAGGGTGGCAGTGGAGTCGATGGGGCGGGCGGCGACGATCGCGGAGGCGATGCGCCTGGCGAGGGGCTCCTCGCCGTGAGCCCGGATGATCCTGGCCAACTCGTCGCCCGGCCACTCGTTGACGATCTCGGCGGCAGTGACCGTGGCGTCGGGCCCCATCCTCATGTCGAGAGGCCCCTCCTGGCGATAGGAGAATCCCCGGGCCGCCTCGTCGAGTTGGTGTGAGGAGACGCCGAAGTCGAAGAGGACACCGGCGACCGGTTCCTCCGTCACCGAGTGGACCAACATGTCGATGTCGGCGAAGTTGCCCTCGAGCGCGGTCACCCGGGTGTCCCTGACGTTCGCCAGGGCATCGGGATCGCGATCTATGGCTATCACCGTCACTTCGTCTCCAAACTCATCCAGCATCCGTCTCGTGTGTCCCCCGCCCCCGAAGGTGGCGTCCACCACCACCCCGGGCACAACGGGAGCCATCAGCGCGACGACTTCCTCGACCAGGACCGGCCGGTGATAGCCGACCTGTTCCTTGCTCTGGTCCTGGTTCATTGCGAGCCCCCCGGGCGCTGGTACCAACTAGAGGCGGGCGGAGTCAGGGGCCTTCCAATTGGTTCCGG
>CAZLEQ010000012.1:47613-66064 GCA_964558575.1 uncultured Acidimicrobiaceae bacterium | reverse complement strand
TTGGCCACCGCCCAGCAAGGCGGCGGGACCAGAGTGTGGGACGTCTCGCCCGACGGCGCGCCAGAAGTGGGCGCCCTGGCGATCGACTTTGCCCCCTACGGTCTCCTCTTTTCACCTGAAGGTGACGCCACGGCCGCTTCTCTGATTGATTCCCCAGTAGCCCCAGGTTCGTTTGTCTATGCCGATCACGCCACCGGAACACCCTATTGGTCCATCGACCTGCGGAATTACTGGGCTTTCCCGGCAGCGGTCAACGCCGACTGGACGATGGTGGCCCTCGTCGACTCCTCTGGCGAGCCCTGGGTCCACGATTTGATGACGGGTGCCCGGATATCACCGCTTCCCTCCTGCACGTCACCGCGGGCAATGAGTCCCGACGGTTCAGCGGTTGTTGTCGACGGAGTGGACTCCAACCTGGTGGGGTTGTGCCGGCCGCCGGTGGCCGATAGGCGCAGCAGGGTGATCGACACAGCATCCGGTGACGAACTCCTCGACCTGACGGCGATAGATGTGGCGCGGGCGGCGTTCAACCCAGGGGGCGTCCTCGAACCCGGTCGCTATGTCGCAATCGCCCGGCTTGCGCCCCCAGGCGGCTCACGGCCAGTGGAGATATTCGATGTCGTCACGGGCGAGCTGGTCGGCCAGCATACTCCGGGGGCCGATGAAAGCACGGTGGACCTCCGCTTTGATCCCACCGGCCGCTATCTGGCAGGGGGTACGATCAACGGCCGTGCCTTCGTCCTCGACCTGGCCGCGATCGTCGATGGCGTGCCTGCCGAGGAGGCGCTGGTGTTCGACCAACTGGTCGCGACCGGAATAGTGCCCGGGGTGAGGCTCAATGCCGAAGGCGTCCTCGTGACTTCGGCGTTCGGGTCGCTGAGGCTCTGGAACATCCACAGCCAAGAGCTCCTCTACGATGTCCCGATAAACATAGAAGACCTACCACCCGCGGCAGCCTTCAATCCCGACGGTGACATCGTCTACTACGCCGACACCGACTATGCCGGCTACGTCCTCCGAAAGTTCCACCTCGACACGGAAACGCTGATCGAGCTCGCCGAAAGACGGGTCACGCGCTTGGCTCTCATCGACAAATGAGTGAGGTCGCAGCGCTAGCCGCTCTGTTGTGCACCCAGGGCCCGTAGCAGATTTCCACCGACATCGACTTGTTTGACTGCTCGCGGGAAGCACAGCGGTAGGACCGATGCACGTGGGAGTACTACCAAGGACCGGGTCAGATCGACGAGGTCACCATCATCGATGTCGCGGTGTGGAGGCGACCTTGGGTGCGTCCTACCCCGGAACACACCCGTAGAAATCCTGGCGGAGCTGTGGCCATCGTAGACTCAATCCGATTCGCGCCGTCGCTCGATTTTGATGGCTGGCGGCTCGCATCCGTCGCTCGCCCGAACCAAATCGCCCTGATGCCCCCGGGTCCGCCAGAGATAACCGCCGTTAGTGTCCCCAGGGTGATGGACACACCCCCCGACGCCCTCGGCCCCACCGTCGATGTGGCTTTGCTGGCGGACTCGGTGCAGGCGGTCCGGGGCAAGCTCTTCGTCCTGGGAGGGGGATGGGACACGCTGTGGGTCAGACGTCTCCCCGCCCGTCATCCCAGTCTCGCCATCGGACTCAGGTTGCGGGTCCCGGTCTCGTGGAAGTCGGAGAACCTCACTCTGTCCGTCGAGCTCCAGGACCAGGACGGCAAGCCGATGCTCCCCCGTGCGCTGTCCCACGAGATCAGACTTCCCTCCAACCCTCCTCAGTCGCCGAGCACCACCGACTTCGGGCTGATCCGCTCCTTCACGTTCAACAACCTCCAATTCGAGCGAGAGGGCGCCTATTCGTTCGTCATCTCGGTCGACGGGGAGCCGGTGTCACGACTTCGATTCACGGTGCGCGCCCGGCCCGACGCTTCGTCGACGGAGCAGTGACCGTCTGCTCCCGGTTGGCATTGGCGGGCACTTCCCATAACCTGCCCGGCTCAACGAATGGGATGCCAGGCACATCCCGGTCGACAAGACAAAGGAGCCTGAGTGCATTCCCGAGTCCTCAAGTTCGCATTCGCAGCTTTCCTCGCGGTCGCCGTCGTGGTGGCTGCACCTTCCGATACGGCAGAAGCCAAAGCGCAGGCCCCGCCCTTCGAGATCGTCTTCCCGCAGGAGACCGGTCCAACCGAGTTCCGGTCCAGCTTCGGTGAGTACCGCTCCGGCGGTCGTCGCCACAACGGCACCGATCTGCTGGCGCCGAAGATGACCGAGGTCTATTCCATCGCCGACGGGGTGGTCACCTACGTCGGGACCAACCACCTCTCCGGCCGCAACCTGAGGATCGACCACGGCGAAGGCTGGGAGAGCGTCTACGTGCATCTCAACAACGACAACATCGGCACCGACGACGGCCGGGCACCGTGGAGCCTGACGGTGGTACCGGGAGTCGAAGAGGGCGTCGAGGTCGAGGCCGGACAGCACATCGCCTGGGTGGGTGACTCGGGCAATGCGGAGTGGACCACGCCGCACACCCATTTCGAGTTGCGGATCGATGGCCGGCCCATCGACGCCTACCCCCTCCTCGTGGAGGCCTACGAGAGGGCTGCGGAAGCCGCCTTCGAGGCCTTGATCTCCGAGCTCCCCTACGAGATCGACTGAGCGTCGTCGAGGGCGGCGACGGTCTCGGCCAGGTCCGGGTTCGAAGGGTCGACCGAGGTGACCTCCGGTGCGGCAGTCTCGGGATAGGCCTCGTCCGTGACCCAGATCACCCGTCTCACCTGAGACCCGGCGACCGCCCGAGCCCACCCACGGAGAACCTCTTCGGCGGTGTCGGCGAAGGAGCGGCGCCGGGTGTCGTGGGCGGCTTCGGCGACGAGGACTGCGGAGAAGCAGCGGAGGGCGGCGGCTTCGACGTGGCTCTCGTCGGAGACGTCACCCGTGGCCACCTTGAATCCGCGCTCCTTCAGCTCGAGTCCCTTGGCCTCGTCGGTCACGAATGCACGGATTTCCCGTTCCGGTTGGTGCCCCTCGAAACGGCCCAGGATCGATTCCCCGGCCACGGTGTCGGCTCCAATCACGATCACGGGCATGCCGCTCAACATAGTGCTGGGTCGTATCAGGGTCGTCCCGGGCTGGGGAGGTTTTACGGAAGACACCACGCCCTCTACAATTTCCCTATCTGGATAGTGGAAATTCACAGGCTTCCAGTACGGTTGCATTGAATGAGTAACGCTTTTGAGGTGATTGCCAGTGGCAACAGTTGATATCGATCTAGGCGGCTACCAGCTCGGCTGGAGAGACGAAGTCGCCCTCGCCTTCGAGCCCCGTAAGGGACTCGACGAGGACGTCATTCGTGACATGTCCACCATGAAGGGCGAGCCGGAGTGGATGCTCGACTTCCGCCTCAAGGCCTATCAGCGCTTCCTGCGCAAGCCGATCCCGCAATGGGGCGGTGGCGGTGCGCTCGACACCATCGACTTCGACGACATCTACTACTACGTGAAGCCCGAGGGTGAACAGCAGAAAGACTGGGACATGGTCCCGGAATCCATCAAGGACACCTACGAGAAGCTGGGTATCCCCGAGGCGGAGCGGAAGTACCTCGCCGGAGTGACGGCCCAGTACGAGTCGGAGGTCGTCTATCACCGCAACCGGGAGGACCTCGAGTCTCTCGGTGTGCTGTTCACCGACATGGACACCGCGGTCCGCGAGTACCCCGACATCGTCAAGGAGCACTTCGGTACCATCATCCCGCCCAACGACAACAAGTTCGCCGCACTCAACTCGGCGGTCTGGTCCGGCGGGTCGTTCATCTACGTGCCTCCCGGTGTTCACGTAGACCAGCCGCTCCAGGCCTACTTCCGGATCAACTCGGAGAACATGGGCCAGTTCGAGCGGACGCTGATCATCGTCGACGAGGGTGCCTACGTGCACTATGTCGAGGGCTGCTCGGCGCCGACGTACACCACCGACTCGCTGCACTCGGCGGTGGTGGAGATCATCGTCAAGGAAGGTGGGCGCTGCCGCTACACCACCATCCAGAACTGGTCCAACAACGTGTTCAACCTGGTCACCAAGAGAGCCGCCGCCTATCGCAACGCCACCATGGAGTGGGTCGACGGCAACCTCGGATCGAGGCTGACCATGAAGTACCCCGCCGTCTGGCTGATGGAGGAGGGAGCCCACGGTGAGGTGCTCTCCATCGCCTTCGCCGGTCACGGCCAGCATCAGGACGCCGGGGCCAAGATGGTCCACGCCGCCCCCAACACCACCTCGACGATCGTCTCCAAGTCGATCGCGAAGGGTGGAGGTCGCTCTGGCTACCGCGGTCTGGTGAGAGTGGAGCCAGGGGCGGAGAACGCCAAGAGCTTCGTCCGCTGTGATGCCCTGATCCTCGACGAGGACAGCCGCTCCGACACCTATCCGTACATGGAGATCGAGGAGAACGACGCCGAGATCGGCCACGAGGCGACGGTGTCGAAGGTCGGCCAGGATCAGCTCTTCTATCTCATGTCCCGCGGTCTCACCGAGGATCAGGCGACGTCGATGATCGTCGCCGGGTTCATCGAGCCCATCGTCAAGGAGCTGCCGATGGAGTATGCGGTCGAGATGAACCGTCTCATCGAGCTCAACATGGCGGCGGCCGGCGCCGTCGGCTAAACGTCTCGCTGCTTCGGAGCTCATAGCTTTCCCGACCGGGCTGCACCCGGTTGCGGTTTGCGCGACCAGGTGCAGCGCGGAGGGGAGCGGTCAGACGTTGGAGCGGCCCACCACGAAGCCGAGGACCAGACCGCCCAGTGCGGCCCACACCACCGAGAAGTTCTCGGCCCCGATCCCGTAGATCGGCGGTGCCCCGGCGGCGAGCAGGATGGCCGACAGGGCGATGCCACCGATGATTCCCATGAGGAACGTCCCGGCCAGGCTTCGAGCGGAGGCGAGGAAACCGCCGATCAGGCCGAAAAAGGCGCCGATGGCGCCGAGGATGGCGAAGGTGGAGAGAGTCGAGGCTTCGAGGAACATCGGGGGTCAGCCTATCGCCGGGCCCCCTGGCTCTCTAGACAGAGATCACCTTTTCCTCGACCACCTCGCTGATCGGGAACTGCACCGAGCGCCCGGCGAGGCCGAACGGCTCGGTGAGTAAGACCACGATCGTCGAGGGGCCCCGGCTGACGACGTGACCGGTGTAGGTGTGGAACCCTTCCTGGTCCTGGGTGATGAATGTCACGACCATCGATATCTCCGACTGACAGACTCGGCATGAGGTTGCAGATCCATATGGGTCGGAAGTCCATACTTGCTTCCCGAATGTCACATGCCCGGTTTATTCGTCGATTAACTGTTGCGTCATATCTTGGGTCGTCGTGCGTCTCCTCGTAGTCGAAGACGAGCCCGATCTGGCCGATGTCATCGCCCGCGGTCTCCGACGGGATGGTCATGCCGTCGACGTGGCCTCGCGTTCGGCGGATGCAGACCTGAAGCTCAGGTCTGCCGGCTACGACGTGGTGGTCCTCGACTGGAATCTCCCGGATGGGTCCGGTCTCCAACTCTGTCGTGATCTGATCTCCGGGCAGATCCCAACCTTCGAGGGGGGCCGTCCCCGGATCTTGATGCTCACTGCCCGCGACGACGTCGGGGATCGTGTCGTCGGCCTCGACGCCGGCGCCGACGACTATCTAGTGAAGCCTTTCGCCTTCGCCGAGCTGTCGGCCCGGATCCGCGCCCTGATCCGCCGCGACACCGACAGCGATCCGGTCCTCGAGGTCGGTCCGTTGAAACTCGATCACGCCCGGTTCGTCGCCACCCGCGATGGTGAGCGTCTCGAGCTCACCTCGAAGGAGTTCGCTCTGCTCCACTACTTCATGGCCCACGCCGGTGTGGTGATGAGCCAGGAGCACCTGCTGGAGCACGTGTGGGACGAGATGACCGATCCTCTCACCAATGTGGTCCGGGTCACGGTGAGCAATCTTCGAAAGAAACTGGGCGAGCCACCGTTGATCAACACGCTCGCCGGACGTGGCTACCGCCTCGAGGAGGGTTGAGATGCCGAGTTGGCAGTCGATCAGGTTCCGGCTCTCGGTGCAGTACTCCGCACTCGTCTTCGGTCTCGGCGGAGCGTTGCTCGGTCTGGTCTATCTGGCGGTGCAGAGGGGCTTGCACTCGGAGACGATGATGACCCACCTCTGGGAGGGGAGACGGGTCGTGCTCGAGGACGGCGAGGTGTTCCAGCTCCCCTACTACCCCGAGATCGAGGTGAGGGCCATCGAGACGATCTACAACGACATCGTCCTCGACGAGGTGGCGCGCTTCACCTTGATCGCGGTGGGGATCCTTTTCCTGCTCAGCATCGTGGTGGGCTGGGTCATGTCGGGACGCGTGCTCCGGCCGGTGGGCGAGATCACCACCGTGGCCCGTGAGATACAGGCCTCCGACCTGAGCAAGCGCATCGGGCTCGAGGGCCCCGATGACGAGCTGAAGCGTCTCGGGGACACCTTCGACGCGATGCTGGAGCGGCTGGACAGGGCGTTTTCCAGCCAGCGACAGTTCCTCGCCGACACCTCCCACGACTTGAGGACCCCCCTGACCGTCATCAGATCGAACGTCGATCTGCTCCTCGCCCACCCGGGCTCGAGTCTCGAAGACTGGAAGCAGGCCGGTGAGGTGATCCGTCGCAACGCCGAGAAGATGTCGAAGATGATCGAGGACCTCCTCGCCTCGGCCCGACTCCAGACCGGAAAGGCACAGAGCGTCGAGGTCGATCTGGCCGACCTGATCACGGCCAAGGCCGACGATTTCACCCCGCTGGCGGCGTCCGAGGAGGTCTCCATCGAAGCGATCGCCGGCCCGGCGCGGGTGTCCGGGGTGGAGATCGCCCTCGACCGCGCCCTCACCAACCTGATGGAGAATGCGGTCAAGGCGGCTCCCCGGGGCACGACGGTCTACGCCGGGAGCGGTGTTGTCGGGAGTTGGGCGTGGTTCGGTGTAGCCGACTCCGGTGCCGGACTCCCCCGAGAGCCGGAAGACCGGCTGGGCCTGGGTTTGTCGATCGTCACTCAGATCGCCGAGGGCCATGGGGGCAGCCTCGCCTCGTTTCCCGGTAGGGGCGGGCGCGGCACCACGATGGTGGTGTGGATCCCCATCGCGGAGGGTTTGGAAGACCCGCCGGCAGCATCGCCATTCACCGAGACTCAATGGATGGTCTAGGAGCGTATTGACGGGCACGCCGTATCTTGGGAGTTCAGGAGTTCAGTTGTGACGGATGTGAGCACAGACCAGGGCCGGAAGCGGACCTCGACTTGGTTGTCGGGGCTCCTCTTCTTCGGCGCCGTCGCCCTCATCGTCACTGGGCTCATATGGCTCTATCCCGACTCCTCCCCTCCCGGGCTCGCCGCCGACGAGACCACCACGACCACCACCACGACGACCTCCAGCGATGAGCTCGATGTCGCTTTTGCCGACGATCACGAGGTCAACGAGCCGGTGGCCGACGCCGCCGATGTCATCCTCCCTTCCGTGGTGCACATCCAGACCAGGACTGGCGTCGGCTCGGGGGTGGTCTACGCCGATGGGCTGATCGTGACCGCGGCTCATGTCGTCCAGACATCGGACACCGTGAGGATCAGGTTCACCGATGGCGAACAGGTCACCGGGAATGTGCTCGGGACCGCACCCGAGGTGGACATCGCGGTGATCGAGGTGGCCCGCGACGGGCTGACTCCGGCGACGTTCGTCACCGAGAAACCACGGGTGGGGCAGATGGCGATCGCTGTAGGCAGTCCGTGGGGTCTCGAGTCGACGGTGACCGCAGGAATCATCTCGGCGATCGACCAGACCAACTGCTCGGTCCGACCCGACAGCGGGGAGTTCAACTGCTCCGCAATGGTGCAGACCGACGCCGCCATCAACCCCGGGAACTCGGGTGGCCCCCTGGTCGACCGTCTCGGCCGGGTCCTCGGGATCAACGTCTCCATATTCACCGACAGCGGAGCCAACGATGGGGTGGGATTCGCGGTCCCGGCCGACATCGCGGTGACCTATGCCGACGCCATCGTCTCCAACGAGCCCATCCAGACCGCCTTCCTCGGGGTCCAGGGTGACGACGTCATCACCGAAGGCCAGGCAGGAGCGGTCATCACCGCGGTGGTGGCCGAGTCGGCGGCGGATTCGGCGGGTTTACGCGTCGACGACGTGGTCATCGGGCTCGACGGGGTCCCCATCTTCGGTTGGCGGGACCTGGTGGCCCAGGTTCGCTCCCATCAGCCAGGCGACACCGTCGAGGTTCTCATCCTGCGCGACGACGACGAGATGACCGTCGACCTCACTCTCGGGGTACGCACCGAAGACGTGGGTTGATCTCCTAGCCGACACGCTGGTCGGACTACGCCACCCGGGCTAGAGTCCTCTTCGCCTGCCACAAAGGGCGGGTGCCCCGGGAGCAGCGAAACCGGTTGGAATCCGGTGCTGTCCCGCAACTGCGAAGCTCCCCGTGGACGCGAGCCACGAGGGAGACGAGCCAGGTCGCCTGGTCCCAGGGTCGCGTATACGTCTCGGATGAAGACGGACCCGTGGGCGCAAGGGTCGCCCGCAGACCCGCTTCATCCTCCAGACACGGAGGATGTTTCTATATGAGAAGGAGTATCTCGCTCCTCGCAGCGCTGCTGATCCTTGCCGCCTGCGGCACAGCCGACACCATCGACACGACCACTACCACCCGCCCACCAGGTGCCACCACTATCGAGACGGTGACCACCACCACGGCGCTCACCACGACTGCCATGGAGACGGGTTTCCCGGTCACGATCGAGGACGACCACGGCCCGGTGACCATCGAAGTGAGGCCCGATGCGATCGTTTTTATTGATACGGCGACCACCGAGATCCTGTTCGCCATCGGAGCCGGCGATCAGGTCGTGGCGGTGGACGACCAGTCCAACTACCCAGGAGACGCTCCCGTCACCGACCTCTCCGGTTTCACCCCCAACATCGAGGCCATCCTGGCGTACGAGCCGGATCTCGTGTTCATCTCCTACGACCCCGGCGACTTGATCGCGTCTCTCGACGCAGCGGGGATCCCGGTGATCAGTTTCACCGCAGCCGTGACCCTCGACGGCACCTACCACCAGATCGAGGCGACCGGGGTCGCCACCGGAAACGAGCGGGCGGCTGCCGCTCTGAGCCAGCAGATCGCCTCCGATCTCGATCGGATCGCCGCCGAGGCGACGGGGATTCCCGTTGGAACCACCTACTTCCACGAAATCGACTCCAACCTGTACACCGTCACCTCGTCGACCTACTTCGGACAGATCTACTCGATGTTCGGTCTCGAGAACATCGCCGATCCGGCAGACGAGGACGGTTCGGCGTTCGGCTACCCCCAGCTCTCCAGCGAGTTCGTCGTCTCTGCCGACCCCGATCTCATCTTCCTGGCCGACGCCCGGTATGGGGAGTCTCTCGACACGGTCGCCACCCGCCCCGGCTGGAGTGCGCTCACTGCCGTGCAGGAGGGGAATGTGTTCGAGCTCGACGCCGACATCGCCTCACGATGGGGACCGCGGATCGTCCAGTTCGCACAGTCGGTGGCTGACGCCCTCGAGGCATATATGAGCCAGAGTTGAGCCGGGGATCTCCCGGCACCGAAGCGCGGTCGGCCAGGGTCGGCTGGATACCGCTGACTTTGGGGGCTCTCTCGATGCTGGCCGTGGCCACTCTCGCCGCCACGGTGGGGGCGGCTGGCCTCGATGCGATGTCGGTGGTGAGGGCACTGGTCGACACGCTGCCCGGTGTTGCAGTCGAATCGGGTCTCACCGAAGTGGAGACGAGCATCCTCTTCGAGATCAGACTGCCCCGGCTGGTGCTCGGTGCCATGGTCGGGGCCGTATTGGCGGTCGCGGGTGCTGCCTACCAGGGGGTGTTCCGCAATGCGCTCGCCGACCCCTATCTGCTGGGCGTGGCCGCCGGGGCGGGTCTGGGAGCGACGGTGGCATTCGCCGTCACCAGGGAGTCGGCTTTGCTGGCGCCTTTTGCGTTCCTGGGTGGCCTGACCGCGGTGGTAGTCACCTATGCACTGGGGCGGTCCGTGGGAGGGCGTTCGGCGACTTCGCTGATCCTGGCCGGAGTAGCGGTGGCGGCATTCGCCACCGCAGTCCAAACCTATCTCCTCCAGCAGAATGTCGAGACCCTCCGCGAGGTCTACTCGTGGATCCTGGGGCGGCTGGCGACGGTGGGTTGGGGCGATGTCCGGGAACTGTTGCCCTATGCAGTGCTCGCCACGGCGGTGCTGTTCGCCGCCAGGAGACTGCTCGACGTTCTCAGCCTCGGAGACGACGAGGCCAGCGCCCTCGGGGTCAATGTGAGCCGGGTTCGGGCCGTGGTCGTCCTGGCGGCGACGATGGCCACCGCCGCCGCGGTGTCGGTCAGCGGGCTCATCGGGTTCGTCGGGATCATCGTCCCCCACACGATCAGACTGTTCTTCGGATGGAGCTACCGGGCGATCATCCCCCTGTCCATCCTCTTCGGTGCCTCTTTCTTGATGCTGGCCGATGTGGCCGCCCGGACATTGGTGTCGCCCGCAGAGCTGCCGATCGGCGTGGTCACCGCGTTCTTCGGTGCTCCGTTCTTCCTGCTGGTGCTGCGAACGATGAGGGGACCGGCGTGATCTCGTGGACGGATGTCGCGGTGAGCTACGGCGGGGTGAGGGTGCTGGGGCCGGTCAGCGTCGAGGCCTCGGACGGCGAGTGGTTGGGTCTCATCGGCCCCAACGGCGCGGGCAAGTCGACCCTCCTCAAGACCGCGGTCGGGGTGGCACCCCACCTGGGGTTGGTTGCGCTCGGGGGAAGACAGCAGCGGCCCGGGCTCGACGTGGCATGGATGCCACAGCGTCCCCATCTTCCCGACGAGATGGGGGTGGCCGACTACGTCATGCTGGGGCGGACTCCACACCTGGGCTACCTCGCCGCCGAGAACAGGCACGACGTCGAGACAGTGCGTCTCGCGCTCGAGAAGCTCGATCTCTCCGAGTTCGCCCGCCGCCCCCTCGGAACACTCTCGGGAGGGGAGGCGCAGCGAGCGGTTCTGGCGAGGGCCCTGGCCCAGGAGGCGCCGGTCCTGCTCCTCGACGAGCCAACCGCCAGCCTGGACGTGGGTCATGCAGTCGAGGTGCTCGACGTGATCGACGATCTCCGCAGACGGGAGGGTCTCACCGTGGTCACGGCTGCCCACGACCTGACCCTGGCCGGGCGTTACGCCGACCGGCTGGTGCTGATCAGCAAGGGCTCCATCGTCGCCGAAGGTGCTCCGGCGCAGGTGCTGACCGAGGTCAATCTGAAGGAGCACTACGGTGCCGGGATCAAGGTCGTCGACGACGAGGACGGCCCGATCGTCGTCCCATTGAGGAGCGTCAGGAGCGATGACCGATCGAATCCCACCAACTGAAGCTCCCCCCCGGGGGTCGAAGCGTGCTCCCTCCCTGCTCCTGATCAACACCGGAGACGGCAAGGGCAAGTCGACCGCCGCTTTCGGCACCGTGATGCGGGCGGTGGCCCGAGGATGGAAGGTGGCGGTCATCCAGTTCCTCAAGTCCGGAGAATGGAATGTCGGGGAGGAGAAGACGGCACGGGAGATCGGTGTCGACTGGTGGGCGATGGGAGATGGCTTCACCTGGGACTCCGAGGACCTGGAAGAGTCCGAGGCCATCGCCACGGCCGGATGGGCCCACGCCAGGGAGACGATCCAATCGGGGGAGTACGACCTGGTGGTCCTCGACGAGGTCACATATCCGGTCAACTGGGGGTGGATCGACCTGGCCGACGTGGTCGAGTCCCTGAGGAACAGACCCGAGAAGGTCAACGTCATCCTCACCGGTCGCGACGCTCCCGAAGAGCTCGTCGACATCGCCGACACGGTCACCGAGATGCGCAAGGTCAAACACGCCTACGACGCCGGGATCATGGCCCGCCGCGGCATCGACTACTGACCGCCAAACCGCCAACCGACCAACCCAGGGTTCGCAGCCCCGGTCAGCGAAGTCCAGCGCCCCGAGTTCAATGACTCCGGGCCCCCTAGATGACTGCCTTCCTGTACTGACGGACCGCCAGCGGTGCGAACACCACGATGATCACTGCGATCCACACCACCGATTGCCAGATGAGTGTGCCCTGGTCCAGTCCCAAGGGAGCGAGCGCCTGTTCTGGGATCATCAGCGATCTGACCGCGTTGGCCACGACCGACACGGGCTGGTTCTCGGCGAACGCCTGGAGCCAACCGGGCATGGAGGCCGTGGGGACGAAGACCGATGAGGCGAACACCAGCGGGAAGATCGGTAGGAACCCGGCGGACTGCGCCGCCTCGGGCGTCTTGGCCAACAGGCCGATCGTGGCCATCACCCAGGAGAATGCATAACCGAACAGGAGGGCGATGGCCACCCCGAGGAGCATCTTCGCGACGCCCTGGTCGAAGCGCCAGCCCATCAGGAACCCGACCACGAGCATGAGGCCGTTCACGAAGGTGTTGCGTACCAGGTCGGCGAGCGTCCTCCCGGTCAGGACCGCCGACCTGGCCATGGGGAGTGAGCGGAATCGGTCGATCACGCCGGCCCCGAGGTCCTCGGTGAGGCCGAGGGCGGTGGCGGTGGCTCCGAAGACCACGGTCTGGACGAGGATCCCCGGGATCAGCCAGTTGATGTACTCCCCGCCTCCGGGCACCGCGCCCCCCGGGCCCTCGATCGCGATGGCCCCGCCGAACACGTAGTTGAAGAGGAGGAGGAACATCACCGGCTGCACGGTCGAGAAGAACAGGAGCTGGGGGAGCCGGACCACTCGAAGCGTGTTGCGGCGGGTGATGACGGCGGTGTGTCTCAAGGCGTCCGATGCCCGGACTCTTCGACCGGCTCTGGTTTCGGTGGTCACGAGTCGCCCCCGTCGGCCCGGGCCGGGGTCTCAGGTTCCCTGGCCACCTCGCGCGCGGTGTGCCCGGTCAGGGTGAGGAAGACGTCGTCGAGCGTCGGGCGCCTCAGTCCGATGTCATGCGGTTCGATTCCGGCGTCGTCCAGTGCCCGCACGGCCGCGGTGAGGGTGCGGGCCCCTCGAATGGCTGGTATCACGATCGACTGTCTCTCGGTCCTCAGCTCACCCCCGGCGACCGCGGTGAGGGCGCCCACCGCCGAGGTCAGCTCGCTCTCGGCGACATGCACCTCGACGACGTTTCCGCCGAGCCGATCTTTCAACTCGTCTGAGGTCCCTTCGTCGATGAGACGGCCGTGGTCGATCACTCCGATCCGATCCGCGAGACGGTCTGCTTCGTCGAGGTATTGGGTGGTGAGGAGGAGCGTCGTCCCACCCGCCACCAACTCCTCGATGAGGTCCCAGAGGTTGAGTCGACTGCCGGGGTCGACGCCTGTGGTCGGCTCATCGAGGAAGAGCACCTCGGGGCGGCCGACCATGGAAGCGGCCAAGTCGAGACGTCTACGCATCCCCCCCGAATAGGTCCGTACCGGGCGATCGGCGGTGTCGATCAGGTCGATGCGCTCGAGCACGTCCTCCGCTCGTCGGGATGCCTCCGCTCGGGACAGGTTGTAGAGCCGGCCGACCATCTCGACGTTCTCCCGCCCGGTCAAGAACTCGTCCACGGCGGCGAACTGGCCCGCGAGACCGATCCTGTTGCGAACCCCGACCGGGTCGGCGAGGACGTCTTTGCCTGCCACGCGAGCGGACCCCGCATCCGGCTTCAGCAGGGTGGTCAGCACCCGGATCAACGTGGTCTTGCCGGCTCCGTTGGGGCCGAGGAGGCCGTAGACGATGCCCTTCTCGAATGACAGGCTGACGCCGTCGAGGGCTCTGACGTCTCCGAAGGTCTTGACGATGTCTCTGGCTTCGACGGCAGGCATGGACCGGCGGATGTTAGGACCCTGTCGAGACGGCCAGTCTCAAGACCGTGACCGCGGGATCAGGGCCGTCTCGCCGCGGCGAGGTGAAACAGGTGACGGGCCCCGTCGTCGAGTGAGGCGAAGCGCTCGTCCTGGGTCTGACCCCGCTGCCAGCGGATGAAGATCTGCTGGAGGATGATGGCGAGCTTCCAGGCACCGAACACCAGGTGCCAGTCGACCTGGCTGATGTCCCGCCCCGACCTCTCCGCATAGCGGGATACCGCGCTGGTCCGGGTCAGCCAGCCGGGTGCCTGGGTGGGCATCATGCTCAACTCACCCGGAGCTTCCCCGGGGTCGAACCATGACCCCATGAGGGTCCCGACATCGGCCAGAGGGTCGCCGCGGGTGGTCATGTCCCAGTCGTAGACCGCGACACATCGGCCGGGATCGTCATGGGCAACCGCCATGTTGTCCAACCGCCAGTCGTTGTGGAGAAGGGTCGGGGTCGACTCGGGCGGAAGGTGGTCGATCAGCCACCGCCCGACCTCGTCGGCAAGCCGGTTGTCCTCGTGTTTCGCCTTCTCCCACCGCCCGAGCCAGCCCTCCACTTGACGGTTGAGAAAGCCCTCGGGATGGCCGAGGTCGTCGAGCCCACAAGATGCAGGGTCGACGGCATGGAGCTCCGCAAGCGTGTCGATCACGACTTCGGAGAGTTTCCGCGTCGCCGCCGTGTCCTCTCCGCCACCGAATCGATCGGGGATCGAGCCACGGACGACGACCCCGTCCCTTCGCTCCATGAGGAAGAAATCCGCCCCGATCACCGACTCGTCTTCGCAGTAGGCCACGGCGCGAGGGGCTTTGTCGAACGAGCGCCATAGCCTCGACAAGACCCGATACTCCCGAGACATGTCATGGGCTCCCTGGGCCACCGGGCCGAGGGGTGGCCGTCGTAGCACGAGGTCGGAGCCATCGGGGAACGTCAGCAAGTAGGTGAGATTGGCTTTGCCCCCGCCGAATTGGGCAATCGCGGGCGTTCCGTCGGGCAGGTCGTCGGTCGTCGCCATCCACTCCACAAGCCGATCAACGTCGAAGCGCTCGTCGGGTCGGACGTCGATGAGATCGGTCACGAGATGCCGAGAGTATCGGAACAGGGAACCGGTCGACCCGTTTAGCCTCCGCTGCATGTCGACACCCTTTGAGATCTCAGACCGATTCACCGAGGAATGGGCAGCCCTCGTACCCATCGGGGCGACTCTGTTCGGGATCGCCGGACATGACGACGAATGCGGCGACTTCTCCCCCGCGGGCCTGGCCGAGCGGACCGATCTCTACCGACGGACCAAAGACGAGCTCGCCGAGCACCTCGGCCATGCCGATTCGGTTCAGGCCTTCGCCGCCCGGGTGCTGAGTGATTGGCTCACCGAGAGAATCGGCAAGTACGAGGCTCATGAGTGGCGACGTGATCTCAACCACATCGCCAGTCCCTTTCAGTACATGCGCGATGTGTTCGATGTGATGAGGAAGGATCGCCTCGAGCACTGGGATGCGGTCGTCGCCCGTCTCGACGGATATGGGGGGATGCTCGGGGGATACCAGGACTCTCTCGAGGCGGGAGTGGCAGCAGGGGACACCGTCGCCGTCAGGCAAGCGGAGTCGGTGACCGAACAGGCCGAGGCGGCGGCATCGGAGGAGTCCCGGTTTCTCTCCCTTCCGGACCAGGCGGCTGCGGTCGGGGCCGATCCCGAACGTGTGGCGGCCGCAGTCGACGAGGCGAGAGCGGCCCTCGCAGGGTTCGCGGAGTGGATGAAGTCGACCTACCTCCCCGCGGCGAGAACAGAAGACGCCGTCGGTCGGGACGAGTATCTGCGCGGCGTGGACGAGTTCCTGGGGATGACCATCGACCCGGAGGAGACCTATGAGTGGGGTTGGGGAGAAGTCTTCCGGCTCCGTGAGGCGATGGAGTCGACGGCGCGCGACATCGACTCCGACAAGACCGTCTTCGAGGTCATCGAGATGCTGGAGACCGATCCCGACCGCGCCGCGGAAACACGGGAGGAATTCGTCGAATTCGTCTCGGGCATCCAGCAGCAGGCGATCTCACAGCTCGCCGGCGAGCACTTCGACGTGCCCGACGAGCTCAAGGTGGTCACGGTCAACATCGCACCTCCGGGAGGGAGTCTGGGGGCTTGGTATATGTCACCATCCGAAGACTTCAGCCGTCCGGGGTCGATCTGGTACGCCCCGGGGAGTCGCGAGAGTCTTCCCTACTGGCAGGAGGTCTCCACCGCATACCACGAAGGCTTCCCCGGCCATCACCTCCAGATCGGCACCTCGGTGCTGCAGAGGGAGAAACTGTCACGGTTCCATCGGACGGTGATCTGGTATTCGGGGGCTGGAGAGGGTTGGGCGCTCTACGCCGAGCGGCTGATGGACGAGCTCGGGTTCTTCGAGAAGCCCGAGTATCGGTTGGGGCTTCTCGCCAGCCAGCTGTTCCGTTCGCTACGGGTCGTGGTCGACATCGGTTGCCAACTCGGTCTGACCATCCCCGAGTCGGCTCCCCACTGCCCCGGTGAGGTCTGGGACTACGAGCGGGCGGTCGCCTACATGGAGCAGATCGGATTGCAGGCGAGAGACATCGCCGAGTCGGAGGTCAAGCGTTATCTGGGTTGGTGGGGCCAGGCCATCTCCTACAAGGTGGGGGAGCGGGAGATCCTCGACATGCGTGACCTGGCCCGTGGCCGCCCTGACTTCCAGCTGAGGGACTTTCACCGCCGGATGCTGGAGGCGGGAGCGATCAGACTCGACCATCTGCGTGAAGTCATGGCATGAGCAAGGTGGTCTTCGACCTCGCCGACACGGAGTCCAGAGACAGCTACAAGCTCCTCTCGGGGTTGGTCGTGCCCCGGCCCATCGGGTGGATCGGGACCCGGCGGGAGGACGGCTCGAACAACCTGGCCCCGTTCTCGTTCTTCAACGTCGTGTCCACGAACCCGCCGGTGGTCCTGTTCTCGGCAGGCAGTCACTCCGACCGTCCCAAGGATTCGGCGACTCTCGCGGAGATCTCGGGCGAGTTCACCGTCAACATCGTCTCGGAGGACGTCGTCGAGGCCATGTCGATCACGTCAGGATCCTTCACAGTGGACGACGACGAGTTCGCCATCGCCGGCCTCACCCCAGTGGAGGGGACCAAGGTGGCCGCCCCATTGGTAGCCGAGTCCCCGGCGAACCTGGAGTGTCGGGTGAGTCGAGTGATCCAACTGGGGGAGAAGGAGAGGACGAAGCTGGTGGTCGGAGACGTGATCGTCATCCACGTCGAACCGTCCGTGCTCGATGGGACCAGGATCGACAACGATGCCCTGCGGGCGGTGGGACGGATGGCGGGTACCACATATATCAGCACCCGGGACCGGTTCGATGTGGTTCGACCCCGCTAGTGCTCAGCAGCCGTGCTTGACCAGAGTTGGGTAGGGGTTGACCACGGTTCCCTTGTAGTACATGCCGAAGTGCAGGTGGGGCCGGGTGCCCACTGCGTTGCCGGTGGTGCCGACGTATCCGATCACGTCTCCGGCGCGCACCGTGCCATCCTTCCCGAACCTGTCCATGTGCGTGCCGATGTAGACGACGCCGTCGCTGCCCATCAGCCTGAACTGGAGACCTCCGATGGTCCCCGTGGTGAACTCGACCATTCCCCCCACCGGCGCTCGGATTGGGGTTCCCCGGCTGACGAACAAGTCGTTGCCCTCGTGATAACGAGTGCCGCCCCCACGTGGGAACCCCCAGTCGTTCATGTAGGAGGCACCCTGCACCGGACAGACCCACTGGGTGCCGGCGGGAATGGCGATCACCTGGCCGGAGCGGATGAGGTTGGGGTTGGAGATGTTGTTCTCACTCACCAGAGACCGGAGTGGAACCCTGTGACGGTGGGCGATGTCACCGAGTCGGTCGCCGGTGCGCACGGTGTAGCTGATCGACCCTTGGGACCCTGAAGCCACATAGCCGGGACCGCTCAGATATAGGGCGGAGCCGGCGTAGATGAGCCCGTTGATGATCCCATTGGCCTTGATGATGTCGTCGCCGGACACCCCGCTGTACTGGGCTGCGATGTGGCTCACGGTCTCCCCACGCTTCACCACGTGGTACTGCCCGGTTCGGTTGGAGATGTCGCTGCCGCTGCTGGTGGCTCCCGATCTCACTCCCGATGGAATCAGGATCTGTTGTCCGATGCGGATGAGGTTGGGGTTGGAGATGGGGTTGGCCGAGACGATCGAGGAGACCGAAGATCCGTAGCTGGCGGCGATCCTGGTGAGCGTGTCCCCGCGCACTACGACGTGGGTGATGTCGGCGCGGCCGCCCCGACCGGGGATGGTGAGAACCTGCCCGGTATAGATCAAATTGGGGTTGGAGATGTTGTTGGCCTTGATCAGCTCCGAGAGGGAGACGCCGTGCTCCCGGGCGATCCGACCCAACGTATCCCCACGCTCCACCTTGTAGTCGACGGAGAACGCGGCAACGAAGAGGGCCAGCACTGATCCGATGATGAGGGCACGAGAACGACGAAATTCGGGCATCTGAAGGTGAAACTCCTTCAGCCCCTGACTCGCTCCGC